>JAZQVD010000043.1:0-25044 GCA_045631665.1 Alloprevotella sp.
TAACGGCATTAGATGAATACATTGATTATTACAACAACAGAAGAATTAAATCCAGATTGAATGGAATGAGTCCTGTAAAGTATAGGGAAATCAACCAAACTGGATAATGTTTAACCAGTCCAACTTTTTGGGGGCACTTCACTTAAGGGGAGAGCGCCATTCGGAACGCAACCAACCCCTTACATCAAGTAAACACAATGGGAAATTCTTCGTTTGAATTATTTTAACGGAAGTATCAAACTAACTCTCCCCTTAAGATAGGGGAAACCGACGCACGAAGTAAGAGCAGAGAGCAAACTTGTTTGGACTATGCCTTACGAGAAGGAGGAAGACGAGCGAAGCGATGTCAATTGGGACCGCTTTGCGGTGAGGGGGTATGAAAGCAGACTTTTGGGTCAACTGCTATATTACTGCCTCTTATTATATATGCCTCAGCGCACACAGCAAACCTGTGAGTGGGAGGAACAGTCAAACGAGCAAGCAAAGGGTTTATCCCTCGCTTGCTCGTTTTTTAATTGGATAATATAGGAGTTCTCAGCGTAACTCCGCGTCCTCTGCGTGAGAAAATACAATCCCGCATGAGCATTTAATATGTCCTTCTGTACTTATGTCATTGCCAAATACAATTCCGCGTGAGCATTTAATATATGTCCTTCTGTACTTATGTCAAAAAAACTGTGAGGGATGCGGACTGCGGACGCAAAATATTGCGTCCCTACACGAAATGCTGTGTAAGTCGTTCTGTGTGTAAAAAAATACTTTTTCAGAATCTACTGTAAATAAGTGTTTTAACCCACATTTCTAACCTTGAAATCAAACAAAATCGTGAAGCCCACCTTTGCGCCGTTGTATCTTCGCAGGCGCAACACCCTTACGGGTTGTTTGAAACGCTCTTTGACATCTTGTACAAAACAGAGATAATGGGCAAATCTCAATTTTTCAGGTGTTCGCAACTCCATAATATTATTTTTTCATAAATTTGCCAATAGTTCTTCCGCCTATCAAATGGCAGGAGAATCAATACATACATTTCCGCTCTATCACTGCATATTAAGGTCGTGAACCTTGAGGCACGGGAGCAGAAAGGACGGTTCATGACTTTATCTTCTATCCAACTGCACTTCGCAAACTTGAGTCATCAGAAGGTAGCGCAACGAAGTGTGCACGCCCTTTTTGTCGTCCTTCGGTAGAGCGTGGTTCTCCCAATTCGTATAACCATACAAAAATGTAAATATGAGAAAAATGAAATCGTTAGTGCTGGCAGTAATGGGATTGCTGTGCTGCATGAGTGTGAGTGCCGAAGACTTTGAGGTGGATGGCATTTATTACAACATCACGTCGCAGGCGGATAAGACGGTAGCGGTGACTTATCGAGGGAATAGTTTCACTTCTTATTCCAATGAATATTCTGGAGAAGTCAAAATCCCAGAATCGGTCACTTATAATGGGAATACTTATAGCGTGACCAGCATAGATGATGGTGCTTTCTATAATTGCTCAAGTTTGACTTCTGTAGAGATTGGTAACAGCGTGACCAGCATAGGTTATGCTGCTTTCGAATATTGCTCAAGTTTGACTTCTGTAGAGATTGGTAACAGCGTGACCTGGATAGGGAATTATGCTTTCTCTAATTGCGAAAGTTTGACTTCTGTAGAGATGGGTAACAGCGTGACCAGCATCGGGGGGTTTGCTTTCTGGAATTGCTCAAGTTTGACTTCTGTAGTGATTCCTAACAGCGTGACCAGCATAGGGGGGATGGCTTTCTATGGTTGCTCAAGTTTGACTTCTGTGACGATTGGCAACAGCGTGACCAGCATAGGTTATGCTGCTTTCGGATATTGCAGTAGTTTGACTTCTGTAGAGCTTCCTAACAGCGTGACCAGCATAGGTGATGAAGCTTTCTCTTATTGCTCAAGTTTGACTTCTGTAGGGTTTCCTAACAGCGTGACCAGCATAGGATCTTATGCTTTTCGTGGTTGCTCAAGTTTGACTTCTGTAGAGATTGGTAACAGCGTGACCAGCATAGGTGATTATGCTTTCTATGATTGCAAAAGTTTGACTTCTGTAGAGATGGGTAACAGCGTGACCAGCATCGGGGGGGTTGCTTTCTGCAATTGCTCAAGTTTGACTTCTGTAGTGATTCCTAACAGCGTGACCAGCATAGGGGGGATGGCTTTCATTGAATGCAAAAACCTCAAGAAGTTGATTAGTTATGCCGAAGTGCCTCCTGTTTGTGGCAGCGACGTATTTTATCAAGTTAATACACAGGAATGTACATTGCAAGTGCCTGAAAAAAGCATTTCAGCCTATCAACAGGCAGACCAGTGGAAGTTGTTCTTCCTCATTGAGGGTGTGCCTACAGCCATAGGTGGTGTAACTGTTGATGGCGCAGTGCCCGCCATTGCTGATGTCTACAGCACCAACGGTATGCTCGTTAAGCGCAATGCGGACTTGAAGAACCTCAAACACGAACTTCCCGCTGGCATTTATATCATCGGTGGCAAGAAGGTTTATGTAAGATAAATGATATGGTGTGACATCAGGCATACTTGATTACTATACTGAGAAAAAGCAACTCCGCCCTGCAGGCAATCTGCTGGGCGGAGTTTTTAATAATCGTGCCGTGTGGAATTATATTTTCTCACGCGGAGTTCGCAGAGTTACGCAAAGACTATGCAGGACATAATCTTGATAAAACAGATTGCGCAGAACACATTTATTTTGGTAATGATATAGCAGTTGACCCAACATAAGAAGAATCATCATACCCCCTCCCCTCCTGCGGAGGTACTCCCCCTATCTTAAGGGGAGAGCGCCATGCGGAGTACTCCTACACTATTTATACCAAGTGAAAGCGAGATTGTTTACATTTGTTGAGTCGTTTTAACGGAAATATCAAACTCTTCTCTCCCCTTAAGATAGGGGGAGTACCGCCTTTGGCGGGGAGGGGGTATGATAGTCTTTATGGTGCAACTCCTATATTATAACCTTTATTTTAACGCCTCGAAGAGGCAAAAGCATATAGCCCAGGGCAGAGCGACGAAGGAGCGGCACCCTGGGTTGGTGTACACCCCGAATGGTGCGCCCTGAAGGGGCAAAAGCTACATTGGGAATATAACAAATTGGTTTTCAATCGTATTTTTGCTTTTGCTCTTACAGAGCGAAAGGCCATGCGGTCTATTTACCCAGGGTGTCGCTCCTTTGTCGCTCTGCCCTGGGCTGATGGCAGGTTGGCCCTTTAGGCCGCCCAAGTTGAGATGTGTCCAAAGATTAGCTAACTTAGAGTGAGAAAATACAATACCGCGTGAGCATTTAATATATGTCCTTCTGTACTTATGTCAAAAAAATGTGAGGGATGCCGTGCGGACTGCGGACGCAAAATATTGCGTCCCTACACGAAATGCTGTGTAAGTCGTTCTGTGTGTAAAAAAAAACTTTTCCAGAATCTGCTGTAAATAAGCGTTTTACCCCATATTCCTAACCTTGAAATCAAACAAAATCGTGAAGCCCACCTTTGCGCCGTTGTATCTTTGCAGGCGCAACTCCCCTACGGTTGCTTGAAACGCTCTTTGACATCTTGTACAAAACAGAGATAATGGGCAAATCTCAATTTTTCAGGCATTTGATACGGACAGACGACTAACCATAGCTGTAAATCGAATACCATTCGGCAATAGTTTAGCGAGCGATATGACAAACTCGACAACCAATCCGCCAACCTATACAATCAGAGAAATGAAATTGTAACAACAACGGCAACCTCAATCAAGTGGTCGCCATCGCTGTTTTATACCTGTTTCTTGTATGTTATGGTGGCGAGAAGGTTGAAGATGATAACAAAGGCACCGAGGAAAACAAAGTTATGCCACAATTCCACGAATGTTGTACCTTTCAAATATACTGAACGCATAATCTCAATATAGTGGCGAGTTGGCAAAATAAGGGTGAAGTCCTGTGCCCACTCAGGCATAGAACTGACTGGGGTAATCAGTCCGCTCATTAGCATAAAGATGATAATGAAGAAGAACATTACAAACATCGTCTGCTGAATGTTGTCTGAAAGATTGGCAACCGCTACACCAAATCCCGAAAGGCTGAGGATAAAGAGAATAGTCGCAAGATATATATTACCCAATGAACCGAAAGGTACAAGATCATATACCAACCATGCCACAACCATTGCTACTGTGATAACAAAAACTCCTATCAGCCAGAAAGGAATGAGTTTAGCAAGAACAAAAGTAAACTTACCAACGGGTGTAACATTTATTTGTTCAATCGTTCCATTCTCTTTTTCGGATACAATATTGATAGCAGACAAGAAACCGCAGATAAGAATTAATAGGATAATCATCAAAGCAGGAATCATCAAGTTACGATAATCTAATGTGGGGTTATATCTGTTCTGTATGACCACAAGGTCGGAGATCTGTTGTATGCCCTGTTCGTTTCTGAATTTGGATAGTGTGGAACTTATCGTCTGGACAAGATACTGGCTACCGAGCGAGCCTTTCATTGCATTTACGGCATTGGCAGATATGTCCAACTTTTGAAGTGACACACTTGATAAGTTTTTCTCAAAATTCTTGGGAATTTGTAGAATAACATCTACTTCGCATTTTTCCAACAAGTTCTTTGCCTTATCATATGTGTTTGCTTTATCGTTGATGGAAAAATATCCAGCGGCACGAATGTCGCTTGCCATTTGGTGTGACAAAGTAGACCCATCCTCATCGACAATGGCAACACCGACATTGCGGACATCCATCGTCGTAACCCACGGCATAACGAGCATGACCATCACAGGAAAGACGATAAACAGTTTGGGGAGTAACGGATTACGGAAAATCTGAATAAACTCCTTTTGTATCAAAATAAGCAATTGTTGCATATTTTATTCGAGTTTGTCTTTGAACTTTTTGAGTGAAATACTTACAAGCACAATAGCCATAAAAATAAGGATTGACATCTCTTTGATTACAGCCGATAGAGGAAGTCCCATAATCATCAACTTACGGTTAGCTTCTATATACCATCGTGCAGGCACAATATAGGGCAATGGCTTTAATACGGTTGGTAAGTTCTCTAACGGGTAGACCATACCTGAGAGCATCATCATTGGCAAGAGCATCACCATTGCCGAGATAAGCAGAGCCGCCACTTGCGATGATGCGATAGTCGATACTAACAATCCTAACGCCAATGAGAGCAATAGATAGATGATAGAAATAACTACAATACTCCATACGCCACCGCTCATCGGTACATCAAGCAGATAGCTGGCAATAAGAAGAATGGTAATAAGGTTAATACACGAGATGGCAAAATAGGGAATCATCTTGGCAAGAATAATCTTGATAGGACTGACGGGCGACACGAGCAACACCTCCATAGTTCCCGTCTCCTTTTCTCGCACAATTGACACCGATGTCATCATCGCACATATCAGAATAAAAATAAGTCCCATAATACCGGGCACGAAATTGTATGCCGATTTCATCTGCGGATTATAGAGCAGATGCAGATTTAGCAACTCCTGTTGTGAATGGTCTGCCGATATTACATTTTGCAGATATGCTGCACCCGTTTGTGCTATATTTGTATTTGAGGCATCTAATATAAATTGTATTGCAGGGTGAGTATCTATGCCATCTGCCCGCTGAGCTATCAGATGTTCGTAGTCCTCATCGAAGACAACAACGGCATCGGCCTTGCCGCTACGAAGCAGCTTATCTGTATCACTGTTGTCAATATAACCAACGAGCGTAAAATATGGATTGCTTGCAAGCCTATCCACCACTTGTCTTACACCCTCTGTGCGATTGGGGGCGACTATTGCCACATTGAGGTTGTTTACCTCCGTTGATATGGCAAAGCCAAAGAGTATCATCAGTACCACTGGTATTAGCAGTACAATCATCATGGTGCGCACATCTCGCAGAATGTGCAACGACTCCTTCTTTACAAACGATAAAAAATTTCCTTTCATATCAGCCTACTCTCCTCGCTTTGCTCCACGAGCTAAGATGCGGAAAACCTCATCCATCGACTCTGCAGTAAATTGTTCTTTAAGGCGTGCAGGGGTATCGAGCGCACGCACCTCGCCATCAACCATAATAGAAACTCGTGAGCAATACTCCGCTTCATCCATATAGTGTGTGGTAACAAATATGGTCGTGCCACAGTCGGCAGCCTCATAAATCATCTCCCAAAATTGACGGCGTGTTATGGGGTCTACGCCACCCGTCGGCTCATCCAAGAAGACCACCTCGGGGCGATGAATGGTCGCTACGGCAAACGATAATTTCTGTTTCCAACCAAGAGGCAACGAGCCTACAAGGGTGTTACGCTCTGACGAGAAGTTGAGCCTTTCGAGTACTTCGGTAGTTCGCCTTGCTGTCTCTGATTTTGAGAGTCCATAGATTCCTGCAAATAGCCTGATATTTTCCCATACGGTCAAGTCGTTATATAACGAGAACTTCTGACTCATATAGCCTATATGACGTTTTATCTGCTCCCCCTCACGCATTATATCCCAACCTGCAACAGTACCTCTGCCTGATGTGGGGTAACTCAACCCGCACAGCATACGCATAGCCGTAGTCTTGCCTGCACCATTAGCACCTAAGAAACCGAAAATCTCACCTCTCCAAACATCAAACGAGATACGGTTGACGGCCGTGAAATTCCCGAAACTTTTGGTCAATTCTCTGATAGATATAATCACTTCGTTCATTGCTTCATCAGTTTTATAAACATATCCTCAATCGTAGGCTCAGCGGGTTCTATCTGCAAACCATGAACATCGGCAAGTTCCGCCTTGAACTGCGCAACATCGAAATCTGCATTGGCTATAAGGTGGTGAGCCTCGCCAAATGGATAGCACTCCGCAACCCTCCTCGCTTTACGAGCCGCAAGGAGTAGTTGATACATATTCTCTGCCTTAACGGCGTAGAGCGTAGAATCAAATCCCGCAACAATGCCTGTCGGAGAGTTTATTCCCAAGATGCGGGCCTCGCTACACAATGCCACTCTGTCGCATCGTGAAGCCTCGTCCATATATGGTGTAGATACAAGGATGGTTATGCCTCGCTTTTTAAGGTCGGCAAGCATATCCCAAAACTCACTTCTCGATACGGCATCGACTCCCGTCGTCGGCTCGTCCAGAAACAGCACGGTCGGACGATGTATTAGGGCGCACGACAGTGCAAGTTTCTGTTTCATACCACCCGATAGTTTCCCTGCTCGACGCTTTTTGAATGGCTCGATTTGGCGATAGATTGGTGCAACAAGATCGTAGGAGTCCTCCACCTTTACACCGAACAGTGCAGCAAAGAAGTTCAAATTCTCCTCTACGGTCAAGTCTTGATGTAGCGAGAAACGTCCTGGCATATATCCCACACGCTCACGAATGGCGTGATAATCTTTAACAATATCGAAACCATCAACTTCCGCTCGTCCCTCGTCGGGATTAAGCAGTGTAGCGAGCAGTCTAAAAAGTGTGGTCTTACCTGCTCCATCGGGGCCGATAAGGCCAAATAGTTCGCCCCGCTCCACCTCGAAAGAGATACCATCAAGAGCCCTTACCTTACCGAAACTCTTTGATATATTTTCAACTTTTATGGCTGACATAGTATGGTGGATTTATAATTTTACCTCTCCCGCAAGACCGATTTTTAGGCGACCATCATTCTTTACGGCAATCTTTACTGCGTAAACCAGGTTTGCTCTCGAATCTTTCGTCTGAATACTCTTTGGCGTAAACTCGCTCTCGGCTGAGATCCACGCCACACGACCCTTGTAGTCATATCGTTCATCACCACCAAAATCGGCAATAACCGATACCTCATCACCCAAATTCACATTTGCCAACTGGCAGGAGGTAAGATATGCACGCAGATAGATATTTTCAAGGTCGGCAACCTTCATCAGAGGTTTGCCTATAGTGGTAAACTCTCCCGCCTCTGCATACTTAATCAACACCGTTCCTCCTACTGCCGATGATATGTTACACTTTGCAATACGGTCATCAAGGGCTGCAATCTGTGCTTCGAGTGCTGCGGCGTTCTCGTTTATGGTTGATGTATTATTGTCGAGGGTAGAGAGGGTTGCCGACAACTGACCTTCGAGAATAGTAATCTGTGCCTCGATGTCATCACGCTGCTTTGTGGTTGCGGCTCCATCGCTGAGCATATTCTTGACACGCTGTAACTCAGCTCGCTGTTTTGCTAACTGCCTACGCAATGATGCCACCTGCTTCTCCTTGTCTGGGAGACTACTCAAAAGTGCCGACTGCTGAGCCTTTAACTGCTCTCGTTGTAGGTGCAGTTGGAGGCTGTCAATAACACCAACTACACTATTTGCATTGATTATCTCACCCTCGGTCACATCAAAACTGAGGATTCGACCTGTACCCTCGGATGATAATATAATTTCTGTAGCCTCAAATGTACCTTGTGCATCATAATCTGGCTGGTTATTGCACGATACAATGGCAAGTAATGGAAGAACATAGAATAATCGTTTCATAACTTATTGATTTAATGTTGTCTTTAATCTGTATATGGTTTGTAATAACTCTACCTCGTGGGTACTACGATTGAGCATAGCAGTGGTTTCATCGGCAATCTTCCGCAGTAGGTCGGTGGCATCAATTACTCCGTTCTCCAACCTCGACTCCGCAGCCATTCGCACCGAGCGGCGCAACTCTACAATGCGATTATCATCCTCCAGTGCATTGCGCAGACGGGCAATCTCGCCATCGTCCTGCGTGGTCTGCATTTGGGAATTAAAGAGGAATACATCACGCTGCACGGCAATCTGTCGCTCTGCAGCATCCAACTTAGCGAGGTTGTTCTTCTTGGTGTAGAATGCTCCGATATTCCACGACATACGTACTCCGACAATAGCATTGAGGGTCCACTCTGATGATACCATACCTTTGAACATATCCAATCCAGGGTATCCATAATAGCCTTGAGCAAAGACACTGAATCGTGGCATTACAGATGCTGTTATCGCTTTGCGCTGTGCAGAGAGTTTGTTGCTTTGAGCCTCAAACATTGCAAGTTCGGGGCGTGCCGATGTACGACTTGCAACATCGGTCATTGTGGGGCGTATGAGAGTCTTATCCATTAGCGGCTGCCCGATAAATACCTCTAACATTCGACGGTAACTTGATCGTGATGCCTCCACCTGACCGAGCGTCTGACGAGCAGTTAGTAATTCTGCCTCAATAGCATCAACATCCGATTGCATTGCCATACCATTTTTATAATAGGTACGAATACGATTGAGATTGGCATCCAAAACTTCAATGAGTGTTTCGGTCTGTGCAACACGCTCGTCAAGTAATAGTATACCGAAATAGAGATTCTGAATACGGGATTGTAGGTCGTAAAGCGATACATCCACTTGGCTACGCTGCACAGCTGCCTCCGCTTCGGCAATCTCACGATTAGCCTTTGACTGACCACCATCCCATATATTCTGCGATACATCAACCGCCACCTTGTATTGGCCTTTGCGGACACCCGACATATCCAATCCGTTGGCAGCAACAATCTGATTGAAGACCTCGGGATAGGTAGGTGTTGCCGATTGATAGGTGGCTTGTCCCGAAAATACCACCTGCGGAATCCACGCACGAGCAGCATTCGAAATGTTGTACTGCTCAGTCTCCGCTATTAGGTCGTATTGCCTGATTTCGGGATAGTGTTCCCTTGCCAGACGCAGACATTCATCCAGTGTAGGTTGGGCTACACTCGTAAAGACTGTCAATGACGAGAATAAAAGTATAATAAGTCGCTTCATAATTTATTGGTTTTAAAAGTTACTATTATTCATCTTAGACAGTGCAAAATTACTTGTATAACTTAGGTTGCACAATGTCAATAGAATGCTTAATTTGAGCAAATCGCAATATTTGCAGTGACAACATCTGTTTGCATATGAGAAAATATGTATTTTTGCATCATAAACGCGTAGGATTATGGATAGACAAACTTTTAACATAGAGATTATAAATACTCAGGGTAAAGTAGGTATTTATATGTGCGTAAAAGGCACAGCCGAATTGCTTGTAAACGGGAAGTTGTTTCTGTTTGGGCGTGGTTGCATTGGTCTCATCAGTCCTATTATTCATATACAAATACTCTCTCAAAGCAGCGATTGTGAATTTCAGATTATTACTGAGGCGATAGAACATATATTCCCCATTGGCAAGAAATTTATGGACATCATATTGGAGATACGACAGCGCAATAATGTTGTATTTCAAGCAGATGAACTATTCATTGATTTTGTATTCCAAAGAGAAAGGCTAATCATTGAGAGAAAAAGTATTCTTGAAAACGCAAAAAACGAAAAAGAGAAACGCCTTTATTCATCAATGATATATTTGCTTGAGCAAGAACTATTTATTGAAGTATTAACTTTGGCTCATCAAAATACAGAAGTCAAGCCTAAGGAGGTAGATAAAAATACTTCTATTTCATTTAATTTCATATTTTCTATTAATAAGAACCCAACTCATAATCGTTCAGTTTCTTTCTATGCTAAAGAAGCTGGACTATCTGTTGGGCATTTCACACGTTTAGTGAAAAGTTGCACCCAAAAAACACCAACCGAATGGATTATATTTTTCACCATAGCAAAAGCGAAAAATCTGTTAGATAATACCAAAATGAGTATTAAGGAAATAGCAATGGAACTCCATTTTCCAGAGCAATTCTCATTTCGTAAATATTTCAAGCAACACGCGGGCATTCCTCCTAAACAGTATCGAAAGAGTCAAAATGAGTAAAATAATGAGCAGGCAGACCAGTGGGAGGAATTCTTCTTTATTGAGGAGGTGCCTACTGCCATAGGTGGCGTAACTGTTGAGGCGCAGTGCCCGCCACTGCTGATGTTTACAGCACCAACGGTATGCTCATTAAGCGCAATGCGGACTTGAAGAACCTCAAACACGAACTTCCCGCTGGCGTTTATATCATCGGTGGCAAGAAGGTTTATGTAAGATAAATGATATGGTGTGACATCAGGCATACTTGATTACTATACTGAGAAAAAGCAACTCCGCCCAGCAGGCAATCTGCTGGGCGGAGTTTTTAAAAATCGTGCCGTGTGGAATTATATTTTCTCACGCGGAGTTCGCAGAGTCTCGCAAAGACTATGCAGGACATAATCTTGATAAAACAGATTACGCAGAGACATACTTTGCTTCGCTCGTATGTTCCATCCGGACGGCGTTTCTGCTAAATCCCCTTCCTTTCGTACAGTCAAAACTCTGCGTAACTCTGCGTCCTCTGCGTGAGAAATACAATTCCGCATGAGTATTTAATATATGTCCTTCTGTACTTATGTCAAAAAAACTGTGAGGGATGCCGTGCGGACTGCGGACGCAAAATATTGCGTCCCTACACGAAATTCTGTGTAAATCCGTGATTGCTGCGTGCAAAAAATCACTTCTGTCAAAAATACTATGTGCAAGTGCTTTAAAACACCTCACTCAAAACGGCGAGGGATTTCAGTTCGGGCATTCCCTCAAGGTGCAGGCGGTAATAGGTGTTGATGTGGCGCAGGAGTCGGGTGCGTTCGTCGCCGTTGAAGTGGAATATGTGCATCGTTTCGTAGCGCATGCGTAAGAGCATGGGGATGAATTGTGCCTCGGGGTCGGCGAGGTAATCGGGGTGCGTGGGGCATGTTTCGACAAAACTACCGGCGCGGAGGTCGAAATACTTGTAGCGTTCAGGGTAGTCTACATTGGGGGTAATGCCTAAGAAGTAAGTGAGGCGCACGAGGAAGACGAGGTGGAAGTTTGAGAAGTTGCGCGTGCAGGTATCCAGCCAGTTGATAGACTGCTCTATATAATTATATAAATGTGTGGAGGCGGGCTCGGAGCGCAAGGCGTGGTGCAGAAACTCTGCGATGAAGAGCGCCATGGCAGACTTGTAGGGGTCGTAGGGTAGGGTGGCGAAAGGTAATGCTGAGCGTGCCGCCTTGGGGCGTACGAGTACGCCATTTGAACGATTGTCCCAGGTGAGTTCCAATACGGCAAGGGGTTGAAAAAGTGTGTGGCGCACAGCAGCACGTGCCGAGCGCGAAATCTTTACCAGGAATCCCACACGCCCCTGTTCTTCCGTAAACGCATCCACAATGAGGGCGTCGTCGGAGTAACGGACTATGGAAAGTATGATGGCACGTGAGGTAATCAGCATGACTATTATATATATAATATTGTGTGGCGGTGGGTGGCATGCCCGTAGTTCTACAACTCCAGTTCAACCGTTTCGCGCAGCAGAAATAGGATGTACGGCTTATGCTTGTTAGTTAGGCCTTACAAAATTACTACTTACAGCACATATTTTAGACTTTGAGCAATATTTTCTCAAAAAAAAAGTAGGTTTTATTTGGTGGGAATAAAAAAATCCGTACCTTTGCACTCGCAATCAACCCCCAACGGGATTTTGATTAAGGTAAGGCCCATTCGTCTATCGGTTAGGACGCAAGATTTTCATTCTTGAAAGAGGAGTTCGATTCTCCTATGGGCTACTAAGAAAAAGTGAAACTAATATTGGCAGAAAGTAGATAAATAGCGTTAAGGGTTTAAAGTGATTCATACTATCTACTATGCTGACCATTAGGTTAGCTTTTTTTATGCAGAAAACGGTGAGTGCCGAAAGGATTATGCTCGCTGAACCAAGGCTGGCCCATTCGTCTATCGGTTAGGACGCAAGATTTTCATTCTTGAAAGAGGAGTTCGATTCTCCTATGGGCTACTCATTTAATAAACAAGATTAACAAAATGGCAAACCACAAATCATCTGTAAAAAGAATTCGTCAGACGGCGACTCGCAGATTGCACAACCGCTATTACGCTAAGACTATGCGTAATGCAGTTCGTAAGCTCCGCGCTACAACTGACAAAGCAGCTGCAGTAGAACTTCTGCCGAAGGTTCAGAAGATGCTTGACAAGCTTGCTAAGACTAACATCATTCACAAGAACAAGGCTTCTAACATCAAGTCTTCTCTTATGATTCACGTAAACGCACTCGCGTAAGACTGAAGTTAGCACAAAAGAAATAGAGCGGTACTATCCTCAAGATGGTATCGCTTTCTTTGTCTTTCCTGCACAACTATGGAACAGCAACAAAATACACCGGGTTTCCGCAATCGTTACGCCGAGATGAACTTCAACATCGAGCGCTACAAGGTGATTATGCACAATGATGACGTGACGACGATGGACTTTGTGGTGATGGTCTTGACCGACGTGTTTTACAAAACGGAGGAAGAGGCTGAGCGTTTGATGTTGGAAATTCACAACAACGGGCAAGCAGTCGTGGGACGTTACACCTGGGATATTGCTTGCACAAAGCAGCAACGCGTACAAACACTTGCCGCACAGGAGGAATTTCCGCTCAGAGTGACCATCGAACAAGAATAATGCGGTTGCAAATACGATTTTCGGCATAATATTTGTAACTTTGTTAGGTATAACCGTTCTTCCCCTAAAGAAAAGTGCCCCAGAACGGTGCTTCATTCTCCCATGAAGAAGCAGGGGCAACTCCTATACCATGCCTTTAGAATTTACAGAATCAGCAAATAATGCCTTTGGCGAAGCCCTCGGATTGGCAAACTCGTTGCGCCACGAATGTGTGACGCCCGAGCATTTCCTTGCAGCTTTCTTGAAGCAAAAACCCTTTGTGGAGGCTTTGGAACGTTGTAACCTCAATGCCGATGCGCTTAAAGAAATCGTGGGACGTTACCTCTCCTGCGATGCGATGGAGTGCGTGCCTAAGGATGTGGAGTACAACGTCGGGCTCTCTGTGTTGCTTCAAGAAATGATTACGCGTGCTTGTGTGGCAATGAAGTCAAATAACCGTAAGGTGCTGGATATGCCAAACCTCGTGCAGTCGTTCTTGAAACTCCGCAAGTCTATCGCTGCCGACATGTTACGCGACTTGCTCGGTAAGCAGCAGGAAGCGTTTCTTGCTGCGCTCAATGAGGTATATGCAAACGACAAATCTACACGCGTTGTCGGTCAGGCACATGTAAGTGTAGACACTATTGATATGGGCGGCCAACCCTTCCCCCCGCAGGGAATGGAAAATCCCTCTTGGCAGCGCTTTGCCAGTGAGTTTGAACCCAATCTTTCTACGCCCATCGTGGGAAGAAAGAAGGAACTTGAGCGCATGGCAAATGTGTTGAGCCGACAGAATAAGAACTGCGCCATGCTCGTGGGTGAACCCGGTGTGGGTAAGACGGCAATGCTCTCGGCGCTCCAGCTGTATTCAAAGACTGCGGAGGCACCTTCGCGCATCAAGAAGTGCCCCATGTATCAGTTGGATGTTACGGCACTCTACGCCAACGCACAGTTCCGTGGGGAAATGGAAAAGTGCATGAAGGCGGTGCTTGAGGGTATTAAGGAACTTGCTGTTGAAGCAACTGATGAGCGCACGGGTCGCAAGGTAGTCGTTACTCCTATTATTGTTATTGACGACATTCATCACTTGGTAGGTTCAAGTCGCGGACAAGACGGTTCGATGGACGTTTCTCACCTCCTCAAACCCTACATCGACGGCGGTACGCTCCGCTTTATCGGTACTACGACGCACGAAGACTACACCCGCTATGTAGCGAAGAACAAGAGTTTGACGCGCCGCTTCCAGCAGATTGATATTAAGGAACCTTCGGTAGAAGAAACTGTAGAGATTCTCGGCAATCACCGCAAGCAAATCGAGCGGTTCCACCATGTGAGCATAACGGAACCCGTAATCCGTCACGCTATCGAACTTTCGGCGAAATATATTTCTGATCGTTTCCTTCCTGAAAAGGCTATCGAACTTCTCGACGAAGCAGCAACGCTCACCGAACTCCGTGCGCCGAAGGATAGTGCCTCAAAGTTGCGCATCAAGGTGGCTACGGTAGACGAGGCGCTTGCAAATGTGGCGAAGATTGATGCTATGGCGATTAAGGGCGATGATCTTGAATCACTCGCAACACTTGAAGACCGCATCAAGGCGCAAATTTACGGTCAGGACGAGGCAATTCAGAAACTTGTAGAGTCTGTGCAGATGTCGAAGTCGGGACTTACCGACGACGGCAAACCTGTGGCAAGCATGCTCTTTGTTGGTCCTACGGGTGTGGGTAAAACGGAAGTGGCGAAAGTTTTGGCAAAGGAACTCGGTGTCGAACTCATTCGCTTCGACATGAGTGAATATACCGAAAAGCACACGGTTGCAAAACTCATTGGTTCTCCCGCTGGTTACATCGGTTATGACGATGGCGGTTTGCTCACTGATGCGATTCGCAAAACGCCTTACTGCGTGCTTCTTCTCGACGAAATCGAAAAGGCACACAGCGATATTTACAACATCCTCCTTCAGGTAATGGACTATGCCCAACTTACCGACAACAAGGGTAATAAGGCAGACTTCAAGAACGTGATTTTGCTCATGACTTCGAATGCTGGTGCACAGCATGCCCGTAAGGCAAACATTGGTTTCGGCAGTGGTGTAAGCACAGGCGAAGCAATGATGAAGCAGGTGAAGCAGACTTTCAAACCTGAGTTTATCAACCGCCTCTCTGCTACTGTGGTGTTCCACGACATGGACAAGCAGATGGCACGCCTTATCTTGGACAAGAAACTTCGTGGTTTCCGCGAAAAACTTGAAGCCAAGAAGGTAACGCTCAACCTCTCCGACGAAGCATACGAATGGTTGCTCGAAAAGGGATTCACCCCCGAATACGGAGCGCGTGAGATGGACCGCGTTGTAGCGCAGTACCTCAAACCTCTCTTAATGCGCAGCATCCTCTTCGGTAAGATGAAGAAGGGCGGAGAAGCCGTTGTGAGCGTAAAGGACGGCGAACTTTGGATGAAGTAAGTAGAACAAGGTTGGAGGTTATTAGGTCGCTTCGCTCTTAGGTTATAAGAACAATCCAGACCGCATGGAACCTTAACCTCCTCCACCACCTTAAACCTAAAACCTCACTAAATGGTTTTTCAACTCACCGATGAAATAGGTTTTCCCGACCCACGTTTGGGCGAGGAAAGCGGAATATTTGCAGTAGGAGGCGATCTTTCAACAGAGCGCCTCCTTTTAGCATACCAGTACGGCATCTTCCCCTGGTTTGACTTCCGCGTGGGAATCCCACAATGGTGGTGCCCGATGCAGCGCTTCGTGATTTTCCCCGAAGAAGTGCACGTGTCACACTCCCTGCGCTCACTCATCAACAAGCAGCGCTACACCTTTTCGATGAATCGGAATTTTGAGAAAGTCATCGGCGAATGCGGCAGACTGCGTGAGCACGAAGAAGGTGCCTGGCTCGGAGAAGACATCAAGAAGGCGTACACAAAACTCCACGAACTCGGTTTCTGCGCCAGCGTTGAGGTGTGGGACGGAGAAGAACTCGTGGGCGGACTCTACGGAGTAGTGATGACCACCAACGATGCCGGAACGCAGTGGGCATTTATCGGCGAAAGCATGTTCTCCCTCGTTCCCAGCGCGTCAAAGTTAGCTCTCGTATTCCTCTCTCGTTACATGCAGCGCCACGGAGGTGTACTTATCGACTGCCAAATCAAAACAGCCCACCTCGAAACAATGGGCGGGCGCTACATTCCCTACGACGACTACTTACGCCTGTTGGGCAAGGAACCTTTATCCTAATTTAAGTTAATTTTCATAACATATTACGATTGTGTAAAATTGCGATTGCGAGTAACTTTGCAGTCGCAATTTTTTATTACAGTACATTCATTCCACACACATACTTATGTTGAAATTTCCTTTATTGCTGACGGGGTTACTCGCTTGCATTGGTACACAAGCAGCAGTTCATACCACCGAATCCGACACCTCGCGCGTCGTAAACCTTGAAGAAGCCATCGTGGTGGCTACGCCCAAGCAGACGACGCAACTCCGCAAGCAGCCCCTCGCTGCCAATCTTTACAGCGGTAAGGAGCTCGAGCAGTTGCAGGTCACCAGTCTTAAGGGACTCTCTGCCCTCGCACCCAACTTCTTTATGCCCGACTACGGCAGCCGCTACACTTCTGCCGTTTACATTCGTGGCATCGGCAGTCGTATGAACACGCCCGCCGTAGGGCTTTATGTAGACAACATTGCGTATGTCGACAAGAGCGCTTACGACTTCTCGTTTACCGACATCGAACGTGTGGACGTGCTTCGCGGACCTCAAGCCACGCTCTACGGACGTAACACGATGGGCGGCGTCATCCGCGTTTATACTTCCGACCCCTTGCGCAACTATGGTACGCAACTCTCCCTCGGAGGTAGCACCCGCAACGGCGGACGCTCCGCTTCGTTCACCACCTTCCTGCATCCGTCGGACAATTTCGGCATCTCGCTCACAGGATATTACAACGGCGAAGCAGGTTTCTTCAAGAACGCGACAACAGGTAAGCACGCCGACTTCAGCGATGCCGGAGGTGGCAAACTCCGCATGAGTTACCGCCCCTCAAACCGCCTTCGCTTTGACTTCACTGCCTCTTACGAGCAGAGTTACGAGGGTGCCTGCCCCTATTTCTATGAGGGCGCCGCAGCGGGTGCCGAACTCTATCCCGACTATCTCGGAACGCTCTCGCAGAATCGCCCTTCAACGTATCGCCGCAGTGTGTTAAACACGGGTTTGAGTATCGCCTGGCGCGCTAACCACTTTACGCTCAACAGCGTTACGGCATACCAGCGCGTGGCTGACCGACTCTTTATCGACCAGGACTTTATTGCTACCGACATCTTCTCGCTCGACCAGCGCCAGAAGTTGAACACCATCAGCCAGGAGTTCTCACTCAAGAGCAAGGGCGGTAAGCCTTGGCAGTGGACTACGGGCGTTTACGGGATGTACCAACATGCGAAGACCACTTGCCCCGTTGATTTCTATCAGGACGGAGTGGACTACCTCAACTCGGTATTTGCAAATGTGCTCCCCGCAGGGATGCCCATGTCGCTCGGATTTACGGGCAACTCGCTCCCCTTCCGCGCCAACTTGAAGACTCCCGCAGCCAACGCAGCCCTCTTCCATCAGTCGTCTTACCGCTTTGATTGCGGCCTCACGCTTTCTGCGGGCTTGCGCCTTGACTATGACTACCAGCGCCTCGACCTTCGTTCGGGCGTAGCTACTCCTATCGCCTTCCAATTCGCTATGATGGGTCGCCCCGTGCCGTTCCAGAGCAATCCCGTGTTGAACGATAAGTTGAACAACGACACGTGGCAACTCCTTCCCAAACTCGCCCTCCAGTACGACTTTAAGCAGAACCTCGGCAACGTCTACGCTTCTGTTTCGAAAGGTTACCGTTCAGGCGGTTACAACATTCAGGCCTACTCTGACCTTTCGCAGAGCATGCTTCAGGGCGACATGATGCAGCAGGTTTATGACTACAGTTACAACATGATGACCGGCATGGGTATGCCCGGAACTGTCGTAGAGCGCAACTTGAGCAGCCTGAAGGAAAACATTCCTGCGCCCGCCGATGCCGCTACGCTTTACTACAAGCCCGAACAGACGTGGAGTTATGAGGTGGGCGGTCACTTCAACTTCTGCGAAGGCGCCTTCCAACTCGACGCTACTGCCTTTTGGATGGACACGCGCGACCAACAGGTGGCGAACTTTGCCGAAAGTGGTATGGGGCGTAACGTGAAAAACGCGGGTAAGAGTCGCTCTTACGGCGCCGAACTCTCGGCACGCACGCGCTGGATGGACAATCGCTTGACCGTGAACACCAATTACGGCTTTACGCACGCCACCTTCCGCGGCACGGACAACTACGTGCCTTACGTGCCCAAGCACACCTTGAGCGCTACGGCAGACTTCCGCCAACCCCTCAACTGCGACGTACTCCGCGCCGTAACCGTGGGTGCTAACGTCTTTGCAGCAGGCGACATTCAGTGGGACGAAGCAAATACGCACCACCAGGACTTCTACGCTACCCTCGGTGCGCACCTCTCGCTCGAATTTGCCCGCGATATGCAGCTCACCCTTTGGGGCAAGAACCTCACCGATACGAATTACGACACCTTCCGCTTCGACAGCATGAACCGACGCTACGCACAGCGCGGCATCCCCTGCCACTTTGGGGCGGAATTTAAGGTGAAATTCTAACATTTCGGTGCTACGGCGCCCTCACATACTCCAACAAGCGACTGCTTCTATCGGGGTAGTCGCTTGTTGGTTTACGCTACTTCGCGCCCGTATGAGGCGCAATAAAAAATGGGAAAATCCTATTGTATTTTGTTGACTTCGGAACCCTAAACCCATTGCCGAAAAAACTATACCTATTTTCGTAAAAATTATTAGTAACATAATTTAAAATATATTACTAATAATTTTATGGGTGTCTAACGTGTTGATTATCATCTGTGTTTTGTGTAACAGTTTTTCGCTTCTTGTGGGGCAGAAAACAGGGGCGTGAGGGGGTAGTTGTTGTTCTTTAAAACGGAGGTGTGGTGTAAAAGAAAGGTAAGGATATAGCAGTTGACCCAATATGATAATCTATCATACCCCCTCCCCGCCTTTCAGCGGTACTCCCCCTATCTTAAGGGGAGAGCGCCATGGGGAGTGTACCTACACTGTTTGTAGCAAGTGAAAACGCAATGGTTTATACCAATCTGAGTTGTTTTAACGGAAGTATCAAACTACACTCTCCCATTAAGATAGGGGGAGTACCGCCGAAAGGCGGGGAGGGGGTATGACTCAAAAACGGGTCAACTCCTTTATCATTACCAAAAGAAATCCGCCCTGAGTTGCGACTCGGGGCGGATAACTTTTATGAAATCATGCTTCTTGCGAAGCGGATGTTCTAAGGCGTGGGGTGGCGATTAGCGCACCACCTTCTTATTGTCTTGGATGTAAACGCCCTTGGCAGGTGCCTGGTTGAGCTTACGTCCGCTGAGGTCGAAGAGTTCTGCCTTCTTACCGTTAGCAACTACGCCGTCAATGTCAGTTGCTTCGCCTGTAACAACGAGTGTTGCATCAACAATCGTACCTGAATTTGCGAAGAAACCATTTGCGCCTGTCAATGTGCCGTCAGCCGCAATCTGACCTCCCGCATCAATTGAATTCCAGTCCATCTTAAAGCGAATTCGGTAAGTTCCTGCTTCGGCGGGAGCCTTAAAGGGAGGAAGCGTCATCGTATTGCGTGCATTGCCAGTGAGAGATTCACCTGCTGAATTCACACCTCCATTTTGGTCATCGTTGAAGTTACCAGTGTAGAAACTGAATGAAACTACGTCTGTGCCACTCTGGTCTGTAGAACCGTCGTTGAATGAGAACTGTTGGTCGTTATCGAGGTCGATATACACGTAACCATTCATCCAGTTACCCTCCTTGTTGATGACAGCAGTGAGGTTGCTACCTGCGTTACAAGTAAGTGTGCATGCTTCGTCTGCACTCTTGTCAATGTATGACTTCGCTTGATTGATTTCAATCACTTGCGCTTCACCACCTTCTTCAGTGAGAGAGAGCGTGGTGATGTAACGATGCTTCGAAGAAGAAGTAGTGTTCTTATCAAAGTTCACTGCATAAGGTTCACGCACCTCAGGAGTTACAGTAAGTGTAATCTGAGTCTGCACTTCAGAACCATCAGCAGCCTTAGCAGTGATAGTAACTGTACCTTCCTTCAATGCCTTTACAAAACCACTTGCTACAGTAGCGATGGTTTCATCACTGCTTTCCCAAGTAACAACGGGGAATGTAGCGTCGGTATTTACCTTTGCCTGAAGCACGAAAGTCTTGCCAGCTTCTACGTTAGTATCGCCAGTCTCAGTTTCGATAGTGATGCTTGTAATGGGCTTCACTGTTTCAGTTGCCATAATACCGTCGAAGCTGTAGATGCTATTCGCGAGGAGCTTCGCAGAGATCTTTGTGTCAATATCAATAGGTTCGCCCAATGTGAGACCGCCCATGTTGTCTTGTTCGCTGAATGACTTGCGGAAGATAACACTGCCATTTACGTTAGCAGGAATGTTGAGCGCTTCGCGGAGTGTGAAGTCGTAAGAAGCAATCTTGCTTGAACCATTGCGGAGTGCGAGTGTAGCCTTCTTACCATTCCAAGAAGCCCAACCGTAAACGTTCTGCTTGCTGCCGTCCCAAGGATTGCCACCTACCCAGTGCGCGTCGGGAAGTACGTCAGCATTGCGCTTCTGCCAAGCAATCAATTCTGCAACGTCTGCCCAGAGCTTACCGTCGTTGATACTGTTCATCAAGTCATAGTCATTGTACAACTCTACCAAGCCTGAACCGCAAACGAATGCGCAACGCAATTCGTTGAGCACGTGCTTATATTCGCGTGTGTCACCTGCGGGAGGACCGAACTTAGTAAGGATAAATCCGTGAGTCATCAACGTGTTGATGGGACAGATAGGAGAGTTGGTCACGTAGTTCTGATAAACGAGACGGTCGCGGTAAGTAATCCAGTTTTCACGGTTTACGGGGTTGTTACCAATACGGTCGTGGTCGTTTTCCTGGCGCCAAGTAGCGTCGGTGTACTGATACCAGAAGGGAGAAGCCCAAGTACCTACAGTAGTATTGAAGAAGATGTCTTCGCGGAGCTCTTCACGCACGTAGCGTTCGAGACGGATGATACCTTCTGCGTTTTCGTTACCCGTGTCACCAGCATCGGGACCTACAGAAGTGAATTGTCCAGAAATACCGTCGAACTTAAAGAAGCGGTAGTCGCCTTGGTTCATTACGAGGTTGTAAGCTGCATCCTTAAATGCCTTATAGTAAGCGGGGTTAGAGAGCTGCATACCGCCCTTCCCGTTCCAATATTGACGGCGATAGTTACCGCTCTGACCATAACCACCTACCGGACCGAGCCAAGCACCTACGCCAGAGCCCATTTCCTGAGCGAGCTCTGCCATGTCGCGCATTTCGTTGGGGAATGATTCGTGGAATTTCCATTCTCCGTATTCGTCCCAACCGTCGTCGATAATATAGATGCTGGGAGTTACTCCGTAGCGGTCGTAGAGGTCAGTCTTCCAGTGGTTGATTACGTCGAGCACGTCGTCAGCCTTAGTGTTGTCGAGGTGTTCGCGACCGGGAGCTGCGTTATTGCGGTTGATTTGGAGTTCGTACCAAGTGAGGTAAACGGGAGTAGCACGCCAGGGCACTGCACGTTCTCTTTCTGAGTACGCCAAGAATGAACGGCGCTTCTGAGTCTTGTGGATGTTGCTGTCAGCCTGAGTTCCGTCTTGTGCAACGAGACCTACTACGCTTGAAATCTTCCAGTTTTCACCCTGCAAGAGAGTTGTGTTACGGCTCCAGAGACCTTGGATGCCCACAATGTCGGTATTTACAACAACACCTTCCTTAGCGTTGTAAATCTTAGTAGTAATCGTGCTGTTAGCATTCACAGATTCGCTCTTGTTTTCAATCATGGCGCGAATTGTAAAGGTGCCGTCGTAAGGAGCAGTGAATGTGTAAGTGTTCTTGCTGTGCTGACCGCCAGAGTAACCGCTGTGGTAGTCATTAGCTGCGATAGAACCGTTTGCTTCAAGCAAATCCACACCACCAATATTCAAACGGTGAGAGCCGCTTGTATATTTAATGAGCACTTCTACCTTTTGGTTTTCCTTCAACGTAACATTCTCAATCTTATATTCGAGCACGTTGGGATAGTTTACGCCAATGGCTTCTTCAAGACGCTTGGGCACAGCATCTTCTGCCACTTGTGTCCAAGAATCAGGCGTAAGCGCAGTAGGACCGAGCGTAGTTTCGAGTGTCCAATTATCTTCGTCGCCAGAAGCTTCACCAGCCGTGTTGTAAGCAGTAGGATGTTCGAGACCCGCAAAGATCTTGTTGCTCATCAATACCGCACCGCGAGTGTTACCTACGGTCTTGGGAGCAGAACCTGCCGCCTTTGTATCCACGTTATACATCATGGGGATGATGTTATACATATCTACGTCATCAACACCCACGAGTTCCATTTCCGTACGGAGGTAGTGAGAACCGTCGCGGAGCACGGCGCGCCAGATAATGTCAATCTTCTTTTCCTTATAGGTATAGCTGTAAGTTGCTTCGAGTGCCTTACCTGCGAAATGCTCAGCGCCACCAATAGCAGTGGGATTTGCTTCGAGGTCTTTCACTTCAACGCTCTTCAACGTCATACCAGAAGCAGGAACATTGTCACCGTTGCCAAAAGCTACGCTGAAAATTTCAGTACCTGCCACGAGGTCCATAGCCTTTGAACCGCCGAAGTAAATAGCATCGCCCAACTTCACATAACTTGCTGCGAGCACGTTATTGCTGAACGTATAAACGCCTTCGTTTGCCGTCAAAACAGCAGCGCCAACGGCTTCCTGCTGCGCGGGATAAAGCACAGCGTTGGTGTAAGCAACAGTTGCGGGCTGTGCGGGGACTTGTGCGAAGTAAACCGTGATGGTCTGCGCTACATCATTGATAGCCACAGCTGCAAACTGGCCTTCGGGGGCAACAACAGTAATGTCGCTCTTCTTCACACTGCCTTCGATGGTATAAGTGTCGCCATTCTTGTAAGTCTGTTCGCCAATCTTGATGGTATAACCCTCGGGCATCACAATAGCATAGTTGCGCACTACGAGAACTACCTCAGTGAAGGTCCACTTACTACCATTGTCCTTGCTACCAGCATCCTGCCAAAGTCCCAAAGTGTTAGAACCGTCAAGAGGATTACCGTCTGTGCCCTGGAACCAGTTTACGTACTTGTCATTTCCGCCACTGGTGGTGTAGGGTTGGATTTCATAGAAATCTTCTGCAAAGTTGTTCACCTTGAAATAGTCATCCGCACCCTTAGTTGCCGACATCTTGATGAAGTCCTTGCCGTTGTTGTAACTTGCAGCGGCTGTGTACGTAAGCCACTTCTCTGCCTTGGTGCTGTAAATGTAATACGCACCCGCCTTACCCTCTACGGCATAGAACGCAAAGAGACCCTGATTCTCCGCCGTCTGAGTGGGCGCCGTCAGTGCGTTTGAGAACACACCGTTAGCATTCTTCATGGTGTAGACATGCTCAGGCTTGCCTGCGTCAGGAAGCACTGTAGAAGCTACCACCTTGTCTGCCATCATCTGTGTCGAAGCACAAATCATCGCAGCAATGAGCGTGAAAAATTTCTTCATAAGTAAAGGTTATTAAATGTTTGAATGTCAATACTTGTGTATATTGTCTGGCAAAGGTACAATTTTTAATTTTTAATTTTTAATTTTTAATTTTTAATTTTTAATTTTTACTAAAAAAATGCGCCTTTTTAACCAAATATAATACCTCGAAAACATCCCCTAATCCATTGTCGTAAAAACTATATCTATTTTCGTAAAAATTATTAGTAACCTAAAAAAAATTATTAGTAATGTAATTTAAAAAAGGTTACTAATAATTTTCGCCTTTTTAACCCTTTAATTTACAGCGAGTTACAATCGCCCATTTTTGCGCCTTCACGCCCCCGTTTTTGTGCAGAAATTTGGGGTGTTTGGGGGGGGGTAGGGATTGGGGATAATATTGAGTTGTTACTTGCGTGACCTTGGGGCTCCCGTAGCGCAGTTCAGACGCTGAAAGCGTCTCATTATCTTCTCACTACTGGGGATATTCGCTTCGCTCAAACACCCCGGTTATTGAGCGGTGACGCTTTCAGCGTCAGTAAAACAGTTGGAGGCGGTTAAAGGTCACGCAAGTAACCGCTCTACTACTGCCCCAAAATTACAATTATTGGTGTCCGGTAAACAACTCTAACTCTATGAATATAAATTAGTTTGAATAGTATAAGTCCCACAGTTGGCATGATTCCCCTGAAAGGGGATAAAGCCATTAGCCCAGGGCAACGCCCTGGGTGTTGTTGCAGTCGAGACTTGCGCCCTGAAAGGGCAAAAGCAATTACAAGAGTTTGAACTTCAATGCTTTTCCCCTTCCAGTGCGCAAACCCAAACTTCCATAGACCCAGGGTGTTGCCCTGGGCTGGATGCTTATTGGCCTTTCAGGCCGTTACTTCTCGAAAAGTTTACCGGACACCAATAACTTACAACATTAAAGCGGAGCAAGCACGTGATAGGGTGC
>JAZQVD010000044.1:0-49469 GCA_045631665.1 Alloprevotella sp.
CCAGATGGTTTACACGGTATAATCGGGTTATTTGCGTTCCGAACGGCGCTCTCCCCTTAAGATAGGGGGAGTACCGCCGCAGGCGGGGAGGGGGTATGATTCTTATCCCTATATTGGGTCAACTGCTATATCATTACCAAAAAAATACCCCGGATGGTGCTCGAGCGCCATCCGGAGTGCTTTTTCATTGCGTTTTTCCACCCCCAACCCCTCCTCCGAAAAACGAAACCTATTCTCGTAAAAATTATTAGTAACCTAAGAAAAATTATTAGTAATGTAATTTAAAAAAGGTTACTAATAATTTTCGCCCTCCTAAATGCTTGATTTTCAAAAGGTGTTTTTGCTTGGATTTTTACCCCGTTTTGGGGCGCGAAAAGTGGGGTGGGAGAGGCGTCTTTTATGGAATTTTTGCTTCTGCCTGTCCGCCAAATTGCGGTTTGCTTTCAAAATGAAAACCAATTTGAGAAAATGCCTGTCATTTTGTTTTTCGCGGGGCGTAAAAAAGTAAAAAAATGACGCCTTAGGCGCTTGCGACACACAAAAAACGACTGTTGGATAGTAAAAAAGGCGTTTTTTTTGAAAAAATGTTTGTCAGAAGTTAAAAATAGTTTACTTTTGCCACTCGAATATTTTGGGGTGGACTTTCTTTTTGTCAAGTCTCCAGCATATTTTGATAAACACAACTCAATAATTTAATAATTTAACAACACAAACAGTTATGGACAAAAAGTTAATGCTTTTGTTGGTGGGCTTGCTCTTTGGAGCAGTTACACTGATGGCTCAGAAGCGTGTAACGGGTAGCGTGACTGACGCCGATGGTGCGCCTGTAATTGGTGCTACTGTTAAGGTTGCAGGCACAAAGGTTGCTGCAGTTACTGACACTGAGGGTAAGTTCGTACTTCCCAACGTACCCGCTTCTGCAAAGACTTTGAGCGTTTCTTACATTGGTATGAAGACGCAAGAAGTAAGTGTGAGCAGCAATGTTTCAGTTGTGCTCGCAGTAGAAGATGAACTTTTGGATGAAGCAATCGTTGTCGCTTATGGTGTGGCAAAGAAGGGTTCGTTCACAGGTTCTGTATCACAGATGAAGGCGAAGGACTTGCAGAAGATGCAGGTTGCTAACGTCTCTAAGGGTCTTGAAGGTCAGATGGCCGGTGTGCAGATTACTTCTGCTTCAGGTCAGCCCGGTTCTCAGGCTTCTATCAACATCCGTGGTATCGGTTCAATCAACAGTTCTGCTCCTCTTATCATCCTCGACGGTGTTCCCTACGATGGTAACTTGAACTCTATCAACCAGGCCGACATCGAAACAATGAGCGTACAGAAGGACGCGTCTTCAACTTCTATCTATGGTGCTCGTGCGGCTAACGGTATCATCATGATCACTACTAAGAAGGGTCGTGAAGGTAAGACTAACGTGAACTTCGACGCTAAGTGGGGTTTCTCAGAACGTGGTGTTAAGCCTTATCAGACTGTACGTAGCGAAGCTGATTACTACGAACTCTATTGGGAAGCAATGCGCAACCAGTATTTGACTAAGGGCGCTTCTGCTTTCGACGCAGGTATCATGGCTTCTCAAAACTTGGTAAAGGACCTTGGTGGTTATAACTCATTCAACGTTGCAGACGCAGACTTGATCGACCCCCTTACTGGTCGCATCAACCCCAACGCTCAGCTCCTTTATCATGATGACTGGGACGATGAGCCCTACAACACTGGTCAGCGTCAGGAATACAACGCTTCTATCAGCGGTGGTACTGAAAAGACACGCTACTATGTTTCTTTGAACTACCTCGATGAAAAGTCATACATCAAGGCTTCTGACTTCGCACGTATCTCAGGTCGTGTAAACCTCGAACACCAGGTGAACAACTGGTTGACAGTAGGTGTGAACGCTAACTATGCAAACACTGAAACTAACTACACTGCAGACGCAGGTACAACAAACTCAATGTTTGCCTTCACTCAGGGTATTGCTCCTATCTATCCCGTATACCAGCGCAACGCTGACGGTAGCTACATCCTTGACAACAAGGGTAACCGCATGCTTGACTACGGTACAGGTAACGGTAAGGCACGTCCCTACTCAATGAACTCTAACCCCTTCCTCGACATCCTCTACAACGTACACGAGTACGAGTATGACGTTCTCAACCTCCGTGGTTTCGCAGACATTAAGCTCCCCATTAAGGGCTTGACATTCCACGTTGACGGTGCTATGGACAATATCGCTTCTTACAGCACAGAATTCCAGACTCCCATCGTGGGTGACGCTTTGGCTGTAGGTGGTCGTTCTACGAAGTATGCAGGTCGCTCACGCAACATCACTACTTCACAGCGCTTCAACTACTTCAAGGAATTTGACAAGTGGAATCTTAGCTTGATGGTAGGTCACGAAAGCCTCCGCCGTCAGTCTCAGGGCTTGGAAGCACAGATGACAAACTTCTTCCTCCCCGATAACACTGAATTCTCTAACGGTGTAACTCCCGGTGTGGACCCTAGCTCTTCTAAGAGCCGCTACTCTCTCGAATCTTACTTCGGACGTGCTGAAGTTTCTATCGCAGACCGTTACAGCCTCTCAGCTTCTTACCGTCGCGACGGTTCTTCTAAGTTCCACCCCGATAAGCGTTGGGGCGACTTCTGGTCAGTAGGTGCTGCTTGGCGTTTGAGCGAAGAAGAATTCTTCCAGTCATCTTTCCTCCGCGACTACGTAAACAACTTCAAGATTAAGGGTAGTTACGGTAACCAGGGTAACGACAACATCGGTGGTACTTATGCACTCTACCTCGACCAGTACACTGTGTCTAACGTAGACGGTAAGCCCGGTGTAACTCACGCATACCGTGGTAACCCCAACCTCACTTGGGAAAAGTCAACTAACTTCAACGTAGGTTTTGAAACAAGCCTCTTCAAGAACCGCTTGATGGTTGAATTTGACTACTTCATCAAGGTTACAAGCGACATGCTCTTCAACCGCCGTCTTGCGCCATCTGTAGGTGCGCCCTCAACTATCGCAGACAACGGTATGGAAATGCAGAACGAAGGTGTTGAATTGACTTTGACTGGTGTGCTCGCTAAGAAGAAGAACTTCAACTGGACTGCTTCTTTGAACTTGACACACTACAAGAACACTATCAACGAACTCGAACCCGGTAAGGATCCCTCAGGTTATCAGAGCGGTAGCTACTGGCGTAAGGTGGGTGGTAGCCTCTATGACTTCTACATGGTTAAGTACGCTGGCGTAGATCCTCAGACAGGTAATGCGTTGTACTACCTCGACGTAGAAAAGACTGGCGTTGTAAGCGATGCTGAAGGTAATCCTATCCTCGATGCAAACGGCAACAAGCAGTATTTCAACTACGTAGAAACTACTACAACTACTAACGGTTCTTCTGCTACTAAGTACGAACTCGGCAAGTCTTCTTTGCCCGATGTATACGGTGGTCTCAGCACAACTATCGAAGCTTACGGCTTTGACCTCTCAATCTCTACTGCATTCCAGATTGGTGGTTACTGCTACGACGGTACTTACGGTGGTTTGATGGGTTCAAATGCAGGTTCTAACTTCCACATCGATATGTTCAAGCGTTGGCAGAAGCCCGGCGACATCACAGATGTTCCCCGCCTCGAAAATGCTAACATGAACATGACAGGTGGTGTTACTAACGACCGCTTCTTGACGAAGTCTGACTACTTCTCTTTGAAGAACGTACAGCTCGGTTACACAGTGCCCAAGGCATGGTTGAAGAAGTTCTCAGGTATCGAATCACTCCGCGTTTATGCTGTAGGTGACAACCTCTTCCTCGGTTCTAAGCGTTACGGTCTCGACCCCCGTCAGAGCCTCTCTGGTGCTACAAGCACAGACTCTTACTCTGCAATGCGCACAGTTTCATTCGGTGTTAGCGTAGCATTCTAAGATTTCCCAACACAATTCTTTAACAAGAAACATAGACAACAATGAAAATTACTAAATATCTTAGCACGGTGCTCCTCGCAGGTACGCTCACCGCTTGTGGTGACAGCTTCCTCGAACCTCAGTATTCTGGGGCAGCAACCTCTGAAGAGATCGCCAATGCAGCACAAGATGACCCTCAGGGTGTACTTGGTTCGCAGCTCGATGGTGTTTACGCCAACTTGAGCTTTATGAGTGCTACAGGTGCTTCTAACATCAATGGTCACATGGACCGTGGTCTCTGTGGTGTGATGATGCTTTCAAACAACACCTCTAACGACGTGAGTCTCTACATGGACGGTGACCCCTGGCACTTCGACAAGCAGCTCGAATACTACGGTCAGGAATACATCCGCTCAGGCTGGGGATGGAACCTCTTCTACACAGTTATCAAGGGTACTAACGAAGTCATCCCCATGATTGACCCTGAAACTGCAACTATTGAAGGTAAGGCTATGCTCGGTCAGGCGCTCGCGCTCCGTGGTCTTTCTTACTTCTACCTCGCTCAGCTCTATCAGGACACTTATGCTACTGCAATGGATAAGCCTTGTGTTCCCCTCCGTCTTACTGACGCTGAAGGCAGCACAGAAGGTCGCGCTACTGTAAAGCAGGTTTACGCACAGATTGAGAAGGACTTGACTACTGCTATCGAACTTCTTGACGGTTGGAACCGTTCTACAAAGACTCAGGTAGACAAGCAGGTTGCACAGGGTATCCTCTCTCGTGTTTACCTCGTAATGCACAAGTGGACAAAGGCTATTGAAATGGCTCAGGCAGCGCGTGCTGGTTATCCCTTGATGGATGCTGACATGGCTTACAACTACAACTACCAGGATGTAACTAACTCTGAAATCATGTGGGGTGTTGACATTACAACATCTACTTCTATGATTTACGCTTCATTCCAGTCTTGGATGTGTGCACAGTACTACGGTTACGGTGGTCAGGTTGGTGCGTTCCAGCTCATTGACGCTAAGCTCTACAACTCAATCCCCGACAACGACGTACGTAAGTACCTCTATGTTGCTCCCGGTGAAACTTACCCCTGTGAAAGTTGGGACATCCCCTCTTACGGTAACTTGAAGTTTAAGGCAGAAGGCGCTGAAGACTTCCTCGGTGACTTCATCTACATGCGTTCTTCTGAAATGTACCTCACTGAAGCAGAAGCACTCGTTCGCCTCGGTCGCACAGACGAAGCTTACACACTCCTCTCTGAATTCATGAGCAACCGTCTCACTGAAGGTGATTGGGAAGTAAAGCGTGCTTCATTCGAAGTAGTACAGAATCAGCGTCGCGTAGAACTCTGGGGTGAAGGTTTCTCTTACTACGACCACCGTCGTTGGCAGATGGATATGGACCGTGGTTACGAAGGTACTAACGACCACCCCTCTGCATGGCCTATCCACCTCCAGAATGGTTTCGTGCCTTGGTATCACTACGCTTGGCGCTACCAGTTGCCCCTCCGCGAAATCCAGGAAAATGAAAGCATCACGGAAGACGACCAGAACCTCGTAGGTGAAGAAGGTAATCAGGATCCCGTTGCTGACAAGATTACTGACTGGAGCGAAAAGTAAAAAAACTAATAGTAGGAGTTGTGTGCCACTGCTCATGTGGCGCACACCCTCTAATAAACTAGATAACAGAGTATGAAACTTAATATTTTCAAAACACTTGCGTTGGGTGTCTTGACTATGGGCTTCGTTGCTTGTGACGAAGACTTTACAAAGGCAGATTACGATGCACCCGTCGCAACTGCAGGCATTCTTCCCGAAGTTGTTACAGGTGATGCTGATGCTTTCGGAGAATCTGCCCTCATCGAAGCTTCGATGACGCCCGTTGAAGGCGCTGCTGTCACTAACTGGGGTGTGCTTGTAAGTACAAGTGCAGAACCCACACTTGCTGGTAGCATCAAGATGGAAGGTGATGTTGCTACACCTGCTACAACTTTCGCTGTAACAGGTTTGACAGACAAGACACACTATTACTACCGCACTTTCGTAAGCGATGGTGTTTCTGTAGCTTACGGTGAAACAAAGGATTTTACTACTGACGGTAACGCTTGGGACACAGAACAGGGTTACTGGAGCTTCGCAACTGCTGAAGAAGCAGACGCTTACTTGCCCTACCGCGCTATGATCGGTGCATCTCACGCTTCAGCTGCAGGCTTTACAACTGTAAGCATGGCTGCCCTCTACGGTCAGGAATTTTACGGTGTAGCTTCTACAGTGTTCGACCCCGTGAAGTTGTTCAACACACTCTCAGGTTCGCTCGTAACTTACGGCGTAATGAACGCAGCAGGTTTCAAGATGGACTTCACAGGTATGTACTTCCCCAAGGTATGGTTTGACGCAACAATGATTCAGTTGTACTTTGGTGAATCAACTTACCCCGGTCACTTTGATGTTTATGTATCTAAGGAACCCATCACAGACGCTGCAGGCCTTCAGTCAGCAGTGAAGATTGGTTCTTCAGCAGGTACAGGCAAGGCACAGGAACTTTATGCTACAAACATGGAAACTTCTTCTAAGGAACCCATGAAGTTTGACATTCCCATGGAGTACTGGGGTGAAACTTACGTTTACATCGTAAGCACTGCCGACTACAGTGGTTCATTCAGCGGCTCAACAAGCTTCGGTGTCGTAGTCTTCGGTTACGGTCTCGAAGTAACAGTTCCCAGCGAAGAAACAGAAGAATAAACCACTTCTCCCAAATAAAAATCCATCCGCTCCCCGCGGGTGGATTTTTTTGTGCAAAGAATTAAAGACCGCAGAGGGTATCGAGGTTTCTGTAGGGACGCACGGTTCGTGCGTCCGCCATCCGCATAGTAAAGTCTCACACAGAAACCACAGACTTACACAGAATTTCTTTTTCTCGCAAAGAGGGCAAAGGATTAAGGACGCAGAACCCCCAATAACCTTTGCATCCTTCGCCCCTTAGCATCTTTGCGAGAAAAATCCCCGCAGGGTATTCGTGTCCATCCGTGAAAATTCGTGGCTCAAGAAAAATTTCTGTGTATTCCGTGCATTCTGTGTGCCCCCAATAACCTTTGTGCGTGCCCAAAATATGTCCTTCTGTTCTTCTGTCAAAAAAAATCTGTGTGCCCTCCGCAACCTCTCCTCACCCCCGCTTTGCCACCTCCACCCCGCAAACCACCCCCTTATCCACCCTCAAAAAGTTAAAAACCTCATTATGAGCCACTTTTTTTTGTCGCCCCCTCCCGAAAGTCGTACCTTTGCACCTGCAAACCTCACGGAGGAGTAGGGAATAGTCTACACCCAACGCGACACACCCGTCAGACTTACAGACCCTAAAGACCTTAAAGTCCTTGGAACTCTTTGTTTCCCCACCGATTCCAAACAGCAGCGACAACTCCCCTTCTGCCCAACTGCTGTAAGCAATCAACAATCCCAGATTGTTTCCCCCGTGGCAAACTAAATCGAATGCTGAAAACAATCCTCCGAGCAGGCATCACACTCAGCCTCCTGCTCATCGGCATAACTACCGCCACTGCCAGAAAGAACTATGAAGTGCAGGGCAAGGCCAGTTATTACGCCGACTTCTTTCACGGCAGACTCACCAGCAACGGCGAAATCTTCAGCCAAGACAGTCTGACCTGTGCGCACCGCACATTGCCCTTTGGCACCTACCTTAAAGTAAAGAACAAGAAAAACGGACGCGAAGTCATCGTGCGCGTCAACGACCGCGGCCCTTTCATCGATGGGCGCGTTATTGACCTCTCACGTGCCGCAGCCGAGCAGCTCGACATGATTCATGCCGGCGTAGTACGCGTAGACGTAGTTCAAGTAGAGAAACCCACGTACCCCGAGGTGGCACCCTTCGAAATCCCCCTCTTCCGCATGTACGACGACCTCCTCAAGAAAAGCTACACCCTTGATGAGTGGCACCGCCAGCGCCAGCAAGACCGCATCTCACTCCTCGAAGCAAGCGTCAAAGACACCCTCCGCAATTACATCGCAGAGTTCATAGAGAAATAAAAGAATCCGCAGCCCCATTCCGGCCGCGGATTTTTTTATGCATGCTTTTCTATCTCTCGCAAAGAGGGCAAATTAAATTCTGTGTAAGTCTGTGCATTGCTTTCCCCTCACAAGTTCGGACAGCGACTTTCAGTTCTGTGTGCCAAAAAATATGTCCTCCTGTTCTTCTGTCAAATTCCCCTGCAACTCAAAAAAATCCATTCTAATTACCTTACATTCCAAATAATTATGTAATTTTGCACCGTAAAGTATTGTGGCGGTATGTATACTGCTGTGTTAAAATGCTCAGGCTGAGGGACTAAGGTGACTTATGCCCCCCGTCTTTAATGAGAGCTATTTAGTTAACTTTTAACCGCAAATATAATTTAACTTTAATTTATAAATCTATGAGAAAAATTTCTACTCTCTTGATGATGCTCTGCTTGTTTGTCGGAGGATCGTGGGCTCAAGTGATTTCTTCAATCGGTAGTAATATTGCTGATTTAAGTTCACTTGAGGAAGGTGACCAAGTTGTTTTGAAAAATGTTGGTCGCGGTAAGTACTTGTTAGATGACAATTCTGGTAATGTTAAGCATGGTACAGCAGTAAAGGTTGGTGCTGGACTGGGGTATATTTGGCAGGTGCATCTTGAAGACGACAAATTGTCGTTCTCTTCTGCAAATGGAAAGTATATTTCTACACCTATTGATGGTGGAGATGTTGCTCTTGTTGATGTAACTGAAGAAAATAAAGATGAGTTTGTTGTAACAAAACACCATGAGGATGATTCAAAATGGCTTTTGCAGTCTACTAATAATCCTGACATTTATTGGGATGGACAAGATGCTCGTTTTGTAGGTTGGCAGGGGAATGGAACTAATAGTCGGTTTGAAATTATTCCTGTTGAAACAATTGAAAGCGTTGTTAAGATTACAGATGTAGCTGAACTTAAGAATAACAAACTTTATCATATTACTCCCGCTGAAGCAGCTCGTGGTTCTCTGTATGCAACATCTTCAAGTGTAAAATTGGATGCTTGTGGAGGTACTATGGGAGGTGCGGCTAATCGTAATATACCTGTAAATCTTTGTAGTGTTGATCAGCAATTTGCTTTCTATGTTGCTGATGGCAAAATTTACCTTTATTCCGTAGGTGCGGATAAGTTTGTAAGCGAAGTTTCTGGAGCAAGATTCCCCTTGGTTGAAAATCCTGGAAAGGCTATCGCTGTAGAGAAAATTGGCGATTATTTCGCTATTAAGGTTAACGGCACCGAATGTGTCAATGTTTCTACAGGTTACGAAGTAGGATGTGTCGGTGGATGGAATAATATTGATAATGGTAACAAATTTGAAATATTAGAGGTTGCTGATATGTCTGCTGAAGTTGCAACAAAGTTGAATGAAGCATTCAGTGGTAACTATGAAATTACTTATAATTTCTATGATGGTGAAACTAAGGTCGGAAGTCAAACTATTGCTGTTATCAAGGGTAATGAGTATCCTTCTCCCACCGCTATTCCCGCTTATGTGCAAGTAAGTGGATTGCCTACTGGAGTAGTTCCTTCTTCTGGTTCTTATGATTTGCAGTGTACTCTCTCTGACGCATTCCCCTTCAAGGGTAATTTTGGTATGACTACGCGTGGTGGCGCAAAGTGGTTTGCAGTGAATAAAGGTGCTCAAGAGTTAACTACGAAAGCACTTTCAATTGAAAATCTTTCAGAATCAGGTAAGTACACCTGGACTATTGGAGGTTCTTGGTATAACGGATTTGATTTTAAGCATGTTGAAAGTGCCAAATATTTGGCTGCTCCCTCCAGTGCACCTGATAATGGATCTGAGTTGGTGTTGCAAGACGAAGAAGGTGAACTTACCAAGTTTGATGTTGTGTTAAATAATGGTAACTATTACCTCAAATTGCATGGAACCGAAAATAGTTATGTTTCAGATTTTGGAGGTGGTACTAATGCTAAGTTGAAATTCTGGAATTCGGCAAGTAATTTGGGAGATGGCGGTTCAATTGTTGCTGTTGAAGATGTCGATGCAGAGGTTTTGTTGGCAGCTTTCAAGGCTGGTTATGCAAATTTGAATGGTGTGGTTGGTTCTTATAAGGCTACAGCTGATGAAATTAATGCTTTGACTGTTGCAACTGTAGGTGATTTTATTCAGAATACAGAAAAGGTTGCATTGGTTCCTGGTTACTACTTCATTAAGGGTACAGGTAATGGTAATAATGCGTCTTGGTATATAACTTACGGTACAAATAATGCTGATTTCCAAGCATCGTCTTTGGCAGAAGGTCAGAAACTTGGCGCTAAGCATGTATGGAGCTTTGATCCTATTGTAGGTGAAGATGGTTATAAGTTGAAGTCATGTAACTTGGGTAAATATGCACAAACTGTGGCCGCAGCTGGAACATCACAAGTAACTTCTGATTATGAAACCGGTTACAAGTTTACTTTCACAGAACAAGGTGAAGGTAAGTTTATTATCAAGGATGGAAATAACAACGTGTTGAGAACTGAAGGTGACGGTCGACTTAACTATTGGGGTGGTGAAAATAATGAAACTTGGTACCTCATCCCCGCTACAGAACTCGAAGTAGATATTACTGAAGCTGGTTATGCTACGCTCCACTTGCCTTTCGGTGTAGAACTTCCTGCTGAAAATCTTACAGCTTATGCAGTTTCAAGTGCGGCTGAAGGTATTGCAACTTTGAAAGAAAAGTCTTCTGTTCCCGCTAACGAAGGTGTTATCTTGAAGGGTGAAAAGGGTACTTACACATTGACTATCGCTGACGTAGCCGCTTGGAATGCAGAAGATAATTTGCTCGAAGGTACAAATGTAAACACTTACGTTGCTGGTGAAGCTTACGTATTGGGTGCTGACGGTGAAGGTGCTGGTTTCTTCAAGGCTGCTTTGAACAAGAACGAAGCTGGTGAAACTGGTTCTACTCACTTCCTCAACAACGCTAACAAGGCATACTTGCCCGCTTCTGCAGTTACTACACTTGCAGCTACTCTCCGCTTCAACTTCGGTGGCACTACAGCAATCGAATCTGTTGTTAACGGTATCGACGCTAACGCTGCTATCTATGACCTCTCTGGTCGTCGCGTAGAAAAGGCAGTGAAGGGTATCTACATCCAGAACGGTAAGAAGATCATCGTTAAGTAATTGTAAGTCTCACGGAATTAAAAAACTATACGAATATGAAAAAGACATATATCGCTCCCGCTACAAGCACTAAGGACTTGCAGCTCGAAGGTCTCATTGCTGCTTCAATCCAGCTCAAGGGCGACAAGACTGTTGATACTTCTGATCCCAGCGCACAGCTCGGTAATCAGATCTCAAGCCCCTGGAGCTCTTCAAACTGGGAAAACAACTAATTTAATTTAGTTACAACAATAAAATCGGGTGAACCACTCACGGTTCGCCCGATTTTTTGTTGCATCCCGCCAATGTCTCACACAGAGGGTATTGGTCCGCCCACAGGGTTTCTGTATGGACGCAATATTTTGCGTCCGCACACCGCATGGTAAAGTCGCACACAGAATGCACGGAATACACAGAGTTTTTGACAGAAGAACATAAGGACATATTATTCTTGCACACACAGAAATCACAGACTTACACAGAATTTAATTTTCTCGCAAAGAGGGCAAAGGATTTAAGGGCGCAGAGGTATTGGGGTTACTGTAGGGACGCACGGTTCGTGCGTCCGCACTCTGCATGGGTAAGTCGCACACAGAATGCACGGAATACACAGATTTTTTTTGGGGGGGCACACAGAAATCACAGACTCACACAGAATTTTGACAGAAGTACATAAGAACAGATTTTTTTCACGCAGAGGGCGCAGAGTGACGCAGAGGTTTGCTGTGCATTTATCCATAGCAAAAGGGATTTCTGCGTCCTCTGCGGTCTCTGCGTGAAATAAAGATATGTCCCGCAGGACATTAGTGGTTATCCGTATCATTAGTGGCTAAAAATAAATCTGTGGTTTCTGTGTATTCTGTGTGCGCAAGAATAATATGTTCTTTTGTTCTTATGTCAAATATATTTCTGTGTGAGTCCGAAAAATTTGTTCTTATGTAAAATAATAAATAGTGTAAAGTCTTAAGGGACTATGTATTTTATACACACGTTCTAAAATTTCACCGAATAACTTGTTCGCGTAAAAGAATTGTTGTATCTTTGCATCACCAGAACCCCCAAGCCTCTTAACAATGCTAAAATCGGGGGTCGTTTTTTTTATATATACCATGGCTGTTAAATTTGGAAAGACATATACTTCACCCGCTGATATTATCTGCTTGCTCAAACAAAGAGGACTGCAGATAGATGATGCTGACAGTGCGGAGCATGTAATTTCAAATGTTGGGTATTACAGATTTAGTGCTTACCTGTATCCGTTTCTAACACAGCCTAAAGAACTTCATTTATTTAAACCCAGCAGTCAATTTAGAAGTGCTCTGAATCTATATCGTTTTGATAAGAAACTGCGTATGTTCCTCTTTAATGAAATAGAAAAGATTGAGGTTTCATTGCGCAGTACAATCGCGAATGTTGTGGCGGAGGAAACGGGAAATATTTTCTGGGTAACAGATGCTACAATGTATGCCAACAGAGACAAGTTTAACAAAACAATGGTGTTGGTAGACAAAGAGTTGAAGAGTTCGAAGGAGGATTTTATCAAACATTTCAAGGGAAAATATACAAACGATTATCCGCCTGCGTGGATGTTGGTTGAGATATTGCCGTTGGGAGTAGTGACGCGTATTTTTGAAAATATTGCCGACAACGCTTTGCGTAAGAAGATTGCAGCTCGTTTCAATCTGCCACTTCCTGTTTTTAGTTCGTGGATAACGATTGTAACACTGACAAGAAATTCTTGTTGCCATCATTCAAGGGTATGGAATAAAGAAAATGCCATAACTCCGATGCTGCTGAAAAAATCTGAGAAACCCTGGATTTCAATGAGTGTTTCCCCAACGCGTGCGTTCTATGATATCTGTATTTTGAAATGGTTTATAGATATAATCTCGCCTCAGAATGATATGAAGGGACATCTCAAAGCCCTTCTTGCTCAGTACCCGAATGTTGATGTTACTGCAATGGGATTCCCTGAGTTATGGGAGAATGAACCTTTGTGGCAGTGATGTAAAAATATAAAGTGTGGGTGTGTCTGTGTGACATACCCGCTTTTTTTGTGCTGTGTAGGTGGTGGACGTGGTGGATGAAACTATATGTTCTTTTGTCCTTCTGTCAAATATTATTGCACACGGAATGACACAGGTTTTTTTAGTCAGAAGAACATAAGGACATATTTTTGTCTCACGCAGACGGCGCAGACGGGCGCGGAGATTTATTGGCACACAGAATTCACGGAATGACACAGAATTTTGTTTTAGACAGAAGAACATAAGGACATATTTGTCTCACGCAGACGGGCGCAGAAACTTTGCGAAACTTTGCGCCTTTGCGTGAGAATTAACAACATCGTCTGCGAAAGTCTTTGGCGTCTGCGTGAAACAACTACACTCCGTAGGGATTCTGTGTGTTCCGTGTATTCCGTGTGAAAAAACTCTCACGCAAAGGCGCAAAGGGCGTGGAGCGGATTCTGAGTTATTTACAGCTGGGCACTCCTCTCTCCTCACTCCTTGTACCTCTCTCCTCGTCTACTAAAATTTGTCAATTCGTACTTTGCAAACCTGTGCTGTGAGTGTCAATAAGTACAAAAAACTTGTTTGATAATTTTGTCTAAATACCAATAAATCACTACTTTTGCAGTTGCAATTTAAATTGCGGTAGTATGCCCCTAAGCCGACTACCGCATGGATGACGCACAACATACTAATAACATTATAATTATTTCGTAAATTTAATTTCTACAAAGAAACTATGAAACTATTTACGCAATGGAGGTTTACCCTCCTCTCCGCACTCTTCTCCCTCCTCGGGATGGGTAGTGCGTGGGCACAACTCGAAAATGGCAAAGTCTATTGCTTCGAGAATTTAGGCAACGAGGGAAAGTCATTGGTGATTACCAATAGTACGAACCTCACCATCGCTACAACAAACACTGATGATTTTAAGCAGCAATGGTTTGTTGAAAATATCGGGGATAATGTATTTACTTTACGTAATTTATCAAACGGTAAGTACTTAAAAAGTCCCAACGTCACGAGCAATCATGACTGGACAACTGTTGAAACTGTGGATGACAATTGTAAATTTAATTGTGTAGAAGCTGGTGAGGGGTATTCATTGCGTGCTACAAACACAAAAGATGGGTACCACTATATGCACTATGGTTCAGGTACAGACGATATTGTTTGTTGGACAATTACAGGTGCCACAGCCTCGCATTGGCGCATTACTGAAAAGACTTATGAGGCAGCAGAACTTGAAAAGAGATTGGATATTGTAAACAGTCTGCTTTCAACGAACATTGAAAAGTATAAGACAGCTCTTTCAAACCTCTTCTCAGATGATGCATGTACCACAAAAAAGAAGTCTTTAACGGCTGAGCAGTTAGATACAGACGAAGACTATTTAGCGCTTTCATCTACTTTAAAGAAGATGGCGAAGAAGGTGTACAGCACTGCTAACGATGCTTGGACTGAAAATAACTTTGATAACACTAAAAGCGCTTGGGATAATGACTATGCCAAGAAGTATCGTGTGCAGTGGTACGAACCTTACACGGAACCTGAATGTGCAGCGTCGGCATTGCGCATCAATGCGCACACCAACTTGAACAACCCCACAGGTATCTTTGCCAATAGTGGCGATGTGCTCTTCGTGATGGTGGAAGGAGAAATCAAGGAGGGTGCTTACCTTTACCTTGCAAAATATACTGGACATAATAAGTTGGGCGGTTACAAGGATGGTGTTCAACTCCAATCAGGTTTGAACGTCATTCCCGTTACGGAAGATGGTTCAAACTACTGCATCAACTATGTAGTACAAACATTTGACACCTCTAAGGGAACAGGTAAGAAGGCGATTATTGAGGGCCGCGAACTCTCTAAGTATCCCGACCTTCAAATCCATATTGAGGGTGGTTACATCAATGGCTATTGGAATAAAATGGGGGATGCAAACCACGATGGCGACTTTAACTATCCCGCAGACGACGATGCCGATTGGGATTACATCAAAGCACGCGCCACTCAAACCGACGTTACCGTGTTGGGTGAATACGTAACCTTGCAGTTCCCCCTTACCGACGCAGGTGCGGGAGATGATAAGGGTATGGGCACCTTCTTCAATTCTTACAAAGATAAGACGACAAGCCTCGAAGCGTCTATCGAAGAATGGGACAATGTGATGATTTGGGAACGCCTCTTGATGGGGGTGTTGGGTAAGGATATTATTGAAAAGGAAGACAAGAAGTCTCCCTACTCCGACCAGCCCAAGGTTACTGCCTATACAGGTGATGACACCGACGATTTTGGTTGCGACTATAGCGAGTATTACAGAGTTCACGGACTCTCTTTCGGTACCGAGGGCGGCTATATGTATGGCGGTTGGGACCACTGTGGTTACAACTTCAACACGATGGAATCCATCATGCTCAGCATCGTTGACGAAGCAGGACCTCACTGGGGCCCCGCTCACGAAATTGGTCACCAGCACCAGGGACCGCTCAATATGCGCGGTTTGACGGAAGTGACCAACAACCTCTTCTCGAATGTGGTGTTGTGGTACTTCGGTAAGTCAACCTCTCGTTACAACGGCACAGACGGTTCGTTGAGCAATGTCCTTCAGCAATTCAATGCTGATGGCACAGACTTCTTCAGCAACAATATTTGGGCGCAGACCATCATGTATTACAAGCTCTTCTTGTATTACCATGTGCTCGGTCACAATCCCAAATTCTACCCCCATCTCTTCGAAATGCTCCGCCAAAACCCCATGGCTATTGAGTATAACCAAGACGGTGGCAAGTGTTTGATGCACTTCTATAAGTTGTGTTGTGACGCAGCAGGTGAAGACCTTACGGAATTCTTCCGCGCACACGGTTTCTTCAACGTGATGGAAGAACGCTTTGTGGGCGACTATTCTAATGCCATTTACAACATGACGCAGACGCAAATTGACGCTGCTATCGCGGAAGTGAAGGCGAAGAAGTATCCTGAAAATATTGCTGTACTCTTTATTACTGACGCTACGGGTGAAGGTAACATACAGAGTAACAGAGATGATGTTGAGTATCTGAAACACTTTGACACAAATAATTCGGGTAACCTTATCTCAGGCGAACTTGGTAACTACGCCACATTCAATACAGTCGCAGCACCTTCTTACAACTACACCATTTCGGGCAACTCTGTAACTATGGAAGGTACGGGCGGTGTAGGTTTCGCAATCCTCAACGAAAAGGGCGAACTCATTGGTTTCTCGGACAAGAAGACTTTTGAAATCTCTGACGAAACCATGGAGGCGCTCAGCAATGGTGATGCCCAGATTGTGGTGATGCCAGCAACGGGAGAACCCGTAGAAGCGACTGCAGCAATGAGCGAAAGCGAAATCAAGCGCGCACTCTTGGTAGAACTCATTGCGCAAGCAGAAGCGTTGGATGCTTTGACCGACACCGACGGTAAGAAGATTGGTTTCTATAAGAGCAGTTATATGACTGATCTTCGTAATGCTTTAACTAAGGCTCAAGAGGTTGTTGAAAACAATACAGTGAGCGCTTATACTCCCGTCTTTAATGCGCTCAAGACAGCTATTGACGACCTCAAGTCTAAGGAATTTGCGAAGATTACCATGAAGCCCGGTACATACACCGTGCGTAACTTGGCATACACTACGCGCTACTTGTCAGTCAACGGAAGCAATGAGGTCGTTACCTCTACAAATGCCGAACTCGCGGACACTGAAAAGTGGGTGTTTGAACAAGGTGACGGTAACAATGTATATTATATTAAGAACGTCAGCACGGAAAAGTATGTCAATGCGTTGGCACAAAGCACAGTTGTTTCAGCCACAACGTCAAAAATTGCAGATGCTAAGGGTTGGTTGGTAGAAGACCTCGGAAACGGTGTGTTTGGCATCACCTGTCAGGACGAGAATAACCAAGCTATGCACAGTGCTGCGAACGCAAGTTATAAGATTGTAGGTTGGAACACAGGCGCTTCGGCTTCACGCTGGTATCTCACAGCCTTGGAAACCGAACAACTCTCTGCAGAGCAACAAGCGTTGGAAGAACTCATTGCGCTCAGCGAAGATATGTTGGAGCGTGTGGCGAATATTGAAACCGTCAAGGAGCGCGTTGAACTTAATAAGAATAGCTATTATTGTAATGCGCCCCATAAATCTGGCGGTGACAAGCTTACAACTTACGCCGTACTTTATGACAACGACTACACAACCTTCCTCCACACCGATTACTCGGGCGCAGATTCTGAAGACAAACTTGACCACTACTTGCGCGTAGATTTAGGTGAAGGCAATAGTGCTTCGCTCTTTACCTTTAACTACGCTTCACGCAGTAATGGCAATCAGAACCCCACGGCGATAACTATTGAAGGTTGTAATACGGTAGATGGCACTTACGAACTGATTACAAAGTTGACCCGTGATGCCGACAAACTCATCTCGGGTGGCGACTCGGAATACCACTCTGCCGTAATGGGTCTTTCCAGCAAGTCATACCGCTACTTGCGCTTTACCGTTACGGGAACTATGCAGGGCTCTACTTCTGGTCCGAGCGACAACACCGAAACGCCGGAAAATGAAGAAAATAAACACGTGTTCTTCGTATTCTCAGAATTTGGCGTGTCAAAGGCTACTTGCAATGTTACCGCTTTGCGCAAATATTCTACGCTGACTAACGACGATGTAACAGCCGCCTTCAACGCTATCCGCGAGGCGAAGTTTGCTTATGTGAATGCTGATTACACTACAGCGTACAATGCTTTAAAGCCCTATTACGACAAGCTTGTTGTAGCTTACAATACTGGCGATCAAACTGCCCTCACAGCCAAGAAGGAAGAACTCAAAACATTGATTGACAAGACAACTACGCTTATCGGTCAGTGTGGCGAGGTAACTTACACTCCTGCGATGTTTGATGGTGAAGCGCCTTTGCAGGTAACTGATGCAAATGGTAAGTTCTATCTATCTACAAATGCGCAGTCAAAGAAGGAAGGTCCTATCTCTGGTCTTATAGACGGCGTTGTTGGAAATGAAAATAGTAATACCTATTTCCATACAGACTATAGTGGTAGCAACTCTTCTGATGGTCTTGACCACTACATCCAAGTAAATTTGGGTGAAAAGATTAAAGTCTTCAAGTTTACTTATACCAACCGTTATAATACAACAGGAAACTACGCCACCAAAATGACTATTTGGGGCAGTACGGATGGTACAACCTTTGAAGAAATTACACGCATTGAGGGTTTGCCTACACAAGCAAGTGCTGTGTACAATTCTGAAGAAATCAATGCCACAAAGGAATATACCTACTTGCGCTTTATGGTGACAGAAAGTACGAGTGCTAAACAAGGTGGACACTACTTCTTCCACATGGCAGAGTTTGACCTTTTTATTGGTAAGCCCGAAAGCTATACTGTACAGATGAATCAAAACATCGGAGAAGTTACAGAAGACATTTTGATTACTGCCTACAAGGAAAAAGAGGAAGCACAGTCTGCTCACACCTACGCTACTACCGAAGCGCAAGTGGATGAAGCTATTGCGGATTTGCAGGCACAGTATGATGCGTTAGAGACTGCTTATAACGCACTTGCGCCTGAGTTGCAGGCGGCTGTTGATGCGGCACAGAAATTCCTCAATGATACGCCTCAGACTGTGGGGTATCCTACAGATACTCAGCGCGCTACTTTCCAAGAGGTTATTGATAGACACGAATCTGTGGAGGCTATTAACAAAGCCAAGACTGAATTTATCGAGACTACTGATATTAACTTGCCTGAAAATGGTAAGGCGTATAAGATTTATGCTTGGTGGAGAACGCAGACTTGGCCTATGACTTATGTGAAAACCACTGCAGATGGGGTATTCAAAGGTTATGTGCCAGCCTATGCTCCTGTTAAGGATGCACAACCTACAGTCTTCGTGTGCCGTGAACTCTCTCCAGGTATCTACACCTTTGTTAGTAACGAAGGGCGTTATCTTGGTTTCCAATCTGATGGTATCACTGACACTCAATATTCAACGGGTACAACCTATGTTGCCGGTCACAATACTTGCGCTGTTGTTAAGGCAGCGGTGAACAACAAGAAAAGCACTCCTACAGAACGAACCTTGACCACGGAGGAATTGTTTGGCACGGTAAACATTCGCCAAAACGATGCTAATGGTTATTGCTATATGTTTGGTAGCAAGAGTTTCATGTATCACAAAGAGTATCCGACTTCATTGTACTATGGTGAGACAACGGGTAATGCCCATACCGTTTACTACACCTTCGTAGAAGATACCGATTACACCTTGAACACCATCAAGATGAATAAACTTGAAGGTGAGAATCCATTGTTGACAGGCCTTGAAGAAGGTATGTCTATGAGTACGTTCAGTGCGCCTTATCCTACGGTTACTCCTGAGGGTATTACGGCTTACTATGCTGAAACCATTACTGAGGGTGACAACAAAGTGGCTACGCTCAAGAAGATGAGAACGGCTATTCCTGCAGGTCAGGGTGTGGTGCTCGTTGGTGAAAAAGGAAAGTCTGGTACTTTCAAGATGCTTCCTGCTGCTGATGATGAAGACGTGCCCGCTGACCTTGACAATCACAAGTTCTTTAGGGGTACTGGTGCTCAGTCGGTAGTGATGAGTCAAAGCGGTGTAGATTATATCCTTGGTAGGGGTTCTAAGGGCGCAGGCTTCTACAAGGCAAAGGCGGGTTCTACGCTTGCTGCTGGAAAGGCATACTTCCACTTCGAAAATGCGGCACAGGTACGCAACTTCGTATTGCGCTTCGGCGGTGAAACGACGGATATTGAAGATGCTGTGCTTGCTCCCGCTACGAACAACGATGCAATCTATGACCTCAGCGGTCGCCGCGTAAACGAAGTAACGAAGGGCGGTATCTACATCAAGAATGGTAAGAAGTTTATCGTGAAGTAACACATGACTGTTTAAAACTGAATGACTTATGAAAAAGATATATGTAACTCCCACTCTTGAAGTGTTTGAATATATTCCCGAAGGACAGTTGCTTATGCCAAGTAATCCGAATGTTGGATTTGGAGGAGATAAGGAAGAACTTGGAAATGAAGATGATGGTTTTGGTTGGACTAACAAGCGCCAGTCAGATGCCAATTGGGGTAAGTCACCTTGGGAATAAGACACACGAAAATATGTATTGACAAAAAGAGGCGTCACGGTGGTGGCGCCTCTTTTTGTTAGTTAGTAGTGAGGAGTTAGTAGTGAGGAGTGCCAGTCTGCGCCTTTGCGTGATATGTTTTTGGGGGTGAAAATAGGGGGGTGAAAAATGGGTGTTTGTAGGTTGTTGGAAATTAAAGGGTTAAGAAGGCGAAAAATTATTAGTAAGATAATTTAAAATATGTTACTAATAATTTTTTTTAGGTTACTAATAATTTTTTTTAGATTACTAATAATTTTTTGAAAAAGTATTATAGTTTTTTTTGAGGTGGGTTTCTCATGTGTTAACATGTTAAGTTTTTAAAATAAGCTCCACATTGGGGGTGTTATTGGATATTAAATTGTAACTTTGCAGAGAATGTATTAAATCCTTAACGTACAAATAACTTTTTACTATGCGCAAAGCTATTTACACGCTTCTGTTGGGTTGCTTGGCATTGCCCGCTGCAGCCGACTATGAGAACCCCCTGAAGGGTTTTGAGTATGATGCGTCGGAGAATTTGGCTCCGCAGGGTCGCAACGACTGGGAAAATCCCGAGCGCGTTGCCCTCAACAAGCAGCAACCCCATGCTTGGTTCTTCAACTTTGAGAATGTGGACCAGGCGCGCAAGGTGTTGCCCGAAAACAGTAAGTATTGGAAGTCGCTCAATGGCGAATGGAGCTTCAACTGGGTGGGTAACCCCGAAGAACGCCCCATGGACTTCTTTAAGGTGGACTACGATGTGACAAACTGGGACAAGGTGCAGGTGCCTATGAACTGGAATGTTGTAGGTATTCAGAAGGATGGTTCGCAGAAGTACGGTACGCCCGTATATTCTAACCAGCGTGTAATCTTCGCTCACCAGGTGGCTGTTGGCGACTGGAAGGGCGGTGTGATGCGTGAGCCTGCTAAGGATTGGCCTACTTATAAGAACCGTAACGAAGTGGGTTCTTACCGTCGCACATTCACTGTGCCTGCTGACTGGGCAGGTCGTCAGGTGCTCATCAGCTTCGACGGTGTAGACTCTTTCTTCTACCTCTACATCAACGGCAAGTATGTGGGTTTCTCAAAGAACTCTCGCAACACGGCTGAATTTGATATTACAAAGTACCTCGTGGCAGGTGAAAATGTGGTGGCAGTAGAAGTGTATCGTCACTCTGACGGTTCGTTCCTCGAAAGCCAGGATATGTTCCGCCTCCCCGGTATCTTCCGCACTGTAGCACTTACTTCTAAGCCCCAGGTACAGGTGCGCGACTTGCAGGCAATTCCCGATTTCGACAAGGACTTCGTGAACGCTACGCTTGCTATCGATGCTGAAGTGCTCAACCTCACAAGCAAGAGCGTGAAGGGTTATACGATTGATTATTCACTCTATGCTGTAGAACTCTACGGTGAGAAGACTACTGCCGTTCCCGGTGTTTCTGCTTCTGTAAAGGTGAACGCGCTTGCTAAGAACGATGCTGACCACGCGAAGGTAACGATGCAGGTGGGCGCTCTCGTGAAGAAGTGGAGTGCTGAAGAACCTTACCGCTATGTGCTCGTTGGTCAGTTGAAGGACAAGAAGGGCAAGGTGGTAGAAACATTCTCTACAAATGTAGGTTTCCGTAAGTGTGAAATCAAGGATACGCCCGCTTCTGAAGACGAATTTGGTATCGCTGGTCGTTACTACTTCCTCAATGGTAAGCCCATTAAGATGAAGGGTGTGAACCGTCACGAAAACAGTCCCGAGCGCGGTCACGCAATTACTCGCGAGCAGATGGAGTATGAAGTGATGCTCATGAAGCGCGGTAACATTAACCACGTGCGTAACTCTCACTATGTTTGTGACCCCTATTGGTACTACGTTTGCGACAAGTATGGTATCTACCTCGAAGACGAATGTAACATCGAGAGTCACCAGTACTACTACGGCGAAGCTTCGCTCTCACACGTTCCCGAGTTTGAAAACCACCATGTGGCGCGTAACTTGGAAATGGTGTACAACAACATCAACCATCCCTCAATTGTAATTTGGTCGCTCGGTAATGAAGCCGGTCCCGGTAAGAACTTCGTGGCTGCTTATGACGCTATCAAGACAGTTGATACTACACGCCCCGTGCAGTACGAACGCAACAACGACATCGTTGATATGGGTTCTAACCAGTATCCCTCAATCGCTTGGGTGCAGGGTGCTGTGAAGGGTAACTACGGTATTAAGTATCCCTACCACATCTCTGAATACGCTCACTCAATGGGTAACGCCGTTGGTAACCTCATTGACTACTGGGAAGCAATGGAAAGCACTAACTTCTTTATGGGTGGTGCAATTTGGGACTGGGTAGACCAGGCAATCATTAACTACGATCCCGTTACAGGTGATAAGTATTGGGGTTACGGTGGTGATTTCGGCGACAAGCCCAACGATGGTATGTTCTGTATGAACGGTATCATGCGTCCCGACCTTTCTCCTAAGGGTCAGTACTTTGAAGTGAAGAAGGTTTATCAGAATGTTGGCGTTAAGGCGGTAGACATGAAGAAGGGTGTGATTGAAATTTTCAACAAGAACTACTTCGTGCCCCTCAACGACTATCAGATTGTTTGGAGCCTTTATGAAAACGGCGAATGCGTTTTGGCAAACCAATACCTCACAGGTCCTCGCATGGCAGTAGGTCCTCGCGAAAAGCAGAACTTCCGTCTTGACCTCTCAGGTGTGCAGTTGAACGAAACAAGCGAGTACTTTGTAAAGGTACAGTTCAAGTTGGCGAACAACAAGCCTTGGGCAAAGAAGGGTTATGTGCAGATGGAAGAACAGCTCCTCTTGAAGGAAGCTGCAAACCTCCCCTCTGTTGCCGCAGGTCAGAAGGGCGCTATCGAAACTCGCACAGAAAACGGTCGCCTCTATGTGAAGGGTGAAGACTTTACGGCTACATTCTGCACAACAAAGGGTTGTCTTGCACAGCTTGCGTACGACGGTTTCGATGTTATCAAGCCTTGCTCTGGCGGTATGGTTCTCGATGCTTATCGTGCGGCTACTGACAACGATATTTGGGTATATCAGCAGTGGACAAATAAGGGTACGCACAACTTGAAGCACAAGGTGCTCAGCATGAACCAGACAAAGGGTAAGAATGGCGAACTCATTCTCTCGTTCACCGTTGAAAGTCAGGCTCCTAAGTATGCAAATATCCTCGGTGGTTCATCTGGTCGCTACAGCATTGTAGAAAAGGGTGCTGAGCTCGGTGAAAACGACTTCAAGTTTACTACCAATCAGATTTACACGGTATATGCTGACGGTTCTGTAGAACTCCAGGCTGCGATTACTTCTAACGCTCCCAACTTGATTCTTCCCCGCCTCGGCTATCACCTTGAAATGCCCAAGCAGTACGAATTTGCTACGTACTACGGCCGTGGTCCTATCAACAACTACAACGACCGTAAGACAGGTCAGTTCATCGAACAGCACAGCCACAGCATCTATGACAACATCATGCTTCCCAAGCCCCAGGATTACAGCAACCGCGAAGAAGTACGCTGGATTGCGCTCACCAATGAGGCAGGTCATGGTGCGGTATTCGTAGCAGGTGGTCAGATGTCGGTATCTGCTCAGCCCTGGACAAACCTTGAGCTCCTCTATGCGCCTCACCCCTATCAGCTTCCCGAAAGCACTGGTACGCACCTCTACCTTGACAGCAAGGTTACGGGTCTTGGTGGTGCATCTTGCGGACAGGGTGGTCCTTTGAGCCCCGACCGTTGCTTGGCAAACGCTCACAACTTCAGCTTCATCATTCGTCCTGTGCTCGGCAACAATATGGCTGACCAGGCAAAGGTGACTACTGCAGGTGAAACGCCGCTTACAATTACGCGCAGCAATACTGGTAAGCTCGAAATCTCTTCTGTAGACAAGAGCCGCACGATTATGTACAGCTTGAACGGCGATAAGAAGGCTGCTCAGTACACAGGCATCATCGACCTCCGCGCTGGCGGTACGGTTAAGGCTTGGTATGCTGACAATGAAGCACTTGCTGTAGAAATGTCGTTTGCGAAGATTGAAAGTGTGCCCCTCGTGGTAACATTCTGCTCAAGCCAGGAACCCGGTGAAGGCGCAGACCGCCTCGTTGACGGTGATAACTCTACCATCTGGCACACTGTTTACGGCGTAACCGTAGCGAAGTACCCCCACTGGATTGACTTCGACGCAAGCGAAGTGAAGAACATGAAGGGCTTCGTTTACACGCCGCGTCAGAATGGTGCAAACGGTCATGTGAAGGATTATGAAATCTATGTTTCACAGGACGGTAAGGAATGGGGTGAACCCGTGAAGAAGGGTAGCTTCGCTCGCGGTGCAGAAGCTAAGCGCGTACTCTTCGACGCTCCCGTGAAGGCACGCTACATCCGCTTCCGCGCACTCTCTGAACAGAATGGCACAGACTTTGCCAGCGGTGCAGAATTTAGCTTGATTGCAGACTAAAATGAGATAGTAAGATTAGAGCGCTCAGGAATGGGCGCTCTAATCTTTTATAGGGGAATGGAATGCTCGCAAGTTTCGGAATCTACGGAGTGCTTTGAGTTCTCGGAAGACTTAGAATCCTCCGAATTGACCAACCCCATATATATAAATATGTGTATGGGCGGCAAACTTTTTGCGCTTGTGAAGTAAGTGTTACAGAAATTATGCTTAAATTTGCGCCCGTTATTTCTGAAAATCAATAAATTCAAAAATAAAAAAACTATGTTTAAAATTTTTAAAGGCTTTGACCTGGTGGAAGCATTGCACCAGAACAAGCAGGTTCGCCGCCTTGAAAGATTGCCCAAGCACTTTGTAGCGTTGGCATTTACCCTTGCGGTGACTTTGACTCTTTGGAACATGCCCATTGAGATGTTCGGAATTCCCGAACTCACTATCGTGCAGCAGCGCACAATCGCCCTCTTCGCGTTTGCAACACTTATGTGGTTGCTCGAAGTCATCCCCTCATGGTGTACATCAGTTGCCATCATCGCAACATGTATCTTCACCATGTCAAACGACGCCTTCTTTACCTTCACCAAGGGCATTGACCCCGAAAAGCTCGGTACGCTCTTGAGTTCTAAAGAAGTGATGGCAACTTTTGCCGACCCCATCATCATCCTCTTCCTCGGTGGATTTATGTTGGCGATTGCTGCAACAAAAACAGGACTTGATGTAACGCTTGCGCGTGTGCTTTTGAAGCCCTTCGGTAAGAAGAGCACCAACGTGCTCCTCGGTTTCATCCTCATCACAGGTTTCTTCTCAATGTTCGTAAGTAACACGGCTACCGCGGCTATGATGATTGCCTTCTTGGCACCCGTGTTGAAGGCCATTCCCGACGCAAAGGGGCGTACGGCGCTCCTCCTCGCAATTCCTATTGGTGCGAACATTGGCGGTATGGGTACTCCCATCGGTACACCTCCCAATGCGATTGCAAACAAGATTCTTGACATCCCCTTCGGAGAATGGATGCTCTTTATGTTCCCCTTCGTTATCGTCATCCTTTTGCTCTCATGGGTATTGCTCCGCAGCTTGTTCCCCTTCCAGCAGAAGGAAATCGAACTCAAGATTGAAGGCGAGTCACAGGGTGGTTGGCACTCAACAGTGGTGAATGTTACATTCCTCGCAACAATCCTCCTTTGGTGTTTGGGTAAGGACGTTATTGGCATTGGCGCCAACGCAGTGGCAATGTTGCCCATCTGCGTGTTCTGCGTAACAGGTATTATCAAGCGCCGTGACCTTGAAGAAATCAACTGGTCCGTACTTTGGATGGTTGCCGGCGGTTTCGCCCTCGGTTTGGCACTTCAGAATACAGGTCTCGCAAAGGTGTTGATCGAAAACATCCCCTTCGGCGCCCTCAACCCCATCGCATTGCTCGTTGTGGCAGGTTTGATTTGCTGGGGCTTGTCAAACTTCATCAGCAACACGGCTACTGCAGCGCTCTTGATTCCCATCCTCTCAGTTGTAGCAGAAGGTTCGCCCGCGCTTGCTGAAATCGGTGGTTCACGCACACTCCTCTTGGGTGTAGCAATGGCAGCATCGTTCGCAATGTGCTTGCCCATCTCTACGCCTCCCAATGCCCTCGCGCACTCTACAGGCCTTATCGAACAGAAGTATATGGTTCGCGTAGGTGTAATTGTAGGTATCGTAGGTATGGCACTTGGTTACCTCATGCTCATTGGCCTCTCAATGTTGAAGTAAAATATAATGGTCGAAGTTTCCCACGAGTGGGAAATTTCGACCATTTTTCTATGTGCCGATAATCAGCGGGTCAAATACGGGTCTAACGTTGTGAAAATTATTAGTAATGTAATTTAAAAAAGGTTACTAATAATTTAAATTAGGTTACTAATAGTTTTTACGAGAATAGGTGTAGTTTTTCTGCCCCAAAAAATGCGCCCCCTTTCCTCGGCATAAACCATTAATGAATCTTAAAAAAATGCGCTCGACTGGTATTTTCTCAAGTTTGGCACGGAAAGTGCATTCATAGGGGTACCGGCATGAATTTTATAAACACAAATAAATATGATGTACTTATTGATTTTCGGCGGTATCGCCCTGATGAGTTTTTTGGTGCAGCAGAACCTGCAGAGTAAGTTTAAGAAATATTCTAAAGAATACCTTTTCAACGGCATGACGGGTAGGGAAGTGGCTGAAAAGATGCTTCGCGACCACGGTATTTATGACGTGCAGGTGGTGAGCACAGCCGGACAACTTACCGACCATTACAATCCCGCTACGAAGACCGTAAACCTCTCTGAAAGTGTATACAATCAGCGCAGTGTGGCGGCAGCAGCAGTGGCAGCGCATGAGTGTGGTCACGCCGTGCAGCACGCCGTGCAATACGGTCCCCTTCAATTGCGCTCGGCATTGGTGCCCGTGGTGAGTTTCGCCAGTTCGTGGGTGCAGTGGATACTCTTGGCGGGTATTCTCTTGGTAGAAGCAATGCCTTCGCTGCTGCTCATCGGTATTATCCTCTTTGCCAGCACCACGGTGTTCTCCTTCGTAACGCTCCCCGTTGAGGTAGACGCCAGCCGTAGAGCAACGGCATGGTTGCAGCGTGCAGGAATCACCACGCAGCGCGACCATAGCATGGCAGTTGATGCCCTCCACAGCGCGGCTTATACCTATGTGGCGGCAGCATTGGGTTCGCTCGCAACGTTGGTATATTACGTGATGATTTTCTTGGGCAGAAGAGACTAATTTTGGGAAATGAGAAAGGAGAACCGACGTCAAACCGAGTGCAATCAAGCTTGCTTGAATTGCCGAGGTGCGAAGGAGGTCAAGACCACGAAGTGGGATTAAAGGAGAAATGAGAAAGGAGAAAGACCATGCGGGACACCACCGCGCGAGCCTATTTCTCCTATCTCATTTCTCCTTTCTCCTTTCCAAGTCCTCCTTTTTCCTTTCAAAAATAGCAAGTCTAATTGCTATTTACCCCCTGATTTGAAAAAAATAGCCCTTAAAGTGAATTGTTCTTAAAATATTCTGTGTTTATGAGTTAAGAATTCCGTACATTTGCATATGGTATTAGGACTGAAAAACTACTAACTTTAATATTTTTATTTTATGAAATTATCTAATTGTGTAGATTCATTCGAAGGCTTCATTTGGAAGCGCGAAATCAATGTGCGTGACTTCATTCAGCACAACTATACTCCCTACGAAGGCGACGAAAGCTTCCTCGTAGGTCCCACAGAACGCACGCTCAAGATTTGGGCGCAGCTCAGCGAAATGTTTAAGGTGGAACGCGAAAAGGGTGTGTACGACGCTGAAACGAAGTTGCCCCAGAGCATCGACACTTACGGCGCTGGCTATATCGACAAGGAAAACGAAGTCGTTGTAGGTCTTCAGACAGACGCTCCCTTGAAGCGCGGTATCTTCCCCAAGGGTGGTATCCGTATGGTAGAAAGTGCGCTTAAGGCTTACGGCTACGAACTTGATCCCGAAACAAAGCACATCTTTACACGCTACCGCAAGACACACAACGAAGGTGTGTTCTCAGCTTACACTGCTGACATCCGCGCAGCACGTCACTCACACGTAATTACTGGTTTGCCCGACGCATATGGTCGTGGTCGTATCATCGGTGACTACCGTCGTGTAGCACTTTACGGTGTGAACAACCTTATCGAAGAAAAGAAGCGTTTCCTCGAACGTCTCGAAATTCAGGAAATGACTGAAGAGTGCATTCAGAAGCGCGAAGAAACTACTGAACAGATTAACGCGCTCAAGGCATTCGTTAAGATGTGTGAAGCTTACGGTTTCGACGTAACTCGTCCCGCACAGGATGCTCGCGAAGCAGTTCAGTTTGTATATTTTGCTTACCTCGCAGCTGTTAAGGACCAGGACGGTGCTGCAATGTCACTCGGTCGTGTGTCTACATTCCTCGACATCTTCATTGAAAAGGATCTCAAGGAAGGCAAGCTTACTGAAGAAGAAGCTCAGGAACTCATCGACCAGCTTATTATCAAGCTCCGTATCGTTCGCTTCCTCCGCACTCCTGAATACAACGACCTCTTCTCTGGCGACCCCGTTTGGGTTACAGAATCAATCGGTGGTATGGGTAGCGACGGTCGTACTTTGGTTACAAAGACAAGTTTCCGTTTCCTCCACACGCTTCAGAACCTCGGTCCTGCGCCCGAACCCAACCTCACTGTGCTTTGGGCGGATAAGCTCCCCGCAGCTTGGAAGAAGTACTGCGCTAAGATGTCTATCCAGACAAGTGCTATCCAGTACGAAAACGACGACCTTATGCGTCCCGACTACGGTGATGACTACGGTATCGCTTGCTGCGTAAGCCCCATGAAGATTGGTAAGCAGATGCAGTTCTTCGGTGCTCGCGCTAACCTTGCTAAGTGCTTGCTCTACGCTATCAACGGTGGTCGCGACGAAGTTTCTGGTCACCAGATCTCACCCGAATTTGCTCCTATCACTGGCGATTACCTCGAATACGAAGAAGTAATGCGCAAGTTCGAACAGATGATGCGTTGGTTGGCTAAGGTGTATGTGAATGCGCTTAAGATTATTCACTACATGCACGATAAGTACAACTACGAAGCATTCGAACTCGCTCTCCACGACGGTGACGTAGAACGCACTCGCGCTACTGGTATCGCAGGTCTCTCTATCGTAACAGACTCACTTGCTGCTATCAAGTTTGGTAAGGTGCGCATCATCCGCGACGAACGTGGCTTGGCTGTAGGTTTTGAAAACGAAGGCGAATATGTACCTTATGGTAACAACAACGCTCAGACAGACGCTATCGCTCTCATGGTAACTGAAAAGTTCATGGAATTCATGCGTCAGCACGAAACTTACCGCAACGCGAAGCCCACTCAGTCTGTCCTCACTATCACTTCTAACGTAGTGTATGGTAAGAACACTGGTGCGACTCCCGACGGTCGTCCCGCAGGTGTTCCCTTCGCTCCCGGTGCTAACCCCATGAACGGTCGTGATACTAAGGGCGCAGTTGCAGCTCTCGCTTCTGTAGCTAAGCTTCCCTTCCAGCACTCACAAGACGGTATCTCTTATACTTTCGCAATCTCTCCCGCTACACTCGGTAAGACTAAGGAAGTACAGGTTGAAAACCTCGTGAACCTCATGGACGGTTACTTCACTCCCGACGGTGGTCACCACCTCAACGTTAACGTATTCGACCGCGAACTCCTCGTTGACGCTATGGAACACCCCGAAAAGTACCCGCAGCTCACTATCCGCGTCAGCGGTTATGCCGTAAACTTCGTGAAGTTGACGCGCGAACAGCAGCTCGACGTACTTTCACGTACAATCAACCACTCACTCTAATCTTTAGAGGTAAGGATATGAAAAAGGCTCGCCAATTGGCGAGCCTTTTTTGGTAAATAGCGATGTGAAAAAGTGGAACTTTTGCGCCGTTGTAACGAATAGAAAATCAGTCGTTATTTTTGGGCAAAATTATTAGTAACATATTTTGAATTATGTTACTAATAATTTTTTTTATGTTACTAATAATTTTCAGCGCAAGTGGTTTGCTAAAAAATGCAAGTGGTGTGCGGATTATTCTACGCCCAAATATCCCTGCTCGCGGAGTTGGTTGACCATCTCTGTGAGTTCGTCGTACCACGCCTCGCCGAAGCGCTTGATCAAAGGATTCTTCAAGAACTTCCAAATGGGGAGGTTGAGTTCCTGACCTTTCTTCACGGCGTCGCGACAAACCGTCCAGCGGTTGTAGTTTAAGGCCACGGTGCCGTCGGAAAGGGTGGTTTCGCGGATGGGGTAGAGGTAGCACGAAATGGGTTTGCACCACGACGTCTTACCCGCGCGGAACGCCTTCTCGCAAGCGCAAAGGCAGGTGCCATCTTCGCTGTAGCAGGTAAAGCAACAGTCGCGCCCGTCTACAATGCTCGTTACGAGGTCGCCATCACGGTCGCGGTATGCCACGCCCTGGGCTTCGAGCACCTTAAGCGCCTTGGGGTCGAGGTCGTCAACGATGTGCTCCACCACGTTTTCGAGTTCCGCAATCTCCTCAAGCGTTACGGGTGCACCGGCTTCGCCTTCGACGCAACAAATGCCCTTGCACTTCTCAAGGTCGCAGCAGAATTTCTCGGTGATAATGTCTGACGACAAAAGGACATCACCTACTTGTAGAATCGGAGGGAGGGGGTATCTCATAGGGAGGGGTGTTAGTAGTGAGTAGTGAGGAGTGAGTAGTGAGGAGTTATGGGAGCGCCTCCTCTTTTAGAATTTCGAGGGCGCGGTTTACAATGTCGTCGCGCTCGTTGATGATGCGCAAATACTCGTTGCGGCTCCAGAGATCGTAGGCTACGAGCGCTTTAAGGGTAAATGCTAACTGGTCTGCCGTAGCCTGTTGCTCGGCATCGTCTTTGGGCTTCAACTCCTTCTCGGTTGCCTTAGCGAAAAGTTCTTCCAGCAACTTCTCAGGCACGCTATATGCTGCGTTAAATGTGTCAAAGTCGTCGTACTTACTTGCCAACTTCTTGCGGTTGCTGTTGATGTACTTTGTGGAAGTGTTGACGATGAGATTGGCACGGCTGATTTTGCGGTAGAGTTCGGTGTATTGCAGCGTGTCAAGCGGAACGAACACGTCGGGCATAACGCCGCCACCGCCATATACCGTGCGCCCCTTCACAAGTGTCTTGTAGACCTTCGTAGAGTCAAGGCGGATGCTGTCAAGGCAGGTCAATTCGCCGTGCTTATAGCGCTGGTCGAGGTCGTCGCGGTACTCCTCTTTCTTACCCTTCTCGTAGGGCTTCTGAATACAGCGACCCGAGGGGGTGTAGTAGTGAGAAACGGTCAGGCGAATCATTGATCCGTCGGGAAGGTCGATGGGGCGCTGCACGAGTCCCTTGCCGAAGGTGCGGCGTCCGACAAGCACGGCGCGGTCGTGGTCTTGCAATGCGCCGCTTACGATTTCAGCAGCCGAGGCTGAGTATTCGTCTACCAAAACTACCACTTTACCGTCGAGCATTAAGCCACCGCCCTCTGCCGTAAACTTCTGCTTGGGCATGACTCTGCCGTCGGTGTAAACGATGAGCGAACCCTTGGGCAAGAATTGCGACGCCACTTCTGCCGCTGCGCCGAGGTAACCACCGCCGTTGAGTTTGAGGTCGAAGATAAGGTCCTTCATGCCCTGCGCTTGGAGTTCGGCAATCTTTTCTTTGACTTCCTTACCCGAAGTAGCGCCAAAGCGTTCCAGCATAATGTAACCCACACCGGGGGCAATCATATAGGCGGCGTCGACAGTGTGGATGGGGATTTTCTCGCGCACCACGTCGAACGTAAGAGTATCTTCGAGTCCCGCACGCACAACCTTGAGTTGCGCCGTAGTGCCCTTCGGACCGCGCAGTTTTTTCATAATGCTGTCCTGCGGCATCTTCACGCCCGCAATTACCGTGCCGTTGACGCCCACAATACGGTCGCCCGCCACGATACCCGCCTTCTCACTCGGCCCTTTAGGCATGGGGCGCGACACGACTAAGGTGTCTTCAAACATGCGAAACTCTACGCCGATTCCCTCAAAGTTGCCCTCGAGGGGTTCGTTCAGTTTCTTCGTTTCTTCAGGGTTAGAATATTGCGAGTGGGGGTCCAGTTTTTCGAGCATCCCCACGATGGCGTCCTCCGTGAGTTTCTTAACGTCCACAGAGTCTACATAGAGGTTGGTTATTGCTAAGTGAGCAGTTTGCAACTTGCGCAACTGCTCAATGTCTACATCCTGTGCTGCGGCGGGAAGTAGGGGCAACAGCAACAAGAGGAATAATATTTTTCTCATTTCTTTTAGGGGGAGTTGTGTCTACAGCAACGATAGACGCTGTAGTCATTAGCGTTTCTTGGGCAGGAACTCCGTAACGTCTTTGCCGAAGCGGAGGAGTTCGCGCACCACGCTGGAAGAAATACTCATGTATTGCGGTTCGGTGAAGAGCAAGACGGTCTCCACGCCTGAGAGTCGCTCGTTCATGGCGGCGATGTCGCGCTCGTATTCAAAGTCTTTCACCGAGCGGATTCCGCGGAGGATGAAACTTGCTCCCTCGCGCTTGGCAAGGTCTACGGTCAAGTCGTCGTAAGCCACCACCTTCACGCGCGGCTCATTGGCATAAATCTCTTGAATGTTGCGCACGCGCTCCTCATTCGTATAGAGCGTGCGCTTGTTGTCGTTGACCCCCACGCCGATTACGATGCGGTCAAAAAGAGGTAAGCCACGCTCAACAATACTGGCGTGGCCCACGGTAAAGGGGTCGAATGTTCCGGGAAATATTGCGGTTTTCAAAATCTAACTTGAGGTATTTTTTTAGAGAACTTAGGAGGTCGTAGGTTTCCCTATGAGGTTCAAAGCACTCTCGTATTACAAGTCTTCCTCTTCTGCCAAATCCTCTTCCACAACAAGGTTGTCGATGATAAAGTTTTGGCGCTCCATGGTATTTTTACCCATGTAGTATTCAAGGAGTTCCTTCACCTTGTCACTCTTGTGGAGGGTGACGGGTTCAAGGCGCATTTCGGGGCCAATAAAATGGATAAATTCATCGGGAGAAATCTCGCCGAGCCCCTTAAATCGGGTGATTTCAGGGTTGGGAGAGAGGCGCTCGATGGCCTCTAAGCGTTCCTCCTCGGTGTAGCAGTAAACGGTTTCGTAATCTGCACGGTCGCTGCTCTTCGCCTTCTTCAAAACGGCAGCACCTGCGCTTTGGTCGTTCACGCTCTTGGTCTGCTCCGCCTTTTTCTCCTTGCGCTTCTTATTACGAACGCGGTAGAGGGGCGTTTGCAGGATATAAACGTGCCCCTTCTTAATCAAGTCGGGGAAGAATTGGAGGAAGAAGGTCATCATCAAGAGGCGGATGTGCATACCATCGACATCGGCATCCGTAGCAATGATTACCTTGTTATAGCGTAAGCCGTCGAGACCGTCTTCAATATTAAGCGCGGCCTGAAGCAGGTTAAATTCTTCATTCTCATACACCACCTTCTTCGTAAGTCCGAAGCAGTTGAGCGGCTTTCCGCGAAGCGAGAACACCGCTTGGAGGTTGACGTCGCGACACTTGGTGATGCTACCGCTGGCTGAGTTACCCTCGGTGATAAAGAGCGAACTCTCAAGGCGAGGGTCGTTTACGTCGTCCTCACCCTTCTTTTGCTTGGGCGGAGCATCGTTTAAGTGGATGCGACAGTCGCGAAGTTTACGATTGTGAAGGTTGGCCTTCTTCGCACGTTCGCGTGCCAACTTCGTAACGCCGGCAATCGCCTTACGCTCCTTCTCACTCTCCACAATTTTCTGCTGCAAAATCTCAGCGACGTCGAGGTTTTTGTGCAGGTAATTATCTACGTTTTCCTTAATAAAGTCGCCCACGAATTTATTTACGCTCACGCCCGAAAGGGGGAAGGGATTGCCCTTCGTGTCTTTGTCGGGCGCCATAACGAGTGAACCAAGTTTGATTTTCGTTTGGCTTTCGAAGAGCGGTTCAATAACGCGGATGGCAATTGCTGCCACAAGTCCGTTACGCACGTCCTGCACGTCGTAACTCTTGCCGTAGTATTCCTTAATGGTACGGGCAATGTGTTCTTTAAAAGCACTTTGGTGCGTACCGCCCTGCGTGGTGTGCTGACCGTTTACGTAAGAATAATACTCCTCTCCGTATTGCGCAGTATGCGTAAAGGCAATGTCGATGCCCTCGCCCTTGATATGCACAATGGGGTAGAGTGCGGGGGCGGTAAGATTATCAGTGAGCAGGTCTTCTAAACCGTTGCGACTCACGATGCGGCGACCGTTGTAGAAGATAGCGAGCCCCGTGTTGAGGTACGTATAATTGCGGAGCATGAATTCCACAAATTCGCCGTGGTATCTGAAGTGCTTAAACAGTGTAGGGTCAGGGGTGAAACTGATGTACGTGCCGTTTTCCTCCTCAGTATCTGCGTAAACATCATCCACCAAATTGCCGCGCTCAAACGTTACTTCGTGCATCTTTCCGTCTCTGACAGAGCGCGCTATGAAGCGTTCGCTCAAAGCGTTTACGGCTTTTAAACCCACGCCGTTGAGACCTACTGATGCCGTAAATACAGACGTGTCGTACTTACCCCCTGTGTTCAACTGCGACACGGCAGGCACGAGACTTCCCAAGGGAATGCCACGCCCGTAGTCGCGGATGGCGCAAGTGGTGTCGTTGGTAATATCCACCTCAATGCGCTTACCGAAACCCTCGTTAAATTCGTCGATAGAATTGTCGATGGTTTCTTTCAGCAACACGTAGATACCGTCATCGGCATGCGAACCATCGCCCAAGCGACCGATATACATACCGGCGCGCAAGCGGATGTGATCCATGTCTTTGAGGTGGCGTATTTTACTTTCGTCGTAATTGACGGTGGGGGTTATGGGTGTTTCCATGAAGAATGCTGGGGATAAGGTCTTTAAGGTCTTTAGGGGCATTAAAGTCTTTAAGGTCAGAACTTGTCTACTGGTGCCTGACGACTCGTTTACTACTTACACAATCGACTTCTTAAAGCAGCGGCGGCGCTTGTGGTCTTCCGTGCGGAAATACTGCCACTGGCTGGCTACCTTCTCATTCTCTTCCAACTGGGGGTTAGACTCTGCGTATTCAAAGCCCATTTGTTGGTAGACGGGGATGAGGTCGGTGAAGAGGGGCGCATTTACGCCCTTGCTCTGGTAGTCGGGGCGAACGGCAACGAGAAGCAGGTCGAGCACGTGCGATTTCTTCCACGTCAAGGCCTTAAGCAAATGCCACCAACCGAAGGGGAAGAACTTGCCCTTCGCCTTGCGCAACGCCTCAGAGAGTGAGGGCATAGAAACGCCTACGGCAATGACTTCGCCCTCCTCGTTTTCGATTATCGTAACCATGCGCAGGTCGAGCACGGGCACATACATTTTGACGTACGTGTCAATCTGTCGCTCCGAAAGTTTGGTGAATCCGAAGAGCGGCGTATAGGCTTCGTTGATAAGGCGGAAGATGTCGTGCACCATGCCTGAGCGCATCACTTCCCACTTGCTCTTAAACTTGCGGATGCGCAAACCGTATTTCTTCAACACGATTTCAGAGATGCGCTTGTGCTTCTCGGGCACTTCCTCGGGGATGTAAATCTTGCGCTCTGTCCAGTCGGCCGCCTTCTCCATACCCCAGCGCTCTACGTGCTTGGGATAGTAGTCGTAGTTATAGATGGTGGCCATCGTAGAGAGTTGGTCAAAACCCTCAATCAGCATGCCCTCGGGGTCAAGGTCGGTAAAGCCGAGCGGACCTTCAATGTCGGTCATGCCGCGGTCGAGTCCCCATTCTTTTACCGTGTTGAGAAGGGTGCTACTCACCTCATAGTCGTCAATAAAGTCGATCCAGCCGAAGCGCACCACCTTCTGGTTCCACGTATCGTTGGCGCGGTGGTTAATGATTGCGGCAATGCGACCTACAAGCACACCATCGCGATATGCCAAGAAGTAATCGGCATCGCAAAATTCGAACGCCGGATTTTTTGTACGGTCGAGCGTGCAAACCATGTCCATATACAATTCGGGAACATGGTGAGCACAGTCCTTATACATCTCATAGTTAAAGCGAATGAAGGTCTTGAGGTCTGCCTTCGTCTCTACTTTCTTTATTTCAATAGCCATATAGGTTTCGGTTTACACTACAACATACAAAAATACAAATAAATTATGAATTGCCCGACTTCTGCGCTCAAAAATGCCCCTTGCGCTGGCGTAAAAGTGCCTCAAAAATGCCCGAAAAACGCCCCGCTTTTCATCCCCCAATACTTCCTCCAAAAACTAAACCTATTTTCGTAAAAACTATTAGTAACCTAATTAAAATTATTAGTAACCTTTTTTAAATTACATTACTAATAGTTTTGACAAGGTCCGTCACGAAATTTAGCGCCTCAGAAGCGCTTGTCATGCTGCGGATTATAAACAAAAAAATGGCGCAGCGTTTTTGTGCGCTGCGCCAAATGTTTAAATCGATATTGGGGTTGGGAACTACGGCGTCAAACCTTCGTTTTCTGCCGTCCCACCCTCAGGGAGTTTTTACTTCTTAAGCTGTTCGTTTACCGCAGCGAGTTTTTCGTTGAGGAGCACGAGGTCGGCCTTCAAGCGTTCTACCTTCTTGAGAAGGTCTTCTACGAGCGAGTTGCCCGACTTTGACTTCGAGTTGAAGAATGTGAGGTTTGTTTCGTAGTTCTGAATTTCGCTCTTCTTGAGTTCGATGTCGCGCTGCAAGCGTTGGCGTTCGCGTGAAAGGTCGTTGCCACCCTTGTCTGCTACGCTCTTCTTGAAGTTTTCAAGGTTGCGCTTGCCGGCAGTAGCGTGGAAGGCTTCGTAAAGCTTGTCACACACTTCGCGGTAGTGCTTAAACACCTTGTCCTTCTTGCGGAAGGGCACGTGACCTACGCCGTTCCATTCTGCCTGGAGGTCCTTTACCACCTGAATGTCGGTGCAACCTGCTTCAACGAGGGCTTCGAGCTTTTCGATGATGGCATTCTTCTTCGCAAGATTGTCATTTTCTTCCTGGCGAACGCTTACGTTTGACTTGCTCTTCTGTTCGAAGAAGTAGTTGCAAGCATCGTTGAAGCGCTTCCAGATAACCTCAGAACTCTTGTGGGGGGCGGGACCAATAGTCTTCCATTCCTTCTGGAGTTCTACGAAGATGTTTGTAGTCTTTGCCCAGTCGGTGTCGTCCTTAAGTGCTTCTGCCTTTTCGCAAAGGGCAGTCTTCGCCGCAAGGTTACTTGCGTAAGAATCGCGAACACCGCGGAAGTGTTCCGTCTTTGACTGGAAGAAGCGGTCGCAAGCTGTGCGGAAGCGGTCAAAGATTTGGCTGTTGATCTTCTTGGGAGTAAAGCCGATGGTCTTCCATTCGTTCTGAAGGGCAATGACTTCCTTCGTGAGGTCTTCCCATTCGTTGAACGAAGCAATAGCGCTGCTGTTAATAGCTTCTACGCGCTCGCAAAGTTCTGTCTTACGCATGAGGTTTGCTTCCTCTTGCGCCTTGAGTTCTTCGAAGTGGTTTTGGTGGCGCTTGTTGATTGCGGTAGACGCATCCTTAAAGCGTGTCCAAATCTGCTCGCGGAGATCGCGTTCTACGGGACCTGTTTCGCGGAAGTCCTGGTGGAGTTTCTGGAGTTGGTGGAAGGCGCTGATAACATCCTCAAGGTCGATGAGCTTTTCAGCAGCTTCGCAAAGCGCAGTCTTGATTTCAAGGTTCTTCTTGAAGTCGTACGCACGCATTTCGTGGTTCATGCGGAGCAAGTCGTAATACTGTTCCACATAGAGCTGGTAGTTTTTCCAAAGTTCCGTAGCGCGTTCTGCGGGCACGGTCTTTACGTCCTTCCAGTCCGACTGGAGGTTCTTAAACTCCTCATAATGCTTGTCGGCGTCCTCAGGAGAAGCCACGAGTTCCTTGATGCGCTCGATGATGGCGAGCTTCTTTTCAAGGTTGTTCTGCTTTTCAGCTTCGAGAGCTTCAGCAGCGCGCTGACGCGCCTCCTTGATAATGTTCAACTGTACTTTAAGTTCAGCTTCGCTGTTGTCGGGGGCGGGCATGAAGTCTTCAGGTAAGCCTCCGTTCTTAATATATTCCTCGCGAGCGGCAGCTGCCTCTGCGTTATGAATCTTGTAATAAATTTGCTTGAGTAGGTCGATTTCCGCACGCTCAGCATTGCTGGCGTCAAGGGCAATTTCCTTGAGGCGAGCGATAACTTCTTGCTTCGTTGCGGGCTGTGCCTTCTTGGCTTCCTTTGCGGGTACTACAACCTCTACTTCTTCAACAGTTGCAGGAGCAACTTCAACTTCTGCCACGGGGGCAACATCCTGTACTTCTACTTCAGGATTCAAAATTTCTTCCATAATTTGTAAATATGGCTTTGATGAGCAATTAGAGTCCCCGAAGGAACTCGGAACAATGAGCGACTGGCGCTCCACACACTGATTTAATTGTGCGCACATGGCGCTAATGAACCGCAAATAAAGTTATTTAATTTGGGTTGGCAAAATAAATTTTAACTTATTTTCTAATTAAAAGGTTTTTAGGGCTGAAAGTGGGGGCGGAACCTGAACTGCTGAGGCGTAAAATAGGGGTGCTGAATGCGAGGTTGGATTGAGTAAAAACTAAAACCGACTTAATTTTGTGGGCATTACTATAGCAGTTATGTGAGTGACTTTAGGTTGACTCATTAAGGACTTTATGTATGCATTGCCCCCGTAGAAGGGCATACTTGCCTAACCGCTGGTGAACGCAGTGAACCTGCGGATTAGGAATGACAACAGCATTACACTATCGGTCCCCGTAGGAGGACCCACAACAACAGGACAAATTAAAGCAACTATATTGTATGTCCAACTGCTGTGGGTCCTCCTACGGGGACCGATAGATTTATTCGACTGTATATCACCACCGCAGGTTCGCTAACTCACCCGCGGTTATGCAAGTGTGCCCTCCTACGGGGGCATTACGGATGGTTTAGTTATCCGATACAAGTGTTTACTTCACCACCTTCTTACCTCCGATGATGTAGATGCCCTTCTCTGCCACCTTAACGCGGCGTCCGCTCAAATCATAGATAGCATTGTCGGCGGGAGTGAGGGCGGGTAATGATTCAATGCCGGTTACATCTTCGTAGATAACCTTAACCGTAGCGTGAGCGCCTACGCCTTCAAGCGCTTCGGCATTCTCGATGGTCTTCACGGCATGCCCGTCTACTTCGGGGAGTACGAGCGTTACGCTTTCGCCAGCCTTTACCAACTTGCTGAGGGCGGGAGAAACGGCAGTTCCGTCGGCGGTTACAAACTCAACGTTTACGGTGAAGTAAGGTTGAACGTAGTATTCGAAGAACTTATAGGGGTGACCGTAAGTGTGCCAACCGGTGAAACCGTCTGCCACACCGTCCCAATACTGTGAGTTGGTGCCTAACACCTTCCAGGTTTCGCCGTCAGCGTTAAGCGTGAAGGTAAATGTATCTCCCGATTGTGAGAGGATAATTTGACCACTCTGCGTGAGTTTGGGGATGTAGAGGCCCGTATATTCGTTCTTTACCTTAAACTTCTTACCACTGCCTTCAAAAGTCCAGGTGTAGTAAGGCGTTTGGTCGTCTGCGGTGTTCGCACGAACGACACGGAGGTTAGAAGGTGCCACATTGCGGAAACCAATACGCTCAGTGGCGTTGGGAGAAGTGTCGTAGATGAGGTAAGAACGACCGTCCTCCAACTTGTTGACCACCTTGCCCACACTCTTTACGCCGCTCCACGCGTCGGTTGAGTAAGTGTGGATGACAAGTGTATCAGAAGTGGGCGTGAGTGTATTGCCCTCAATTGTAGTTGCTTCGTAAGTGAAATAATCATACTCTTCGGGGATGATCACTGCCGTATTGCCCACACCGCAAGAGGTTTCAATCTCACTGATAATACCGCCGTAGGTATCTACTGCGCGAAGGGTGAGGCTGTAACGGTCGCGCTTGTAAATATATACGTTGCGCTCAGCGTCGTAACTCACATACGTGTGATTCTTAATTTCGGGGAGAACGGGCGTAAGGGTTTCGTTGCCAATAGGTTCGCTACAAGTGAACGTGCCCAAGGCATTGCCCTGCTCGTCTTCGCAAGTGTAGCTCACCACCTTGACTTCTTCAATCGTCCAAGCAGCGCCCTGCGGACGGATAGCGAGGCCCGTGCCGTTATCAGGGTTACCCGCGCTCACAGCTCCGGCATAGGCAGAAGAAGTAGCGCTTACGGGGTAGAAGTTCTTACCTCCCGCCGTAAGGGTAAAGTCGCCCTCGGGATTCAAAGAGATAATGATGTCCGTAGCCGTAGCACCAATGCCCACGATGTTACCGATGCGCGCCGTAGAACTGGATGCGGGAGCGGCGATGTAACGATTCGTGCCTACATTGCGTAAGCGAACGGTCTGCGTAGAGTCTGCATTGATGACAGACTTAGTCACTTCCCACGCGTCGTTACTCCAACGGTCGGCAGTGTAAGTAAGTGATGTTGCCTTCTTGGTATCTGCGAGTGAAATACCTGCCTTTACGGCGTTGCGGAAGGCGTATGTGCTGCCTTCTTTAAGCCATTCAAAGCCTTGAACGGCAGGTGTGTCGTCGATTTCAAAGAGGGGTTGGAATTCCCAGTGACCTCCGCTTCCGTCAGCGGCGTTTGTCCACAAGTTCACCGCCATACCCTGACCCGCCATTGAGGAGTTGAGGTACCAACCGCTGATGTTTTCGCTACGAACGGTGTAATAGTAGTTTGCACCCGAGGTGCCGTAACCGCCATCTCCGATAACGAAGGCATAATGCTTGGTTGAGGCGTCGTAGTTCCAGCGTCCGCTGTTATTCTGTGCTGTGGGCGTAGGATTGAGTGAACCTTCGGGCTGCGCCTTGCAGACAATGGCGTAACGACCGGGGTAGTCCGCACTCTGCTCAAAGCTCCACTGCTGATAGTCATAGTTGGCGTCGCCCTCAGCTGCCTGGACGTTGGTCCAAACTCGACCCGCAGCAGCATTTTTACCGCTGTGCTCGGCAATAAGAGGCGATGTTTCAGAAAGCAATTCCCAACAACGGCCACTACGAGCATCAGTCGCCTTTGTTACAATACGATACCAGTAAGGCGCTTCACTTGTAGAAGTCTTGGGCATCACCTTGCCGTCGCCCTCTTCTGACTCATTTGAATCTACATAGTGCTTGCCGTAAAGATAACCGTTATAGTCGAGCATCTTTGTGTCGGCATTGAAGCGCTTCTTGAAGTCTGCGAAATTCTTGTCCTTCTGCTGCGTCCAACCAGCCTCTGCTACGGCGAGCAAACGGGGAAGTGCAAGGTATTCAAGGTATTCGCGGTTAGCCACATGCTCTGTCCAGAACGTGCCCTGCACACCTGTGTAATATTTTGAGAGCGATGCAGAAATGTTGGTGGGAACGGGCACATAATTATATACCGTTTCGAGGTTGTCAGTACCAGGACCAGCACCCGTAGGTTCGCCTGTTGACCACTGACGGCGGTTGATGTAATAACCGTTGTAATATTCGGTCACGACATTGGGAAGTCCCATTTCCGCCGCCTGCTTTGCACTCGCCTGACAGGGAGTCCAGCAATAAATCGTAGCACCAGTTTCCTGCATCATGCCCAAATCTGCGCCACCAGCAGTGATAGATTCGTTCCACACCGCCATCTTCTTGCCCTTCGTAGCGAGGAAGTCGCCAATCTCCTTGATGAAGTGCGTCTGGAGTTGGCGATAGCTGGTAAGACCTAACTCACGGTAGCGCTGCTGACAGAGCGCGTTGCCCTCCCATGCTGAAGTGGGGCATTCGTCTCCACCAATGTGCACTTGGGGGTAGGGGAAGAGTTCGCAAAGTTCCTCCAAAATGTTTTTGGCAAACTGAACGGCCTCGGGATTTGCTACGTTGAGAATGTCGGTAGACACACCGCCCGTTACCCAAAGCGCATGAGCGCCCTCGGGCCAACAACTGTATTCCGGATATGCCGTCATGGCAGCCACAAAGTGCCCGGGCATGTCAATTTCAGGGATAATCTCGATGTGGCGCTCCTTAGCGTAAGCCACAACTTCCTTGATTTCTTCCTGCGTGTAGAAGTAAGGACCATACTGTTCGTTAGTCCAGTAATCCCCATGGTTAATATCTACCGTCCAAGAGTTTGCGCGCGTTGCACCAACGGTTGTGAGTTTTGGGTAACGCTTAATTTCTACGCGCCAACCCTGGTCGTCGGTCAAGTGCCAGTGGAAACGGTTCATCTTATACACCGCCATAATGTCGAGCATACGCTTTACTTCTTCTACAGTAAAGAAGTGGCGAGCTACGTCGAGCATGAAACCACGGTACCCAAAGCGGGGAGCGTCGTTGATACTCACGAGGGGAAGGGCATACTCCGTCACCGCCTCGTCCTTCACTCCCGCCATGACGTTAGCGGGCAGAATTTTCTTCACCGTCTGAAAGGCGTAGTAGAATCCCGCACTTGTCTGTGCCTCTACCTTCACACCGTCGGCACTGACAATGAGTTTGTAACCCTCAGGGTCGAGCGACGTCGTAGAGAGTACCATTTGGAAGAGCGCCGAGGCGTCATCGCTCGCCACAGAAGCGTTGAGCGGAGTGGCAAGGTTGATGGCGTCAACAAACTTCGTTGCTTCGGCGGTCAAACTGTCGGGAAGGTTGGCCGTGTTGACCACAAAATTTGCGGGAAGCGTGAGTGTGCCGCCCTTTTCTGACATCAATTTCGCCTTAGGGGTGAGATTGACAAACGCTGTTTGCGCAGCGGCGGGCAGGAGTGCCATGAGGCAAAAAACTGCCACGGAAAGAACTTTTTTCATATAGATTTTAGGGTATTAAAAATTACGTTTCTAAATGCCTGAACCTAAGCAACTGCTGATGCTGCCTAAACCCGTCAAAATTATTAGTAACATATTTTAAATTACATTACTAACAATTTAAAAAAGGTTACTAATAGTTTTTACGAAAACAGATGTCATTTTTGGCGCGCCTATTTTGCCCAATTTTTATAGGGATTTTGGCGCAGGCAAGAGTTGTAAAATCTGCGGTCGCCCGTCACCTCTTCGCCGAGGAAGTCGGGTCGCTCAAATTGCTCGTTCTCCTCGCTGAGTTCCACCTCAGCCATGACGAGCCCTTCGTTGTCGTCAAAAAATTCGTCCACCTCAAAGGTGTGCTTCCCTACGGGCACGAGCCAGCGTACCTTGTTGATTACGCCGGGTTCGCACAGGCGGAGCAGGGAGAGCGCTTCGTCAAAGGTGATTTCCTTCTCAAATTCGTAGCGCGAGAGTCCGCCGTTGAGCGAGGGTCCTTTGATGGTCAAGAATCCCTGCTTGTCGCGCAAACGCACGCGCACCGTTCTGCCCTTCTGACTGCTGATGTAGCCCTGAATGATGCGTGAGTGTGACGTGGCGAGGTGCTTGTATTCTCCCGTGACGAGGAATTTGCGTTCTATCTCAAGTGCCATAGTTGATGAGGAATGTGCGGAGTGTGAGGTGGGGTTTTGAAACAACAAAGGGGAGCGTAGCGACTGCTGAGCGGCCGCTACCTCCCCGTAACTGACTTACTGCCTTGCGTAAATCAAGGTTTAGAGCAAACTTGCTGTTGCAATGCCCAAGATACCGAGGGCTACGAGTGCGGCAACGACTGCGAAGAGCACCTTCATGGCCTTCTTTTCTTCCTTAGCCTGGCGTGCCGCCTTTTTAGCTTGATGTTGTTTTGACATAATATGTTAGGTTTTAGGTTTTTAGAGTTTTAGGGTTAAGGTCCTTAGGGGCATTAAGGTCTTTAATGTCTTTAAGGTCGGAACTGCTGAGGATTATTCTACACCAATACCGCCTTCGTCCATCAAATATGCCTTGATGAAACCGTCAATCTTACCGTCCATCACGCCACCTACGTCACTGGTTTGATAACCCGTGCGGTGGTCCTTCACGCGACGGTCGTCGAAGACATAACTACGGATTTGACTGCCCCACTCAATCTTCTTCTTGCCCGCTTCAATCTTTGCCTGTGCCGCTTTACGCTTTTGCAGGGCGCGGTCGTAGAGTTGTGAACGCAGGAGTCGCATGGCGTTCTCGCGATTTTCGAGCTGCTTACGACTCTCCGTATTTTCGATGAGAATTTCTTCTTCCTCGCCTGTGTCAGGGTCCTGATATTGGTAGCGGAGTCGCACGCCCGTTTCTACCTTATTGACGTTCTGACCACCAGCACCGCCCGAGCGGAATGTATCCCAACTGATGCGGGCAGGATCTACGTAAACCTCGATAGAATCGTCTACCAAGGGAGTCACGAATACCGAAGCGAAACTCGTCATACGCTTGCCCTGAGCATTGTAAGGACTCACACGAACGAGGCGGTGCACACCGTTTTCACTCTTCAAGTAACCGTAGGCAGAATCGCCCTCAATCTCCATCGTAACCGTCTTAATGCCGGCTTCATCGCCGTCTTGGAGGTTCACAATAGTGACTTTATAACCATTCGCTTCGGCATAGCGCATGTACATTCTCATGAGCATCGACGCCCAGTCCTGACTTTCTGTGCCGCCTGCGCCAGAATTAATTTTCAAGACGCAGTCCATCGGGTCTTCTTCCTGACGGAGCATGTTGCGAAGCTCTAATTCTTCCAACGCACGGAGGGTATTTGCATAAGCTTCGTCAACTTCTTCCTCCGTCATCATTTCTTCTTTGTAGAAGTCAAAGGTGAGGGCGAGTTCGTCGGCTAAAGTTTTTACCTCGTGGTAACCTTTAATCCATTTCTCAAGACCCTTTACTTTCTTCATCTGCTCCTCGGCGCGCTTGGCGTCGTCCCAAAATCCGGGATCCTGTGTGCGGAGCAATTCTTCCTCGTGCTCAATAATTTTAGCGTCAATATCGAGGTAGCGGTTGAGCGCCTCTACGCGCTCTGTGGTTTCTTTGAGTTGTTCAATCGTAATCATATTTTGCAAGAACTACTCCTTTAGAATAGCTTCTAATGCTTTATTGAGGGCAATTCTAATATCATCAGCTTCTGTGCTACCTTGCCCTTCCGCAGTCGCTGTACAGATTAAAGAGTGATTAAGTGCAGATACGAATTGTAGTGTAATTTCAATAGAACTCCCTAAATTCACATTGCGTCTGCCACTTTCTCCATAGTTGACAATAAATGTTTTCTCCAGTTTATTCTTATCAAGTTCAGGTAAACGGAGGTAACCTTTCTTCATTAGAGACCCAACAATGATGTCGCTTGGGTTTATTGTTTTGCTTGAACTATAATAAACCCCAGATACAGTGCCCCCATAATTTGAGGTTATTTCTTGTGTAGGCGTTATATAGAAGTATGTATATTCATCTAATGAAGAAACTTTTTTTACAATAGTTGGTTTCATTGAAACACAACTTGTAAATAAAAGTGTTATGCAAGTCAATATGAGTAAGCAAACTTTATTCATATAGGTCAAAGAGTACTAATTTCTATCGCACATTATTCTGCGTACATGCCGTCAATAATGTCGGCATACTTTTCGTACACAACGCGACGCTTAATCTTCAATGTGTTGGTCAGTTCGCCTGTCTCCATAGTGAAGGGTGTGGGCAAGAGTGTGAAGCGTTTTACCTTTTCGTAGGGAGCGAGGTCTTGCTGCAAGCCATCAATATGTTCCTGAATCATAGACAGGATGGCGGGATGCTGACAAAGTTCTTCGTTGGTGGTGCAGTTCAAACCATTCTCTTCGGCATACTGGCGCAAGAGTGCGTAGTCGGGCACGATGAGTGCCGAAACAAACTTACGCTGGTCGGCAACAACAACCGCCTGAGTATTGTAGCGGTTCAAGACCAACTTCGATTCAATCATCTGCGGCGCAATATACTTACCGTTTGAGGTTTTGAACAAATCCTTAATACGCTCGGTAAGATAGAGTTCGCCGTCCTTCATATAACCTGCGTCGCCCGTGTGGAACCAACCGTCCTTGTCAATCGCAGCCGCCGTTTCTTCGGGCTTCTTGTAGTAACCCGGAGTAATGGTCTTACCACGGAGCAGGATTTCATTGTTTTCGCCAAACTTACATTCGAGTCCGTCAACCAAACGTCCCACACTGCCCTTCGTGAAAGGCTTACCCATGACATCACAAGAGACTGTTGCCGTAGATTCAGTAAGACCGTAACCCACAAGCATGTTCAAACCTGCCGCATGTACGAAAGTTTCAACTTCGGGAGAGACTGCCGCGCCCGCCGTGGGGAAGAAATACGCATTTTCTAACCCCAAAGTCTTACGGAGCAGGTGAATAATGGTGTGGTCGTAGAACTTGTAGCGCATACGAAGCAACCAGGGGATGGGCAAGCACTTAGAAGTGTATTCCAACCAGCACTTTGAACCCACGTCAATAGCATTTTTAATCAACTTACGCTGAATAAACGAACCCGATTCCATCTTCTGAAGCACACCCTGGTACACTTTTTCCCAGAAACGGGGCACAGAGCACATACAGTTAGGATGAACTTCCGTCAAAGACTTCTGAATGTCGAGCGGACGTAAGTTTACCGCGAGGTGAAGCCCTTCTGCCAAGCACCAGTAAGAGAACGCGCGTTCGAATACATGGGCGAAGGGAAGGAAGTTGATTGCCGTGTCAAATTCGCGAATAGGCACCGCCTTTGAGTTTACGCGAAGCGCTTCTTGGTACATTTCGTGGGTGAGAATAACGCCCTTACTTTGTCCGGTAGTACCGCTGGTATAAAGGATGTTTGCCATATCCTTTGCCTGCGCTTCTGCCTGACGCTTTTCGCGTTCTGCATCAAAGGCGGGGTCGGTGTTGGCAAGGAATTCATCCAAGTAAATAGAGGTCGTGTCACTTTCCGCACGCACCACCTTGGGGTCAAAAATAATTACCTGCTTGAGCGTGGGGCAAGAGTCGCCCAGCGCCATCATGGTGTCATACTGTTGCTGTTCGCCCACAAAGACGTAGCGCACTTCAGCGTCGTTAATCATATACGCCACTTGCGCCGTGCTGCTTGTAGCAAAGAAAGGAATGGTGATAGCGCGAATCGCGTACGCCCCGAAGTCTACGAACAGACATTCGGGCTTATTCTGTGAGAACACACCCACACGCTCTTGCACCTCAACACCGAGTGCGAGCAACGCACGCGACATCAATACTTGCTTCTCGGCAAAAGTGTTCCACGAAATGGGAATCCATTTGTTTAAGTCGTAATCTCTGTACGACATGACGCGCATTTCGCCATACTTGGCTGCTTGCTCTTGGATGAGGGTGGCAAAGTGTGATTTGTTCAGCATAGGTAGTGGGATTGGAGGCACATTTGCACCCCAAAAACAGTCGCTTGGGGGCTTGTGTACGGGATATTTGTCACAAAGTTATAGGTTTTTCTTAATCCACAGGCAGTTTGTGACCGTTTTTTTTTAACATTCCGGGCAATTTGCGCAACTTTGCAGGGACTATATATAATGTAACATGCACACGCTCCTTTCTACCCTCATTAGTATCCCCGCCATCAGTCGCGACGAGTCGCAAAAGGCGGATGCCCTCGAATCTTTCCTCCGCGAAAAGGGACTTGCGCCCCAGCGCGAGGCTAATAATATATGGTGTGTGGGCAAAAAGTTTTTAGAAAACCGCCCCACCGTGCTCCTCAATGCCCACCTCGACACCGTAAAACCCGTGAGCGGATGGCAACGCCCCCCGCACGTGCCCACCCTTGAGGGCGACCGCCTTTACGGTCTTGGGACGAACGATTGCGGGGGCGGACTCGTGGCGCTCCTCTTTGCCTTCATGCACCTCTGTGAGATGGATGAGGGGCAGTTGCCCTACAACTTGGTCTACCTTGCCTCAGCAGAGGAAGAGGTGTCGGGGCGCAACGGTATAGAACGCGCTTTGCCTCTGCTGCCTCCCATTGACGTGGCGATTGTAGGCGAACCCACGGGCATGCATCCCGCCATTGCGGAAAAGGGACTGATGGTGCTTGACTGCACCGCCCACGGCGTGTCGGGACATGCCGCGCGCAACGAAGGGGTAAACGCTATCTACGCCGCCCTTCCCGATATTGAATGGCTGCGGAACTACCAGTTTGAAAAGGTATCGCCCTTGTTGGGCCCCGTCAAGTTGAGCGTGACGCAAATCAATGCCGGCACGCAACACAATGTCGTGCCCGACGCCTGCACCTTTGTGGTAGACGTGCGCACAAACGAATGTTACTCTAACCAAGCGGTGCTGGATGAAATCACAGCCCACCTCTCGGCAGACGTTAAGGCACGCAGCACGCGCCTCAACTCCTCATCGATTCCCGAAGGTCATCCGCTCATTCAGAAGTGTATCGCCCTGGGCGGAACACCCTACGGTTCGCCCACGCTGAGCGACCAAGCGCTGATGAACTTCCCTTCGTTTAAACTCGGCCCTGGAGACAGCGCCCGCTCGCATACCGCCGATGAATACATCTGCCTGAGCGAACTCGACCATGCCCTACAATTTTATATAGCGCTGCTTAGTGGCGCTGAGGCATAAGGCGTTACGACGCACGTCAGTCCTCCTTCCTGCCGCGGCGGGGAGGAGGATTGCCGTGTTCCTATGCCTCTGTCTTAGCGGTCTTCCACGCCTGCTTGGCGCTGTAAAGTGCGGCGGCAAACCAAGCGATTCCTACCACCAATGCACCGACATTCCAAGCGGCAAACAGGAAGAGCATGAAACCCGATGCTTGCACGTGGAGCAGGTGGCGCAACTTGCGCGGCGTAATCTCTTCTTCCAGCAACTTGCTGTAAATCGCGGCGAGGACGGTGAGCGCTTGGAGTTCGGAAGTGGTCTTTGTGCAGAGCGTGCTGCTGATTGTAGCTGTGTTTTTCATAGTTGAAATATGTTATGATTATTGTTTTCGGTGCAAAATTCCACCCATTTTTTGACACATAATGTCAAACCTCAAAAAATAATGTTAAAATTTTGAGAAAAAATGCATTTTTTTTCGGCAATAATATAGAAGTTGACCCAAAAGTCTGCTTTCATACCCCCTCACCGCAAAGCGGTCCCAATTGACATCGCTTCGCTCGTCTTCCTCCTTCTCGTAAGGCAAAGTCCAAACAAGTTTGCTCTCTGCTCTTACTTCGTGCGTCGGTTCCCCCTATCTTAAGGGGAGAGTTAGTTTGATACTTCCGTTAAAACAATTCAAACGAAAAATGACCAGATGGTTTACACGGTATAATCGGGTTATTTGCGTTCCGAACGGCGCTCTCCCCTTAAGATAGGGGGAGTACCGCCGCAGGCGGGGAGGGGGTATGATTC
>JAZQVD010000045.1:0-4151 GCA_045631665.1 Alloprevotella sp.
TATTGCTGTCCGGTAAACACCTCTAACTCTATGAATATAAAGATGTTTGAATGGTATAAGCCCCACAGTTTGCATGATTCCCCTGAAAGGGGATAAAACCATTAGCCCAGGGCAACGCCCTGGGTGTTGTTGCAGTCGAGACTTGCGCCCTGAAAGGGGAAAAGCAATTACAAGAGTTTGAACTGCAATGCTTTTGCCCTTTCAGGGCGCAAACCCAAACATCCATAGACCCAGGGCGTTGCCCTGAGCTGGGTGCTTATTGGCCTTTCAGGCCGTTACTTCGCAAAAACTTTACCAGACACCAATAATTTTTTGTCCTAAAAGACAAGCAAAATATCTGCCTCATAGTGGTCAATTTTTGTCTTAAAAATCCACCTTTTATAACACGTTGAAAATCGCCCTTCTATTAAGGCTAAAATTATTAGTAATGTAATTTAAATTATGTTACTAACAATTTAAAAAAGGTTACTAATAATTTTTACAACAATAGATGTAGTTTTTCAGACAACTCTTTTCGAGGGAAATTTTACTGGATACGAAACAAAAAAATCCGCAGCCCATGAAGGTACTGCGGATGTATTTTTTATGATGCGCCATGTGGGCGCCACGGGGTTACTTCTTCAAACCATTGTTCTTAATCAACCACTCTGCAATCTGCACTGCGTTGAGAGCAGCACCCTTCTTAATCTGGTCGCTTACGAGCCAGAATGTAAGACCGTTGGGGTTAGCAAGATCCTTACGGATACGACCTACATAAACGGGTTCCTTACCAGCGAGGAAGAGGGGCATGGGATATTCCTTTTCAGCGGGATTATCCATGAGCACAAGACCTTCGCCTTCTTCGATAGCCTTACGCGCCTGCTCTACAGAGATGGGCTGTTCGGTTTCAATCCAAATGCTTTCAGAGTGCGCACGGAGGGCGGGAACACGCACGCACATTGCTGACACTTCGACGTCAGAGTGCATGATCTTCTTCGTCTCGTTGTACATCTTCATTTCCTCCTTGGTGTAACCGTTGTCGGTGAACACGTCAATCTGAGGAATTACGTTGTAAGCCAACTGGTAAGCAAACTTTTCTACCTTCACGGGTTCGCCTGCCAACACCTGGCGGTACTGTTCGTGAAGTTCGTCCATAGCCGCCTGACCTGCGCCAGAAGCAGCCTGGTAGCTGGATACGTGCACGCGCTTAATGTGGCTGATGTTCTCAAACGCCTGGAGCGCAACGACCATCATGATGGTGGTGCAGTTGGGATTGGCGATAATGCCGCGGGGGCGGTTGAGGGCATCGGCAGCATTACATTCGGGAACTACGAGGGGCACATCTTCATCCATACGGAAGGCTGAAGAGTTGTCAATCATCACAGCGCCGTAGCGAGTAATGTCTTCAGCATACTCCTTTGAAACACCTGCGCCGGCAGATGTGAAGGCGATGTCTACATCCTTGAAGTCGTCGCCGTGCTTAAGGAGTTGCACTTCATATTCCTTGCCACGGAACGTGTATTTTGTACCTGCTGAACGAGCAGAACCAAAGAGTACGAGCTCATCAATGGGAAATTCGCGTTCGGTCAGTACGCGAAGAAATTCTTGACCAACGGCGCCACTGGCACCTACGATTGCTACTTTCATTGCTATTTCAAGTAAGGGCGGATTTGCGCGCTCGCAAGTGCCCAATTCAATAATTTTATGTAAAATATGCTCGCAAATTTATAATTTTCTGATAGATAGAAGACATAAATAATAAAGTTTTTGTTTCTTTGCAGAGAAAATCTGCAGCAAGGCGCTATGTCTGCTTTGCAGAATTTACACATGGACTTATTAAATGTGGTCGCTACACCTATATTTAATAAGCCCAGGTTGCTGTTTTTTTCCGCTACCACGCAGACAATTGTGCTCTGTATCTATAATCCGTTTATGCCTCACAGCCTTCCCATCACCGACCCTACTTGGATTTTCTTCGTAGTGTTGAGCATCATCCTCATAACGCCGATGGTGCTCGAGCGTTTGCGCATACCCTCTATCGTGGGAATGATTATGGCGGGAATCTTGATAGGTCCTTATGGTTTTCATGTGCTGGACCGCGACAGCAGTTTTGAGTTGTTTGGCAAGGTTGGGATGTACTACATCATGTTTCTGGCTTCGCTGGAAATGAATCTGCAGGACGTACAAAAATCTAAGAATAAAGCGATTACGCTGGGGATTTTGAGTTTCATCTTTCCCATCACGCTGGGTTTTGCTGCCAATTATTCGCTACTACATTTCACCATCCCCGCCTGCATCCTCATGGGGGCGATGTATGCTTCCCATACGTTGATAACCTACCCCATCGTGATGCGCTACGGACTCTCGCGCCACAACGGCGTAGGGATTGCCGTGGGCGGAACAATCGTTGCCGACGTGCTGACGCTCTTAGTGTTAGCGGTAGTTGGGGGGATGTTTAAAGAGGAAGCCACGGGGTGGTTTTGGATTCGCTTGGTGGTGGAAGTTATCGTCATCGGGTTGGTCATGATTTACACCTTCCCGAAAATCTGTAAGTGGTTTTTCCGCCGCTACGACGAGAGCGTCGTGCAATACGTATTTGTGTTGGCCCTCGTGTTCCTCGGCGCCGGACTCATGGAGATTGTGGGCATCGAAGGTATCCTTGGGGCGTTCCTCGTAGGGATTGTGCTCAACCGCCAAATCCCTCCCGCCTCACCGCTGATGTCGCACATCGAGTTTGTAGGCAATGCCATCTTCATCCCCTACTTCCTCATCGGCGTGGGTATGCTTATCAATCTCGAATCTCTCACGCGCCTCGATACGGTTAAGATTGCCACCGTCATGGTTGCCTGTGCACTGAGCACAAAGTGGCTTGCGGCTTATGCCACACAGAAGATTTTCGGCATGAGAAGTGGCGACCGCAAAATTATCTACGGTTTGACCAACTCTCGCGCAGCTGCCACCCTCGCCATCGTGCTTGTAGGCTACGGCATCATACTGCCCGACGGTTCGCGCCTGCTGGATGAGAATGTGCTCAATGGTGCCATGATTCTTATCGTAGTGACCTGCGTAGTTTCTTCTGTTGTCACCGACCGCACCTGCCGCGAACTCCTTCTCTCGGGTAAGGAAGCCGCGGAGGCAACCGTTGCTGAACGCGACAAGATACTTATTGCCGTCTCAAACCCCGACACCGTAGCGCCCCTCGTTAATGCCGCTCTGATGCTCCGCCTTACGCGTACGCAAACGCCTCTTGCAGCGCTACACATCGTGCTTGACGACGATGAAAAGAAGCGACAAGAGGGCCTCAAAAACCTTGATTTTGCCACACGCATTGCTGCCGCAGCGCACGTGAAGTTGCAGACGCGCTCGCGCTGGTCGGTAAATATTGTCACCGGTATTTACTATACCATGATGGAGAATGAATGTACGGACTTGCTCATTGGGCTGCACGAAAAAACCCGACTCACGGAGGCCTACCTCGGTAAGATGACCAGCGACCTGCTCTACTCCATTCACAAACAGGTAATCATTTACCGCGCCAACATACCTATCAACACGGTAAACAGCATCCAGCTCGTCGTTCCCCGAAAGGCAGAATTTGAACCCGGATTTAAGCTCTGGGCAGAGCGTGTGGCACAACTCGCCACCCAAGTTTCGTGCCGCATTGAGACATACGGCGGTAAGGGAACCTTGGCAAAACTCCAGGAAGTTTGGGATGCCAGCAAGTATAAGATGCCAACGAAGCACCATGAGTACCGCGAGTGGCACGACTTCATCACTGTGGCCAACAACACGGGAGCCGACGACATGATTATCTTCATCGTGGGTCGCAAGGGTACACTCTCGCGCCACAACTATATGGACCACCTCGAAGACCAAATCGAGCGCTACTTCTCCGCCCGCAGCTTGATGCTCATCTATCCCGAGCAGTTGGTGTAGCGTGTATGTGAAAATTACAGAAACAAGAACATATTTAACCCGCAAGTATTCCCATGTCTACTGGAATACTCGCGGGTTTTTCTTGTATAAACAAAAGCAATAATATATTTGTTGTCCACGATAAAATATTATAGTTATGTGCTCCACCAATTTATTTATTTTTTTTAGCCACTAATGAACACAAATTTTCACTAAATTCCATTCGGATTGTATTTGCCCCGCATGGCATTAGTGCC
>JAZQVD010000046.1:0-5089 GCA_045631665.1 Alloprevotella sp.
TAAACCATCTGGTCATTTTTCGTTTGAATTGTTTTAACGGAAGTATCAAACTAACTCTCCCCTTAAGATAGGGGGAGGGGACCGCTTTGCGGTGAGGGGGTATGAAATCTGACTTTTGGGTCAACTTCTATATTATTGCCAAAATAAGTGATGCGCTACCGGCATTGCTGCTTACGAATAGAGGACCGATTCCCGCCGGAGTCGGTCTTTATTTTTATGCGCTTCCCCCTCCTAAAAAGCATTCGGCGGGGTAGGGAAATCCGTCCTAAATCTATTGTCGCAAAAACTAAACCTATTTTCGTAAAAATTATTAGTAACCTAATTAAAATTATTAGTAATGTAATTTAAAAAAGGTTACTAATAATTTCACCCCGTTCTAACCTATTGATATTCAATAGTGTTTTGCGGCGAAAAAATGTTGTGTTTTTTGCTCCTTTTAGGCATGCCCTTCTCCGCACCTCTTTGCCCCATTTTTCCGCCCCTGCTTTTCTCCCCCGAAAATTTGGTAATGTCGTGAAAATCTCTTACTTTTGGCAACTATAAATAGCAATTATGCTACATAGGTTTCGTGTGGTTGTAAGGCTATAAGGTTATGAGGTTTGCCGTTCGGTTTGCATCGTCTTAAAACCTTTAAGCGTAGCGACCTAAAACCTCGTAACCTAAACATGAATTTACTTACATAAACAATAAAAAGTTATGGGTCTTAAAATTGTTGTACTTGCCAAGCAAGTGCCCGACACGCGCAATGTGGGTCCTGATGCAATGACTGCAGAAGGTACAATCAACCGCGCTGCGTTGCCTGCAATTTACAATCCAGAGGACTTGAACGCCCTGGAGCAGGCTTTGCGTTTGAAAGATAAATTCCCCGGCACTACGGTGACTATCGTAACGATGGGTCCTCCCCGTGCGGCGGAAGTAATTCGTGAGTCTATGTATCGCGGTGCGGATGGCGGTTATCTGCTTACTGACCGCGCTTTTGCCGGCGCTGATACGCTCGCTACGAGCTATGCCCTCTCAACGGCTATTCGCCACATTGGCGATGTAGATTTGGTAATCGGTGGTCGCCAGGCGATTGACGGTGACACGGCTCAGGTAGGTCCGCAGGTGGCTGAGAAGTTGGGTTTGAACCAAATCACTTATGTGGAAGAAATTCTCGACCTTACCGACGGTCTTCTTACCGCCAAGCGTCACATCGACGGAGGTGTAGAAACCGTTCAGGCACCACTTCCCCTCGTGCTTACGGTGAATGGTAGCGCTGCGCCTTGTCGCCCCCGCAATGCGAAACTCGTGATGAAGTACAAGCGTTGCTTGGCTCCGCTTGAAAAGCCAGCTGACGGTTTGGCGTATGCTGAAGAGTACGACAAGAAGCCTTGGCTCACATTAGGTCAAATCTCTTGCGCCGATGTCAATGCCGACCTATCGCAGTGCGGACTTTCAGGCTCGCCCACGAAGGTAAAGAGCATCGAGAATATTGTCTTTAAGGCAAAGGAAAGTAAGGTGCTCACGGGTTCCGACGAAGATATTAAGGGCCTCATGGAAGAGCTCTTGGCAAATCACACTATTGGATAATTTACTAAGGCAGAAATGACAATGAATAACGTATATGTTTACTGCGAACTTGAAGGCACGCAGGTTGCCGAAGTAAGTCAGGAACTTCTCTCCAAAGGTCGCAAATTGGCGGACACTTTGGGCGTGAAGTTAGAAGCCGTGGCTGCCGGAAGTGGCATTACGGGAAAAGTAGAACAGCAAATTTTGCCCTACGGCGTAGATAAACTTCACATCTTTGACGCCCCCGGACTCTTCCCCTACACATCGTTGCCCCACTCTTCAATTTTGATAAACCTCTTTAAGCAGGAAGAACCCCAGATTTGCCTCATGGGCGCTACAGTTATTGGCCGCGACCTCGGTCCTCGCGTTTCTTCTGCGCTTCATTCAGGACTTACTGCCGACTGTACGGCACTCGAAATTGGTAGTCACGAAGATAAGCGTGCGGGCAAGGTATATGACCAGTTGCTTTACCAAATCCGTCCTGCTTTTGGCGGTAACATTGTGGCGACAATCATTAACCCCGAAAACCGTCCGCAGATGGCTACCGTGCGTAGCGGCGTGATGAAGGCGGAAGTGCTTGATGCAAATTACCCCGGCGAAGTTGTCATCGAAGACGTGGCGAAGTTTGTGCCCGAAACGGATTATGTCGTGAAGGTTATCGACCGTCAGGTAGAAAAGGCAAGTAGCAATCTTAAGGGTGCGCCCATCGTGATTGCCGGAGGTTATGGTGTGGGCTCGAAGGAGAACTTTGAGTTGCTCTATGCCTTGGCAAAAGAAATTCATGCCGAAGTAGGTGCCAGCCGTGCGGCGATTGACGCAGGTTTCTGTGAGCACAACATGCAAATTGGTCAGACAGGCGTTACCGTACGTCCCAAGGTGTACATCGCATGTGGCATCTCGGGCGCTATCCAACACGTGGCAGGGATGAAAGAAAGTGGTATCATCATTTCTATCAATACAGACCCCAACGCGCCCATCAACCAAATTGCTGACTATGTGATTAACGGTTCGGTGGAAGAGGTGTTGCCCAAAATGATTAAGTATTATAAGGGCTAATGTTCTTAAAATGAGAAAGGAGAAATGAGAAAGGAGAAATAGGCTGGCGCGGTGACTTGCGACAGTGTTACTCCTTCTTATATATAAATGAGTCGCGATAGCGAATAATATTCTTAATAATATGTCCCGCAGGCATATTTCTCCTTTCTCCTTTCTCCTTTCTCCTTTCTAAATTTCTCAAAGTTATGGCTAACTATTATAGCGACATAAAAGAACTTCAGTTCGAACTCAACCATCCGCTCATGGAGCGAATTGTTGAACTCAAGGAGCGCAATTTCCGCGACAAGGAAACGTTTGACGAAGCTCCCCTTGATTATCCCGATGCGATGGACTCTTACGACAAGGTGCTTGACATCGTGGGCGACATTACGGCAAACGTGATTAAGCCCAACTCAGAAGGTGTTGACGCCGAGGGACCTCATTGCGAAAATGGCCGAGTGCGTTATGCTTCGGGTACTTATGATAACCTCAATGCCATGGTTGGCGCAGGCATGAATGGGATGACAATGCCCCGCCGTTTCGGTGGGTTGAATTTTCCCATCACTCCCTACACTATGTGTGCCGAAATCGTGGCAGCAGCCGACGCAGGCTTCAGCAACATCTGGAGTTTGCAGGACTGTATTGAGACCCTCTACGAATTTGGTAACGAAGACCAGCACAGCCGTTTCATCCCCCGCATCTGCCAAGGCGAAACGATGTCAATGGACCTCACAGAACCCGACGCAGGTTCTGACCTTCAGAGCGTAATGCTCAAGGCAACTTACGACGAAGCCGAAGGTTGCTGGCGCCTTAACGGTTGCAAGCGCTTTATCACCAATGGTGACGCACAACTTCACTTGGTGCTTGCGCGTTCAGAAGAAGGAACTACCGACGGTCGTGGTTTGTCAATGTTTATTTATGACAAAAACGACGGTGGGGTAGATGTGCGCCGCATTGAAAATAAGTTGGGTATTCATGGTTCGCCCACTTGCGAACTTGTGTATAAGAACGCGAAGGCAGAACTCTGTGGCGACCGCAAACTCGGGCTTATTAAATACGTTATGGCCTTGATGAACGGTGCGCGCCTCGGTATTGCTGCGCAGAGTGTGGGACTTTCACAGGCGGCTTACAACGAAGCCCTCGCTTATGCCCGCGATCGTAAGCAGTTTGGTAAAGAAATTATCAACTTCCCCGCCGTGAGCGATATGCTTTCGCTCATGAAGGCGAAGCTCGATGCCGGTCGTGCGTTGCTTTATCAGACTTCACGCTACGTAGATATCTACAAGGCGCTCGAAGATATTGCCCGCGAACGCAAACTTGAGGCAGAGGAGCGTCAGGAACTCAAGAAGTATTCAAAGCTTGCCGACTCGCTCACACCCCTTGCCAAGGGTATGAACTCAGAATACTGTAACCAGAATGCTTATGACTGCATCCAGGTGCACGGCGGTTCAGGTTTCATGATGGAATACTTCTGCCAGCAAATCTACCGCGATGCCCGTATCACAAGCATTTATGAAGGTACTACGCAGTTGCAGGTAGTGGCAGCCATCCGTTATGTGACCAACGGTGCATACCTCGCCCTCATGCGCGACTACGAAGCCGTGCCCGCAGCACCTGAATTTGCATCGCTTATCGAGCGTGCAAAGGCAATGGCTGATAAGTTTGAGGCGGCTACAACTCACGTGAAGGACGCTGCAAACGCAGAATTCCACGACCTCTGTGCGCGCCACCTCTACGAAATGGCTGCAAGCATCATCATGCTCCATCTCCTCACGCAGAACGCTACACGCTGTCCTGAAATGTTTGCGAAGAGCGCCCGCATTTATGCGAATTATGTTGAGGCAGAAGTGATGAAGCACTACACTTGGGTGATGAATCTTACGCCTGAAACGATGGAAGATTACAAGGTTAATGGTTAATGGTGAAAGGTCAACGGCATACGCCGCTCCCCTTTAACCCGTCTGCATTAAAATAACGGACATGGGGCAACGGCACACTCCGTTCACCTTCAACCTTTCCCCTTAATCCCTTCCCCTCATATAATAATAGTGGAGACTGTCCCCTCGAAAAGACGGTCTCCACTTTTTTGTTTTTACCCCTCAAAACAAGGATTTCAAACCACTCGTTTTTGCCCCAAAACTATTGCCGAAAAAACTATATCTATTCTTGTGAAAATTATTAGTAACCTAATTTAAATTATTAGTAATGTAATTTAAAAAAGGTTACTAATAATTTTAGGGGGGTGTAACGTGCTGAATGGCAGGAGTGGTTTTGTGACGACTGAAAGGGGCATTGGTGTGCCTTGAAATGGGGCGGTTTTTTGTAGAAAAAAAGAGGCAATGATATAGGAGTTGACCCAAAAGTCTGCTTTCATACCCCCTCACCGCAAAGCGGTCCCCTCCCCCTATCTTAAGGGGAGAGTTAGTTTGCTACTTCCGTTAAAACAATTCAAACGAAGATTTTCCCATTGTGTTTACTTGGTATAAGGGGTTGGTTGCGTTCCGAA
>JAZQVD010000047.1:0-26784 GCA_045631665.1 Alloprevotella sp.
CCTACGGGGACCGATAGAGAAACTCAACTGTTATCCCTAATCCGCAGGTTCACTACGTTCACCAGCGGTTAGGCAAGTGTGCCTTCCTACGGGGGCAATGCATGCATAAATTCTATATAGGTCAACTACTATATTATTGCCTATTATTTTAGCCACTAATGGGCACGAATTTACACTAACCGAAGGTCGCGCAAGTCAATACCTTGCAGGGAATTTAAAACCGGATGGATATTCGTGTAAATTCGTGTTCATTAGTGGCTCCCAATAAAACAAAAGAACTTTCGTGGACAACCAAAGGTCACGCATATAACACAATATATTTATGACCAATTATAAATAGGTGTTATCACTTTTCACACCTCCCAACGAGTAGGCAACAGGCGTGCCTACTCGTTGTTGTTTTATGACACGCAAAGTGCGCCAAAAGTCCCGTAAATAGGGGCAAGAATCCACTTATAACAGGGTTTCAGATATTTTTTTGGGGTCAACTCTTAAAAAAGTCTCATTTTGTTTTGTCGGAATTACAAGTTCAAGTATATTTGCTCATGAAAAGACAACCCAACGGACTACTTACCCCGTTGGTAATCAACAAAAAAATATTTATTTACCCCTTAACAAATAACTCCTATGAACAAGACAGAACTCGTAAAGGCTATCGCACAGGGTGCAGGACTTACACAAGCAGATTCAAAGAAGGCGCTCGACGCAGCTCTTGACGCTATCGCAGGTGCATTGAAGAACAAGGAAGCAGTTGCGCTCCTCGGTTTCGGTACATTCTCTGTAAACGAACGCCCCGCACGCGAAGGTATCAACCCCGCTACTAAGGAAAAGATTGCTATCCCCGCAAAGAACGTTATCAAGTTCAAGGCTGGTAGCGAACTCGCTAACTCTGTAAACTAAGATTCTACTGCCGAGAGGCATAAGGCTTCGCCGGGAGGCAAAGCAATTCATATCTCATATTTTGCTGGTGGGTGTGTCAAAAACTTTTGACACACCCACTTTGTTATTGCCACCTATTTCAAAACCGCCAAATGTAACAAATTCTTACCTGATTCGCTCCACTCCCCTCAACTGCCCCAAAAATCCAGATTTGCATTTCGCTCAAAAATGTATTATCTTTGCATAGCAAAAAGAGAGGCATTATCCACACGGGTAATGCCTCTCTTGTATTTATTTGACTATCAAGAAAATACAAAATAGTATTTGCGGCGAGCACACAAGACTTTGTGAAAACTATTAGTAACCTTTTTCAAATTCTCTTACTAACTTTTTCAAAAAGGTTACTTACTATTTTTTCTACAAGAGATTTGCGCGTTAATTTTTCTTAAATAAAGTTAAATGTTTGGGGACTAAAATCTAAAGACAAGAATCAAGGGACTTAAAATTTTTGACCTGAGATTTTAAATTTATCAAGCGAAGGTCAACTCGACTCAAAATAAGCAAACCACGCCCTATTATCTCCACGTTTCGAAGCATTTCGGGGCGCAAAAATCAGTCAACTCATTGAGTATCAAGGACGTGTTGTTTTTCAACAAAATAGTGCAAATAGAATAACACCGAAAACTGTTTTACATGAGTAATTTTCACGCAGGCGGCGCAGGTTTACGCAGAAAATCAGCGGTTTACATTTCACACAGAATACACAGAAACCACAGAAGCCGCCATCCGGAGTGGAGTATGAGCGGAGCAAAGTGAAATGCGGTGCGTTCTGTAGATTCTGTATGCCCGCCCAAGGTCATTCTACAAAGTTGTTCAAATAGACAGGACAGAACGCCGCGCGAGCGCAACAGAAATTCACGCCCCCGCCACAGGTTTGTTTACCAATTCAATCACCTCAAGGTCGCGGAAATTACTTCCGTCAATCGTGAAGCGGATGAGCGTTCTTACGCGCTGCCACCCGTGACACCCAGCAGCACCGGGATTGATGTGTAGCAGTCCAAGCGTGGGGTCGCGCATTACTTTAAGGATGTGCGAATGCCCAGAGATAAACAGGTGAGGCGGATTGCGGAACAGTTCTGCCACAATAGAGCGGTCGTACTTCCCAGGATAACCCCCGATGTGCTTCATCACCACCTCGGCTTCCTCACATCGGAAGCGCAACACCTCGGGAAATTGGCGGCGCAAGTCACTCCCGTCAATATTCCCATATACTGCGCGCAAGGGTTTGAGCGCCGCAAGTTTATCCGTCACTTCGGGCGTTCCAATATCGCCGACATGCCAAATCTCGTCGCATTCCGCGGCGTACTTGGCATAACGGTCATCCCAATACGAGTGGGTGTCGGAAAGGAGAAGGATACGCGTCATTGTTTACATGAAATATTTAATGGTAGGAGTGATTGCGGAGAAAAACCATGAGGAGTGTCAGTGCGCCAGTCCCTTTCTCATTTCTCCTTTCTCATTTCTCCTTTCAAAACTATTCCCCCCAACTGGCGCGCTCCAAACTTCTGTATCCCACTGCTTCGGCAATGTGGTGACTTTGGATTTGAGAAGCGCCTTCGAGGTCGGCAATCGTGCGCGCCACTTTGAGGATGCGGTTGTAGGCACGGGCAGAAAGGTCGTGCTTACGGATAGCTGCGCGCAAGAGGGTTTCACCTGCGGCGTCGGGGGTGGCGAAAGTGTTAATTTGCGCGTCAGTCATTTGGGCATTACAATGGATGCCCTTGCTGTCCTTAAAGCGTTCCGCCTGAATGGCACGCGCCTTTTCTACGCGCTCACGGATTTGCGCACTGCTTTCTCCGGCGGGCGCCTTCGTGAGTTCGTCAAGCGAGAGGGGAACCACCTCGACGTGCATATCAAGACGGTCAAGGAGCGGTCCGCTAATCTTATTTTTATAGCGCTGCACCTGTCCGGGAGTACAATCACACCGACGCGTTGGGTGATTATAGTAGCCGCAGGGACAAGGATTCATAGCCGCCACAAGCATAAAGGAACAGGGGAGCGTGGCACGGTATTTGGCGCGCGAGATATTGATGACGCGATCCTCAAGTGGTTGGCGGAGCGTTTCGAGTGCCACCTTCGAAAATTCAGGAAGTTCGTCCATGAACAAAACACCGTTGTGCGCCAAACTAATTTCGCCCGGTTGGAACGTTGCTCCCCCACCGATGAGTGCGACGTCTGACACCGTGTGGTGCGGAGCACGGAAGGGGCGTCGCGTAATAAGCGACGTGCCCGACGCAAGGCAACCGGCGATAGAATGTATTTGCGTTGTCTCAAGACTCTCGGCAAGCGTGAGGCGCGGCAGTATCGAGGGCATGCGCTTTGCCATCATACTCTTCCCGCAGCCCGGGGCTCCGATGAGCATGAGGTTATGCCCACCCGCGGCGGCTACCTCAAAGGCGCGCTTCACATTCTCTTGCCCTTTTACCTCACTGAAATCGTAGGGGCACTCTGCCTGCGCCTGATAAAACTCTTCACGCGTGTTGACAATGGTTTGCTCAAGCGTGGGTTCTCCACTGAGAAAGGCAATGACCTGCTTCAAATGCTTGGCGCCGTATACTTTGAGTTGGTTGACTACGGCAGCTTCGCGCACGTTCTCCTCAGGCACAATCAGTCCTTCAAAACCCTCGGCACGCGCCTTGATGGCAATGGGCAGCGCACCCTTAATGGGGCGGATGGAACCGTCAAGTCCGAGTTCGCCCACGAGCATGTAGCGGTCGAGTAAGTCGGTGGGCATAATCTTTGCCGCAGCCACCATACCGATAGCCACGGGAAGGTCAAAACCCGTGCCCTCCTTACGCACGTCGGCGGGGGCAAAGTTGATGGTGGTCAGTTGCGGTTCGGGCAGGTAGATTTTCGTGTTCTGCAACGCCGCAGTGACGCGCGAACGGCTCTCACGCACGGCATTGTCGGGCAAACCAACCATGATGAAGGTGGTTTGTGCGGACTTGGAGGTGTGAACTTCTACCGCAATAGACAGGGCGGTGAGGCCATTAACGGTGGCGGAATGAGTTTTTACTAACATCTTGGGAAAGCAGGACTGAGGGAGGGGCGTATGGGGGATGAGAAGCGGGGCAAGAACGTACATTTTTTCAACCGCACCATACACGTATGATTCAATACATTAGACACCCCGAAAATTATTAGTAACATATTTTAAATTACATTACTAATAATTTTTCTTAGGTTACTAATAATTTTTACAACAATAGGTATTGTTTTTTCGGCAACGGGTTTAGGAGTAAAACGCAGAGATGTATTTTCCCCTTTTTCCCATCAGGAAGCAAAAAAAGGAACTGCTATTTCAGCAATTCCTTTATTGCATTTTCCCATTCCTTTGGCTGTACGTCGCGCTTACGGATGACGCCCTCTTTGTCTACAAGGATGAGCGTGGGCATTTGGCGCACGCCGAATGTAGATACGAGGGGCGAGTGCATACCCTGTTGGTCGCAGACGAAGGGCGCTTGTACGGTGTCGTACTTGAGGTAGCGCTTGCAGTCAACGATTGAGGGGTCAAGCGAGAAGAGCAGGAAGTTGAGGTCCTTGCCGTAGGTTTTCTGGAAGTGGTCGATGTTGCGCAACTGTTTGCGCATGTCGCGCACCCATGTCGCCCACAAGACGATGGCAAGGGGTTTGCCTTCAAACTGTGCGTTGGTCAGCGTGTCTCCCGTGATACTGATTTCCTCAAAGGTGGGCAACTTTTGCCCCACGGCGCAGAGCAGTTGTGGCGTAAAGCGTACGAGCATGCTGCGCAAGAGTTCGTTTTCGGGTTGCACCACCGAGAGGGTGTCGAGCAAGGGTTGTGCTTCGGCGTAAAGGGGATTTGCCGCCTTCACAAAGTATTCGCGGAACACCGCCACGGCAGCCTGCGTCGACACATTGTCGTAGATAAACTGCTGTGCGGCGAGGCGCTTCTCGCTATCTCCCTTGCCGTTGGTAGCAAGGCGAAACTCGGTGAGCAGTTCATTCTCCTTCGTACCCTTGATTACCGTCTCCGAAAGGTTAGAAGCGTCAGCCACGAGTTCAACCTCCTTACCGGGTTCGGCAATGAGGAGCATTTCTGAAAAGTTAGGGTAAAGCAGGGTCAGCACCTCGGGGCGCGAAAGTTTGCGCTGGTAGGTAAACTTATTGCCTCGCACATGAATCGTGTCGATGTAAGGGTTGGTGCTGCCTTCAGCATAGACATAAAGGTCTACCTGCTTTACATTTTTAATTGTACCCTCCAGGGTCATCGTGTCTTGGTCGTGGTGACAAGCAACGAGCGTCACGAGCATCAGCAGGAGGGAGAAACTTAAATTTTTCACTGCAGGGAGAGGATTTGTTCGATAATATCGCGGTTGTTTGCAAGGCGTGGCACCTTATGCTGCCCACCCAATTTGCCCTTGCTCTTCAACCAATCGTTGAAAAGGTTAGGGCGCGCTACAACAATCTCAAGGGGTTGGAGCGTAAGGTCTTTGTAGCGCTTGGCTTCGTAGTCGGAGTTGATGCTCTGCAGGCTTTCGTCTAGCAACTTTGAGAATGCCGCGATGTCAGAAGGTTCGCGGTCAAACTCAATTACCCATTGGTGGCGACACTTACCGTCATTGTCCATAAATACTGGGGCAGCGGTGTATTCCTTCACCACGGCGCCCGTCTGCTTGCACGCCATGTCGAGTCCCTTCTCGGCATTGTCTACAATAAGTTCTTCGCCGAAGGCATTGATAAAGCACTTGGTGCGACCAGAAATGATAAACTTATAAGGATTTGCCGAAGTAAACTTCACAGTATCGCCAATCTGATAGCGCCAAAGGCCGCAGGTGGTCGAGATAAGGATGGCGTAATTCTTACCTGCCTCCACCTTCCACAAAGGTACGACATGGCCTTCGGGATTGTCGAGGTGTTCGAGGGGAATAAACTCGTAGAACACCCCATAGTCCAACATGAGAAGCATAGCCTTGTCAGCGGGGTCGTTCTGAATACCAAAGAATCCCTCGGAAGCATTATACGTTTCCATATAGTGCATCTTCGCACTGGGGATAAGGCGTTCGTACTGCTCACGGTAGGGCGTGAACGCCACACCTCCGTGGAAGAACACTTCAAGGTTGGGCCACACTTGATCCAAAGTCTCCTTGCCCGTAATTTCAAGCACACGATGAATCACAGCCATCATCCACGAGGGCACACCTGAGATGTTTGTGACATCCTTGTCCTTGGCGTATTCCGCAATGAGGTCGCGCTTTTGCTCAAAGTCGGAGAGCAACGCCACTTCCTTCTTGGGAATGCGGAAGAAGTTGACTGCTGGGCTGATGTTCTCAATAAGAATTGCCGAAAGGTCGCCCACGAGTGAATCCTTTGTGTCATAATTGGGTGCGTGACTACCACCGAGGATGAGCGCACGGCCGTCAAAGATGCGACTCTTGGGGTTGTTGCGCAAGTAAAGGGCAACAACATCGGCGCCACCCTTATAGTGAGTGTCCTTCAAGTAAGCCTTGCTCACGGGGATGAACTTACTTTTGTCGTTAGTCGTACCTGACGACTTGGCATACCACTTCACGCTGCCTTTGCAGAGAATGTCTTTCTCGCCATGGCGCATGCGGTCGATGGGTTCCTTAAGGGTTTCATAATCATTGAGGGGCACGGCTGCCGCAAAGTCTTCGTACGACTTCAGGTCGGCATAACCGTATTTCTTCCCCCACTCCGTCTTCGCCGCATTCTTGATAAGGCGCGCGAGAACGGCACGCTGGATTTCTTCAGCGTGGGTAAAGTATCGGTCAATCTTCTTGGCGCGGCGCAAAAGGGCGGGACGCGCAAACGAGGTGAGATTCATTTTTTATAAGGTTATGAGGTGAGAGGTTATAAGGTGGGAGGTCTTTAGGTTATAAGGTTTTGAGGAGGGGAGGAAAGTCTTTAAGGTCATTAAAGTCTTTAGGGTCTTTAAGGTCTGACCACCCTTAGAACCTAAGAGCGGAGCGACCTTAAAACCTCATAACCTTAGTTTGCCTTAAACGTACTTGCTGGGATGCCCGCACCGTTAATTAAGTTGGCGTCAGTAAAGGGTTTCCAACCGTAGCGCACACCGACGGGATTCTTCACCGCCTTTGCGCTTACCTTAATCTGGTTGCCCTTGATTTCTGCGGTAGCGGGATGGTAGATGCCGTCAGTTCCTGCCACTTCAAAACCACGAAGGGGAGCGCCGTCGGCAGTCTTCATGCCCTCTGCGTTTGCAAAGTTAATCAAAATCGCAGTGCCTTTCACCTGAATGCCGGTACATTTTGGGCCTTCGGCAACAAGTTGCTTGCCAAAGCTGTTTCGGAGCGCTTGAAGGGCAAGTCGTTGTCCGACGGGGCGCTTGTTTCGCGGATGTACGTCAGTTTCGTGTCCGAGGTCGCTACTTACTGCCATCCAAGTGTAGGGCAATGTTTCGGCAAGGCGACGCTGACTATCGCGGAAGTGAGGCCAAGAATGGCGGGGCGCGATGCTGCTGAGCTGCACGAAGTAGAAGGGCAAATTAGGTTCGTTGAAATAGTTGCGCCAACTCTTTTCGAGGAGCGTAAAGAGCTGTTCGTGGAGTTCTACATTGTGGGCGTTGCTCTCACCCTGGTACCAAATCACACCCTTTGGGTTCAAGCCCTTCAAGGGGCGCATACCCGCATCAAAAAGGTAGTGAGGCATGAAGGGATGACGCTGCAAGGGCGTTTTGCTTGCCGCCACGTTGCGTTTTGCTCTGCCACGCGCCCAATCCTGTCCGAAGTCGCCCTCCGTCCAGCGGTAAAGCACTTGCGGGAAGTCAAATTCAAGCGTACGGCGGTCAATCCAGCTTTCCGTAGTTGAACCTCCCACGGCATTGAGTACGAGGCCGACATGCACACCAAGGCTGTCCGCCAAAGTCTTTCCGAAGTGGTAAGCAATAGCCGATAAATCGCCAGCCGCTTCGGGCGAACAGAGTTCCCACTTTGCGGGATAGAAATATTCCAATCGGTTGACCTTTTCACAGACTTCCACCGACCACTCATTGTCGTAGGTATCCGTGATGCCACGCATATTGTAGAAGTGGAGCAAAGGCTGATTCGCCGCCGCTTCACAGTCTTCCTTCGCCGTCGTGCAGTTCTTCAAGCGCCACTCCATGTTGCTCTGTCCCGAGCACACCCAAATGTCGCCCATCCACACATTGTTGATTTCAATCGTACGCTTCTTGGTGCGCACCGTGAGCTTGTAGGGACCACCTGCAGGCATCTCGGGAAGCGTAACTTCCCACTGTCCTTGCGCAGAAGCGTAAGCCTTGCCCTTCTTTCCGCCCAACGACACGTCAACACGCTCACTGACATCCGCCGTTCCCGAAATGCGAATCGGCTCGTCGCGTTGGATGACCATGTTGTCGGAATAATACGCCGGGAGTTTCACACCGCCGAAATCACCCGTGATGTGCTTATACACCTCCTGCGCCAAAATCAAAGCGCCATCCGCATTGGGATGCAACCCATCGGGGAAAAGGTCATAGCGTGCGTGAAGCGGAGCAAAGAAGTCGATAAGCCCCACACCCGTAGCCGCAGCCACCTGCTCAATATGCCCCTGAATTTGCTCATGCCAGTCACGCGTGCCACTCTGGTAGCGACGGTGGTCATGAGATATGGGAGTCATGCGACAAATCCACACTTTCGCCTCGGGGTTTGCCACCTTGAACGAATCAATAAGGGCAATGTAGTCCGCATTAAACTCGTCGCGGAAATTAGGCCAGTTGCGCGGGTCGGTATCATTAAGGCCGAGGTGAATCACCACGATGTCTGCCTTAAAGTCTATCGCCTTGCGGTATTCAGGCACCTTCACATAGGGGCGATGTCCCTTGCGAAGCAGCGTAGAACCCGAATGTCCGAAGTTTTCCACCTTATAGCTGTCGCCAAGCATAGATTGCAAGCGCACGGGGTAGGCCTTTTCAGCACGGTCAGGTATTCCCATACCATACGTTACGCTATTGCCCACACACGCCACACGAATCGTGTCGGCAGCAAAGGAGGTGCACACGCAAAGGGTGAGCAGAGTGAGGAGGGAAAGAAGTTTCTTCATGCGTCTTTCGTTTGTGGTAAAATTTGGGGGCGGCGGAAGGGGATCTGCGAGTAGATTCCTTGCTCAGAAACCTACGCGGGGAATGCCCAAATCCGTTTCCCGAAAAACTATACCTATTCTTGTAAAAATTATTAGTAACCTAAGAAAAATTATTAGTAATGTAATTTAAAAAAGGTTACTAATAATTTTAGGGGTATCTAATTCACTGATTTTTAGGAGTGATTTTTTGGAAAAAATTGCCAATTTTTTGGTAACAATCGCTTCGTTTATCCAATATAGATTTTAGTATCATACCCCCTCCGAGGGGGTATGCTCACCAAACTGCTACACATAGATACATACTGGAGCAGTGATGGTCACACGCTATATACATGATGACGGCCTCTTACCCCTGCGCACGCCCCGCCGCCGTAATGAGGTGGGCAAGTCGGTCGTTAAAGTCCGCCTGACTCATCAAATCTTCAAGAGTAATGTGCATGCGGTAACACCAATAGTGATGCGGGTTCGCTGGTATGTTGATGCGCTCCGCATGTGGGTTGGGGTAGCGCAAGTTTTCGTCTATCGAGAGCCAGTCTTGCCAAGCGAGCACCGTGAGAAGCGAGGGCGCTTCAAGGTGGCGTTGAACCACTTCTGCGCAGAGGTCTGCCGTAGCCACCGCAGGGCAATCTTCGCCGTGTCCGAGTTCCGTGTGGAAGAAGCGACGGGTGAGCGTAGCATCTTCTTCCCACCATCCGCGAAGCGTAGACATATCGTGTGTAGAAATAGTGCTTACGGCGCGGTAAGGATACTCCCAAACATGTCCAAACTCGCACGCGGGGTCTTTCGGCATGCGCTGAATTTCGAGGCTCATGATTTGGAGTTGGTTCATCACCCAAGGCACGCAGTCGGGCACCATACCTAAATCTTCGCCACACGCCAACATGGGCGCGGCGGTCAGGAGGGCGGGCAATTTCTTCATTGCTTCGCCGTACCAGAAGGCATTGTGGCGGCGGTAGAAGTAATCGTCGTGCAAGCGCTTGAAGGCTTCGCGCTCTTGCCAGTTGAGGTGGGTGTAGGCAGGGGCTGTGTGTCCCAAAATGCGGGGATGATATTTGTCGGCCGCCTTACGGTCGGGCACGAAAAGCACATTGTTTATCAACGCATAAAGGCCCTGTTGCATCTCTGTCCAATTCTCGAGGTCGTAACCGTCGGCAGGCACCAACGCCTGCACTTTGCGTTGCGTGTTGCAGCAGTCTTTCAACTGCCAAAGCCCATCTTCTCCCGCCACCAAGAAGTGCTCGCGCACATAAGCGGCATGGTCGTGGAAGGTGGCGTCAATGAGGGCGTCGTCGATTAGGGGTTGCGTCATGCGTTCGACACTGAAGGGCACGCCATACCCTTCAAATTCTGCCACCGACATAGGCAGTGCGGGCACAAACTGACCGAGCATGCCCTGCACGGAATGTGTGGGGATTTCCCAAATGCGGAAGAAGCCCAAGATGTGGTCGATGCGGTAAGCCGTGAAGTATTCTGCCATTTTGCCGAAGCGGCGTTGCCACCAAGCGTAACCGTCTGCCGCCATAACCTCCCAGTCGTAAGTCGGGAATCCCCAGTTCTGCCCATCTGCCGAGAAGGCGTCGGGCGGCGCTCCCGCCTGTCCGTTCATGTTAAAGTAATGGGGTTCCACCCACGCCTCAACGCTGCAACGGTTAATACCAATGGGGATGTCGCCTTTGAGAATCACGCCCTGCTCTTGGGCATAACGGCTCACATCGCGGAGTTGGATGTGGAGGAGGTACTGCAAGAAGCAATAGAACGCCACATCGGGGTTGTTTTTCGCCAGGCGCTCCACCTCTTCCTTATTGTAAACGGAATAGTTCTGCCAGTCGCGGAAGTCGGAAGTATTGTTCTGATCACGCAGGTACGAGAAGGCGGCATAAGGCACGAGCCAGTGCGCATTCTGACGCATGAATTCGGCATAGTCCTTGGTGGCGGTAAAGGTTTCGCCCTTCGTGTCAAAAATCTCACGCAAGTAGCGACGCTTCCAAGTATTCACCTCCACATAATCCACCTCTGCCAACGCATTGAGCGCGTTGAAGCGGTGCCAATATGCGGTTTCGGTCTCCTTATCATCGAGTCCGCCGAGCTGGCGCAAGTCGATGTACATCGGGTGGAAGGCATAGATGGAAATGCTGTTGTAGGGGTACGAGTCAAGAGGCGAATGTGTAGCCGTAGTGTCGTTGATGGGGAGAATTTGAAGCACGCGCTGCTTTGTCAGCAAGCACCAGTCGACCATCTTTCTCAAATCGCCAAAATCGCCTACGCCCTGACTGCCCTCACTACGGAGTGAGAACACAGGGATTGCCGTTCCCGCCACGCGGATTCCCGTAGAGGGGAAATACACTTCCATTTCCTTCGTGTGGCGGTACATGGCGCCGTCAATATGGGGCAAGTAGAGGCGACGGTTCTCGCCACCCTCCCATTCTGCCACCTCGAGCGAACCGCGCTTCAAAGCAACAAACTTATAGGCTCCGGCATCGGCAAGGTCGTCTGCGTCAATCACGGCATGCCAAATGTTGGGCTGCACCTCCGTCAACTGAAGCGCCTTTTGAGGCACCCAATTGCCGAGCAACTTTCCCTCGCCCACCATCGTGAGCACCTGTCCCTTCTTGCTGATACAGGGACAATAGGCACGCACCACGATGCCGCGCGACTGCTGTGCCGCAATGGGCTTTGCGGGTTCCACTTCCTGCGCTGAGAATGCCGAAGTGAAGAGGTAAGAAGCGTAGGGCAGGTCGCGCCAAGAGTCGCTCATCATGTAGTGTGCGCCCACCTGCTTTGAGAGGCGGAAACTGTGGGGCAAGCGCCCCAATTCTGTGCGCACCACCTGCGCACCGCAGCACACCACATAGCGATACGACACCATCACACTGCCCCCGAGCGTTACATCATAAGTACCCGCCCAGTGCTCGCCGTCGTCCGTAGACAAAAGCAACGGAGCGTCAAGCCCCTCAAGCATTACGCCAAGCTGCTCACCCGCTTCCGTGCGGTAAGCTATTTTGAAAGAAATTTTCATAGTCAAAGGTTCTAAATTTAGTAAGAAGCAGCACACAGCAAAGGGCAACTCCCCTGAACAGCGCACATTGCATCCTCAACCGCAAAGTTAATATTTATTAGTGAGCGAGGCAAATTATTTATCGAGTGCTTAAAAAATAAATAGCAATAATATTAGGAGTTGCCCACAAAACTATATATCATCAAACCGCCAACCATTTTTTACCACTAATAACCACCAAATTCCCCCCATCCATTCGGATTGGAATCCCCCGCACTACAAACTAAATCTCTCGCTCCACCAATAAAAAAATACACCTTTGGAATCTACTGTAAATAAGAATTTTACCACACATCCACTTCCTTAAAATCGAAAGAAATCGTGAAGCCCACTTTTGCGCCGTCGTATCTTTGCAGGCACAACACTCTTACGGGTTGTTTGAAACGCTCTTTGACATCTTGTACAAAACAGAGATAATGGGCAAATCTCAATTTTTCAGGCATTTGTAACATCATCATATTTTTTTTCATAATTTTGCCCATAGTTTCTTCCACCAATTTCATGGCGAAAGAACCAATACATACATTTCCGCTCTATCACTGCGTATTGAGGTCGTGAACCTTGAGGCACGGGAGCAGAAAGGACAGTTCATAACTTTATCTTCTATCCAACTGCACTTCGCAAACTTGAGTCATCAGAAGGTAGCGCAACGGAGCGTGCACGCCTTTTTTGTCGTCCTTCGGTAGAGCGTGGTTCTCCACAATTCGTATAACCATACAAAAATATAAATATGAGAAAAATGGAATCGTTAGTGCTGGCAGTAATGGGATTGCTGTGCAGTATGAGTGTGAGTACCGAAGACTTTGAGGTGGATGGCATTTATTACAACATCACTTCGCAGGCGGATAAAACGGTAGCGGTGACTTTTCAAGGGAATTATTACGATTCTTATTCCGATGAATATTCAGGAGACGTCAAAATCCCAGAATCGGTCACTTATAATGGGAATGCTTATAGCGTGACTAGAATATAATATGATTTAGTAGTTTTGTTATCTACTATGTACCTTTGTGTGAATTCAAACTTAACTGATTATGCAAAAGATATATGTTTTTTTCTTCTTAGGTTTAGTTATCCTACTTGGTGGTTTAAATTTTGGTTTATATAAATACAATGAAGCTGATAAAGCTGTATTTTTTCAGCGGCTCAAAGATCATTTTTTATTTTATTGCGAAAGCAGCCATTGTGGTATTGGATATTTAACTAAGGATTTTGACCCTTCAACAGGTGAATGGTCTTTAGATTGGATTAAAAGAGATTCCTTTTTGGGGGTTGGTGATGAACAAAAACCTGGTATCACGATTATGACAGTTCAACTTGACTATATTACCCCGGAGTTTGTTGATGGAAAATTTGTGTTTGATAAAAAAAGTAGTTCACGTATGGCTTATGAATGGGTTACTGGTCCTGCAACTACACCCGACTCCCCTTTTATGATTCACTCATGGACTTATACAATAAATCCACCTGATATTGAAAGCATATTAGCAACAGAATCATCTTTTTATAAATTAGAAAAAAATGAGTTTGCATGGCCTAATTTAAGTCAGGGTGGGCCTATAATAATTGATTCGGCAGTTTTAAAAAAAACAATAAAGTCTAAATATGTAAGAACACCTAATGGAAATTTCTTGGTGCTTTTAATCTTTGCTAATGTTTTATTGATTTTGATATATTCATTCGTCTACTTTAATGCCTTAGGCTCTAAAATCAAGAAAATAAAGGGTAAAGAAAAGGAAAAAATCCTTGACAAGTCTCAAGACTTGTGGCATGTTCTTGAAAGGAAATGCAACCCTCAAAAATATATGTCACCATACAATAAGGAAATGGTGGATAAGGCAAATAGTATTTATGCTGAATTGCAGAAAACGGACAAGTCAGATGAAATCTCTCTGAAAGAGATTAGAAGAAGGATTGAATCTGAATTACATATTTCATTCATTGACAAGGATGAAATTGAAAGTCTGAAGTATATAGTGAATCCTTCAAACTATATGCAACCTTACAATGCAGAAAAAGTGGCATTCGCTAATGAACTATATGCCAAATTGCAAGATGAAACTATCCACATTGATGAGTTAGATAGTATCAAGGAGCAGTTAGAGAAATTAAAATTTTAGAGACTTTAACTTGAAGTTTATCTTTATGTTTATAGTAACAAGTGAATCCCCTGCCTACTGCCATAGGTGGTGTAACTGTTGATGGCGCAGTGCTCGCCACTGCTGATGTCTACAGCACCAACGGTATGCTCGTTAAGCGCAATGCGGACTTGAAGAACCTCAAACACGAACTCCCCGCTGGCATTTATATCATCGGTGGCAAGAAGGTTTATGTAAGATAAATGATATGGTGTGACATCAGGCATACTTGCCTACTATACTGAGAAAAAGCAACTCCGCCCTGCAAGCAAACCTGCAGGGCGGAGTTATTTGTCAGATTATGGGCAATAGAACAGTTTCTATTTCCATATCGCGGCGATAATGCGGTTTTCTATTTCCATAAATCCGGATGTTCGGTACCCTATTGAGGGTGATTAGATTGAGAGATAAAAACAAATTCCCCCGAATCATCCTTTGATAATTCGAGGGAATTTTTCTGATTATTCTGACCAATCCATCTTAGTCATGCACAAATATACAATTTTATTTCCTATAGGAAACAAAATCAGCAAAAATATCAAAAGTTGTTCCTATAAGTTCTAACTTACGCAGCGTCTTTTACCCTTAATACAACCAAAATGAGGGTGTGTCATAATGTGCAAACTGCTACGTTGTTCATCAATTTCGGATTTGGTCATGTACTTCAGTACACTCCCTTCATCCTTAATTTCAGCGCCTTGCATTTTACACATTCTTACCCAGCTAAAGAGGGTGTGCCGAAGTTTTGCATTTCGACACACCCTCACTTTTGAGTTATTGTTTAGCGATTGATTATTCTGACCAATCCATCTTAGTCATACGCACATAGCTCTGGTAGCGCTTCTTCGCCATTTCCTGACACGCAGCGAAGAGTTCTTCAGCTTCGTCGGGATATTGCTTCAACACTGAGAGGAAGCGTACTTCGCCCTTGAGGTAATCCTGGAACTTATCCCACTGGGGTTCCTTAGAGTCGAGCTGGAAGGGATTCTTGCCTTCTGCTTCAAGAGCGGGATTGTAGCGCCAGAGGTGCCAGTAACCGCATTCTACAGCAGCCGCTTCTTCAGCCTGAGCCTTGCCCATGCCCTTCTTGAGGCCGTGGTTGATACAGGGAGCATAAGCGATTACCAATGAAGGACCGGGATAAGCTTCTGCTTCGCGGAGCGCCTTGAGGCACTGTGCTTGGTCTGCACCCATAGCAATCTGTGCCACATATACGTAACCGTAAGTCGTAGCAATCATACCGAGGTCCTTCTTGCGGATGCGCTTACCTGAAGCGGCGAACTTCGCAATCGCACCGAGGGGAGTTGCCTTAGAAGACTGACCACCTGTGTTAGAGTAAACTTCTGTGTCGAGCACGAGAATATTTACATCTTCACCAGATGCAATAACGTGGTCAAGACCGCCGTAACCGATGTCGTAAGAAGCACCGTCACCACCGATAATCCACTGGCTACGCTTCACGAGGTAGTGAGAAAGTTCATCAAGTTGCTTTGCCATTTCATGACCTGCAGCAGCGCCAGCGGCGATAAGGGGCTTCATCTGTTCGGCAATAGCCTTCGTCTTGTCGGCGTCTTCCTTATTGTCAATCCACTGCTGTGCGAGTTCCTTCATTTCGTTGCATGAGCAGTCGCACATCGCAACCTTCTTCAAGAGTTCTTCGAGGCGGAGGCGCATCTTCTTGTTTGCGAGTGTCATACCGAGACCAAATTCGCAGAAGTCTTCAAAGAGTGAGTTTGCCCACGCAGGACCCTGTCCCTTTTCGTTAGTAGTATAAGGAGTTGAGGGGATAGAACCTGAATAGATTGACGAACAACCTGTAGCATTTGCCACCATCTGACGGTCACCGAAGAGCTGAGAAACAAGCTTCACGTAAGGTGTTTCACCACAACCTGAACATGCGCCAGAGAATTGGAACAAGGGTGTAGCGAATTGGCTTACGCGCACATTGCTCTTGATATCGAGAAGATCCTGCTTGCTCTTCACGTTCTTCACGCAGTAATCCCAGTTAGCAGCTTCGTCCAATTCCTGCTGGAGGGGCACCATCTTAAGCGCGGGACCTGTCTTGGGAGAACCGGGACAAACATCCACACAGTTACCACAACCCAAGCAGTCCATAACACCTACCTGCATGCGGAACTTCATACCCTTAATCGCAGCGGGAGCCTTGATTTCAAGTGTAGGAGCGTTGAAACCAGCCGCTTCTTCGTCGTTCATCACGAAGGGGCGGATGCAAGCGTGAGGACATACGTAAGCACACTTGTTACACTGGATACAGTTGTCGGCTTCCCACGTAGGAACGAACGCACTTACGCCACGCTTTTCATAAGCTGAAGTGCCCTGGGGCCAAGTACCGTCTTCGTAACCCTTGAAAGCAGAAACGGGGAGCAAGTCACCGTTCTGCGCATTGATAGGACGCACAACATTGTTGATAAATTCGGGATCGTTGTTTTCAACGGCTGCATCAGCGGGAAGATTTGCCCAAGCAGCGTCAACAGGGAGTTCCTTGTATTCACCACCACGGTCAACGGCAGCATAGTTCTTGTCAATGATGTCCTGACCCTTCTTGCCGTATGACTTCACGATGAACTTCTTCATCTGCTCTACCGCCAATTCTACGGGGATTACCTCTGTGATGCGGAAGAATGCCGACTGAAGGATAGTATTTGTGCGGTTGCCAAGACCAATTTCCTGAGCAATCTTCGTAGCGTTGATGTAGAAGACCTTCACCTGCTTTTCTGCAAGCACCTTCTTCACATTGTTGGGCAAGTTTGCCGCCAATTCTTCGCCTTCCCAGATGGTGTTGAGCAAGAATGTACCACCCTGCTGAATACCACGGAGCACGTCATACATACGCAAGTAAGCCTGAACGTGACATGCCACGAAGTTGGGCGTATTTACCAAATAAGTTGAGCGGATGGGCGCATCGCCGAAACGGAGGTGCGAGCAAGTGAAACCGCCCGACTTCTTAGAGTCGTAAGAGAAGTAAGCCTGACAACGCTTGTCGGTATTGTCACCGATAATCTTGACAGAGTTCTTGTTAGCACCCACAGTACCGTCAGCACCAAGACCGTAGAACTTCGCCTGGAACAAACCGTTGCCACCCATTGCGATTTCTTCCTTCTGGGGAAGCGATGTGAAAGTCACATCATCCACAATACCGATAGTGAAGTGGTTCTTGGGTTCGGGGAGTTGGAGGTTTTCGTAAACGCTGAGGATTTGCGCGGGAGTAGTGTCATTAGAACCAAGACCGTAACGGCCACCTACGATAACGGGAGCATCAGCCTTGCCGTAGAATGCTTCCTTCACATCAAGGTAAAGGGGTTCGCCGTTTGCACCGGGTTCCTTTGTGCGGTCAAGCACGGCAATGCGCTTACATGTAGCGGGAATTGCACCGAGGAAGTGCTTTACAGAGAAGGGACGGTAGAGGTGTACGCTCACCATACCCACCTTTTCGCCCTTTGCTGTGAGGTAGTCGATAGCTTCGCGCGCAGCTTCTGTAGCCGAACCCATAAGGATAATCACGCGGTCGGCATCTTCTGCACCGTAGTAGTTGAAGAGGCTGTACTTACGACCAGTGATTTCGCTGATCTTCTGCATGTATTCTTCTACCACCTCGGGCACTGCATCGTAATAGGGATTGCAGCTTTCGCGGTGTGCGAAGAATGTATCGGGGTTTTCAGCCATACCGCGTGCCACGGGATTCTCGGGAGTAAGCGCGCGACTGCGGAATTCTGCCAACGCTTCCTGGTCTACGAGGGGAGCGAGGTCTTCGTTTTCAAGGAGTTCAATCTTCTGAATTTCGTGAGAGGTGCGGAAGCCGTCGAAGAAGTTTACGAAGGGCACACGACTCTTGATTGACGCCAAGTGAGCTACGCCCGAGAGGTCCATAACTTCCTGTACAGAACCTTCTGCCAACATTGCAAAACCTGTTTGGCGTGTAGACATAACGTCCTGATGGTCACCAAAGATACAGAGTGCGTGAGAAGCAAGTGTACGTGCCGAAACGTGGAATACGCAGGGCAAGAGTTCGCCCGCAATCTTGTACATATTGGGAATCATCAAGAGCAGACCCTGAGAGGCTGTGTACGTTGTAGTCAAGGCACCTGCTTGAAGCGAACCGTGAACGGCGCCCGCAGCACCACCTTCTGACTGCATTTCCTGCACGAGAACGGTTTCACCAAAGATATTCTTGCGACCCTGAGCCGCCCATTCGTCCACATATTCCGCCATTGTTGACGACGGAGTGATGGGGTAGATAGCAGCCACCTCACTGAACATATAAGAAATATGCGCAGCAGCCTGGTTACCATCACATGTGATAAATTTCTTTGCCATAATAGTTATGTGTTTGTAAATTAAAATTCAAATACTCAGGTGCGGGATTACGCACCAGTTTGTCAGGGCAAAATTACAATTTAATTCGCTCTGTCAAGCAAATTTCCCTTATTTATTACTCCTTAATATATAAAAAAGGTGGTCAGTGGTAAAAATCTTAATGTCTGTCGCTAAAAAACACACTGTTTCTGCACGACCCTCCAACACCTAAAAAGGCGATCCGCCCACTGAATCCCTTCAGCGGACGGACCTATCATTCAAAGCTAACACACATTATTTTCTTTATGTTTTTTGGGACAATTTCTGATCATCATCGGAGGCTTCAGAATGCACCGAGTTTTTTCGTTACCCAGTAGCAGTATTCCTTTCCGTTCAGTCTTTCTGACGCGCCCAATTGCAGCGTGCGCAAGTATCCTCGCAGGCGTCGCCCACACAGACTTCCGTAATTTTCACAAGGTCGTAACTCATACTGTCTCCCACTACCTGCAGGCTGTCATTGACCATGCGCAGCGTCGTGTCGTCTACCGCCACAAAGTGCAGGATGGGGTCGCCATTGTCAGGGATAAGGCGCAGTGTCTTTTTGGGAGCATTAGCCACGTGAGTACGCTTGCCCGTAGTGGTAAAGGTTTTGTCTACACCGTCGCCCTCAGCGTCAAGATAAGTTGCCTCGAGGGTGAACAAAGTATCCTTGCCCGTCTCCACAGCATGCAGTCGCAACACATAGTTAATACCCGAGCAGTCAGCAGCAGGGAAAGTCCCCGCGTAAATTTCGTCCTGCACAACGACAACAGAGTCGGAGGCGGTTTCATCACCCGGTGCCGCACACTTTGATTCGGAGCAGCAAGCCGTAAGCATTCCCATGAGGGAACAGAGTAAGAACAACTTTTTCATAGCTGTAATAGTTTGTGTTGGTTGGGAATAGTGCGCCCTGCAAAGTCTGTAAGCGGTGCTCACAGGAGCGACTTTCCGAGAGCAAAAGTAGAGGAGATTTGCAACCTACCCAAATTATTTTCGTTAAATAACATTGCATTTTTGTTAAACATTCTTACCATCCGAATTTTGGGTAAGAGATTCAGCGTTACAAGCAAAATCAGGGGGTCTCAGAGTGGGTGAAACCTGCGTGAAAATATGCCGTGTGTGCGCAGAAAGATGTACCTTTGCCCTACATTACTAATAACTCTCAAAGAGTAACACCCCGCAAGGTCTTTCTCCAATCTCATTTCCACTTTTTCATTTTTCCCATGCTCCATCCCCTCCATAATCCCTGCGCCCTCCCACCCCAGCATTTCACCTTCCCCTTTGCTTACACCCCTCACCCACTTGTGGAACAGGCGGCGACAGAGGTGATGCGCTATCTGCGTGAGCGTGCGCAGGAGTCGGCAGAATGGGCAGAGGGCAAGATGTTTGGGGTGCTCATTGTGGAAGATGCACAGGGCGAGGTGGGATTCTTGGCGGGATATTCCGGACTCCTACTCGGGCGCAACGACCTTCCTTACTTCGTGCCAGCAGTCTACGACTTTCTGCACCCTGGCAGTTACTTCAAGGAGCGCGATGCGGAAATCAGTGCCGTAAATCGTGCGGTGGAAGCCTTGGAACAGGATGAGGATTTCCGAGCAGCGCGCCTCTACCTCGAGGAGTTGCAGAAGGAAGCCCAACACGAGATTTCTTCCTACCAACTCATGATGCAGGAGGAGAAGCGCAAGCGCGACGAGCGCCGACTATCGGGCAACCTTTCGGCAGAAGAAGAGGCAGAACTCATTCGTCAAAGCCAGTATTTCAAGGGAAATTTCTCGCGCCTCAAAAAGCAGTACCGCGAACGCATAGAAACGGCGGAGCGCAAGGTAGACTTTTATAAGGAGAAACTGAATATGCTTTGCGAGGAGCGCCGCCGCATGTCGGATGCCTTGCAGACCTGGATTTTTGAGCAATTCCAAATGCTCAACATCCGTGGCGAGCGCAAGAACCTCGTGGAGATATTCGCCGAGACGCCCCAAGGAGTTCCCCCTGCGGGAGCGGGTGAATGCGCGTTGCCCAAACTCTTGCAATTTGCCTTCACACACGACCTGCGTCCTCGCTGTTTCGGAGAATTTTGGTGGGGAGCGTCGCCCCGAAACGAGGTGCGCGCCGAAGGGCAATTCTATCCCTCATGCTTAAGCAAGTGCAAACCCATCCTGGGGCACATGCTCGACGGTCTTGCCCTCGACCCGAACCCCATAGAAGCCTTGCAGCGCTCCGTAGAAGACCAACTCGCTATTATTTATGAGGACGAACATCTCGTAGCTGTCAACAAACCCTCGGGCATGCTCAGTGTGCCTGGACTGACGGGCGTTCCGTCTGCTTTCGAACTGCTTCAAGCGTCGCGCCCCGACTTAATGGTTGTCCATCGTCTTGATATGGCAACATCGGGAGTACTTGTGTTTGCAAAAACGAAGGAGGCGCACTACGAACTGCAACGCCAATTTGCCGAGCGTGAGGCAAAAAAGCGCTACATCGCCGATGTGGTGGGCACGGTGTCCCAAGAAAGCGGACTCATCTCCCTGCCCCTGCGCCTCGACCCGCTGAATCGTCCGCAACAGGTGGTGGATCATAAGGACGGCAAACCTGCCGTGACGCATTTCAAGGTGCTTTCCGTCACCACAACCCCAGAGGGCACCACCACGCGCCTTGCTCTTTCGCCACAAACGGGACGCACGCACCAGTTGCGCCTGCATTGTGCCCACACGGAGGGACTTGCCGCACCCATTATCGGTGATGAACTTTACGGCACCAAGGCCGACCGCCTCCACCTCCATGCCGAACTTCTCGTGGTCAGACATCCCGCCACAGGGCGCAGTTTGCGACTCACGGCAGTCGCACAAGGGATGTAACCTCACGAATACTTTAAACCTGAAAATACGAATGCTATGAATAAAACCTTTATGCGTCAAGCCATTCAGTTGGCTATGGACAATATTAAGAACGGTGGTGGTCCCTTTGGCGCCGTCATTGTAAAGGATGGGGAAGTTATTGCAACGGGAGTGAACCGTGTGACGGCAAACAACGACCCTACGGCGCACGCTGAAGTAACTGCCATTCGCCAAGCCTGCGAAAAATTAGGCACCTTCTCGCTTGAGGGATGCGACATTTACGCTTCTTGCGAACCTTGCCCCATGTGTCTCGGCGCTATTTACTGGGCGCGCCTTGACCACCTCTATTATGGTGCGAACAAGCACGATGCGGCAGCAGCAGGCTTTGACGACCAATTCATTTATGAGGAGATTGAACTCCCCTACGCGAATCGCCACCTCAAGACGGCATCACTTTTAGAAGATGAAGCACAAGCGCCCTTCACGCTTTGGGCGCAGCATGAGGAGCGCGTAGCGTATTAAGCGCACCACGCATTTCAGAATTGTAGAACAGAGAAGTCCGCCCAACTTCTCTACAACAACAAACCACAAATAAGTCCATACGCTCCACGCGGGGTGTATGGACTTATTTTTTTATACACATCCGCGCTCCGCCGCCCCACCTTTTCAGCATGAAATCCGTTGCGCAAAAAACTACACCTATTTTCGTGAAAACTATTAGTAACATAAAAAGAATTATTAGTAACCTTTTTAAAATTATGTTACTAATAGTTTTTGGGGTGTTTAATCCGCTGATTCTTAAGTGTGCTTCATGGCGAAAAAATGGTGCGTTTTTCACCCGCCAATCCCTATTGCGTAAAAGAAAAGAAGTCCATGCCCTCCTTGCGGAGCGTATGGACTTCTTGATAATATGTAAAGTTTTTGTGTTGGTTTAAAGGGGGAGTCACAAAAGTTTCGCTCCCTCTTTAGACACTGCAAAATTACGGTTTTTATTATTTTCCGACACAATTTTTTAGCACTTATTTTTGCTTTAACCCTATGAAATGTAGCATTTTAGCGATTTTTCACAAAGGGCAAATACTATTTGTAAACTGGAGAGTGCAAATAAAATATTAGTGACGGAAGCGCTCGCCCACAACATTCCAATCTACGATGTTCCAAAGCGCCGTAAGATGATCGGCACGGCGGTTGGCATAGTCCAAATAATAGGCGTGTTCCCAAACATCAAACCCAAGAATCGGCACCATACCACGCTTGACGGGGTTGCTACCGTTTGGTTCTTGCAGAATATGGAGCGCTCCCTCTTGGTCTTGTGCAAGCCACACCCATCCAGAACCGAAAAGCGACAGGCCTTGCATTTCAAATGCCTTTTGGAACGCCTCAAAGCTGCCCCACTCTTTCTGGATGGCTTGGGCAAGTGCGCCTTTCGGGCGACCGCCTCCGTTGGGCGAGAATTGCAGGAAGTAGAGGTTGTGGTTGAGCACTTGGCCGGCATTGTTAAAGAGTGCGCCCTCCGCCTCGGCAACGATTTGCGTCAAGTGTTGCTTGGCGAGCGGCGTTCCTACTACGGCCTTGTTAAGATTGTTGACATAGGTCTGAAGATGCTTACCGTGGTGGTACTCAACCGTCTCGCGAGAGATGTAAGGTTCGAGTGCGTCGGTGGCATACGGGAGGGTGAGCAGTTTGAAACCGCCATCGGGTTCGGTAATGCTGCCGCAAGAGAGGGCGAGCAAGAAGGGGAAAATAAGAGTTGACATAATGTTAAGGTAATTTCGTTTAAGGTTATGAGGGTTTGGGAGTTTAGGGTTACGAGGGTGCTTCGCCGCTATCGTATAACTTAAGCCCATTCGCAATCTCCTATCTCACACGTGGCATAGCGCACAAGGTTGTCTACAGAATAACGCCCAGGGCCCGTGAACAGCATCATGATGAACACGCCGAGGTAGATAAGCGCCAGTTCGCCATTCACAATGCTTCCACCATGGGCAAGGAAAAACGCTACACCCATTGCAAATATCATGGGCAGGAGGGTGAGGCGGAACAAGAACCCTGCGATGAAGGCCATGGCGCAGAAAAATTCTGCGAAAATTACGAGCACGAGGCTCAGTTCGGCACCGATTCCAATGAGGTCGGGGAAGGTGAGTGAGAGCGCCTCAAACTCCACCAGTTTTATGTACCCGTGGGTCATAAAAAGTACCCCAAATAGGATGCGCATCCCTAACAGGAGTCGCGAGAAGGCAGCACCGTGGTAGTGCTGGGGAAAGAGAATGTTTTTCATAGTATTAGTTTTTAAGGTGGTTGGTTTTCGTGGTGTCGGGAACGGAGGTGGTGCGGCGCATCAATGGGTGCCATACTGCGCACTGCCGTCGAGTTGTTCCTCAATGCGGAGCAGTTGGTTGTACTTGGCTAAGCGGTCGGAGCGACTGAGCGAACCTGCCTTGATTTGCCCGCTTCCCGTAGCCACGGCGAGGTCGGCGATGAAGGAGTCCTCAGTTTCGCCCGAGCGATGAGAAATAATTGCAGCATACCCGGCATTGCGCGCCATCGACACGGCGTCAAGCGTTTCGGAGAGCGTACCAATTTGGTTGGGTTTGATGAGAATGGCATTCGCGCATCCCTCCTGAATGCCGCGACGCAGGAAATGCGTGTTGGTCACAAAGAGGTCGTCGCCCACAAGTTGGCAGCGGTTGCCCAAAAGGTGCGTGAGGTAACGCCAACCCTCCCAGTCGTGCTCCGCCATTCCGTCTTCGATAGAATCAATTGGGAAGCGGTTGATGAGCTGTTCTAAATAGTTGGCCTGCTCCTCGGAAGTCAACTGCGCACCCTGGTCGCCCTCGAAAATGGTATAGTCGTACATGCCATTCTTGTAAAACTCCGACGCCGCACAGTCCATTGCGATGGTCACATCCGTACCGGGCTGATACCCCGCCCGCTTGATGGCTTCAACGATGCTGGAAAGGGCATCTTCCGTTCCGCGAAGGGCGGGAGCGAAACCGCCTTCGTCGCCCACGGCTGTGCTGAGCGAACGGCGCTGGAGCACCTTCTTCAACGCATGAAACACTTCTGCACCCATGCGCAAGGCCTCGCGAAAACTCGTTGCACCGACGGGGCGAATCATGAACTCTTGAAAGGCAATAGGTGCGTCGGAGTGGGCCCCGCCATTGATGATATTCATCATCGGAACGGGCATCGTGCGGGCATTCACTCCGCCGAGGTAGCGGTAAAGGGGTTCGCGACGCGCAAGGGCTGCTGCACGCGCTACAGCAAGCGACACACCGAGCAGGGCGTTTGCACCGAGGCGCCTTTTCGTGGAGGTGCCGTCGAGCGAAATGAGGCGTTCATCAATGGCGCGCTGTTCAAAAACGCAGGCGCCCTGAAGTTCGGTAGCAATAACGGTATTTACATGTTGCACGGCGCGCTTCACTCCGCGTCCGCAGTAGCGCTGCGCCTCGCCGTCGCGCAACTCGAGGGCTTCGTTCTCACCTGTTGAAGCGCCCGAGGGCACAGAAGCGCGCCCAAGTGTGCCGTCGGCAAGCGTAACATCAACCTCTACGGTAGGGTATCCGCGCGAGTCGAGAATCTCTCGCGCATGAATCTTTTTAATCTGCATAGTCTATAAATTTAGGCAATTCCAACGATGGATTTGCCCTGCAAAAATAAGACTACTTTTTGACTCGCAACAAAAAAATCCCTATAAGAAATATTAATAGATTTATAAGAAAAATCAATAATTGTTGCACAAAGTTAACGCCCCGACTTTCGAGGGCGGAGGGGGAAAACACGGATGGTTTTAACCGTCTTTTTTTTACCGCTAAGCGACCGTAAAAAAACTAAACCTATTGTAGTGAAAATTGTTAGTAACCTAAAAAAAATTATTAGTAACCTTTTTTAAAAAACATTACTAATAATTTTACCCTTCTCTACCCCCTTAATCTACAGGGTTAATTATGTTTCAATTTTTCGCTATAAAATCAGGTCGTCTTGAGGGTTGATTCGGAGTTGCAGTGACCCGCGTTTTTGGATGTCTCTTACCCTAATTCCGCCCCTTCGTATAGGCACAAAAAAAAAATTGATTGTCATCTCGACAACCAATCTTTACTAACCTTAAATCTAATACCATGAAAAACTGATGCAAAAGTACGCCGTTTTGCGATACCGTGCAACTTTTCAGGGTAAAAAAAAGATATTTTTATTAAAATTTCTTGTTTTAGAAATCTATTTGTAAACCGAATTTTACATTTACCGAATGACGTGCTAACTACGATGATTTCGAGGGAAATACGTCAGCACTTGCTGCTTCAACATGGTGCGGTCAATGTGCGTATAAATTTCCGTCGTTGAAATCTGTTCGTGACCCAACATCGCCTGAATGACGCGCAGGTTTGCACCGCCCTCAAGCAGGTGTGTGGCGAAGGAATGGCGCAGGGTGTGGGGCGAAATCGTCTTCGTGATTCCCGCCCGCTCGGCATAGAGGCGCAGGTTGTGGAATACGGTGATGCGCGACAGGTGTTGACGGCGGCGCGTGGAGATAAACACATAGTCCTCCTCCCCAGGTTTGGGGGTAATCATATTGCGCGTGCAGAACCACAGGTTGAGTTCCTTAATAGCCTGCGCAGACATCGGCACGAGGCGTTCTTTATTCCCCTTACCCACGACGCGTAAGAAACCTTCGTCGAGGAATAAGTCGTGCATTTTTAGGTTACAGAGTTCTGACACGCGGAGTCCGCAACTATAAAGCAATTCTATCACCGCCTTATCGCGCTGCCCCTCATCCTGGCTGAGGTCTATCACAGACAGAATTGCGTCGATCTCCTCCGTCGAAAGCACCTCAGGAAGGTGTAACCCCTTCTTGGGCGATTCCAACAGCGCCGTGGGATTCGTCTCCATATACCCCTCAAGCAAGAGGTAGGAATAGAAGGAGCGCAGTCCTGAATGGATGCGCGCCACAGAGCGTTGCGAAATGCCTATGTCGTGTAACTGCCATGTGAAGCGGTGCAAGTCATCCAGCGTAACATTGCGCACCTCCAATTGCTCTGAATTCAAAAATTCAAAAAATTGTCTCACATCCCGCAAATAAGCATCCCGTGTATTTTCCGAATATCCGCGTTCCAAGAGTAAGTACCTCTTAAAACCGTCCAACATACTGTTCATAAAATCCTTCAAATAAACATGATCACCCCAAACAATGTCCTCCCCTACCAACAACCTCACCATAAAATCCGCCCCTCATCCCCAAATGCAACCACAAAATTAAACAAAAAAAGAGGTTCTTCAAAATTCTGAAGAACCTCTCTGAAAAGTGGCGGCGACCTACTCTCCCGCTATACGCAGTACCATCGGCGCGGACGGGCTTAACTTCTCTGTTCGGAATGGGAAGAGGTGGAACCCCGACGCT
>JAZQVD010000048.1:0-52453 GCA_045631665.1 Alloprevotella sp.
TCTCGACTGCAACAACACCCAGGGCGTTGCCCTGGGCTAATGGTTTTATCCCCTTTCAGGGGAATCATGCAAACTGTGGGGCTTATACCATTCAAACATCTTTATATTCATAGAGTTAGAGGTGTTTACCGGACAGCAATATTCTCTTATAGGGGAGTACGCAGAGACATACTTTGCCTCGCTCGTTGGTAACCATCCAAACGGTAACGCACAAGCGAAGCGTGTGCGTCTCTGCGTAATTGATATTTAACACCGCAGGGTCTCTGCGTACTCTGCGAACTTTGCGTGAAAATATAAAGAGGGACTGGGAGGCTGAAGCACATATTTTGAAAACAAAAAAAATGGGAACCACCCGAGGGCAGTTCCCATTTTCTACGTATCTAATGAGCTAATCGCGGGGGATTAGTCCATGTTCTTCTTTTCATAGTCATCCATGTCGCCTACAACAATCTTGTTGAATTCGCGAAGACCGGTTCCGGCGGGGATAAGGTGACCACAGATTACATTTTCCTTCATACCTTCGAGGTAGTCAGTCTTACCAGAGATAGCGGCTTCGTTGAGCACCTTAGTAGTTTCCTGGAAGGATGCTGCAGACATGAAGCTCTTAGTCTGGAGAGAAGCACGTGTGATACCCTGGAGAATCTGAGTAGAAGTTGCAGGCATTGCATCGCGAACTACAACCTGCTTGAGGTCGCGGCGCTTGAGCTGTGAGTTTTCATCACGGAGCTTGCGCGCTGTCACAATCATACCGGGCTTCATCGTTTCAGAATCGCCGGCATCAACTACCACCTTCTTACCCCAGATGCGGTCGTTTTCTTCAGCAAAGTCGAGCTTGTCAACCATCTGCTGTTCGAGGAAACGAGTATCACCGGGTTCGTTAATCTGCACCTTACGCATCATCTGACGTACGATAACTTCGAAGTGCTTATCGTTGATACCTACACCCTGGAGGCGGTACACGTCTTGTACTTCGTTAACGATGTATTCCTGTACGGCAGTGGGACCCTTAATTGCAAGGATGTCACTGGGCGTAATAGAACCGTCAGAGAGGGGAGTACCTGCGCGAACGTAGTCGTTTTCCTGTACGAGAATCTGCTTAGAGAGGGGTACGAGGTACTTCTTCACTTCACCGAGCTTAGAAGTAACGACAATTTCGCGGTGACCGCGCTTCACGCTACCCATGGTAACTTCACCGTCAATTTCAGAAACGACTGCGGGGTTGCTCGGATTACGCGCTTCAAAGAGTTCGGTAACACGGGGCAAACCACCGGTGATGTCGCCTGCAGAGCTAACTGCACGGGGAATCTTAACGAGTACGTCACCTGCCTTAACCATCTGACCGTCTTCGATAGAGATACGACCGTTGATGGGGAAGTTGTACGTACGGATGAGTTCGCCATTTTCATCAACGATGTGAGCAGAGGGCACACGGCCACGCTCCTTAGATTCGATGATGATGCGTTCACGAAGACCTGTTGCATCGTCTTCTTCGACACGGTAAGTAACACCTTCGATAACGTCTTCAAACTGGATGCGACCAGCACTTTCTGTAACGATTACGGCGTTGAAGGGGTCCCACTTAGCAATCATAGTGCCCTTTTCAACGGTGTCACCATCGTTTACGAAGAGGTCAGAACCGTAGGGTACGTTCTGAGAAGATAGTACAATCTTCGTATGAGGATCTACGAAACGAACTTCAGCGAGTCGGCCTACAACCTTCTTACCGCAAACACCGTCTTCACCAATTACGTCTACCGTACGGAGTTCGTCGAACTCGAGGCGGCAGTCGTTCTTAGCAACGATAGTAGCATTAGCTGCAGCACCACCCGCGATACCACCGGCGTGGAACGTACGGAGTGTCAACTGCGTACCAGGTTCACCGATTGACTGTGCAGCGATGACACCAACGGCTTCACCCTTCTGCACCATGCGAGAAGTAGCGAGGTTGCGACCGTAACACTTCATACATACACCGTGCTTGCTTTCGCAAGTGAGCACTGAGCGAATTTCTACGCTCTCGATGGGTGAAGCTTCGATTTCTGCAACTACTGATTCTGTGATTTCTTCACCAGAAGCTACGAGGAGCTTACCAGTCTGAGGATGGATCACATCGTGAACAGATACACGACCGAGAATACGTTCGCCGAGTGAAGAAATTACCTTGTCGCCATCACGGAGGTCAGTACATACAAGACCACGGAGTGTGCCACAGTCTTCTTCAGTAATGATCACGTCGTGGCTGACGTCAACAAGACGACGTGTGAGGTAACCTGCGTCGGCAGTCTTCAACGCGGTATCGGCAAGACCCTTACGAGCACCGTGGGTAGAGATAAAGTACTCCAACACGGACATACCTTCCTTAAAGTTAGAAAGGATCGGGTTTTCAATAGTCAAACGGCCTTCAGCACCTGCCTTCTGAGGCTTCGCCATCAAACCACGCATACCAGCGAGCTGTGCAATCTGATCGGCAGAACCACGGGCACCAGAGTCAAGCATCATGAACACGGCATTGAAACCTTGGTCGGCTTCTGTCATCTGCTTCATCAAGGTCTTCTTGATGTCAGAGTTAACGTGTGTCCATGTGTCAATTACCTGATTATAACGTTCGTTATCAGTGATGAAACCCATGTTATAGTTCATCGTGATCTGGTCGATTTCTTCGTTACCACGAGCCACGATTTCCTTCTTCTCTTCGGGGATGATGATATCGTCAAGGTTAAACGAAAGACCACCTTCGTAAGCCATGCGATAACCGAGGTTCTTAATACCATCAAGGAATTCAGCTGCGCGTGCCATACCTACACCCTTAATTACAGAGGTGATGATACCACGGAGTGACTTCTTAGAGATAATAGTATTTACGAAACCTACTTCCTTGGGGATGATTTCGTTTACAATCACACGACCTACTGAAGTTTCAACGAGGCGACGGATGTGCATGCCTGTTTCGTCGATATCGTCAACGAGTACCTTAACGGGAGCGTGAACGTCTACGCGCTTTTCGTTGTAAGCAATGATTGCTTCTTCAGGACCGTAGAATGTAAGACCTTCACCCTTCGCACCGGGACGAATCTTTGTGATGTAGTAAAGACCGAGCACCATGTCCTGTGAGGGCACTGTGATAGGCGCACCATTCGCAGGGTTGAGGATGTTGTGGCTCTGGAGCATCAACATCTGTGCTTCGAGGATTGCTTCGTTGCTCAAGGGGAGGTGGACAGCCATCTGGTCACCGTCGAAGTCGGCGTTGAAGGCCGTACATGCGAGGGGGTGGAGCTGGATTGCCTTACCTTCAATCATCTTGGGCTGGAAGGCCTGGATACCGAGACGGTGAAGTGTCGGTGCACGGTTGAGGAGCACGGGGTGACCCTTCATTACGTGTTCGAGGATGTCCCAAACTACTGATTCACGGCGGTCAACAATACGCTTTGCACTCTTCACCGTCTTCACGATACCGCGCTCAATGAGCTTACGGATGATGAATGGCTTATAGAGTTCGGCAGCCATGAGCTTGGGAATACCACATTCGCCCATCTTCAATTCAGGACCAACGACGATAACCGAACGTGCTGAATAGTCAACACGCTTACCGAGAAGGTTCTGACGGAAGCGACCCTGCTTACCCTTGAGTGAGTCAGAGAGTGACTTAAGAGGACGGTTGCTGTCGCTCTTCACTGCGCTACTCTTGCGAGAGTTGTCGAAGAGTGAGTCAACAGCTTCCTGAAGCATACGCTTTTCGTTACGGAGAATGACTTCAGGTGCCTTGATTTCGAGCAAACGCTTGAGGCGGTTGTTGCGAATAAGCACACGACGGTAGAGGTCGTTGAGGTCAGATGTAGCGAAGCGACCACCATCGAGGGGTACGAGGGGACGGAGGTCAGGGGGCGTAACGGGAAGGATCTTCATAATCATCCACTCGGGACGGTTACGGTCCTTGCTTGCGCGGAATGATTCTACTACCTGAAGACGCTTGAGCGCTTCGTTCTTACGCTGTACAGAAGTGTCTGTGTTAGCACGGTCACGAAGTTCGTAAGAAAGGCTGTCGAGGTCGATGCGCTGGAGCAAGTCGTAAACTGCTTCTGCACCCATCTTAGCGATGAACTTGTTGGGGTCGCTGTCGTCCAAGTACTGATTATCCTTGGGCACCTTCTTCAACAAATCCATGTATTCATCTTCAGTGAGAAGGTCGAGCGCCTTTACAGGATTTTCGCCCTCACCAAGCACACCGGGCTGAATAACTACGTAACGTTCGTAGTAGATGATTGAGTCAAGCTTCTTCGTGGGAATACCGAGGAGGTAACCCATCTTATTGGGGAGCGAACGGAAGTACCAAATGTGGGCAACGGGCACTACAAGTTGGATGTGACCGGCACGTTCGCGACGCACCTTCTTTTCAGTAACTTCTACACCACAACGGTCGCAGACGATACCTTTATAACGGATGCGCTTGTACTTACCACAGTGACATTCGTAGTCCTTTGTAGGACCGAAAATGCGTTCGCAGAAGAGACCGTCGCGCTCAGGCTTATAGGTGCGGTAGTTTATGGTTTCAGGCTTCAAAACTTCACCAAAAGAGTTCGCCTGAATTTCTTCAGGAGAAGCAAGACCAATGGTGATTTTCGTAAAGTTGTTCTTTACCTTACTTTCTCTTTTAAATGCCATATTATAATAGTGTAATTATATTTGTGGTTAAGCAACCTCACAGGGAAGGGGCTGGAAGTGACACCACTTCCGCCCTACTCCGCTGCACGGTGTTATAACTAATCGAGCGTTACATTCAAGCCCAAGCCACGGAGTTCGTGGAGGAGGACATTGAGAGACTCGGGAATGCCCGGTGTGGGGAGGGGATCACCCTTAACGATAGCTTCATAAGCCTTCGCACGACCGGTAACATCGTCAGACTTAATCGTGAGGATTTCCTGAAGCACATGAGAAGCACCGAAAGCTTCGATTGCCCAAACTTCCATTTCCCCGAAACGCTGACCACCAAACTGAGCCTTACCACCAAGGGGTTGCTGCGTGATGAGCGAGTACGGACCGATAGAACGAGCGTGCATCTTATCTTCTACCATGTGACCGAGCTTCAACATGTAAGTAACACCTACTGTTGCCTTCTGGTCGAAGGGATCACCGGTTGCACCGTCATAAAGCTGTGTAGAACAGTAGCGGGGGAGACCAGCCTTGTCTGTCCATTCGCAGAGGTCAGAGAGTTTCGCACCGTCGAAGATGGGAGTAGCAAACTTAACGCCCAACTTCTTACCTGCGGCACCGAGAACGGCTTCAAACACCTGACCGAGGTTCATACGAGAAGGCACACCGAGGGGGTTCAATACGATATCTACAGGAGTACCGTCTTCGAGGAACGGCATATCTTCCTGACGAACAATCTTTGAAACGATACCCTTGTTACCGTGACGACCTGCCATCTTATCACCTACGCCGATCTTACGCTTCTTAGCGATGTAAACCTTAGCGAGCTGAAGGATGCCTGAGGGGAGTTCATCACCGATAGTGATAGCAAACTTTTCGCGCTTGAGCTTCGCATCAAACTCATTGTACTTCTTCAAGTAGTTGATAACGAGCTGACGGATGAGGCGGTTTGTGCGTTCGTCTTCAGTCCAGTTGCTGAGCTGTACAGAAGTGTAGTCCAAAGATACGAGGAGTGACTTACCGAACTTAGCACCTGCAGCAATAACTTCAGCACCGATGTTATCCTTTACGCCGAGGCTGGTGTAACCCTTAGTCAACTTCAAGAGTTTTTCAACCATCACCATCTTAAGTTCTTCAGTATCCTGCTTGAACTTTTCGTCAATTTGTGCGAGGATTACCTTATCCTGATTCTTAGAAGCACGAGTCTTCTGTGCACGAGAGTAGAGGCGCTTGTTGATTACGATACCAGAGAGCGAGGGATTCGCCTTCAAAGAAGCATCCTTCACGTCACCGGCCTTATCACCGAAGATAGCACGGAGGAGCTTTTCTTCAGGTGTAGGATCGCTTTCACCCTTAGGAGTAATCTTACCAATCATGATATCACCAGGAGTGATGCGTGCACCGATGCGAACGATACCGTTTTCATCAAGGTCCTTAGTAGCATCTTCACCTACGTTGGGGATGTCATTCGTAAGCGTTTCTTCACCGCGCTTTGTTTCGCGAACTTCGAGTGAATATTCGTCTACGTGAACTGAAGTGAGGAGGTCTTCACGAACTACGCGTTCGTTAAGTACGATAGCATCTTCATAGTTGTAACCCTTCCAAGGCATGTAAGCCACGAGGAGGTTGCGACCGAGTGCCAATTCTCCGTCTTCTGTAGCGTAACCTTCAGTAAGAATCTGACCTGCTTCAACACGCTGTCCCTTTTCGCAAATAGGACGGAGGTCGATAGTCATGTTCTGGTTCGTACGGCGGAACTTAGGAATGAGGTATTCCTTAACGTTAGATTCGAATGAAACGAACTCTTCGTCTTCTGTACGGTCGTATGCTACAATAATGCGTTCAGCATCTACATATTCAATAACACCTGCACCTTCCGCAGTAATCATTGTGCGTGAGTTTTCACACACCTGGCGTTCGATGCCAGTACCTACGATAGGAGCTTCAGAACGGATGAGGGGAACTGCCTGACGCATCATGTTAGATCCCATCAATGCACGGTGGGCGTCGTCGTGTTCCAAGAAGGGAATGAGCGAAGCCGCAATTGAAGCAATCTGCTGAGGAGCAACGTCCATGAGTTCTACGTTCTCAGGAGTTACAACGGGGTAATCTGCATCCTGACGGCACTTAACCTTGGGAAGAATGAAGCCACCTTCATCGTTCAAGGGTGCATTACCCTGACCGATAATCTTGCCTTCTTCTTCTTCAGCACTGAGGTAAACAACACCTTCATCGCTGAGGTCTACCTTTGCACCTGAAACCTTACGGTAAGGAGTTTCGATAAAGCCGAGTTCGTTGATCTTCGCATATACACAGAGTGAAGAAATCAAACCGATGTTCGGACCTTCAGGAGATTCGATAGGACAGAGACGACCATAGTGCGTGTAGTGTACGTCGCGCACTTCGAAGCCTGCACGTTCACGAGAAAGACCACCAGGACCGAGAGCTGAGAGACGACGCTTGTTTGTTACTTCAGCAAGGGGGTTTGTCTGGTCCATGAACTGTGAAAGCGCGTTCGTACCAAAGAATGAATTGATTACGCTTGAAATTGTCTTAGCGTTGATCAAATCCATAGGTGTGAACACTTCGTTGTCACGAACATTCATGCGCTCACGGATTGTACGGCTCATACGCGCCAAACCAATAGCAAACTGGTTTGAGAGCTGTTCACCTACCGTACGCACACGACGGTTGCTCAAGTGGTCGATATCATCCACATCAGCCTTTGAGTTAATCAACTCAACGAGGAACTTGATGATTTCAATAATGTCTTCCTTTGTCAATACGCGCACATCCATATCAGTAGTAAGATTCAACTTACGGTTGATACGGTAGCGACCTACTTCACCGAGGTCATAACGCTTGTCCGAGAAGAAGAGGTTGTTAATAACTTCCTTCGCACTTGCATCATCGGCGGGGTCAGCATTACGCAACTGACGGTAGATGTAAAGAACGGCTTCCTTTTCAGAGTTTGAATTATCCTTCTGAAGTGTGTTGAAAATGATAGAGTAATCCGTTGAAGCGCCTTCTTCCTTGTGAACAAGGATAGTAGAAACTCCTGCATCAAGGATGTCTTCCATATTTTCTTCAGTAATCACCTCTTCACGGTCAAGGATAATTTCGTTACGCTCAATAGAAACCACTTCACCTGTATCTTCATCAGCGAAGTCTTCTACCCAACTCTTCAACACACGCGCAGCGAGCTTTCTGCCAAGCACCTTCTTAAGAGAAGTCTTGCTAACCTTAATTTCGTCTGCGAGGTCAAAGATTTGAAGAATATCCTTATCTGTTTCAAAACCAATTGCGCGGAGCAAAGTTGTTACAGGCAACTTCTTCTTACGGTCGATGTAAGCATACATCACATTGTTGATGTCTGTAGCAAACTCAATCCATGAACCCTTGAAGGGAATGATACGCGCAGAATAAAGTTGTGAACCATTAGCGTGGATACTTGATCCGAAGAACACACCGGGTGAACGGTGCAACTGCGAAACGATGACGCGCTCAGCACCATTGATAACGAAAGTACCATTAGAAGTCATGTAGGGAATCTGACCAAGGAACACGTCCTGAACGACAGTGTCGAAATCTTCGTGATCAGGGTCCGTACAATACAACTTCAGCTTAGCCTTCAAAGGCACACTGTAAGTAAGGCCTCTCTCCAAGCACTCATCGATAGAGTAACGAGGAGCATCAATGTAGTAATCGAGGAACTCGAGTACAAAGTTGTTGCGCGTGTCTGCAATGGGGAAATTCTCAGCAAACACCTTATAGAGACCGTCGTTCTTACGGAGTTCAGAAGGTGTATCAAGTTGCAAGAAATCCTGGAAAGATTTCAACTGCACATCCAAGAAGTCAGGATATGCCATCGGATTCTTTACAGACGCAAAGTTTACGCGTTGATTAATTACTCTTGAAGACATAATATGTAATTAAATTTGTAGTGATAATCCAGATGATCTAGAAAACCTAGTGCATCTAGATGATCTAGAACTAGAATAGCAACTACGAATATTTATTAGACACAAAAAGGTTAAGAACCCCCTACCAGAGGATTCTTAACCGTTACCCTATAGGGAATGTGATTAAGCGATTTCTACTTCAGCACCAGCTTCTTCGAGAGCCTTCTTGAGTGCTTCAGCTTCTTCCTTACCTACACCTTCCTTAAGCTTAGCGGGACAATCGTCTACAGCCTTCTTAGCATCCATAAGACTGAGGCCACAAGCTTCCTTCACTGCCTTAACAACTCCGAGCTTATTTGCACCAGGGCCCTTGAGGATTACGTCGAAAGAAGTCTTTTCTTCTTCTGCAGCAGCACCACCTTCAGCAGCAACTACAACAGCAGCAGCAGCGGGTTCGATTCCGTACTCTTCCTTGAGGTAAGTAGCCAATTCGTTAACTTCCTTTACAGTCAAATTTACCAATTCTTCTGCAATAGCTTTGATATCTGCCATTTTTATAAAATATTTTTTTGTTTTTAAATCTAATTACTGTTACGACACTCGCACAAGTAGTTTATTATTATGCAGCGCAAGCATCATGATGGAGCTTATTATTCTGCAGCACCTTCTTCTTTTTCGAAGCGAGCTTCGAGACCAGAGAGAATGTTGCGGAGGGGAGACTGGAGGAGACCGATGATGTCGCCGATAACTTCGTTCTTGCTCTTGATAGCGCAAAGAGTTGCGAGGTGTTCAGCACCAACATAAATACCTTCTTCAGCATAAGCACCCTTAAGTGCGGGAATACCACTCTTACCAAATTCCTTAATGAGCTTCGCGGGAGCGTTAGCAACATTTGAGAAGAACAAGGCTGTTGAACCCTTGAGACAAGGCTTAAGCGCAGAGTAATCTACTTCTGCATTGTCAAATGCCTTTTCAAGAAGTGTGTTCTTAACGACAATCATCTTCACGTCAGAAGCAAAACACTTACGACGGAGGTTGCTTGTTGTTTCAGCGTTCAAACCTGTTACATCAACAAGGTAGAAGTGAGCGTATTCCTTGAGTTTTTCACCGAGTTGTTCGATGATGATAGCTTTATCTTCCTTTCTCATAACTGTCTACTAAATTAATTTTCTTCAATAGTCTTGGGGTCAACCTTGACACCGCGACTCATAGTAGAAGAAAGATAAATACTCTTAATATAGGTACCCTTAGCAGCAGAAGGCTTAAGCTTATTGATTGTAGCAATAAATTCCTTAACGTTACCTACCATCTTTTCAGTATCGAAAGATACCTTACCGATTGCAGCGTGAACGATACCAGCCTTATCTACCTTAAAATCGATCTTACCCTGCTTTACTTCACGTACAGCCTTGGCAACATCCATTGTTACAGTACCACTCTTGGGGTTAGGCATCAAACCACGGGGACCGAGAACGCGACCGAGCGCACCGAGCTTACCCATGATTGCAGGCATAGTGATGATAACATCAATGTCTGTCCAACCACCCTTAATCTTCTCGATATATTCATCGAGACCTACATAGTCAGCACCAGCTTCCTTTGCAGCAGCTTCAGCATCGGGAGTACAGAGGCAGAGCACGCGTACAGTCTTACCAGTACCGTGGGGAAGTGAAACAACACCACGAACCATCTGGTTAGCCTTACGGGGGACAACACCCAAGCGTACATCGATATCGAAAGAAGCGTCAAACTTAGTTGTTGTGATCTCCTTAACGAGCGCACAAGCTTCCTTCAATGAATAAGCCTTCCCTGCTTCAATCTTGTCTGCAACCAACTTTTGGTTCTTAGTAAGTTTACTCATTGTTGTTCTAAAATTGAAGTGTTAAATAAATTAAGCGGGGAAGTCTCCCTTTACTTTGATACCCATAGAACGTGCAGTACCAGCAACGAGGCGCATAGCGCTTTCGATAGTAAAGCAGTTCAAGTCAGGCATCTTATCTTCTGCAATCGCCTTAACCTGATCCCAAGTAATTTCAGCAATCTTATTACGGTTAGGCTGAGCAGAACCACTCTTCTGCTTAGTAGCTTCAAGCAATTGAATAGCCACAGGAGGAGTCTTAACTACGAAAGTAAAAGACTTGTCATTGTAATAAGTAATGACAACAGGAAGTACCTTACCTGCCTTTTCCTGAGTTCTGGCATTGAACTGCTTGCAGAAATCCATAATGTTGATACCCTTAGAACCGAGAGCGGGACCTACGGGAGGAGAAGGATTTGCAGCGCCACCTTTAATCTGTAATTTGATTAATCCAGCAACTTCTTTAGCCATTTTTCTAAATGATTTAAAAAATTAGTATGGAAAGAACATCGCCACCTGTGTAACATTCAGGTATTTATTCTTTCTCAACTTGAGTAAAACTAAGGTCAAGCGGCGTGTTACGACCAAAGACCTTAACGGCAACCGTCAACTTGCGCTTTTCTGTATTTACCTCTTCGATAACTCCAGAGAATCCGCTAAACGGACCGTCAGTAACCTTAACGGCTTCACCCACAGCATAAGGAATTTCGATTTCGAGATCATCAACGGTCTCATCAACCTTTCCTAAAATACGATTCACCTCGCTCTCTTGAAGCGGAGTGGGATTATCAAGACCACCCAAGAAACCTAAGCAATTAGGCGTAAATCTTAAGTCGTGAGCAATCTCACCTACGAGTTCAGCTAACACCAAAACATAACCCGGCAGATAAATTCTCTCCTTCACAACGCGTTTGCCATTGCGAACTTGAATAACCTTTTCTGTCGGAATTAATACTTCTGCAACATGTCCACCGAAGTGACCGTTTTTAATTTCGGCATCGATGTATTCTTTGACCTTAGCTTCTTTTCCACTTACGGCACGCAATACGTACCATTTTTTTGCAACTCCAGCCATAGAAAAACATGTTGTTAAGCACCGTAGATGAACTTCATCACAGTCTCAATAAGTGTATCTGCTGCGAAAACCATAAGCGCAATGACAATGGAAGCGACTAAAACGACAATTGCGCTACGAGTTAATTCAGCACGTGAAGGCCACGTAGTTTTATGTACGAGTTCTTCGTATGAATCTTTAAAAGATGAAATAATCTTCTTCAGCATATCTTTTTCAATTTAGCACGGGAAGAGAGGCTCGAACTCCCGACACCCGGTTTTGGAGACCGGTGCTCTACCGACTGAGCTATTCCCGTAGAAAATAGGTGCTGCCGAAGCAGCAACCTATTATATTATGAGTTTGGTTGTATTACTCAACGATTTCAGTAATCTGACCAGAACCTACTGTGCGACCACCTTCACGGATAGCGAAGCGGAGACCTACATTGAGAGCAACAGCGTAGATGAGTTCTACAGTGATTTCAACGTTGTCACCAGGCATTACCATTTCAACGTCCGCGGGGAGAGAAATTTCACCTGTGCAGTCCATTGTGCGGAGGTAGAACTGAGGACGATACTTGTTACCGAAGGGAGTGTGACGACCACCTTCTTCCTTCTTAAGAACGTAGATAGAAGCCTTGAACTTCTTGTGGGGCTTGATAACACCGGGGTGAGTGATTACCATACCGCGCTTGATTTCGTTCTTATCGATACCACGGAGGAGAAGACCTACGTTGTCACCAGCTTCACCCTGATCGAGGAGCTTACGGAACATTTCAACACCAGTTACAACTGACTTCTTGTCTTCACCGAGACCGAGGATCTGAACTTCTTCACCTACCTTGATAACACCAGTTTCAACACGACCTGTTGCTACAGTACCACGACCTGTGATAGAGAACACGTCTTCAACGGGCATCAAGAAGGGCTTATCCTTATCGCGGGGAGGTTCCTGAATCCATGTATCGCAAGCGTCCATGAGTTCCATTACCTTTTCTTCCCATTCAGCTACGCCATTAAGCGCACCGAGAGCAGAACCACGGATGATAGGAGTTTCATCTTCGAAGTCGTAAGCAGCGAGAAGTTCCTGTACTTCCATTTCAACGAGTTCGAGCATTTCAGCGTCCTCAACCATATCGCACTTGTTAAGGAACACAACAAGACGGGGAACGTTTACCTGACGAGCGAGAAGGATGTGTTCGCGAGTCTGAGGCATAGGACCGTCAGTTGCAGCAACTACGATGATAGCACCGTCCATCTGAGCAGCACCAGTTACCATATTCTTAACGTAGTCGGCGTGACCCGGACAGTCTACGTGAGCATAGTGACGGATTTCAGTCTGGTATTCAACGTGTGAAGTGTTGATAGTGATACCACGTTCCTTTTCTTCAGGAGCGTTGTCGATTGAGTCGAAAGAACGGAGTTCAGAGAAACCCTTCTTTGCCAATACTGTTGTGATAGCAGCAGTAAGAGTAGTCTTACCGTGGTCAACGTGACCGATTGTACCAATGTTCACGTGGGGCTTGGTACGTTGGAATTGTTCTTTAGCCATTGCTTAAAACTATTAATTTTGTGAATATTGTCTAAGTGAAAGTCCTCGCAAATCGAGAGCTGTTAGCGAGACTTGAACTCGCGACCTCTTCCTTACCAAGGAAGTGCTCTACCGCTGAGCTATAACAGCAACAGTAATCCTTGAGGCATTTAGAGCGGAAGACGGGGCTCAAACCCGCGACCCCCAGCTTGGAAGGCTAGTGCTCTATCGACTGAGCTACTTCCGCAACATTAAGTATCAAAAGCTTTCACTTTTGTGGGCAAAGATGGATTCGAACCACCGAAGGCGTAAGCCAGCAGATTTACAGTCTGCCCCATTTGGCCACTCTGGTATTTGCCCGTGCCGAAAAGAGGTCATTCCTCTAATCGGGTGCAAAGTTAGGTATATTTTTTTATTCACAAAACATTTTTACCTGTTTTTCTTAAAAAAAATCTTCAAAGTCAAAGTCGAGCGAAGCCGAACACCCTCTTTTTCATGCGCCACACACATTTATATATTATATATAGGGCGGAAATAGGTGGGATTTACCTAAAGAAAACATCCAGGAGGGGACTCCTGGATGTTGTGTTATAAGTCAAGTGCCTTATTTGGCATGCTTTTCTTTATGCTTCTGAAGCTGACGCACGAGTGAATCACAGCAGAGGTCTACACCTTCTTCAAAGGTATCGCACACCTTTTCAGCACGAAGTTCTGCACCTGCCACATGCACATTGATGCCGACTTCCTTATTCATAGCCGTTTCGGGCTTTACTACTTTGAGGATAACATCTGCGCGGACAATATCGTTTGCTTTTTCCAACTTAGAGACCTTCTTGTCAATGTACTCCTGCAACTTTTCTGTTGCTGTGAAGTGGATGGATTGAATCTTGATTTCCATAGTAATCCTCCTTAATTATTTTGGTTAGTACTATGCCCGTGGGTGGGCCTTTTCGTATGCTTTTTTTAGCTCGGCAAAGGTGGTATGCGTGTAGACTTCTGTGGTCGATACGCTTTCGTGTCCGAGCAATTCTTTTACTGCTTCAAGGTCTGCGCCATTGTTGAGCATCACGGTGGCATAAGTATGGCGCAACACATGTGGAGAACGCTTCTGCTGGTTGGTGACGCACGAGAGGTAGCGCTTCACTACCGCCTGCACCTCTGCCGCAGACATCGGTTTGCCATTTGGACGCAAGAATATGCGCTCAAAATTCTGGACCACCGTTTCTGCACGCAAATGGAAAAACGCGGAGAAGGTTGCAGCCAGCTCTTCGCCAAAAGGCACGATGCGCTGCTTATTACGCTTACCGAGCACTTTCAACTCCTTCGCCCCAAGATCTACATCACTCACCTTCAGCCCTAACAACTCCGAGAGGCGGATGCCCGTGCTGTAGAAAGTAAGAAGAATCAGGCGATTGCGTTCGGCCTCATAACCTTCACCGAACTCAACTTCATCAAAGAGGCGGTCCATATCTTGCTGCTTCACAAACGAAGGCAAGCGTTTCTCGGTCTTGGGGTTCTTCAGCGTGGCTGTAGGGTCAACAGTCACACGCTCCATGCGCAACAAGTAGCGGTAAAGACTCCTCACGGAACTCATCTTGCGGTTCACCGTCCGCGCCGACACTCCTTGCTCCATATCCTCCGCCATCCAGCGGCGTAAGACATCTTTGTCCAAGCCCTCCCAAGTGAGCTGTTCATCCGTTCTTTGGCAGAAGCGCCAAAGGTCAGTCAGCGAAGTGCGATAGGTCAGCACCGTGGCCTGCGAGTAACCTTTCTCTGCCAAAAGGTAGTTCAAAAATTGCTCAATCGTCTGCATCTCACTTCAAAGGGTTTCGGTATTGGCAAAGTTAAGGAAGATTTCAATAACAAACAAATTTTGGGAGTCCTTTTTTATGCTTATACCCCAGAGACAGAAGAGCAGAAGGGCTATTTTTAGTTCTCACGCAGAGTATACAAAGATATGTATTACCCCTTTGCAACCCTCCAGACAAAAGTGGAGCGCGCCACCAACTCATGACGCGCTCCACTTTTTCATTACAAAGGTATAAGGCGGAAGGCCCATCCGTCAACTTTCGTCAACAGAGGCTATCTTTTCACCGTCGTCTAATGTAAATATCTGAAACCCAGCCCCACTATCCGCAGTGGAAATACTTGTGCACGAGCTTCAACATTTCTTCGCGGTCATCGCCGATGTCGGCACGGAGGGTGCGGTCGGCATAGCTGCGGAGGCGTGCGATGATGCCGTCAATCATGGCAGGACTGAACACGTTGTGCTTTTCAAACACAGCGCGCGCTGCTTCAAGGCAGTCAGCCGAAGCCTCGCAACTGTCGGGAAGTTGCGCGAGGTTCTTGAGCTTGTCCTCGTTCTCCTTGCGGTGGATGTTTACATTCACATAAGTGCGCTCTGCAATCTCAAGTGCGTTGTCAAGTTCAAAGCCGTGACGACACGCTACGGCAAGTCCTGCGATGAGCTGGTAGATGTCTGCCGAACCGTCGGGAGAGCGCATTTCTACGGTCTGCTTCTGCGTTGTGTCGTAGTTGCTTACGGGTTCGAGGGGGTTAGCTATTTTGCACATATCGCTCTTTGCAGCCCATCCAAGGGGAACGCGCACGAGCACCGAGCGGTTGCGGTCGCCCCAACATACATTTGTGGGCGCTTCCTGGTGAGGCACGAGGCGGAAGTAAGAAGTGGGATTCGTGTTGCCAAAGGCTGTGATTGCCGAAGCGAGTTCCATCATGCCGGCAATCGCCTTGCGCGCTGTTGCTGAGAGCACACCGCCGTCCAACATCTGGTTCTGTCCGTCCTTAACGATACGCATGTGAACATGAAGTCCCGAACCTGCCTTGCCCGCAGTAATCTTGGGCGCAAAGGTAATGTCGTAGCCGTACTTATACGCGAGGTTGCGGATAATCCACTTGGCAATCATGAGTTGGTCTGCCGCATCGTTGGCATTGACGGGGAGGAACTCTATTTCGTTCTGCTCATAAATCAAGCCGTCAATGGTAAAGTTGCCCACTTCCGAGTGACCGTACTTAATCTGTCCGCCTGCCTGTGCGATGTAGGCCATACACTGTGTGCGGAACTCGTTGAACTTCGCATAAGGTGCCGATTCGTGGTAGCCCTTTTGGTCAGTGGCAGGGAACATTTCGTCGTCGGGCGCAATCACATAGTATTCCAATTCGCCCATCGCCTGAAACTCCATTCCTGTCACATCATTAAACGCCTTACACGCCTTGCGGAGCGTATGTTCGGGCGAACTTTCAAGGGGTTCTCCGTCCTTGTTGAAGAACGAACAGAGCATGGCGAGCGTAGGAAGTTCTGCGAAAGGATCTACAAAGGCGGTACAGAAGCGGGGAAGCACATAGAGGTCGCTACTGCCAGCTTCGATGAAGGGGAACAGGCTACTGCCGTCCACGCGTTCGCCACAGGTAAGAATCGCGTCGAAGTATTCAGCACTGTTAATCACAAAGTTGAGCGTCTTCAAGCGACCATCGGCTGCAGGGTACATGAAGTTGACCATGCGAATCTCATTTTCTTCAATGAAGCGCACGATGTCGGCCTTCGTAAACTCTTTACAAGGCTTGCCCAAGTAAGCCACAACGGTGTTGGGCGTCATTTTAAGTGAAGATGACATGTTTATAAGGTTTTAAGGTTAATATGCTGTGTTGCATGGAGTTAAGTTAAGGCGAAATTCGTAAAGGGCATTGGACATTGCCCGTCAATTGTTCATTTATCAACCTTAACCGCTCATCCTCGCCTACAAATATATAGATTTTCTTGAACATAAAGGGAAATGACGGAGGGTTTTAAGTTTTTCGGCGACAAAAGGCACCCTCGTAGCGACCTTCTTCGAGAAAAAGCCGCCCTACCCTTCCCTACTTCCCACGAAACAAAAACGATTCGGCACATATTTTAAAATCTTCGGGAGATAATTTAAACAAAACGCCGAATAGTTTTGTAAAGTTTACGCCTAATGCCCCTTAATATTCTGAAAAGTATTTTAACTTTGCAGATGGTGCGTGCGCAGTGGGGATATTCTACGAAACAGTCCCATCCGTAGCGGCGCCGTAAGCTGTAACATTTCACACTACTTTTAATACCCTCAACAGATGTTGCGTAAATTAAGAATTACCCTTGCAGGTCTTTCCCTGCTCCTCATCACGCTCCTGTTCCTCGACTTTACGGGAACAGTGCATGCCTACTTGGGATGGATTGCCAAGATTCAATTGGTGCCAGCTGTGCTGGCGGGATCGGTGTTAGCGCTTGTTTTCTTGGCCGCGCTGACGCTAATTTTCGGACGCGTGTATTGTTCCGTCATTTGCCCGTTGGGCATTTTGCAAGACATCATTGCGTGGTTTGGGAAAAAGGCGAAGAAGAACCGCTATTCGTTCTCGCCCAGCAAAACAAAGTTGCGCTTGGGCATCTTGCTCGTGTTCATCTTCTCGCTTTTCGCATACCCTCCAGTCGTACGCTTTATCGGTTCACTGCTTGAGCCATACAGTGCCTTCGGACGCATTGTCACCAACCTTTTAGCGCCTGTGTATCAATGGGGCAACAATGCGTTGGCTTACTTTGCGGAGCGCTCGGAAAGTTATGCCTTTTACGAAACGGAAGTGTGGATGCGCAGCGCGTGGTCAGTAGGTATTGCCGTAGCGACTTTGATTATCGTGAGCATACTTGCTTGGCGCGGCGGCAGAACATACTGCAACACGATTTGCCCCGTGGGTTCGTTGCTCGGACTTATCAGTCATTGTTCTAAAAGCGTGATGTTCCGCCCCGTGATTGACACTGAAAAGTGCAACGGTTGCCGCTTGTGTGAAAAGAATTGTAAGGGTGCGTGCATCAACAGCAAGGAGCATACGATTGATTACTCGCGCTGCGTGATGTGTATGGACTGCATCAGCAAATGTAAGCGTGGGGCGATTAAATATGCAATGCGTGCGCCACAAGCCAAGTGCAAGGCGGAAGAAAAGCAAGCAGATGCGCCCGCCTCTGACTCACGCCGTGCCTTTTTAACGGGAGCTGTGGCGGTGACGGCGGCAACTGTGGTAGAGGCGCAGAAGAAAAAAGTGGACGGCGGCCTTGCTGTGATTGAAGACAAGGTTGCTCCGCAGCGCGAAACGCCGATTCTTCCTCCCGGAGCCTTGAATGTGCGCCACTTCACGAAGTCTTGCACGGCGTGCCAGCTTTGTATTTCGGCGTGCCCCAATGGTGTGTTGCGCCCCTCCAATGATTTGAACCGCTTCATGCAACCTGAAGTGAGCTATGAGCGTGGTTATTGCCGCCCCGAGTGTACAAGTTGTTCGAATGTCTGCCCTGCAGGTGCGCTAACGTCATTAACGCGTGAGGAGAAGTCTTCTCGACAGATTGGTCGCGCCGTGTGGATTAAGAAAAACTGCTTACCGCTGACCGAAGGCGTACGCTGTGGCAACTGCGCCCGTCATTGTCCCTCGGGAGCCATACAGATGGTGTCCTCTGTGGAAGGCGACGACAAGAGTCCCAAGATTCCCGCCATCAACACGGAACGCTGCATCGGCTGTGGCGCTTGCGAAAACCTTTGTCCCGCACGCCCATTCAGCGCAATCGTAGTTGAAGGGCTCGACACTCAGAAAATTATGTAACTGGTTGAGGTTATCAGGTTATTAGGTTTTAAGGTTGTAAGGGTGCAACACTCCTAATTCATACGGACTATGCGCTCCGAGAAAATATCAGAAGCTTTGGAACCTCAAAACCTTACAACCTCAAAACCTTACGACCTAACCACCTTACAACCTAACTACCTCATAACCTCATCCTATGGACAGACGCGAATTTCTCAAAATAGTAGGTATCACATCGGCAACCACGACGGCTGCCCTCTGCGGTTGTGCCCCCAAGAAGGGAGCAGAACTGACGAGTAAGGAACTTGGTCCCGTCCCCACGGACAAGATGACACTGCGAAGCTTTCCCGCTTTGGGCGATGACAAGGTTTCGCTCCTCGGCTACGGATGTATGCGTTGGCCGACGGTACCTAATCCCAACGGTCAGGGAGATATGATTGACCAAGACGCTGTAAACGACCTCGTTGACTATGCCATTGCGCACGGAGTGAACTACTTTGACACCTCTCCCGTATATGTGCAGGGATGGTCGGAGAAAGCTACGGGCAATGCCTTGAAGCGCCACCCGCGCGAGTCGTTTTACATTTCGACAAAGCTTTCTAATTTTTCCAACTTCACGCGTGAGAACTCCTTGGCGATGTATCATCAGTCGTTTAAGGACCTCCAGGTGGACTACATCGACTATTACCTGCTCCACTCCATAGGTGGTGGCGGCATGGAGGCGTTCCGCAAGCGCTATGTAGACAATGGCATGCTCGACTTCTTGATGGAAGAACGCAAGGCAGGACGCATTCGCCATTTGGGCTGGTCGTTCCACGGCTCGAAGGAAGTTTTTGACGAAATGCTCGCCCTTCACGACAAGTATCACTGGGACTTTGTGCTCATACAGATGAACTATGTAGACTGGCACATTGCCAAGGGCAGCGGAATCGGTGCGAAATATTTGTATGAGGAGTTGGAGAAGCGCGGCATCCCCGTGCAGATTATGGAACCCCTGTTGGGCGGACGCCTCTCAAAGGTGCCCGACCATGTAGTTGGGTTGCTAAAAGAAAAAGACCCTGAGCGCAGCGTAGCTTCATGGGCGTTCCGCTTTGCAGGTACGCCAAAGGGCGTGTTGACCGTGCTTTCGGGAATGACTTACAAGGAACATTTGGAGGACAACATCCGTTCGTACGCCCCACTGGTACCGCTCACGGAGGAGGATAACGAATTCCTGTTCCACGCCGCCAAACTCATGGAGCAATACCCCACCATTCCGTGTAACTATTGCGCCTACTGCATGCCCTGTCCCTACGGCATTGATATCCCCTCGATATTTATGCACTACAACAAGTGCGTGAACGAAGGCAATGTGCCCGAGAGCAGTATGGACCCCAATTACAAGGAGGCGCGCCGTGCATTCTTGGTGAGTTACGACCGCTCGGTGGAAAAATTGCGCCAAGCCGACCACTGCATTGGCTGTGGGAAATGCCACAAACACTGTCCGCAGAACATCCGCATCCATCGTGAGATCCACCGCATCAGTGACTTTGTGGAGAAACTCAAACAGGATACGCTCTAACCGCCTCTGACAGCGATGGATTCACTCATATCAACGCTCCACTCGGGCGGATATTCCTGCGTCATCCGAAACGGCGAAACCCTGCGCACCTTTACGCAGCGCGGAGTAGCAGACCTTTACCACCTATTAACCACCGACGCGCCGTTCCTACTTGGCAGCAGCATTGCCGACAAGGTCGTGGGCAAAGGGGCGGCGGCGCTGATGGTGAAGGGTGGCGTAGTTCGAGTTCATGCCGACGTCATCAGTGCGCCCGCTTTGGCGCTACTTGAAGCGTCTGGCGTAGCGGTGAGTTACGCAGAGGTGGTGGAGGGCATTCGTAACCGCGCCGGCACAGACATGTGCCCCGTAGAAAAGCGGTGCCTCCCGCTCGAAAATGTGGATAAAATGGTGGGCGAAATCCGCGATTTTCTGATGCAAATGAGGGTACAAGATAAGCGCGAAGTATAGGTCGGAAAAACGAAACCTATTTTCGTAAAAATTATTAGTAACCTAAAAAAAATTATTAGTAACCTTTTTTAAATTATTAGTAACCTAATTTCGCCACTCCAAAATCTGCATGAGGTTACTAATAACGAGTCCTAAAATTCAATCGTTATGGAATACCTTCCTCAAGCCTCAACGCTCACACTTGGCAACCTCCGCACCTACCTTTTTGCGGCGCTTTTTGCCGTGGGTAATGTAGTGCTTCCGCAGCTTTGCCACCTTGTGCCACAGGGCGGTCTCATCTTCCAGCCCATATACTTCTTCACGCTCATCGCCGCTTGCCGTTTCGGTTGGCGCGTGGCGCTGCTCACGGCGGTAGCAAGTCCGCTCATCAACGCCCTGCTGTTCTCCATGCCCTCGGGTGCCATGCTTCCCGTGGTGCTCACGAAATCGGTAGTGCTTGCCCTCGCGGTGAGCAAGGTGGTAGCGCTTCGTAGCAACCGCCAGATGCTGCTCATCATTGCCGCAATTATCGGCGTGCAGATTGTGGGCGCACTTGCCGAGTGGGCATTGCTCTCCAGCGTCAGCACCTTGCTGCTGTGCCTCCCCGGTGTGGCGCTTCAAATTGCGGCGGCATATTGGATTGCAGAGCACAGCAAGTAATAGAACTCTTTTCTACAACCCCTTAATTTAAATATGTATGTTTGGAATTGGTTTTCAAGAAATCGTCATCATAGCCCTCGTCGTTTTACTCTTCTTTGGCGGTAAAAAAATCCCCGAATTGATGAAGGGATTGGGCAAAGGCGTGCGCAGTTTTAAGGACGCGATGAACGGCAAAGAGGCTGAAAGCGAAGAAGATAAGAAGTAAATCTCCGCCGTGTCCACTGCCCCACAAAACTTTTGGGAACATCTTGATGAACTCCGCGGGAGCATCATCAAGATGCTGATTGCCGTTACGGTTTGCGCCGTTGCGGCCTTCTGCTTTAAGCAGGAACTCTTCGACCTCCTGCTTGCGCCCTGCGAGGAAGGGTTTGTGACCTACCGCCTGTTGGAGTCCGTCGCAGCATGGGTAACTTCGGGCGAAGCGTCGGGGTTATCGCCCCTCGATGTGCAGTTGATTAACACGGGACTTGCCCATCAGTTTTTGCTCCACCTCAAGGCGGCATTCTTCGTAGGCGTCTTGGCGGCATCGCCCTACATTATTTACCTCCTCTTCCACTTCGTAGCGCCCGCACTTTACGCCCGCGAGCGCCGTTGTGCCGTGCAGCTCGTGGTGAGTGGGTATGTGATGTTTGGGATGGGGTTGTTGCTCACCTACTTCCTCATCTTCCCCCTCACCTTCCGCTTCTTGGGCACTTACCAAGTGAGTGAGGCGGTGGCAAATACCGTAACGCTCGCGTCATACCTTGAAACGCTCTTGATTTTGGCGCTCTCAATGGGCATTGTGTTTGAGATACCCGTGATTTGCAGTATCCTGGGACGCCTTGGGTTTATCCACGCAAGCATGATGACGCACTACCGTCGCCATGTCATCGTTGCCCTACTCATTCTTGCCGCCATCATCACGCCCACAGCCGATGCGTTTACCCTTATGCTCGTAGCCATTCCGATGTGGCTACTTTACGAAGCGAGCATTGTCGTGGTGCGCTGCAGCAAGCGCCGTTCTTAAGAAACTACCTCCCAAATCCACATCGTTATAGCACAAAAAAAATAAGTTGCCTCCCCAGTGGGAAGCAACTTATTTTCGTTTGTATTAAAGTCCCTTGCCGTGGCAATTCTTAAACTTCTTTCCGCTACCGCAAGGACAGGGATCATTGCGTCCGGGAAGCTGTTCTTTCACGATGGGCTGGGGAGCACGCTCGCGAGTATCGCGCTGCGCTGCTTTCTGCATGGAATTGTCGGGCGTTTGAGTGCCTCCGTGTGATTCCTGCAACTGCTGTTTGGGACGCTCGGGTTCGGGTGCTGCCTCACGCACCTGTTGGGGTGCCTGCACAGGGATTTGTGCGCGCATCAAAGTGGCTACGGTAGAGTTATTAATCTTGTTCACCATATCGTCGAAGAGCTTCACACTCTCGAGCTTGAAGATAAGGAGGGGATCCTTCTGTTCGTAGCTGGCGTTGTGTACAGAGTGTTTGAGTTCGTCAAGAGCGCGGAGGTTTTCCTTCCAAGCATCGTCGATGTTGTGGAGGAGAATTGCCTTTTCAAAGTCCTTCACGACTTCCTTGCTCTCAGACTCGTACGCCTTCTGAAGGTTCGTGCGGATGTTGTAAACGAGTTTACCATCCGTAATGGGGATGAGGATGTTCTCGTATACATGTGCTTGCTGTTCATACACCTGCTTGATGACGGGAACGGCAATTTCAGCGAGGCGGTCGGTACGACGCTTGAAGTTTGCCATCGCTGCTTCGAACGCTCTCTCGAAGAGGTCTTCCTGCTTCATAGAAGTGTATTCTTCAGCAGTGAAGGGCGCGTCCATCGCCATAATTTCGATGAAACTATCACGGCACGCATCGTAGTCAGCACTCTTTTCCACGATGTAGATACAGCGGTCCCAAATCATATTTGAGATATCCATACCAATGCGTTCACCCATGAGGGCGTGACGGCGCTTTTCGTAAATCACAGAGCGCTGCTTGTTCATCACATCATCGTATTCGAGGAGGCGCTTACGGATACCGAAGTTGTTTTCTTCCACCTTCTTCTGCGCACGCTCGATGCTGGAATTTACCATAGGCGCTTCGAGCACTTCGCCTTCCTTGAAACCGAGTTTGTCCATCACCTTCGAAATCTTGTCACCACCATTAAGACGCATGAGTTGGTCTTCGAGTGACACGAAGAAGATTGACGAACCAGGGTCTCCCTGACGACCGGCACGACCACGGAGCTGGCGGTCAACACGACGGCTTTCGTGGCGCTCTGTACCGATGATGGCAAGACCACCTGCGGCCTTCACTTCATCGCTGAGCTTGATGTCGGTACCACGACCCGCCATGTTGGTAGCAATCGTTACAGCACCCTTACCGTCTGTGCTACGACCGGCATTCTTCACGATGTCGGCTTCCGCTTGGTGGAGCTTCGCGTTCAATACCTGGTGAGGAATGTCACGCATACGGAGCATACGAGAAAGAAGTTCGGAGATTTCTACGCTCGTTGTACCTACAAGAGTAGGACGACCGGCATTGCGCTCCTTGATAATTTCTTCAATAACGGCAGCATACTTTTCGCGGTTCGTTTTATAGACGCGGTCGTTCTGGTCGTTACGATTATTTGCGGGACCGTTGAGGTCCTTCCACTGCATGTTCGTAGGAATTTCTACCACATCAAGTTTGTAGATATTCCAAAGTTCACCTGCTTCCGTACTTGCCGTACCTGTCATACCTGAAATCTTGTGGTACATGCGGAAATAGTTCTGCAAAGTAATTGTCGCGAAGGTCTGTGTAGCGGCTTCTACCTTTACATGTTCCTTTGCTTCTACTGCCTGGTGAAGACCGTCACTCCAACGGCGACCTTCCATAATACGACCCGTCTGTTCGTCAACAATTTTTACTTGACCATCCATCACCACATAATCTACATTGAGGTCGAACATAGAGTACGCCTTCAAGAGTTGCTGGATAGTATGAATACGCTCACTCTTTACGGCATAGTCGGCATAGAGTGCATCTTCACGCGCAATGCGTTCTTCATCGGGAAGCCCCATTGCCTTGAGCGCAGAAATTTCTGCCGTAATATCGGGAAGCACAAAGAGGGTTTCATCACCCACCTGCTGTGCGAGCCAAGCTGTACCCTTATCGGTGAGGTCGCAAGAGTGCATTTTTTCATCCGCTACGAAGAACAAGGGCGCTACTGCCTCGGGCATGCGCTTGTTGTTGTTCTCCATGTAGATTTCTTCCGTGCGCAACATTCCTGTCTTCACACCGGGTTCAGAAAGGAACTTGATGAGGGGTTTGTTCTTGGGAAGCGCCTTGTGAGAACGGAACAACTGAAGGAAACCTTGCTCGCGCTGGTCCTTATCTCCCGTTTCAATAAGCTTCTTTGCTTCAGTGAGCAACTGTGTAGCCAACTGCTTCTGAACAGTTACGAGCTTTTCAACAAGAGGTTGGTACTGCTCGAACAACTGAACGTCTCCCTTGGGCACAGGACCTGAAATGATGAGCGGCGTACGCGCATCGTCGATAAGTACAGAGTCTGCTTCGTCGACAATAGCGAAGTTGTGCATGCGCTGAACGAGATCCTTGGGACTCATCGCCATATTGTCGCGCAAGTAGTCGAAACCAAATTCGTTGTTTGTACCGTAAGTGATATCCGCTTGGTACGCACGGCGACGCGCTTCTGAGTTGGGCTGATGCTTGTCGATACAATCCACAGAAAGTTCGTGGAACATGTAAAGCGGAGCATTCCAACGTGCGTCACGCTTTGCCAAATAATCATTGACCGTTACGACATGCACACCATTACCCGTAAGGGCGTTCAAATAGATGGGCAAGGTAGAAGTAAGTGTCTTACCTTCACCCGTAGCCATTTCGGCAATCTTACCCTGATGGATGGCTACGCCACCAAACAACTGACAGGGATAGGGGTCCATGTTCCAGTCGCTTTCTTCAAAGTCATCGTCGTAGAGCGCTTTGTCTCCGTCAATCTGCACTACATCGGGATACATCACCGCCATCTCGCGGTCGAAATCTGTTGCCGTAAGCACCGTATCAAAACGACCTGTGCTATCCTTAAAGCGGCGGCAAGTAGACTTCACAACTGCAAACGCAGTGGGGAGCACTTCATTAAGTTTTTCCTCGTAGCGTTCAAGAATTTCCTTTTCGAGCTTGTCAATCTTCTTGAAAATAAACTCGCGCTCCTCAATGGGAGTGTCTTCAATCTTTGCCTTAAGCGTATCAATTTCCTTGCGGAGTTCATCGCCCGACGACTGTACGATAGTTTTCAACTCACGTGTCTTCGCACGGAGGTCGTCGTTTGAGAGCGCATCAATCTCGGGATAAATGCGGAGAATTTCGTCGACAATAGGTTTAATCGCCTTGATGTCGCGCTGTGATTTTGTACCAAAAAGTTTGGTGAGGAATTTAAATATGTCCATAGTGTTTTTGAGTTTCTTGTTGAGTAGTTTATTGCAAAATCCGTGCCACCTATTCCTGTTGCAAAGAAAGTGGCGCATTGCTACAAGCATTCGGAGCGCGAATGCGCATCACTTTGGAGAGCGTGGGAGCAATAAAATCTATCGTTACGGGCGTATCAATCTTTGCACTTGTAGTAGTGTGCCCGTAGAAAATAATGGGGAAAGGAATGTACGAAGCTCTCACCAATTGGTTTTCCTTGGTGTCGACATTTACATAACGCCATCCCGGAGCGATTTCCAAGAAAATATCGCCAGAAGTCGCTGCATTATACCCCCCGCGGATTCTGCTGATACCTGGAGTCCATGCTCCCTGAAGCAAGCGTTGAGAAGTATAAACATCCTTCACACCCGAGAACTGCAAGAGTAAGTCTTGCGCGCGTTCAAGGAGTTCTGTCAAACTGATTTGGCGCTCCTCAATAAGTTTGTGGTTGAGGTAGAACTGCGTGCCGTGCGTAGCCTCAACAAACTGCCCAGGACCATAAATGGCAGCCAAGTAAATGTTGAGCATACTTGCTGTGCGCACCACATCAAACTTACCCGTGGGAATCTTGTAGGTAGAAAGGTCTGCGCTTTCCTCATCGGCATACCCTGAAGAGGTCAGCACAAACAAGGCATTCTCACGCCCTACTTTCTTTTCTACGGTCTGAATCAAATCTGCCAAAGCACGGTCGAGGCGCACATAAATATCTTGCAACTCAATGGGCGCTACGGAAGCCGTCTGGTGGCGGAAATTTCCGGCGTAGAAGGTTACGGAGAGGTAGTCGGTAATATCATCGCGCCCAATCATTGTGTTGGTGAGACACGAGGTAGCAAGCAACTCCACTTCCTCATTTATCAGTCCGCTCGTCTTGTAATCTACGAACGCTGTCTCCGTCTTAAACTTATGCTTAAAGGGATCCTTCACACCGCCCGAGAGGAAGTAACTGAAGTTTCCCGTCAAGGGATTTATAGGTTGCCAAGTGGTGTTCTTAACCTTGTCGGCATACGCCTGAAATTGGTTGTGCACCGTCACCCAAGCGGGAAGTCCGCCGTAGTAAGAGGAAGACACCCAATTACCCGTATTGTTGTCCATCCAAAGGGCAGCATTGGCAGCATGACCTGCCGAGAAAATCGCCGCCTCGCGGAAGGGCGCAATGGCATAAACGAGCGCCTTACCTTCAGACGCCACCTTGAGTTCATCACCTACGGTTGTCACACCCAAATGCTTGGGAGAAGAAGCATCCGTAGTACCCGCGCCGGTATAACGACTGTCATCGCAGCAAAACACGGGGCGCAGAGTCTTGCGGTCTATCCATTTCTTACCCGTAATACCATGGTTCGAGGGCGAAGTTCCCGTAGCGAGCGAAGCCGCCGCCGAAGCCAAGTCGGGATTTGCCAAAGGATATTCCGCCTGGGTATAGACGCGCCCTTCGTTCAGGAGTTTCTTAAAACCCTCCTCGCCATACAGCGGCATGAAGGCCTCAAGATAATCCGAGCGCAACTGGTCGACAAGAATGTTTACCACCACGCGCGGCACACCATTCGCCGCCTTACTTCCCTGCGCCGAAGAAAGCGTCGACACAGCAAGCAAAAGCGAAAGCAGCAGGGTGCTGCGATGCGTATTTGAGGGGAGATTTTTCATTTTTTATATTAATCAAAGAGGGGGGATTCTATATTTTATAGATGATCTAGATGATCTAGATGGTCTAGATTTTCTAGAGCATCTAGACTATCTAGACTATCTAGAACTTCTACAAGCAACCACCTTAGCAAAATTCAACACCGCCAGCACAGCCACCACCAGCCACATTGCGCTCACCACACCCTGCGCATGCAACATTCCTACGCCGAAAGCATACGCCGCAAGCAAGATGATTTGCACGTAAGGGTAGTAATTGCGGTGCCCCTTTATTACCGTCCACCATTGGTAGGGTATTGCGAGCAGCGGCAGGGGATTTAGCAAAAGCAAGTTCCAGTTGTTGTCCACCGCAGGGTGCTCGGAGAAGAAGCAGAGGGTAAAGATGATGCACCCCATCAATCCCTGCACAAGCAAGAGGGGCGTTTCTACGGCGTAGAAGGTCTTTCGCCAACCCATTCTCAACAGCACAACAAGCACTACGGACAGTGCGAGCAACGCTCCGAATACTACTTGCGGACTCAGGGGATGCGGCGCAAATTGCGTGCGGTCTTCGGTCAAGCGCACCTCTTTCTTTACCAACGGACGCTCATTTCCTAACGAGTCCGTTACCGTTGCGCCCGCCACAAGCGCTTCTGCATAAAGCGGAGCGAACATTTGTCCGCGCACACCGATAAGTGTGTCAACCTCCATGCCGAGCAGTATATTTTGTACGAAGAAATCCCACGGATTTCGTTCCGTATGCTCCATCACAAGCGAGCGAAAAGTCTTGCCCTGTTGCGCTTCGGGAAAAGCAACCTTCCCGTCCACCGCCTTCGCCACCATATCCACGGCACGCGTCACGCAATTGTCCTCCAAGAAATTGTAGCGGTACACTCGATTCTCGGGGCGCGCATTTTCATTCAGCAGTTCCTGCAATCTCACGGCCTCCTGCGGCGTGAGGTTCAGCACCTGCTCATCCATGCGTCGGCCCTGCGCGGCATAAACATAGTGGAAATACGGATAGGTCGTTACGCCCAACATATAGTCGGTCTTGCCGAGCACAAAGCGCAGCACGAAGTTGTCGCTCTCAAAGTCGAAGATGCCGTAGTTGTACACATAATCCGTGCCCTGCGAGAAGTCCACCACACGAAGTGCCGAGTGCCCGTAAAGTTCATACGTCAAGTCGCCCGGATGGCAGGTTATCAAACTCACCACAACCTTCCGACCCTCCACCACCTCCGCCTTACTTTGCGCGGGGAGCATGAAGAGCAACATCAGTGCCAGGTATAGAGAGTGTAAACTACGCATTATCGTGCAAAGGTACTGCTTTTTTATATATAATAAGGAGTGACGCCCCCGCTTTTTTCAAGAAACGCCAAGCAAACTACTGAATTAACCCCGATTTCCCCACAGAGCGCGGCAAAATCCAAGCCACCCTCCCCCGCTCTGCCTCATCATTCACCGCCACCTCCTCGCCCCATTCATCACCATTTTCAAGGTCAGTTTTCCCTCATTATCACGCCCTAAAAATGCGACTTTTTTTCGCACCGACATACTTCTAAGAATCAACACTTTAGAAACCCCTAAAATTATTAGTAACCTTTTTTAAAATTACATTACTAATAATTTTAATTAGGTTACTAATAATTTTTACGAAAATAGATATAGTTTTTTTCGCAATAGATTTAGGGGAAATTTTGAAGGTCTAATTGAGGGGTATTTGAGGTGTAAAAATAAAAATCCTCCTTGTGCGTTCCCAAAGGTGGGACACACGAGGAGGATTATCTTATTCTTATTTACATCATGCCACTTGCCGCTTCCGCGCAACGCTCGCCGTCGACCGCCGCACTGACAATGCCGCCGGCATATCCCGCTCCTTCGCCACAAGGATAGAGCCCCTCGAGGCGGATGTGGGCAAGGGTTTCACCGTTTCGGGGAATGCGCACGGGAGCCGAGGTGCGCGTTTCGGTGGCAATGAGTTGGGCATCGTTTGTAAGGAAGCCACGACTGCGCTTCCCAAAGGTCTGGAAGCCTTCTGCCAAGCGAGTGGTGACGAACTTAGGCATCCAAAAATGGAGGGGGGATGCGATGAGTCCGGGAGCGTAACTTGTGGAGGGCAGGTCGGCAGAGAGTTTGCGGTTTACGAAGTCGTGCATGCGCTGTGCGGGAGCCGTTTGTCGGCGGTTGCCTTGTATCCAGCACGCACGCTCAAGCGCTTCTTGGAAATACATCATGCGGAGGGGATTTTCGGCAGCTGCGAAGTCCTTATGCGCACATGCGAACGCCTCATCCTGAAAGGCTTCTTGCATGAAGGGACGGAGTTCGCCGTCGAGGTCTTCCAAGCGCGTTTCTACCACCATGCCCGAATTGCTCCAAGCCGTGTTGCGCGTCGAGGGACTCATGCCGTTGACCACAAGTTGCTCGGGACCACTCGCAGCCGGCACTACAACTCCACCGGGACACATGCAGAAACTATAAACACCGCGCCCGCCACACTGCGCCACATAGCTGTATTCCGCCGCTGGGAGGTACTTTCCGCGACCTTCGCGGTTGTGGTACTGAAGTTGGTCAATGAGGTGCGAAGGATGCTCCAAGCGCACACCCACAGCAATGCCCTTCGCCTCAAGTTCGATGCCCGATGCGTGAAGGTAGCGGTAAACATCACGAGCAGAGTGGCCCGTGGCAAGGATTACGGGGCCCTGGAAACTGCGTCCGTCTGCCGTTTCTACGCCCACCACCTTCGTGCCGTTCTGCACCAAAAGGCGGTCCACACGACAGTTGAAATGCACCTCACCTCCGCTACGGCGAATCTGCTCACACATATTTTCAATAATACGCGGGAGTCGGTCGGTGCCGATGTGCGGGTGGGCATCCACAAGAATGTCTGTAGAAGCGCCGTGCTGGCAGAAGACGCGCAAAATCTTCTCTACATTCCCACGCTTCTTGGAGCGCGTGAAAAGTTTGCCGTCAGAATATGCGCCCGCACCGCCTTCGCCAAAGGAATAGTTGCTTTCGCTATCCACAAGGTGCTCACGGCTGATGCGCGCAATGTCCTTGCGGCGTTCGTGCACGTCCTTCCCGCGTTCTAAAACGATGGGGCGTTTGCCGAGTTCTATCAGTCGAAGCGCAGCAAAGAGTCCGCCTGGTCCTGCACCGACAACAATGACGGGCGCAGCGCCTTCTACATTCGGATAGTCTATGGGCGTGAAATCCAACTCGGGCGCCTGCTCGTTGATGTAGGCGTCCACCGTCAAATTCACATATATCGTGCGTTGGCGCGCGTCAATACTTCGCTTGCGCACCCTCACAGCCGTCACGCTCTTGGGATTCACCGCCAATTCGCGCGCTATATATTTTCGGAGTTCCGCATCTTGCGCTGCCACAGAGGGATAGACGCGAAGGGAAAGAGTTTTCATATAAAGGGAAAATTAAGAATAGGGGATGACATAGAAGTAGTTTATAACATTCCCCCTTTATCTAATCCTCGATGGTAATTTTTTATACTCAGTTAAAACTTTCTTATAAAGTTCTAAAGAATTATTGACTTGGTTAAAACGCATATCAATATATGAACAAAGGTCCTCTATTTCTTTTATTTCCAATTCATTAAAATTATATTGGAGATTATTTAAAGTTACAGTTCTTTTCAATGTCGAAAAAAAATAACTCTGACTATTTAATAACTCTACACTACACTCATAGTTATTTTCAAAAACTGAATACAACTCTATATCACATTGATTTTCATCTCCGTAAATTAAGATTGTATTTACTGCAGTTTTTAAGTTGTTATCTAATACACTTAGTTCTAATGACATCTTATTAAGTTGGTAAATACTACTTAAATAATAATGTTCATGTTTAAGTTGATTAAGTTCTGTGGTTAATGAATCTATCTTGCTTGTAAGATCTTGTGCTTTAACTGCAATACCATATGATATAGTCAAAAGCAAGGATAAAATAATATTCTTCATTTCTAAGATTTTTTTGTATAGTAGTTATAATTCAGAATTCTCAAGTATTTTACAAACAAAATCCGATAGATTAATTTTCATACTATGTAAAGTATAATTCTATAGAGACATTAGATTTTTTAGGTGTCGGAAGCACTTATCATAAAAGTCATTTGTAACTCCCGACACCTAAAAAAATTAAATATTAGCAACTCTCAACACATCCGCAAATACGCCGGCTGCCGTTACCGCTGCGCCTGCTCCGTAGCCCTGAATGAGCATGGGATATTCGCGGTAGCGTTCTGTGTTGAGCAGAATGATATTGTTGGAGCCTTCCAAGTCATAGAAGGGGTGGCCAAGGGGAATTTCGCGCAAACTTACCTTACCCTTGCCGTCCGCCCACTCTGCTACGAAGCGCCAACGCTTATTCTCGCTCACAAGACGCTTGCGTTCTGCCTCGAATTGGGCATCAAGAGCGGGAAGTCCTGCCCAAAATTCGTCGAGCGAACCTTCAAAGAGCGACGCAGGGATGAAGAGTTGCTTTTCCATCTCATCCGCCTCAACGCGGTAGCCACTTTCGCGTGCCAAGATGGTAATCTTGCGAATAACATCCTTACCTGAAAGGTCAATACGTGGGTCGGGTTCGCTATAACCTGCTTCCTTCGCCATCTGCACCGCCTTGCTGAGAGGAATTTCTTCAGAAAGCGTGTTGAAGACAAAGTTGAGCGTACCACTCAATACCGCCTCGATGCGCAAAATCTTATCGCCCGACGCACGAAGGTCGTTGATGGTGTTAATGATGGGGAGACCCGCACCAACATTTGTTTCAAAGAGGTATTTCACGCCGCGTTCGCGCGCCAAGAGTTTGAGGTGCTCGTAATTGTCGTAGTCAGAAGACGCCGCAACCTTGTTTGCCGCCACCACAGATACGTTGGCGCTGAGCAGGCGTCCGTATTGCGCCGCAACTTCTTCGCTTGCCGTACAGTCAACAAAGACAGAGTTGAAAATATTCATCTCCAAAATTTCATCAACCATGCGTTCTACGCCACCTTCCTTGCCACTTTCTGCAAGCACTTCCTTATAGCGTGCAGGGTCAATACCTTCGCGAGAGAACGCTGCCTTTGTGCGACCACAAACACCCACAAGGTTTACCTTTAATCCGCGTTCTTCCATCAGCATTTGGCGTTGCGCAGCAAGTTGCTGGAGAAGACTTCCACCTACGGTACCTGTTCCGCACAAGAACACATTAAGTTCCTCGTGCTGGCTGAGAAAAAAACTATCGTGAAGCACGTTAAGCGCCTTGCGCAACTGATGTTTTTCAACCACAAAGGAGATGTTCATCTCCAATGCGCCTTGCGACATCGCGCTGATGCTGATACCGTTTTTGCCCAACACGGTAAAAAGTTTGCCTGCCGTACCTGAGCACTGCTTCATGCGCTCGCCCACCACGGCAACCGTAGCCAAACCGTCTTGCTTGCTGGTGTGGTGCATCGCACCGTCTTGGATTTCCTTTTCAAATTCCTTGTCGAGCAACTGACATGCCTTTTCGGCATCCTGGGTAGTAACACAGAGTGAAGTGCTCGTTTCAGAAGAAGTCTGCGCCACCATGAAGACGCTGATACCTCCCTTGGCGAGCGTCGCAAAAATACGACGGTTCACCCCAACTACGCCCACCATCGAAAGACCACTCACTGTGACGAGCGACATTTCGTTGACCGAAGAAATACCTCGGATGGGGCTCTTGCTGCTTGCCGCCTTGGCGTGAATGATACTGCCTTTGGCGGAGGGGTTTAAGGTATTCTTAATAAGAATGGGGATATTCTTTACACAAACGGGGTAAATCGTGGGCGGATATACCACCTTCGCGCCAAAGTTACAGAGTTCCATCGCCTCGCCATAGGTCAATTCATCAATGGTGTAGGCTGTAGAAATCACACGAGGGTCGGCCGTCATAAAACCATCCACATCCGTCCAAATTTCAAGCACCTCTGCATCAAGGGCTGCTGCAATAATGGCAGCAGTAAAGTCAGAACCGCCACGACCAAGGTTTGTAGTCACGCCCGTTGCCGCATCCGTAGCAATAAAGCCACCCATCACGGCAATTCCCTGGTGATTCGTGAAATTATCAAGGATGTTTTTATTCGTGAGGTCGTAATCTACGAGGTGCTTCTCGCCCTGACGCGTAGTCTTAAAGAGCGTGCGGCTATCGTAATGCTTGGCATTGTCGATGAAGGTTGCCACGATGAGCGACGAAAGGCGTTCGCCAAACGCCACAATGGCATCTGCCGTCTTCTGCGTGAGGTCTTGGATGAGATATACGCCGTGAAGGATGCTGCGCAAGTCGTGGAAGAGCGACTCAAGGTCGTTCATGAGCGCCGCCTGCTTTTCCTCGGCAATTTCTTCCTTCACCAAGTCGAGGTGACGGCGAATAATAGCGTCGAGGTCGCCGATGTAGGCAATATCTCCCGCCCCAGCACGCTTGCCGAGGGCAATGAGTTTATCGGTAATACCACCGAGGGCTGACACCACCACGATAAGGGGCTGGTCGGCGCCTTCGGCAATTTTCTTTATATTGTGTAATCCTGTGACGGAACCTACAGAGGAACCGCCAAACTTTAAAACTTTCATAATTCAGTGCGTTTGTTTGTGTGTTGATAGGGGCAGAAAAAACGAAACCTATTCTCGTAAAAATTATTAGTAACCTAATTAAAATTGTTAGTAACATAATTTAAAAAAGGTTACTAATAATTTTCGCAGTTTCCAACCCTTAAATTTCAAGTAGTTACTGAGAACTGATTTTTCGCCTAAAGTTTTACCTTACGCTTCACCAACTTACTTTCATTTTGGAGACGGTCAAGCGCTGTAACCACATAAGTATATTTCGTACGGCCATCCTTATAAGGAAGTTTGTACATGGTCTTATCCGTAATTGCTACGATGTTTTTAGGATTGTCAAGGTTTACTTTTTCCTTACCCTCGAAGCGATAAATGACATATTTCGTAGCCTTCTCCAAGGCGCCCTGCCCCGCAGGTGCTTGCCAGAAGAGGTAATAACCGTCGGGCATCCACAGCGCCTTGAGTTTCTTCACCTTTCCCGGAGCCTCATCGTCAAGGAAGGGCATGAGGGGCTGCAAAGCGGGGGTGGCGTGGTAATTATATGCCAACTGCGAAGCATAACCTCCCTCGTTGCGCACCACGGCTGCGCTGTACCACATGCAAGAACCGTCGATGTTGGGAAGCGTGCGCTGCAGGCGGAACTTATCTGCCATCTGATTCTTAGAAGAGTCCGTCTTGCTCTTTGCCTTCACCGTGCGCTCTACATCCTGACCGATGATGAGGGGACGATTGCTGGCATAGCGCGACCACCAACGGATGAGTTCTTCATAATCTGCCGCCTTGTGGCCAATCTCCCAGTAAATCTGGGGCGCGTTGTAGTCAATCCACCCCTTATTCACCCAGAAAATGATGTCGGCATAAAGGTCGTCGTAATTCTGAAGGCCGTTGGTCTTACTGCCCGGCACGTAACCGCCATTCTTTTCGTTGTGGTAGATGCCAAAGGGACTTACGCCAAACTTCACCCAGGGTTTCGCGCGGTGAATTGTTTTAGAGAGTTTTTCAATAAAGCAATTCACATTGTAGCGGCGCCAGTCGGCACGATTCTTATACCCATTGCTGTAAAGTTTAAAGGCCTCGTCGTCGGGAATAGTGCGACCGGGCTCGGGATACGGGTAGAAGTAATCGTCGATGTGGAGGCCGTCAATGTCGTAACGCTTCACGATGTCTTCAACCACCTTGCAGATGTACTCATGATTCTCGGGCAAACCGGGGTCGAAGAGCAAGAGGTCGCCGTAACTGAAGAAGCGCTCCGGATTTTGGATGTAGGGGTGCGACACCGCCAGCTCCGTAGTGCCCTTCGTCTTTGCGCGGAAAGGATTTATCCATGCGTGAAGCTCCATATTGCGTTTGTGACATTCATCTACCATCCACGCAAGAGGGTCCCAATAGGGCGAAGGCGGTTGTCCCTGACGCCCCGTCAAAAATCTTGACCAGGGTTCGTAAGGACTCTGATAGAGCGCATCAGCCTCACCGCGCACCTGAAAAATTATCGTATTGATGCCACAAGCTTGGAGAACATTGAGCTGGTTCGTAAGATTCGCCTGCATTTGATGGCGACTCATACCCTGAAACTGCCCATTGATAATCTGAATCCAGGCTCCGCGAAATTCGCGCTTCGGCGCATCTTGAGCAAATGCCAAGAAGGGAAGGAGCGTAAGTAAAAACAAGAAAAATCTTTTCATTATGTTCGTTTAGTAGTCTAATTTCGGGCTTCGTGAAAGGCACATACAACCTTTTCTGCCCCTTGTGTTGGAAATAATACGCGCCAAAGTTAATGCTTTTTCGGATTTTAGAGCGCCCTACTCTTTAATTATTTTTAATAATAATAAGGTGATCGCCTCTACCTGCATTTACAAACGCCCAAAATGTCACATTTTTTCGCACGCAAATACTCCTGTTAATCAACGCTTTAGACCTACCCAAAATTATTAGTAACCTATTTTAAATTATCTTACTAATAATTTTTTTTTAGGTTACTAATAATTTTTACTACAATAGATATAGTTTTTCGCACAACGGTTAGCGCAAAAAAATAACTCCCTATTATTTCAAATCATCAGTGAGATAATTCAAAATAACAGGGAGTTATTTTTCAGTCAGTGGCAACGGCGTTTTACCACGTTCGGTTCAAGGGGTAGCACATCCCCTTAGCCGTTCATTATCAGCAACGCTCCGTCTCGGGCATCTACCACGATGGGCAATTCCTTGACCACAGTGCCCGCTAAGATGTCGTAACTTAACTGATTCAGCAACATGCGTTGCAGGGCACGCTTCACGGGACGCGCTCCGAAGTGCGGATCGTAACCTTCGTGGGCTATAAGTTCAAGCGCAGCTTCTGTAAGCGTCAGCGTAACCTGTTGATCTGCCAATCTGCGGCGAATCTGATCAACCTGAATACGCACAATTTCCTTGATGTCCGACTCGCTCAAGGGGTGGAACAGGATAATGTCGTCTACACGGTTCAAAAATTCCGGACGGATGGTTTGTTTCAACATTCCCATTACCTCATCCTTCAACTTGTCGCCCTCACGAGCGAAGAAGTCTTCGTTGGAAGTTCCCGCCTCGCGTGCCGCATCAAATCGTGCTTGAATGTGCGCACTGCCGAGGTTTGACGTCATGATGATAATGGTGTTTTTGAAGTTTACGGTGCGCCCCTTGTTGTCCGTAAGGCGACCATCGTCAAGCACTTGTAGGAGAATGTTAAACACATCGGGATGCGCCTTTTCAATCTCGTCGAAAAGCACCACAGAGTAAGGTTTGCGACGCACCGCCTCGGTCAACTGACCGCCTTCATCATACCCTACATATCCCGGAGGAGCACCAACAAGGCGGCTCACACTATGCTTTTCCTGATACTCACTCATGTCGATGCGCGTCATCATTTGTTCGTCGTTGAAGAGTAACTCTGCCAGTGCTCGCGCCACTTCAGTTTTTCCGACACCCGTTGTACCGAGGAAAATAAACGAACCAATCGGTCGCTTCGGGTCTTGAAGTCCTGCGCGGCTACGAAGTACGGCATCTGCAACGGCTGTAACCGCTTCTTCCTGCCCAATAACGCGCTGGTGAAGCTCTGCATCAAGATGCAAAAGGCGTTCGCGCTCACTTTGAAGCATGCGTGTCACGGGAATGCCCGTCCAACGGCTCACGATGTCGGCAATATCGTCGGCAGTAACGACTTCTTTCACCATTGCCTCGGCACCCTGTCGCGCCTTAAGGTCTGCCGTGAGTTGCTCCAGGCGTTGGTCAATTTCGGGAAGCGTACTGTAACGAATTTCTGCCACCTTTCCGTAATCTCCTTCGCGTTCGAGGCGCTCGGCGGTGAAACTCAGTTGCTCCTTTTCCTGCTTCAGTTTTTGGATTTCGGCAAGCACACCGCGCTCGCCCTCCCACTTTGCACGGAGGTCCTTAACCTGTTCTTCGAGTGTCGCAATCTCTGCGTTCAGCGCCTCTAACTTTTTCGCATCTCCCTCACGCTTAATGGCTTCGCGCTCAATCTCGAGCTGGCGCAAGCGACGTTGTGCTTCGTCCAACTCTTCGGGTTGCGAATCGCGCTCCATGCGGAGTTTCGCCGCGGCTTCGTCCATCAAGTCAATGGCTTTGTCGGGCAAAAAACGGTCAGAAATATAGCGGTGCGAGAGTTGTACGGCGGCGATTAAGGCATCGTCTTGAATGCGCACGCGGTGGTGATTTTCGTAACGCTCTTTGAGTCCGCGGAGAATGGAAATTGCGTCTTCGGGAGTGGGTTCTTCAACCAAAACTGTCTGGAAACGGCGCTCGAGAGCCTTATCTTTTTCAAAATACTTCTGATATTCTTCGAGAGTAGTGGCACCAATACTGCGGAGTTCGCCGCGTGCAAGGGCGGGTTTGAGAATGTTTGCCGCGTCCATCGCACCCTCGCTCTTTCCGGCGCCGACAAGCGTGTGGATTTCGTCGATAAAGAGAATAATACTTCCCTCTGCCGCCGTCACTTCGTTGACAACGCTCTTCAGGCGCTCTTCAAATTCTCCCTTATACTTTGCCCCCGCCACGAGTGCGCCCATATCGAGGGAGTAGAGGTGCTTATTCTTCAAATTTTCGGGCACGTCGCCGCGCACAATACGCTCTGCGATACCCTCAACTATGGCAGTTTTACCCGTACCCGGTTCGCCGATAAGAATAGGATTATTTTTCGTGCGACGGCTCAAGATTTGGAGCACACGGCGAATCTCATCGTCGCGCCCAATTACGGGGTCGAGCTTGCCATTACGGGCTTCCTCAACGAGGTTGCGCGCATATTTTTCAAGGGCTTGGTAAGTATCTTCGCTTGATGGCGAATCCACCTTTTTACCCTTGCGAAGTTCGGCAATCGCCGCCTTCAACGCCGCCTCGTTCAGTCCGGCGTCTTTCAACATTCTGCCCGCCGTAGCATTAGATTTGAGCAAGGCGAGAAGGAGTGTTTCAAGACCTACAAAAGAGTCGCCTTCCGCCTTTGCAACCTCCTCAGCCTGGCGCATCACTGCCGCTGCGTCGCGGTCAAAATAGGGTTCGCCCCCACCCTGTACGCGGGGCAAACTGCGGAGTTCGCTTTCCACCACCGCCAACAACTGTTGGGCGTTCACGCCCGTCTTGCCGAGCAAAAACTGGGTCACATTTTCACCCACATGAAGCACACCGCGGAGCACGTGAGTGGGTGAAATCGCCTGCTGTCCGCCTGCCTGCGCAATCGTTGCCGCCTGCTGGATAGCCTCTTGCGCCTTGATGGTAAAGTTTTGGAAATTCATAGTTTATAGAGTTATTTTTTGAGATTTTAGAAGGTTTTTTTAGCCGTTGAATACTCCTGAAAAACAGCGGGTTTGAAGTAGTGAAAACTATTAGTAAGATAATTTAAATTATTAGTAACCTTTTTTAAAATACATTACTAATAGTTTTTGCGAAAATACTTACTGTTTTTCAGGGGTGGAATTTCGGTATGATTTCCCTACACCTTTAAAGTAGCGCAAAGCGTGCCGAGCGGCGCGCGTAAAACCTTTTTAGGATTTCCTGCCTTTTTGGCGCAACGAAAAACCCCACTTCTGCCAAAACGGCAGAGGTGGGGGTATGGATGTAGCACAAAATGTGCGGGTTATGCCTTTGGGGCAACCTTATCTTTGGAGGTGCAGAGATGAGCAAGTCCGCAGGTTTCGCAATGCGGTTTGCGCGCCGTGCAGGTATAGCGCCCGTGAAGCAGGAGCCAGTAGTGCGACGCCGCAACCGTTTCGTCGGGGATGTAGCGACGGAGCGCCTTCTCCACAGCATAGGGTGTCGTGGCCGTGGGAGGCACAAGATTCAGGCGATGACTCACGCGGAATACGTGCGTGTCTACTGCCAGCGCCGCCTTGCCGAAGGCTACGGCTTGAACAACGTTTGCCGTTTTGCGCCCAACGCCCGGGAGCGTGGTGAGTTCTTCAAGCGTGGTGGGCACTTCGGAGTGAAAGTCTGCCACCAAGCGCTGCGCCATCCCCACAAGGTGCTTCGCCTTGTTGTTGGGATAACTCACCGAGCGGATGTAAGCGAAGACCTCCTCGGGAGTAGCCTTTGCCAACGCTTCGGGCGAGGGATAGGCGGCAAAGAGGGCGGGCGTCACTTGATTGATACGCTTGTCCGTACACTGCGCACTGAGCATGACGGCGATGAGCAGTTCAAAGGGCGTAGTGTAATCAAGTTCCGTCTCTGTAGCGTCCATAATGCTGCCCAAGTACGACAGCACGGCGGTGATGCGGGCTTTGCGAGAGAGCATAAAGAAGTTAGTAGTGAGGAGATAGTAGTGAGGAGTACTGACTATTGTCTTAATTCAATGCCTGCAAGCGAGCAATGTATTTTCCAATAATATCAAACTCCAAATTCACCTTTGTGCCCACCTTGATAGCGTGGAAGTTGGTGTTTTCGTAGGTGTAAGGGATGATACAAACCTGGAAACTGTCTTCTGTGGGGTTACAAACGGTAAGGCTCACGCCGTTTACCGTCACACTCCCCTTGTCGACGGTGAAATAACCGCGACGCGCCATGTCGGCATCATACTTATATTTGAAAGTATAGATGTAAGAACCCTGCGCGTCTTCAAGCGCTACACATTCAGCCGTTTCATCTACATGGCCCTGCACGATGTGTCCGTCCAAACGACCGTTCATCATCATAGAGCGCTCTACGTTGACGAGCGAACCCACCTCGAGGCAACCCAAATTAGAGCGGCGGAGCGTTTCGAGCATTGCCGTTACGACATACGTATTGCCCTCAATTTTTACGACGGTCAAGCACACACCGTTGTGCGCTACGCTTTGGTCAATCTTCAACTCTGAAGTGAAAGGGCATTCCAGCGTGAAGTGGATATTCTCTTGATCTTTTTCGATGGCAACAACGCGCGCCATGCCTTCTACAATTCCTGAAAACATATTGGATTTATTTATTTCGGGGTTAAACTCCGACAAAGATACAATATTTTTTTTAGAGTACAACAGTTATCCGCTCGCTCTGCGCAGCCCCCCCCCTTTGGGCGATAAAAAACCTACTTTTGTCGATACCTCACAGAAAAAGCAGGGGGAGAGCGACGGGTAAAAGTATAAAATTTGTACTTTTGCAGGCGTAAGAGAATTATCACATTATTATATATAGGAAAAATATGAACAAAGCCTTTGTATGTGCGGTAGCACTCAGCGTGACTACCGCATTGGCTGCGCAAGAACGCGTGTGGACCTTGCAGGAGTGCATCAACCACGCCCTTGAGCACAATATACAGTTGCGCAAAAGCCAATTAACTACTGCCTCTGCGGCGGTGAGTGTGAAGGAGGCGAAAGCAGGGTTGTTGCCCTCGCTCAATGCGAACATTTCGCAGAATGTGCAGTACCGCCCCTTCCAGGAATCGGTTACGAGTTTCGTAAACGGAGGGATTGCTTCTTCTGCCTCGGACAAAGCCACTTGGAGCGGTTCGTATGGCGTGAGTGCGAGTTGGACTATTTGGAATGGCCGACAGAATACGCTCAATGTCAAGACCAGCAAAATTAGCGAGCAGATTGCGGAGCAGGATTTCGAGATGCAAACCAACTCTATCCAAGAGCAAATCGCCAACCTCTATGTGCAAATCCTCTACATGAAGGAGGCGCTTAAGGTAAACAAAGAATTGCTTGAGCATGACTCACTCGTTTACGCTCGTGGGCAACGCATGTTGGCAAATGGGCAGATTTCGCGCTCCGACCTCGCACAACTCAAAGCGCAAGTGAGCCAGGGACGCTACGATGTGGTGAATGTAGAGTCGCAAATCAGCAGTGCGGAACTCTCACTCAAGCAACTCTTGGAACTCGGTCCGACAGAGCGCATTTCTATCGCCACCATCATTCCCGAAGATGACTTGGTGATGATGCTACTTCCCACTGCGCAAGATGTGTATAACGCTGCACTTACGCTTCGCCCGGAGATTCGCCGTAGCGAGTTGAGTATGGAGCAGGCTGAAATTGCTTTACAGAAGGCAAAGGGCGGTTATTGGCCCACGATAAGCCTCAACGGAAGTCTTGGTGACAGTCATATTTCGGGTTCTACGCGCACTTGGAGTCAGCAGTTGAAGTATAATTTCAACATGAGCATAGGTTTGAATGTGTCTATCCCAATCTATGACAACCGCAGGGTAAAGAGCAATGTGGAACGCGCAGTGATTTCGCAACTCACGGCAGAGTACGACTACCTCGACGCACAGAAAGACCTTTACAACACCGTAGAAACTTACTGGCTCAATGCTACGACCAACCAACACAAGTATGTGGCGGCAAAAGACAATGTAGAAAGTCTCGGATTGAGCTATGAAAACACGCAGCGCCAATTCCAGCAGGGACAGAAGGACATTACGGACCTCTTGGACAGTCGCGGTCGTTACCTTCAGGCAAAGCAAAGTTTGTTGCAGGACAAGTATACCGCACTTCTCAATCAGGCGCTCCTCCGTTTCTACATGGGTAGCGAATTAGACATTTAGAGTTTCACACGCATTACATATAATCATAATCATGGCTAAATTCTTTTCAACTACAAAAAATAAAATCACCACTCTCGCCGTGCTCGTTGCGGTAGGAGGCGGCATCTTCTACCTTTGCTCCGACAAGGGCAATGCTGTAGCGCCTGCATATTGCGAAATGGCGGCAGCAGAAATTTCTACCATCAGCAGTAGCATTACGGCTACGGGTACTATTGAACCTGTTACCTCTGTCGAAGTGGGTACGCAGGTATCCGGTATCATCAACAAGATACTTGTGGACTACAATGATGTAGTAAAACGCGGGCAGGTGATTGCTATTCTCGACAAGACTAACCTTGAAAGCGAATTGGCGAGTGCTACGAGCAACTTGCAGAGTGCTGAAAGTGATTTGAACTATCAGAAGTGGCTCTTTGAGCGTCAAGAAACGCTCCACAAGCAGGGCGACATCAGCGACAACGCCTTCCAGCAGGCGCAAGTGTCGTTGCGTCAGGCACAGTCGGCATATAATATGCGCGTAGAGGCGGTGAAGAAGGCGCAGACTAACCTTGGTTACGCGACAATCACTTCTCCTATCGACGGTGTGATACTTTCGCGTGCCGTAGAAGAGGGACAGACCGTAGCAGCGAGTTTCAACACGCCCACACTCTTCACTATCGCACAAGACTTGACCGACATGCGCGTAATTGCAAAGGTTGACGAAGCCGATATAGGCGGTGTGCGCGAAGGACAGCGCGTAGAATTTAATGTAGATGCCTACCCCAACGACCTTTTCACCGGTGAAGTAACACAGGTGCGCCAGGAAGCTACGATTGAAAGTAATGTAGTTACTTATGAAGTCGTTATTTCTGCGCCCAACCCCGACTTAAAGTTGAAGCCCGGACTTACTGCAAATGTGAAGATTATTACGCTCGAAGTTAAAGACGTATTAGCAGTACCTTCAAAGGCTTTGCGCTTCGCTCCCGTGCCTCACAGCATTGACAAGGACGAAGTAATTGAAAATTGCGAGGGAACTACAAAGATTTGGAAGCGCGAAGGTAAGACTTATAAGGCATACCCCGTCGAAACAGGTATTACCAACGGAATTCTTACTGAGATTAAGGGCGGACTCTCTGCGGGGGATTCTATAATTGTAGACCGCGTGGTTTCTGTAGCTGAGAATATGATGAGCGGACAGCGCAGTCCCTTCATGCCCGGTCCCCGCAACAACAAAAAGAAGTAGTGCGTCATGAAAAAGACCGTTATTGAATTACAGAATGTCAAGCGCGACTTCGTTGTAGGTGAGGAAGTAGTACACGCCCTCCGCGGTGTGTCGTTCAAGATTCACGAAGGCGAATTCGTAACCATCATGGGGACATCGGGAAGTGGGAAATCCACGCTCCTCAACCAGTTGGGCTGTCTTGACACTCCCACCTCGGGCGAATACCTTCTTGACGGCATCCCCGTTCGTAAGATGAAGCGCCGCGAGCGTGCCGTGTTGCGCAACCGCAAAATCGGTTTCGTGTTCCAGAACTACAACTTGTTGGCAAAGACTACGGCGGTAGAAAATGTAGAACTCCCCTTGATGTACAACAGTTCCGTGTCAGCACGCGAACGCAGGGAGCGCGCCATCAAAGCCCTGGAAGCGGTAGGATTAGGTAACCGCTTGATGCACCTTTCTAACCAGATGTCGGGCGGACAAATGCAGCGCGTAGCCATTGCTCGAGCTTTGGTAAACGATCCTGCCGTGATTCTTGCCGACGAAGCAACGGGAAACCTCGACACACGCACTTCGTTTGAAATTCTCGTGCTCTTCCAAGAACTCTTTGCCCAGGGGCGCACCATTATCTTTGTGACGCACAACCCTGAAATTGCACAATACAGCTCGCGCAACATTGTTTTGCGCGACGGACAGGTGAAGGAGGATGTTCAAAACACGAATATTCTCTCGGCTGCCGAAGCTTTGGCGGCACTTCCCCCTATTGAAGAATAATCTCACTTACTATGCATCTCACAAACCTATTCAAAATAGCCCTGCGCGCCATCAACACCAATAAGTTGCGCTCGTTCTTGACCATGCTCGGCATCATCATCGGCGTAGCTGCCGTTATCGCGATGATTGCTATCGGCGAGGGGTCTAAGGAAAGCATTCAGAGCAACATTGCGTCTATGGGCTCGAATATGATAAGTATCAATCCGGGTGCAGACCGCCGTGCGGGTGGTGTGCGTCAGGATGCCAGCGCTATGGAGACCTTGAAGCTCAAAGACTATGAGCTTTTGGCGTCGGAGGCAAAGCTTATCAAGGCGATTAGTCCCACCGTTTCAAGCAGTGGTCAGTGTATTTTCGGAAACAACAACACTCCGTCAAGCATGTACGGCGTAAGCATCGGTTACTTGGACATTCGCCAGCTCAAGATTGAGGAAGGCGACATGTTTACAGAGGAAGACATCCGCACAAGTGCCAAAGTCTGCGTCATAGGTAAGACCGTTGCCGACAACCTCTTCACAAAGGGCGAAGACCCCGTAGGTCGCGTCATCCGCTTTAAGTCAATTCCCTTCCGCGTAGTGGGTGTGTTGAAATCAAAAGGCTACAACACCTTCGGCATGGACCAGGACAACCTTATTCTTGCTCCTTACACCACGGTGATGAAGCGCATCATGGCGATTACGTACCTCAACAGCATCAGTGTGTCGGCCCTAACGGAAGAGCATACAGAGCAAGCTATTGAAGAACTCACCACCCTGCTCCGCCAGTCGCACAAACTGCGTGAAGGTATTGATGAAGACAACTTCAACATCCACTCGCAAAAGGAAATCATGGAGATGATGAACTCTACGGCGGACGTGATGACTACGCTCCTGCTCTGCGTGGCGTGTATCTCACTCATCGTGGGCGGTATCGGCATTATGAACATCATGTATGTCAGCGTAACGGAGCGCACGAAGGAAATCGGTCTGCGCATGTCCGTCGGTGCGCGTGGCATTGACATCCTGGCGCAGTTCTTGATTGAAGCCGTGTTCCTCAGCGTTACGGGCGGCATCATCGGAGTCGTTGTGGGCTGCCTTATCTCCAACGCCGTAGCTTCTATTGCCCAATGGCCCGTAAGCATTCAGCCTTGGAGCATCATGCTGAGCTTTGCCGTTTGTACGTTTACCGGAATTTTCTTCGGGTGGTACCCTGCAAAGAAGGCGGCAAACCTTGACCCGATTGAGGCTCTCCGATACGAATAAAACAAGGAGTGCAGTACGGAGTTTCAGATTAGGAATTCCTATTGCCTAAATAGTATCACAAACTCAAAAGTTTTACCCCAACAAAGTAAAAGAGTGGCATACCCCCTCCCCGCCCAAGGGCGGTACTCCCCCTATCTTAAGGGGAGAGCGCCATGCGGAAGGAAATCCACTCTGTTTACCCACCTAATTTACATCGGCACTTTATGCTGATGAGTTGTTTTAACGGAAGGATCTAACCATGCTCTCCCCTTAAGATAGGGGGAGTACCTCCGTAGGAGGGGAGGGGGTATGATTCTTTTCCTATTTTGGAGAGTCAATGATTATTGACTTTTCTTTTTAGGCAACTCTTATATCCAAGCCCAAACATAACCATTCCCTCATCCCATGACTCCCCAATCCCGCATGCGCCATCTTGAAGTAGCCGCCCATGTAGTAACATGGGCCTACATCTTTGCTTCTCCCCTCTTTTTCCAGCGGGGCGACAGCATCAACTGGGTGCGTTTCTTCAATGCCTCACTCTTCAGTGTGGCGGCATGCCTTATCTTCTACCTCAACTACTTTGTGCTCATCCCGCGCTACTTCTTGCAGCGCCGCTACAGCCTGTTCCTGCTCATCAACCTCGGGATGGTGGCAGGCTTCTCCCTGGGGTTAGAAATCTACTCCAACCTGCAACACACGCCTTCGCCACCGCAGGCGCGCCGCATGGGAATGCGCCGTCAGCACATCAGCACGGAGCAGATGTTCCTTTGGAAGTCGTTCTTCGTAGTGCGCAACGCCTTCCTGCTCATCACTGCCATTGCCATTTCGCTCGCACTCCGCCTCAGTTTGCGTTGGCATAAGGCAGAAATGGAGCGACGCAAAGCGGAGGTTGACCGTCAGGCGGCTGAATTGAAGAACTTGAAGAACCAAATTTCGCCGCACTTTCTGCTCAACACATTAAATAATATATACGCCCTCACCACCTTTGACACCGAGCGCGCACAGCATGCCATCCTTGAGTTGGGAAAACTCCTGCGCTACTTGCTCTACGACAACCAGGTGGAACGCGTACCGCTCAGCAAGGAGGTGGAGTTCCTGCACAACTATATCGAACTCATGCGTCTGCGCATTGGTAAGAATGTAGACCTACAAGTAGACCTCGACATTCCACAAGACCGCGAGGTAAACATTGCCCCGCTCATCTTTATCTCACTCGTTGAGAACGCTTTCAAGCACGGCATCTGCCCCACCCAACCTTCGTTCATCCACATCAGCCTCCGCGCGGATAAGAACGGCGAAATTGTCTTCACCTGTAAGAACAGTAACTTCCCCAAGACGGAAAACGACAAGAGTGGCGGAGGTATTGGACTGCAACAAGTAAGTCAGCGCCTCGCCCTCTCTTACCCCAACCGCCACACTTGGCATAAGGGCGTTGAAAACGGCGTTTACACCTCTTGCATTACGCTGAGTTAAGGTTATGAGGAATAAGGTCGCTACGCTCTTAGGTTATAAGAATAAGGTCATAAAGTTATTAGGTCGCTTCGCTCTAAGGTTAGAAGAACTATCCAGGTCGAATGCTACCTTAATACTCAACCTCAAAACCTAAGTAGCTATGCTGACCTTAAGACCTTAAAACCTCACAACCTTTAAACCTCACAAACCTCATAACCTCAAAACCTTACCCCTTATAACCTCAAAAATGACCTGCGCCATCATAGACGACGAACCTCTTGCGGCAACCCTGCTGGAAAGTTACGTAAATAAAACTCCCTTCCTCACGCATTGTGGCACCTATGCCAATGCGATTGACGCCATGGCGGCACTGAGCAAGTCGCCCGTCGAACTTCTGTTCCTCGACATCCAAATGCCGGAGCTCAGTGGCCTTGAGTTTGCAAAACTCATCCCACCCACCACGCGCATCATCTTTACTACGGCCTTCAGTCAGTATGCCATTGAGGGCTATAAGGTGAATGCTTTCGACTACCTGCTCAAACCCATTGCCTACCCCGACTTCTTGGCGGCGGCACAACGGGCGTTGACGGCAGCAAGTCCCACATCGCAGGCAGCAGAACCCACTGCGGAGAACGCCACCACCGAGTCGTCGATTTTCGTGAAGAGCGACTACAAACTGCTGCGCATTGACTTCGACGACATCCTCTACATCGAGGGACTCAAAGACTATGTCAAGATTTACCTTGCCTCGGCGCCGCGCCCCGTGCTCTCACTGACGGCAATGAAAACGCTTGAAGACCACCTCCCTGCTGACCGCTTCCTGCGCATCCACCGCTCCTACATCGCCAATATGGCTACAGTGACCGCCGTAGAGCGCAGCAACATCCTTATCGGCGACAAGTCGCTTCCCATCTCTGACACCTACAAAGACAAGGTGCTGGAATATGTCAACAAGCGCCTCTTGGGCGGCAGGTAAACCGACCGCAGAAACAGTTCCACTAAACAGGGAATGAACCACTGGGAAATACCAACCCCAAAATGGTACTTTCTCACCCCAAAATCCATAGTGCGAAAAACTATATCTATTTTCGTGAAAATTATTAGTAACCTAATTTAAATTATTAGTAATGTAAATTCAAAAAGGTTACTAATAATTTTTACCCTCCTAAACAGTGGGGTGAGGAATATGTTAGATAAGACTTTTGGAAACTCCTATACAATTACTTTTTAACCACTCCCACCGCCTCAAAACAGGATTGGGAACATACAAAAAACGCCCGCCAGGCACGATGCTTGGCGGGCGTTTTTTAATAGTTATTGCTGTATGATAAGAAAATCTCTCGCAGATTTCGCGGAGTTCGCAAAGACTATGCAGAACAGCCCCGCATAGTCGCTGAGTTATCTGCGAAATCTGCGTGAGAAGAACCATATCATATAGTATATAGGTGCGTCAAATTACTTCTTCACGCTGATGCGCAACTTGTAGTTCATCTTCTTGTTGGGCACCTTATACTTTTCAATCGTGTCTACACCGCCACAAGAAGCGTTACCCACACCACGGTGGTAGGCATCAAAGTGGAGCACAGTGTAGGGGCGATCCTGCATTTCCCAAAGGTGGTTGCTCTTCATGAGGTCAGCATCCGTCCAGGGGAGTGCGCTGAAGCTTACAGCGCCTTCAGTTTCTACAACAATACCGAAACCAGTTGCGTCGGTAAGTACAAGTTCGCGCAAGTCTTCGCGCTGACCTGTAGACTGGGGCTTCACATAGCGTTCATGCATTTCTCCGACCTTTGAAGTGTAGCGGCCTGCAATTACACCCGCCTTGCGGTCAGAATAGTTCTCCCAAGGACCGAGCGCGTAGTAATCTACTTGCTTCAAAGCAGAGTCGATGTGACATACAAGCCCTGCGCGGCGCAATTCTCCGTGCTTGGGAGTGAATGTAGCGTCAACATCCATCACGCCCTGGGGATAAAGGGTGTAAACAATGTCGGTCTTACAGAGCGAACCGTCGCGAGAAGTGGTTACAACGATACGGTCGGCGAGTTCTTCCACCTTAAATGTACCGCGTGCCTCAAGTCCGTTGTTCGTATTACCGTAGCGGTCGTTTTCAATCCAGCGGTGGTTGTCGTAAACGAAGCCCTGACCGTCCTTAATGATTTCGCGACCGTCGAGAAGCAGACCTGTGAGCTGACTGGTCTCTTCGTTAAAGATTGCCTTAATCTTTCCGTTGCCGAGGTGCACAATACCGTTCTGGTTGATGCCGTTTTCAAACGCACCCTTGCCCTTAATTGCTGCGAGAGCGGGACGCGCAACGAGTTCGTACTGCTTGAGTGCCACTTCGTGACCAGCTGCAGCAAACACTTGCTCTGTAGCGTGACACACGCGGAGGTTCAAGAGGATTTCTTCGCCCTTCTTTTCTGCCTTCGCCAAGTTTACCTTGGGCAACTTGAGGGTCAAAACTTCCTTTTCGCCTTCACCACCTGCGGTAAGCGCCACTTGCTTCTTGGCAACCACACGGCCGTTCTTCACAACTTCGTACACGAGGTAGAAATCCGAGAGCGGTGTGAAATTGTACATATTCTTAAGTTCCACCTTCACCGTGTTGGCCTTCTTATCCACACCGAGGAAGTTAAACTTAATAAATTCGTGCGCCGCCTTCACTTCCTTGAGCTTTGCACTCTCATGGCGCGTTGCGGGAATAATACCGTTAGAGCAGAAGTTTCCTTGGTGGGGACCAGGGAAGTCGTAACCCGTGCGAAGGTTGTAGATGCCCTGCGGAATTTCCTTGGGTTCGTAAATGGCTTGGTCCACCCAGTCCCAAATACATCCACCAATCGTAGAATTACTGTTCTCAATAGATTCCCAATATTCGGGCAAGTTACCAATAGCATTACCCATGGCGTGCGCATATTCGCAGATGAACATAGGCTTGTCGAGGTCGTTGGTGTAACGCGCCATCCAGTCCATACCAGGATACATCTTTGAGTAGAAGTCACTGTACTTGCTACCGCCATAAGGCTTGTCGATACGCGTACCTTCGTAGTGAATAGGACGAGAGTCAAGCGCTGCAGCAGCTTCGTAGCAATCCTTGAAGTTCTTACCCGCACCGGCTTCGTTACCCAAGCTCCACATTACCACAGAGGGGTGATTGCGGTCGCGGAGTACCATGCGGTCGATACGATCTACGAAAGCAGGAATCCAACTTTCGCGATCGGAGATAGACTGGTTGGCATGGTCTTCCAAGTCTGCTTCATCGCAAGTGTAGAGACCGTAGTGGTCGAACATTGCATACATACGCGCTGCATTGGGATAGTGCGAAGTGCGAATCGTATTGATATTGTTCTTCTTCATCAAGAGCACGTCTTCCAACATTGACTCTGTCGTCACCGCACGTCCGTAAAGGGGGTGAGAGTCGTGGCGATTCACGCCCTTAAAGAAGACACGCTTGCCGTTGATATAGACAATAGAATTTTCAATCTTGATGTCGCGGAAACCATACTTGGTTGAGAACGCCATTTCTTCCTTGCCCGCAGCGTCCTTTTGGATGATGCGCACGGTATAAAGGTTGGGCGTTTCAGCAGTCCAGGTTTGGATGTTTTCAAGACTGAATTCTACGGCAGCACGATAGCGAGAGAAGCCCGCGTCAAAGAGTCCGTAAACAACATCCTTCTTCGCCACTTCCTTACCCTGGGGATCAAACACCTTTACTGTGAGATTCTTCTTCTCATCGTGGTGTCCCTGAATCGGGTCAAAGCGCATTTCCACCTGCATTGTAGCATTCTTGTAATCAGGAGAGAGTTGCGCAGTAATATAATGGTCGCGCACACTTACGGTAGGCACATTATATACATAGACATCGCGGAAGATACCTGACATACGGAACATGTCCTGACATTCCAAGTAAGAACCGTCGCTCCAACGGAATACTTCTACCGCAAGTCGGTTTTGAATGCCCTTATGCAAGAACTTGGTGATGTCAAACTCCGCAACATTATTTGCGCCTTGTGTGTAACCAACATATTCACCGTTGATCCACACATTTGCAGCCGAGTAAATACCGCCGAAGTGGAGAATTGTGCGCTGTCCGTGCCAATCTTCGGGCACTTGGAAGAAACGTACATAGGAACCTACGGGATTGATGCCGTAATTCTTACCGCCGTCGTTATAGCCGGGGCGAGCCTTGATAAAGGGAGGCGTATTTCCGTGAGGATATTCTACATTACAGTAAATGGGGCGGTCAAATCCGTGCATTTCCCAGTTAGAGGGGACGGGAATTTCGTCCCATTCGCTCACGCCAAAACCTTCCTCGAAGAAATTAAGGGGACGCTGTGAGGGCTCGGGCACAAAGTGGAACTTCCAAATGCCGTTGAGCGTCATGTACTGCTTGTTGACGGGTTCCGTCCAGGGAGTTGCGTAATACGCCGCGTCGGCAAGCATATCGGCTTCGGTAGCATAGGGCATGTACGTCGCAACTGCCATTTCCTTGTTGATACCAAAGACAGCTTCGTCCTCCCAAATGGGCGACTGAATCTTGGGCTTTTCTACCTGTTCGAAGGTAAACCACGCCGCCTTATCGTTGGCGTCATAATCTGTGAGCATCATCTTGCCGTCCTTAAGTGCATACATGGTTTTGCCGTCCTTACCCTTAACGCCTGCAGAGAGGATGCGATAAGCACCGGGCATTTCTGCTACGGGTTGGAACTCCCAGCGCGCATTGTTCCAAACACCTTCCTGCGCCGTCCACTGAATGAGCTGCTTGATACCCATGTTGTCGCCGCCATCGTCGAAGTGCTGCGTATAGAACGCACCACCCACCACGCGCTGCTTCAAGTCGAGCATCTTAATGCTCCAATACTGACCGCGGTTCATCTTATCCACCGCCTCACCCACGATGCGCGCATTGTTTTCGCCGCTATCGCCGTTACCAAGCACGAGTTCGGGATGCGCCACACTGCGAATGAGGTACGTCAAGTTGTCGTCAAAACCAGAAACCACCGAGGGCTTGATGTTAAACATCGCCTTGCGGTTGCCCTGTGCCTTTGCCTTGTCGGTAAGGGCGAACTTGCCGTTATTGCCCAAGACCATTGCCTTTGCAGGTTGGTTACTGGGAATGAGGTAAACGAGACCGTCGGCAGCAGGTTCTGTGCGCCACAACTGGAATTCGTCAGAACCGTTGTTCTCACCCATCTCCACGCGACCATCGTCTGTGCAGCGCACAGCAAGGTTGCTGAAGGGGTTAATAATGCGCCAACTGCCGGCCAGTTCAGTAACTGTCCATTGCTGTTCTGCGGCAGATTGGTCCGCCTTTCCGAGTTGGACGTCACCGCCCTTCGTGTAGGTCAACACCTGTCCTGCCTTCGTAGCCGCTTCCACATTGTAAAGGCTACCCTTCACATAGTTTTGCGCCACTGCCACGCCCATTGTAACCACTGCAAGCAGTGCCACCATCATGAGGCGCTTGATTCGATTGAATGAATGCATAAGCTGTAAAGATTTATGTTAGATTTATTGATTCCCAGGGGAAAGATTTTACAAAAATACAATTATTCTTCGGATTATGCCAAAGTTTTTTGGGAATATATATAATAATGCGTACGCAACGAGACGCTTAAGCGGTGGCATGACTACGGTGGGCAATGCTGTCAGCACCCTGCGCCACGCGCCCTACCCCTTTCCGCGAGACTCACCACTTTTATAAATCCTCAAACCACAGCGCATTACAACGCTGTTAAACATCGCTGAAATTATTAGTAACCTTTTTTAAATTATGTTACTAACAATTTTTCTTAGGTTACTAATAATTTTTGGCAATAATATAGTAGTTGACCCATCCTATAATTTATGCATGCATTGCCCCCGTAGGAGGGCACACTTGCATAACCGCGGGTGAACGCAGTGAACCTGCGGATTAGAGATAACAGTCGAGTTTCTCTATCGGTCCCCGTAGGAGGACCCACAACAACCGGATAACTT
>JAZQVD010000049.1:0-19877 GCA_045631665.1 Alloprevotella sp.
CCCCGTAGGAGGACCCACAACGACCGGATAAGTTAAAGCAATTTGTAGCATATCCAGGTGCTGTGGGTCCTCCTACGGGGACCGATAGATTTATTCGTTCGTAGAGTACCACCGCAGGTTCGCCCTGCTCACCCGCGGTTAGGCAAGTGTGCCCACCTACGGGGGCATTACGATAATTCTATTACTAATTTGGGGACACTAATATTACTTGGATTAATGATTACGTAAGGCAACGATATAGCAGTTGACCCAAGCGTGCTATAGACGCTGAAGGCGTCTCCGCTCAGTAACCGCGGATGCGAGCAAAGCGAGTACCCACGGTTGGTACACCCCAATGAACGCACTCTAAAGGAATGCCCCATCACCCTACATATCCTGCCCCTCGGGCACCCCTCCAGGGTGCGATTCTCGCGTGTTCAGTACCGGGGTACGCCAAGGCGCACGCCCCGGTTACTGAGCGGTGACGCCTTCAGCGTCATTTAAAGTACAAGATTCTAAATTTGGGTCAACTCCTATATCATTGCTTTACGTAATACTGTATTCAAACCTCCCCAACAAGGGGGGCGCTACAACTGAAAACGAAAAAAGCACACGAGGCAGTTCCATTCGGAATGCTGCTTCGTGTGCTTTTATTTATGCTGCCAATTTATTTTCTTCTTCTTAAACCACAAATTTTTTACGAACGAACACAAACACCGTGCGGAGCGTTTCACCCCGAATGGATTTGTGTAAATCCGTGTTCATTAGTGGCTTAAAATAAAAATCGTTAGTGGCGCGCGGGGTTAATCACCCTTAGCCACAATGCCCAATGTCTTTAAAATGATAATGATGTCGCCCTTCAGCGATGCCGTTTTCAGGTAATGAAGGTCCATTGAGAGGCGCTCAAGCATCTTCTCCATCGTGTCGGTATAACCGTTGTAGATTGTAGCGTCGGAAGTGATGCCCGGACGCATTTGATAGAGAAATTCGTAGCGCACGTCGTGCTGCATAATCTGGTCGATGAAATACTTTCGCTCGGGGCGATACCCTACGAAAGACATGTCGCCCTTCAAAACGTTCCACAACTGCGGGAGTTCGTCAAGGTGGTGGTTGCGAAGGAAGCGCCCGATGGGCGTGAGGCGGGCATCCTGCTTCTGCGCAAGCACGGGCGTACCGTTTTCTGCACCCTGATGCATGGAGCGGAACTTGTAAATATTGAAAATCTTACCACCCATGCCCACACGCTCTTGTGAGAAAATAGGATTTCCGTCACGCTGCGCCAGCAATACAATGTAGATGATGAGGAAGAGGGGGCTGAGAATGACGATTCCGATGAGCGCACCCACAAAGTCGAAGCAACGCTTCACGGCGAGTTGCCACGAAGTCATGTGCACCGGTATCGGCGCAGTATCGTTTCTTCTATTGTGTGTCTTTGAAATCATAGGTGGGCCTCAACAAGCTCCGCTGTTTAGGATAGTAACGTAAAATTTTTCAAATTATTGCAAAATTAGTAAAAAGTTGCAGGTAATAGCGTCAATTTTTTTCTTAATTGCAAAAACCTCTTAGTTTCTGATTTTTTTAAGAGGAGCGCTTGCCAACAAGTTTTTTTGTGTATATTTGCACCCGCAAGTAGAAGCCCCCTACCCTCCTACTCCCTAAAAAGGGCGAGATGGGCGCTTCATCCTTGCACACTTCCCCATCACGGGCCAGACTGGATTTGACAGCGGGTAGATGGTAAGAGTAAGCATGCAGTGCGGGTGTGGGCGGGCACTATAATCTCGGCTCTCGAAAATTTAATTGGCGAAAACAAGTACGCTCTCGCTGCTTAATCGAAGTACAGTAGATTAGCTTTATTTCGACACAAGGTGTTGAAACGAGACATCTCCCTGTTGCCCACTTCTTGAGGCGTTCAGGTTCGGAGGTGCAGGAATATCAGGAATAGTCTGCGGTGGCCTCGCGCCAAGGATGAAACTCTTAGAGGATAAGGTTATAGTTGGTGGCTCTGGTCTTGCTATAACTCGAAAACTTAGTCAGAGATAAGCATGTAGAAAGCTTTTGGTGTCCCCGTTTGGACGAGGGTTCAATCCCCTCCTGGTCCACAAAAAATCAGGTGTATTGCTCCACACTCCTTGAGTGACAAGCAATACACCTGATTTGCATTTTGTTTGTTGTTGAAATAAAGATTACTGGGGGGGTATGGATTCTATTTTAGTCTTTTAATGATTGCTTGAACTACATAATGAGCGAAGCAATACATCGTTTTAAGCACACTGAGTTGTTCAATCTCCCTGTAAATACGCCACTGCCAACCAAGAACCTTAAATTTATTGGCAGAAACAGAACCAGTTCTCAATCTATAGAGGGCATGAATCTGATTAGTATTTCGCGCCACGTATCCTTGTTTCAAAATTGATAACCACAGGACATAGTCTTCGTGATGCACATACGAACTATACACCTTACCCACCTTCTTTGAGTCGTACATCCCCGTTGAATTAGCAATAACATTGCCCTTCAGCAATTTATTGTATCCCACTTCCTTACAAGCAATAATAAAACGCTGACGTCTCTCTCCACCTTCATTTATCTTTTCATAATTAGAGAAAACTACAGCCACCTGATTGTCCTCCAAAACAGCAATTTGTGACTCCAATTTCGTGGGCATCCACACATCATCACTATCCAGGAATGCAATAAATCGTCCCTTCGCCCTTTCAATAGCAATGTTTCTTGGTTTGGCCGGCGAACCCGAAGGGGATTCTGTCTTCAGATACGTAATTCGTGGGTCCTTACGGGCATAGTTTTGAATAATCGCTGCTGAATTATCACTTGAGCAATCATCAACAATAATCATTTCCCAATCTTGATAAGTTTGAGAAAGTACGGACTCTATTGCGTCCCCTATGTAATCCGCTGCGTTATAACAGGGAGTTATTATTGAAACCATTATTATTGATATTTCCCAAAATCCACTGACAACATATGCAACCCAACTCGCTGTTCCTCTGGAGGCAACTGCATGTAATTACCAAAAACTTGTGTCAAATATTCATGATAGTGCTCTGCAATAGGTAACTCTGCGTCTTCAAAAGGCACCCTCACGGCCTTACCAAATATTGATTTCTTGATAACCGCACTCCTAAATCTTGTTCGACCATAAAAGAAACCATAGTACTCAGTATCCTGCCCATTATACTTCTCAACCTGACGCCTAACAAAATTTCTCACACAAGGAATCTTGCACGGTGTAGCCAAAGATAGTAAGAAGCGTTTCTTCAAACTTGCTGATGAATACGTGCGCTCTAATAGATGGTAACACATATAGTATTTACCACAAACATACTGCCATCGAGCTATCAGGGGGTTAGAGGATACGTTGTCCATCTTAAAGACATCTATATAAATCCCCTTCATATTTTCATTTGCGACGTAACCCTCGACCTCCTCAAGAACTGTACCTTTAAGTCTCACCTTACTAAAATACAAAGGCCAATCCTTCAATCCTTCTTGAAGATAATATTTTTCAGGATCTAATTGTTCACGGCAAACACGAATGAATTTTTCATAGTTGGCATTATCCATGATAATATCATAATCGTCATCCCAAGGAATAAACCCCTTATGACGAATCGCTCCGATGGCACTGCCGCCCAATAAATAGTATTCGATATTATTCTTCTTGCATAACTCATCAATATCCTTAGCTATTGACAAAATTACCTTCTGAAGATGTTCCAGTTGTGTCATTTCACTCTTCCGCTCTTAAGTTTATACTCGTAACTATGTCTGCCTTCTTCACGAAAGTCAGCTTGATACCTTGACAGCACATGCTTGAAAACTTCATCATATTGGGGAATAAATAAATCATCTTTCGTCTCCAAATGTTTTATAATTTGCTGGGCTAAGACTGAAGTTTGAGATAAATCAGTATCTCCTTGATTAAAACTCGTTCCCTTAATTGCTCCAGGAGAAACATTCAATATGCGATTACTTGTACCACTTTTTTCCAACTCAACATTCACACTCTCTATAAAGATTTTCAACGCTGCCTTGCTTGCTCCATACACAGAGAAGAAAGGCGAAGACATGAAACCTGCTATGCTTACCATCACTCCGCAATAAAAATCTTTTGAGTCTTTAATCTTATCATAAAAGCGATGGATTAAGCGCATGATTGCCGTAGCATTAACATTCATCGTGTTGATAATGTATTGTTCGTCAAGGTCTTTAAACAAAGCCAAACGACCGAACCCTGCGGTAATCATCAGCGTGTCAATATCATGGAAGCGACTGAAAAAAGAATAGTCTTCGTTCGTCAAATCAAATTGAAAAGACTCAAACTTGGGGTGAGCATATTTTTCATCAAGAGCAGCACGGTCAACAATGTAGACTTTTTCACAATCGTCACGCAACGCCATCTCTGTGGCGATGGAAAGTCCAATTCCATTTGCACCTCCAACTACTAATGCACGTCTCATATTTCCATAAAGTTTTTACGTTCAGAAAATCGCTGCATTACGCCTGCCATTGCTATACTTTCATGCGGACGTAGGCGAGAACTACTGAGACGATTATTTAAAATGCACAACATCCACTCTTGAATTTCATAGCGCAAACCCTCATCATCCCACTTATAGAAGTATTTTTTATTTTGGTTTTGGTCTTCGTATCGCAATTCAAAATAATCCGTTTTCCACCATGGAGCCTCAACTATCGCATATCCCTTTGTACCTGAAATCACCAAGTTGCCTTCTGTCTTTACTCCCAATCCCAATTTAAAGGAACACACAGCGGTTGGATAATACATCACACCTTTCGTGTAAACATCCACGCCGTTTTCCATGCGAGAATAGAAACTCAAATCCTTATAATCTGTACCCAGAAGTCTGAAAATTGGTAGTAAAGGATATACAGCAGATTCATACATTGAACCACCTGCTTGAGTCGCATCAAATTCACGACGAGTACGGTCTGGCAACAAGCGCGACAAGGATGCCTCGATGTCTACAACCTCACCAATTACACCGCTCTTAATCATCACCATCAAATGGTTGAACGCTGGGCAATGAGCTGTTTTATTTGCCTCCATCAACACGACGCCCTGTTTCTCTGCTATATCATAAAGTTCCCGAGCTTGGTTTTCTTCAAGCACAAGAGGTATTTCGCATAACACATGTTTCTTTGCAAGTAACGCTTGCTTGGTTAACTCATAATGACTAAGGTGAGGAGTTGCGATATATACCGCATCTGTATCTGCCAGCAAACTTTCAAAAGAAGAATAGCAGCGTTCCAATTTATGATGCGAAACAAATGTTTCGCCTACCTTCGTTTCTACATCATAAGCACCAACCACCTGTACACCTCCAACAAAAGATGCCTCAGGTACAAAACGTTGGGCAATCAATCCACAACCAACAAGACCAACTTTTACCACTTGGTGCTGCTCACCACGAAGCATCGTACTTGATATTCCTTCGGTTCGTGGCAAGTAGACTACTTGACAATATTCTTTTAAATAATCAAATTTACCAATCCAATCTGAACCTATAGCAAAAACATCTACCTCATATTTCTGAATGTCATCTATCTTCTGTCCGAAATAGTCCTCAATAATAATTTGATCAGCCAACCCCGTAGCCTTCACCGCCTCAACACGTTCTAAGACATTGTTACAAACATTTAACTTTCCACGCTCACGATCAAAATTATCATTAGTTACACCTACAATCAAATAATCACCCAATTCCTTAGCGCGGCGCAACAAATTAATGTGCCCCTGATGTAAAAGGTCGTATGTTCCGTAGGTTATAACTTTTTTCATATTGTCTTAATGTTTCGTGGCAAAGAAAAACTCCACTTAGAAATTAACCCATTTCAAGTATAATTAACTCACTTACTTTTTAAGTTAACTCTCTATTCTTTTGTTTTATTAGTGAGTTAGTTTTTGAAGATTCAACAATCACAATTCATCTTACATTTACCAAAATTCCGTGTACTGCTGCCATGATTCGAGTAAAAAAGAAGTTTAGATTATAACTAAAAGGACTTCTCAAATAATAAACGATATACATTGTTATTTGCTTCAACCCAGTTTTAATAACCTCACTACGTTTCCGCTTTCTTGTCACGGCACTATTTTCGCGATACCTCCTGTAATAGACAGCATCTTTATCAGCAAACGAAATCTTATTAAATTTATTGGATATGAGAAACATAAAAAGAGCATCTTCTCCATTCTTGAACCCCACATCAAAGCGTCGATGTTGTATGTAATCCATTGGGATAAGTTTCATCCAACACCCAGAAAAACATTTTCGTACTCTTGAGGAAATGCGAACCACTTTCTTCTGATGCATTTCTTCATACACATCGCGAATAGGATAGCGCACTGGAATAGAAACATCTCCATCATTAAACGCATAAGGTATGCATACCGAAATCGTATCTGCATCGGCTTTCTCATACAACAATTCCAAATACCTCGGCGACACATAATCATCATCATCTATAAAGGTCACAAAATCCCCCTTGGCATTGTCCAGAGCAACATTACGAGCATTAGAAACTCCACCCTCATCCGTATGAATAAAATTTACATTCATTCCATTCATACTTTGAGAAATATACGTCTCTATACTTGATTTGTAAGGTTCTCCACATCCATTCAACACCAAAATAACCTCAAAATTCTCCTTTGAAAAAGTTTGAACTACTAATGAATCCAAACATTCCCAAAGATAATCTTTAGGTTTATAAGTTGGGATTATAACAGACACTTTCATTTGGAATCAACTGAATTTAGAATTACCGCTCACGCTTCAACCCTTCACTCTATACAACAAGCAAAGATAACATATATTTTACAAAAACAGAGATGCCAACCCAAGAATATTAATTTTCCTAAATTGGCACCTTTATTCAGAAGCAAAATTATTAGGTGCTAACAACTATTTTAAGATTTTAATTGTTGTTGCTCCTTCCTAAGTATTGGCAATAATTGCTTAAGCATCTCATATTCGCGATGAGGGCGTCCTAAGAAGCGACGGAGACATTCGCGCCAATATTTGATTTTGTAAATTTGAATGAAATTACGCACCATTTTTGTTCGGGGGTAACCTTTCTTCTCATTCAAAATCATGGAAACTTCAAGATACTTCAATTGGGTGGCAACACTGGGTGGGCGCTCTGACGTCAGATGCAAATAGCGCATGGACTTATCAAAATGAAAATGAGCGCCAAACTTCTTCGCCAAACGCCAACGGATATCCTCTTCCTCGCCATACATAAATATGCTTTCATCAAACAACCCCACAATCTCAAAAGGTGCCTTTCTGACAAAAAAACATGAACCTGATAGGTGCATTAAGGAAGGCAAATACCAATTCACTCTATTACAAAAGGCTTCAAGCAGGGTACGCAAATAGCCGTTCATTCTGTAAGTGCATAAAAAGGAACTTCGACTCTGACGAGTGGGAGTGTACCATTGCTTCATGCCATACATGATGAGTTTTTCATCTTTCGCAAAGGCAGAAAGGGGTTTGGCAAAGAAAGGTGTAGCAAGACGAACATCGGGATTCATAATCAGAATCACTGGGGCAGTTGCCCTTCGGATGCCTACGTTATTCCCTTGTCCGTATCCACCATTATGCGTATTCTTTATCAACACTATGTCATCTCCCCAAATGTCACGCAACTTCGCAAACATGGCATCGGGCTCACGACTATTGTTATCCACCACTATAAGTTCAACTTCGGACAACGGAATGTCGGCATATTCTTGAATGCTTCGTACACAATCAAAAATATCCCGCTCAGAGTTGTATGTAACGATGATTATTGATACCCTTTTCATCACTTATTTCAAGGCATTATCTTTTAACTTATACACACGTACCCAATCGATGTCCATGTAAGCCGGAAACGTGGTGGAATCTACACCTTTTGACCACGACTTAGGTGGATTTACCTGCATATCCAGCATTAGAAAAGACTCCAATCCATAATGAAACTGATGTGCTTCCTCTTCTAAACGAGGGTATCTCAGTGTCTCTATTCCATTTACCGCAAAAATAATCTCATCGGGCAGAATCTCTACGCTGTAGACGTTATACTTATCCACCTTAACAGGCGACTTCACCTGATGATTCGGACGCGTCCAATTCTTTCTGTCTCGAAGGGTGTATTCATTGTGAGCCGTTTGATAAGCAAACGTATTGCGGTCGACATATTCCATGATATCAAGTTCGGCATAGTAAGGACTCTTCACCGTGCGATATTTTGATTCTATGGGCAAGGTCCAAATTGCAGGCCATGTGCCTTGCGCTCCCTTTACCTTTGCACGCACTTCAATCTTACCATATCCAAAAGTCGCCTTTCCGTCGGAAGTAATACCTCCAGTAAGATATTGAGCAGTATCCGTAGGAATTAAGTTCTCGTTGTGAAGAGCAAAGAGGCGAAGGCGACCTTTCTTTTGCTCAAAAAGGCGTTCATCGGAGGTGAAATACATGGAGCAACGTGAATTCCTCACACGCTTCATTTTACTCCACAATGTCGTGTCTAAGGTAGAGGTGTTGAATTCATCACTCCAGGATAATTCATAAAGATGGTCCCTTGAGTCCGTCTTCTGTGCGCAACTACTTAAAGAGAGCAACACCAAGAAATATGCCATAACGAATTTGCTGATAGCTTGAATTTTCCATTTTCTCATAAAAAAACGATTACTCATTATGTTAAAGCAAAAGGGTATTGCACGCGACACTTTCGCAGGAAGAATCTTCCCTAACAACATCGCCATACTCACTTGGAGCGACAAAATCCAACCCCACATCGGAGACTTTCCTTTCACCAAAGCGACCAATCGCTGAGAGAACCACTTGGGTACTTCATTACGTAAAATCGTAAGGTATACCTGTGCTGCACCTCGGTATAAAGCGCTATCATACTTATGGGTAAATACCCCCTGAACCGCTTCGTAAAAATAATTTATCGTGTAAAGGTTGCTCTCCAAGTGTTCCGCTGAATTGATTTTCTTTGAAATAGAACCCGCCACGCCATAACGATAGGCATAATCGGGTGGCAGAGTGGCATATTCATACTTCATTCCCGCAAGGAGGCACTGCAAATTGAACTGCGCATCTTGCAACGAACGGAGATTCACATCCCAAGTAATCCCCTTCTCAAGGAGTGAAGCGCGGCGGTAAATGTTGTTCCAAACAATGAACGGCAATCTCCGCTGACAGAATGCTGCTATGTCATCCTTAAACAAAGGATAACCATAAACATTCGCTGAAGGTGCAGTTGAAAACCTACCCTCCTTGTACGTTGCAGAGGGAAACACCATAAAATCCAAATCCTCATGCTCACGGATAACCTTCACTCGTTGTGCCAATCCGTGGGGAGCGATAAAGTCGTCTGAGTCAAAGAAGCAAACAAACTCTCCATTTGCAAGTTTCAACCCAATATTCCGACAAGTTTGCGCTCCCTTCTGACTCGCGTCATCACGATGGATATAGCGAATACGTTCATCACTTTTACAATACTCCGAAATTGCAACCCAAGCACTTTGCTCTGAACCATCATCAACAGCAACCACCTCCCAATCCTGGAAGGTGTTATCCTGAATGCTCCGTAACATTTCAATCACTAAATCTGCGTGATTAAATACGGGCATAACGATTGAAAGCGTTACTCGATATGGCATGTTTTATTTGCAATTTATATTTTGTCTTCCAATTTTAGCCTGTACCATGGATAATACATATGCACGCTCTTGCGGTTGCATCGCCCACCACCAGATAGCATTTAATCCTACGATTGTCGTTATCACTCCTGTAACAAGAACGCGCCAAGGGGTAGTATCAAAGGATATGAGGGACACATAAGCAGCAATCCCCACTAAAATCGCAGGTGGAAGTATCTTAAGAATAACATTTCTTATGTACGAACCAAAAGTTTCACCCGTAGTACAGCAAATATAAGCAATTGTAACTACCGTACTGAGAAATTCAAACACCCAATAGAACACGAAACCCTCAGCAATACTCAACCCTGCTTTCACCCCCAAATACATGGCAGGCAAGGCGAATATCTTAACTGTGTACTTCCACAAAGAATAATTACGAATGCGTCCAATAGCTTCCACAACAAGCGTTAAACCTAAAACCAACTGATCCGTAAGCGCTGAGAGCAAAATAACACCACAGAAAACTCCACAATAAGGAGGCACATCCTTCAACCACACATCGAGCACTGCGGGTAACTCTGCCAATATAGGCGCTACAACCAACAGCAAAATCAGGAAACTATACTTACAAGCCGTTTCTGCCAACCGTATAGCACACTGATGTTCCCCTGCTCCCTCAGCCTTAATGACCTGGGGTTTTAAGGAATTGTGAATAGCTGAAGCAAAAAACGTTACCGAACCTTGAACCTGTGTAGCAATGCCATAGGAAGAGTTAAGCAATGTCCCCTTGAACAGATGGTTGATAAGCACCGCCACCCCTTGAGCACGCACCAACACGCACCCCATTCCGTAAAGACTCCACGTAGCGAATCCCACAATCTTCTTCTGAATGGTTCTATCCCATTGCCGTGGCGAGGGCAAAATACAACTCTCAGGGTATTTCCGTTGACAATACGTCATGAAGGCCAATAAGTTGAAAGCCATGACCCCCAAAATAATAGCAGCATAAACCGTGAGACGATAATCACTAAGGTAGTAAAGCAGAAACACTGCCGACAGTTTCAAGACTCCGTCAAGCACCTCTATGATGGAGATGTAAACAATGTTCTCATAGGCAATCAGTAGCGCACGGAAAGGCGCTGTCATCAACGTCATCACTACGGAACCGATTACCAACAAATATACCACCTTTGCCTCCGTCAAACGACTCGCATCAACCTTTAGCATCCCGCTCTCAAAAACCCATGTCGTCAGCAAAGCAAGCAACCCAGCCAACGTTAAACCTACGACAAGTAAGAGCAAATAACTATTCGCAAAATACGCACGTGCATCATCCACTCGACCCGCACCGTGACTGTAGGAAATGTGTCGTTGCGTCGTGAGCGTAAGACTGTTGGTGAAGAAACCGAGAAACGAAACCACTCCTGCCACCAACATATAAATACCATAATCCGACTGCCCCAACGCATCCATGACGATACGTGTTGAGTAAAGCGAGAGAACGATGTTGATAATGCTACGTACGTTCTGTGCCAGCGTATTAACTATGACCCTCGTTTTGTTGTTCATCTGGTTTTAAGAGAGTGCTATAACTTTGACCATAATAATAGGTAAGAACGATGACGAATGAAATCAGCGTTATCGAATAAACCTCCATAAGAGACATCAGCAGCAAGATACCCACCATAGCATAAAGCGCCGTTGCATACCTATCTTTATTTTTTTGAAGAGTAATTACTGTGTACGCAACAATACTCACAAACATCCCGACCGCAGGAATCCCACCATAAATCATAAATCCCAAAATCAAGTTATGGGGACCCACTGCTGTTGATGCCAAGTTGGAATAATACCAATCTGACGTAGGGAATCCATAACCAATCAACGGTGAAGCAGAAAACAGACGTAACGCAGAATCCCACAATTCTGTACGGTTCGTAAAGGTGATGTCCTTACCCAACACTTCAACAATAAACCATGTAGCAGTTTCATTACTTTCAATACCCTTCCCATTGAAGCACACCAACACCTGAAACAACACGACAGCACAAATCAATCCCGTAATGCAAAGTCTAGGAAACTTAATGCCTGGCAAGCAACAGAAGATAAGTAAGAGTAATAAACTCACCAACGACGTCATTGACTGTACCATCAGTAGAAGTGCTATACACGTCATAATCAACGGTATTAGCGGTACCCAAAACCACCTGCTATACCTTAAACACAATATATTCAGCACTACGCCACAAAGTAAACGTGTCCCCATCTGATTGTAATTTCCACCCAATAGAAAACCCGACACTACGTTAGCGTCATCATTCACTTGAACCCACAAATAAGGATTTGTTATAAGTTGCCACAAGGCCGCATAAATGGACAGCGAGAAACCTATAAGCGCCCCTATTAGAATAGGACTAACATCCTCACGATAATAATCAAAGAGAAAGAGCAACGCTGCAATACTGATACAACTATACCCCCAATCCTTCAAGTTGTTTCCATTCAACATAGTCACTACTGCAATCCAAAGTAACAATGCCAACAGACTAAATGCATAACGTGAGATGCCTCGATTATGAACAACCAAGAGCACCGTGGCGCAAGTTGTTAGCAACATCATCCCCAACGAAAGGTAGGAAGCCATCTGCATTTCCAGCGAATTGAAATCCAGCGAATTATACATGGCAAAAACCAGCGCCATAAGCGCTGGTATCACCCGTAATTCTTTAAGTCTAATAATCATAGCTATTTCCTACCAGCAGAAGCAACAATGAGAGATGTATAAAACTCTACCTTACTTGATTCAATTTATTTGAGAATTTGCTTAAATTAAGTCTCAAATAGTTTTCAGAAAAAAGTTATATAAAAGCATTCTACGACTTACCGAAGCCCAAAATTTCTTTTCTTACCAACCAAAAGGTTATGCAAATTGTTGCCAGCACACACATACCAATAACGAAAAGCATACGCTTGGGACCTGCAGGTTTTGGTGCAACGGTCGCACTCTTAAGTACGGTAAACGCTGGGGTATTTTCCTGAATCTTAGCCTTCATTGTCTCTAATTGAGTAGAAAGCGCTGTGTAAGCATTAAGTTTTAGCGCACGCTCTGTTTCAAGACTCTCACGCTTAGAAATTACCGACTGACGAATTACATTGTTATGACTGTCACAAAAGTTACTGTAGGACAAGGTTGCTCTATTATACTCATTAAGTGCGGAATCAACCAATACCTGATAGTATTGCGCATCCATACGAGCCTTACTTGTGCGATACATTACAATAAACTCCTGCAAACGAGCACACACCGAGTCAGTCATCATTGCTGCAACCAGCGGATCTTGATCTGTCACCGTAATGGTAATAACTTCTGTCTTTTTGTCTACCGTACAAAGTATCTTCTGCTGCACAAGTTCCATCAAATAATAATCCCGCTCTGACATTTGGAATGGATTTACTCCAGCTGCCGATTGTGCACTACTATTCTTTTTATCCTTGAATAATGAAGTCACCCATCTTTTGGCATCACGAAAAGGAGCTGTTATTGGGTTACGCTTTTGATGCTTCTTAATATAGGTGTAATAATCTGTATCTATTGACTCATCTTCCGTTTTAATATGAATGTCATATAGACTAACGATAAATTCAGGAGATTGGAATAACTCAGGATAAAGGGTGGGATAAATGGCATCAGATCCACCACCCATCGCACCTATATTAAATCCAAAAGAAGAGGCGATGCTGGAAAGTCCTCCTGAAGATTCACTTGCATATTCTGGAGCAAGAGCAACACTGCTTCGATAGTATCTCGGTTGGGGTAAAATCCAAATACACGACAATATGAATACTATCGGAAGCGTTATGAAGAATACCTTTTTACGCAGTTTGAGAATCTCCCAACAGCGCGCCAAGTCTATTTTATGTTGTTTCATTTCCATTACTTAACTATTTACTTAGTCGCATTTAAGAGCGACACTATCACACCTGCAAGGGCAGCAACACCCGAACCAATACCAATGATTTCTGACGTAGACATCTTTCGGCGATTTTGTTTCTGAGGTACGACAATTTCAATACCGGGTTGAATGTCCTTCTTAGAACTACCCTTCAACTTCACGACACTACCATTGGCCTGAATACCATATACGCGTGAACTTGCGGCATTGCTACTATAACCACCGGCGTGCTTGATGTAATACTTCAGACTCTTTCCCTCTTCATAGCTCATACTTACGGGATACATTACTTCGCCGCTAATCTTAACGATATTGCTATGCTCGGGCACCTCAAGAATGTCGCCCTCTCTCAGAAGCAGGTCGTGGTCAGAACCTGGTTCTTCCATCGCACGCTGCAAGTTTATCGCCACGGGGAAGGTATTGCTCGTCTTCATCTTGAGCGAAAGGAGCGAGTCGGCAATCTGCATGTTAAGGTCCTTACCTTCTTTCAGACCGTCTTCATAGAGTTGAATCTGTGCCTTAAGGTTGGCGTAGTCACGCTGCTCCATTTCTTCCTTAGTCATTAAGCGCGTCAAGCGTGCACCTTGAATATAAGCAAGGTCGGTAAATCCGCCACACGCTTTCACCAAATCAGAAAGACGATAATTCTTATTGCTAATGGTATATTGACCTGCAAAATTTACTTCTCCCTGCACGAACACATTACGCTGCTCTTCGTAAGCAGGACTCTTGCGTACGACAACAATATCAAAGGGTTGGAGGAAGAAAGTCGTGTCTTGGCGAATCGAATAGTCCTCATTCATGGAAAAAGTAAATGTTTCCGAGCGATTTACTCCCCCTTGTTCAGAAGCATTATCACGAATGCGACGGAAGACATCCACACGCGCCAACGACCCCGCCTCAGTCAAACCACCAGTTTGGAGAATGATGTCTTGAATACTGGTATTGTCGGCATAAGGATAAATCCCTGGATACACCACTTCGCCTTTCACATCAATAATACGCTCACCGAGCATATCAGATTTGCTGGGGATGAAAAGGACGTCGTTGTTCTTGAGCGCGACATCTGTTGCGGTACCATTAAGTATACCTTGAACGTCCACATTTATCATACGGATGGTCAAGTCTGGGTTTTCGCGGTGCATAATTGCAACACCATCGTAAGCGTCCTCGCTTAAACCTTCAGCAGCAAGGAGCAATTGGCGCACCGTTTGGATTTCTGTGCCCAACTCAAACTGACCGGGATATTTTACAGCACCACGCACTTCTACGCGATTCATAAAGCGCGCACGGATACTGTCAACCTGTACTTGGTCTTCATCTGCCAACTGGAAAATCGGCATTCGATTTTCGTTAATGGTATGCACGCTATACTCCACTCCGGCCTTGCGCGTAATGCGTACGCTCTTCGTGAAGGCATTCCCCGAGAAGTTTCCGGCATAACGCAACAAGTCTGCAACTGTCTCGCCCTTTTTCATTTCATACCACATCGGACGCTTCACGCTTCCCTTGATTTGCACCAAATTATTATAGGCACCTACGATGATGATGTCGTTATCCTGAAGACCTACACTTTCAGACCCATTACCATTAAGGATGTAGTCATATACGTCTAAGGTACTGGTAAGTTTTCCGCCTCGGAAAATCTGAATGTCGCGCAACGAACCAATCTTACTGATACCCCCTGCCATATACAAGGCATTGAAGGCACTTGACAACGCACTTAATGTATAAGAACCGGGGACTTCTACTTCACCCATTACTTGTACTTGCACATTACGGGCTTCCATCAACGAGAGATCCACACTACATCCACTGTAATACGCCCCTAATTTATTCTTCAACACTTGCTTGGCACGCTCTACCGTAAGTCCAGCCAGCTTAATAGGACCAATTCCGTCTACCACCACGTAACCGTCAGAAGTAATGGGCGCTTCGATGCTCTGCTGACTCGCTCCCCACACATTTACCATTACCTGATCGCCAGCACCCAAGACATAGTTAGAAGGCGTAGTGAGGTTGGCAGGAGCCTGAAAGGTTAATTTCTTGGAGCTAAAGATATTGCGACCAAATACTTGGCGCTGTTCTTCTTCTGTCATCCCCAAAATATCCTGACTGCCACCATCTATGACTTCTTCATCTTGATTCAAGCCCAATTCTTCTGCACGCGACTGCGCTGCATCCATGAAAAGTTCGTCTTCTTCCGTCGCAGCACCCTTCTTCACCTTCTTTTTACTACCACTTTCAGCTTCCTTACGCAACTTTTCTGCCTTCTGGCGCACGCGCTGGAGCTGCGTAGTGGTTACACCCTTCTTTATCAATTCTGCAGCCATCTGCTGCTGAGAAGTTCCCTTCTGAGTTTCTGCAACCACGTACTTAAGCACTTGGTCGTCGGTCATCACCGACTGCGCCCCGGCAAAAATGCAGGAGAAGAGTAGCGCTGTGAGAAGTATGATTCTGTATTTCATGTTTACAATAGAATTTATAGTTAACGCTAAAACTTTCGGAACACCAAGCGCTTGTCATCCGACACAAGTATCATGTTCTTCTGACCAAGATGTTCTACATAAAATTCATCTGCACATCCCATAATGCCGTAAGGTTCCATCACTCGAGTATTGGGATCAAGCAGCAAACTATCTTTTACATCAAAACTTAAATATATTTTATTCACATTCAATGTAGTTCCCGTATGTTCAAACCGACAATAAGCATTGTATGTATGTGCGCCAGTTACCTCATCGCGATACATCACACGCTTTACGGAATTGATCTGCAACAAATCCAACTGCACCTTCCAGTAAATCTGCTGTTGCGCAACATCTTCTTCCACCTCAGCAGGTGTATTAAGCGTGGTCACCTGTTGCAAATGCCACATACCGTCTAACTCATCATTCTTGGGAAGTTTATCACAAGAGTATGCTCCTACCATCAGAAGCATTATAAGACCTATAATTTGTTTCATAGCAAATCCAAACGTATTACTTCAACAACAATCCCGTTTTCTTAATCGAAATCGTAAAACCAAGATTGTCTCCCACCTGCTCACCACGGTCAAAAGCTACTGCCGCCGTTGCTTGCCAACCCTTATTGCTCAACTTCTTGAAATGATTGAAGTTATAACCCACTTCAGCCAAACCGCTCGTCATATATTTGCGGTTTAAATAAGGGTCAAAGTACGTACCGAGGTGCGTAGCATAACTCAAAAGCAGGCGGTAGTTTAACCCCTCAGCGGGAGTTCCCTCAAGGCCGATGTGGTGTGCCACGAAGCGGTTGCTTGGGAAGGTTAAGTCACCCGTCTTTGCATAAAGCGGAGAGGTGAAAAGGGGATTACCCATAGCCAGCCCCCAATGTTGCCAACCGGCATACAGATTGTGGTTGTAATAATTATCGCGGCCGCTCACTTGGTCGGGTATCTGCGGCGTATGGTCGTGATATACGGGACCTGCTTGGTAGTCGGTCTTCACATATTCATAAACCACGGTGCTGACAAACTTATTCTTGGGAAGTTTGCACTCCACGCCCACCAAACCGTCCAACCAACCGTATTGGAAGAACATCATAGAATGGTCTTCAAAGAAGTGGTCGTAATAAGCACGCACGCTCCAATCTTTTGCTTGGTAGGTCAGTGAGAATACCCAACTGCCGAGCGTATTACCTGCGGCATTCAAGAAGGCACCGTCTGTAGCATCGCTACCGAGTCCGAAGATGGCATCTACAAAGTCTTTCGGCCCCTGACCCATCTCTAACTTATCGCCGTGCCATCCCGCTCTTCCCGTGGGGTTGTAGATGGTTCCGCCAAACTGTGTCGCCATTTCCAGACCGCCCTCAAGAACGAGGGGGAAGCGGTCAGGATTTCCGAGGCGCATATACCCAGCCTTTGTGTGCAGCAAGGCTTTATCTGCGCGGCGTCCGCTCGAAGGCACATATGCCTCCTGCCAAGCGCCATCGGTCAACATTCCATAACTGAAGTGCCCCTTAATGGCGAGCCAGGGATTCTCTTTTCCCGTGAGGCTCACGTATTCAGGAATTTCTAAACGCACTGCGGGCACGGGGCGGGCGTTAATACCAAAGGTCTGACTACCGCTACTGAGCCTTTGATGCTTCAACTCCATGGGGCGCTCCTTTGCTCCGACGGAGAGGCGCAACCATTTGTAATCCAAGTCGGCATAACATTGCTGCACGATGAAGTTCGTGCGCTGCTTACCCATTGCAACATTCTCCGTAGCGTGATTTACGGGCACCACGAGGTCGATGCCGTAGCCCAACTTCCAATCCTTTGACGCACTGAAGGCAAAGGCGGGTTGCGCAATGCCCAGGCGCACGTACCCCGACGCGTCTTGCAACGAAGAGAGTCCATACTTATTGCTCACCAACCACAGCGGGGCGTCGCCCTTAGTGGCTGCCGTAGCAGAAACCTCCACGCCGTAGCGCAAGGAGTCATTATAGATACCGCCACTGGCACGCACCGCAAGCGCGAGGAGCATGAGGGCAGAGAGAAGGGTTAGCTTTGTTTTCATCATCAGCAAGAAGGGAGCGACGGCACGAGCGACAAGAGCGACAAGGGCACACTCCCTCATTTATATAACGCACGCGGGTGCCTGTTTATTGTCTGTAGTTATACAAGATTAGCAAAATTAAACAATCGGGGGCAATTAACCAAGCAAAACCTTTGATTTTAGGGCGCCCAAAAGGTAAAAGCGGGGTGCGAACAGGGGGATTTTAAGTTTTCCCCCGCTCGCACCCCTTTCACACTCAGTTTATCCTATCGACGCTCCGAAAAAAGCGCCTGAAATGGCTGAGAGAATCGTCACGATGAGACGGATGATGGTTTCCCAAATGTTCTTCGAATTTTCAATTTGTGTTTCCATAATGTGGTAGTAAATTTTTAAGGTTTGTAAATGTAAAAAACTGATTTAACACTAAGATTTTCAATAGGTTTTAAGAGAAGCGCAGACGCTCTACAGAGTGTAAAACTCCCACAGACGGCGCCTACCGCCCTACCTTACTGCTCCTGTCGCTGGAGTGTCACGTGAGGATTGTTCAACCCCATTTCGTAGCGCATCTTTGAGGAGCATACGAAGCGCACCTTTACGCCGCGCAGGTTCTCTTCCGAAAACTCTTCCTCCGTAGCCGTGCCTGATGACGAGAGTGTGGGGTGGAACGAACCGAGGTCGCCCAATCTTACGCTCTGACCGTTGCGAAGCGCCTTATAAATGCGCTCCTCGAGTGCAGAGATTACGGCCTTGATGTCGTGGGTCGTAAGGGTGCAGGCATCGCTCACTTCCTGTGCCAATTCCGAGAGGCGAACGGGCGTCACGGGCAATAATGTGGCGTGATACAAATACTCCTTAGTGATGGGGTTCTTGCGAGAAATCAATGTGTACTTCAACATAGTTTTTAATGGTATTAAGAGTGAATAATTATAATGTGTCGCCCACGTCAGCATCCCTCCAACTGCGCAGTAGAAGACCGTCCCGTCTCCTTGAAGAGCATCCTTCCGTCGTTTGACAATGCAAAGTTACGACCGCCCCAAACAGCGCCTCCACGTTTCTCACGATTTCAAAAATCACCAACCCCGCTACTCCCCCTGTAAATACTGGGGATGGAGCGGGGTAAAAATTATTTTATTTTTTTGCGGAAGTGGTGGTTGGGAACGGTTGCGGTGGGTAAAATATAAGGGGATGATATGACCATACCTGCGGGTGTGGTAACACCCAATATGTTACACCTGCTTTTGCCCCTTTGGGGCGCAATTTCTTTCGCCTTCTACCCCATGGCGTTGCCCTGGTCTGATGGATTTATCCCCCTTCAGGGGAGTCCATTCGGTTTTGGAGACACAAACATCAAATACTTATGCGATTTTATACAGTTCTAAACACCCCAACTCAACCACCCCGAAAAACGAAACCTGTTTTCGTAAAAACTATTAGTAACCTAATTAAAATTATTAGTAATGTAATTTAAAAAAGGTTACTAATAATTTCTCCCTTCTCTACCCCCTTGAAAATCAAGTTATACTTTGTCGCAATTTTTCGCCTCAAAAAAATAAAAGCAATAATATAGTAGTTGACCCATATAGAATTTATGCATGCATTGCCCCCGTAGGAGGGCACACTTGCATAACCGCGGGTGAACGCAGTGAACCTGCGGATTAGAGATAACAGTCGAGTTTCTCTATCGGTCCCCGTAGGAGGACCCACAACAACCGGATAACTTAAAGTAATTTGTAGCAAATCCAGGTGCTGTGGGTCCTCCTACGG
>JAZQVD010000050.1:0-29128 GCA_045631665.1 Alloprevotella sp.
TCTCGACTGCAACAACACCCAGGGCGTTGCCCTGGGCTAATGGTTTTATCCCCTTTCAGGGGAATCATGCAAACTGTGGGGCTTATACCATTCAAACATCTTTATATTCATAGAGTTAGAGGTGTTTACCGGACAGCAATAACAAAAAATAAAGTTGCGAGTTTGCTCGCAACTTTATTTGAATAAATCGGAATGACTTCCCAAGCGTACTAATTTTATACCCTCTTGCTCGGGATTTCCCCAAATGAGCAGTAGGTCATTTTCTACACGACATTCCATAAATCCTGTGTAGTTGCCAATAAGTCGGTGAGGCTTGTATTGATTAGAGATGAAACATTCATGCAGGATTATTTTGGATGCGCATGAGTCTGTACGCTGTGTTTGTAAGTCTTACCCAAAGAGTTGGCGCAGTGCGTGCTCCACGCGTGCTACGGGGACAAGTTCTATTTGGTATTGCTTGGGGTCGATTGCCTTCATGTTTGCCTCGGGCAGGAGGAAGCGGCGGAAACCTAACTTTTCTGCTTCAGCAATGCGCTGGGCGATGCGGTTGACAGGGCGTATTTCTCCGCTCAGTCCTACTTCTCCCGCCATGCTTACGCTACGGTCGATGGCGGTGTCAACATTGCTGGAAAGTACGGCGGCAATGACGGAGAGGTCGATGGCGGGGTCGCTCACGCGGATGCCCCCGGCAATGTTGAGGAAGACGTCCTTCTGCACGAGTTTGAAACCCACACGCTTCTCCAACACGGCAAGAAGCATGTTGAGGCGGCGCAGGTCGAAACCTGTGGCGGAGCGCTGAGGCGTGCCGTAAGCTGCGGTTGAAACCAACGCTTGTGTCTCGATGAGGAAGGGGCGCACGCCTTCGATGGCTGCCGAGATGGCGATGCCCGAAAGTTCTTCTCCGCTCTGCGAAAGGAGCAGGCCTGAAGGATTGTCTACGGGGCGGAGTCCGTCGGAGTTCATCTCGTAGATGCCAATCTCGGAGGTGGAACCGAAACGGTTTTTGATGCTGCGCAGGATGCGGTAGAAGTAGTGGCGGTCGCCTTCAAATTGCAGGACTGTGTCGACAATGTGTTCCAACACCTTAGGTCCGGCAATGCTTCCCTCCTTGGTGATGTGGCCAATGAGAATGACGGGCACGTTGCTCTCCTTGGCGTACTTCAAAATGGCGGCGGCACACTCGCGAATCTGCGTAACGCTACCGGGTGACGACTCTACGGTCTCGGTAGCGATAGTCTGTATCGAGTCAATGATTACGAGGCCCGGCTGCGTGTTCTTGATGTGTGTGAAGATGGCTTCGAGGTTGGTTTCACACACGAGGAGGCAGTCGGAAGGCTCTTGCGTGATGCGGTCGGCGCGGAGTTTGATTTGGCGTTCGCTTTCTTCTCCGCTTACATAGAGCACGCGGCGCTCCTTCATGGCGAGCACGGTTTGTAGCAAGAGGGTAGATTTCCCAATACCGGGTTCTCCGCCCAAAAGAACGAGCGACCCGGGCACGAGTCCGCCACCCAAAACGCGGTTCAACTCAGCGTCGTGGGTGTCAATGCGGGGTTCTTCCTCCGCCGAGACGTTGCGCAACGCAATAGGTTGGGTGCGCTGACCATCAAGTCCCGTTAAGGCATGGCGCGCCTGCACCTCGGCTTGGCGAGATGACGTGTTGTGGATGCGGAGTTCCTTAAAGGTGTTCCACTGTCCGCAGGCGGGGCATTTCCCCTGCCATTTCGGGGATTCCTGTCCGCAGTGGTCGCAGACGTATACGGTTTTTTCTTTAGCCATAGTAAGGTTTGAGGTGTGAGGTTGGGAGGTTTTGAGGGGCATCCGCACTGCATAGTCCTTATACCCCTTAAGCGAAGCGACCTTATAACCTTAATAAGGTGGGAGGTTATAGGTTATAAGAGGAGGTCTTAAGTTTGCAAGATTCCGTGCGTTCTGCATAGTCCTTATAACCTTTAAGCGAAGCGACCTTATAACCTTCTGACCTAAACTTAAGTTTACCTTCCCGTCACAATACGCTTCAGCGTGTCTAACTTATTGAGCGCCTCCATGGGGGTAAGGTTGTTGATGTCTACCTGTAGGAGTTCGTCGCGAATCTGCATCAAAACGGGGTCGTCCAGTTGGAAGAATGAAAGTTGGGTACTTCCCGACTCGATGGTGTTTACCATTTGTTGCACCGCCTCTGCTGTGCTGCCGTTGGCATGTGTGCGCTCTAATTGTTTGAGTACCACTTCCGAGCGGTCAACTATTGCGCGCGGCATTCCCGCCATTCTCGCCACGTGGATACCAAAGGAATGTTCCGATCCGCCGCGCATGAGTTTGCGCAAGAAGATAACTTTGTTGCCCGACTCCTTAACCGACACGTTGAAGTTCTTGACGCGGGGGTAGAGTTCCTCCATCTCGTTGAGTTCGTGGTAATGTGTGGCAAAGAGGGTGCGGGCGGGGGCGGTGGGATTCTCATGCAGGTATTCCACGATTGACCATGCGATGGAGATACCGTCATACGTGCTTGTGCCGCGCCCAAGTTCGTCAAACAAAACGAGAGAGCGTTCCGTAATATTGTTCATAATATTTGCCGCCTCGCTCATCTCTACCATAAAGGTACTTTCGCCGACGGAAATATTGTCACTTGCTCCCACGCGGGTGAAGATTTTATCGACCACCCCGATACGTGCGCGTTCGGCTGGTACAAACGAACCGATTTGTGCGAGGAGCGTGATGAGCGCCGTCTGACGCAGGAGCGCCGACTTACCTGCCATGTTGGGCCCGGTGATAATAATTACCTGTTGCTCGGTAGTGTCGAGGTGCACATCGTTAGCAATGTATTCCTCACCCACAGGCATGAGCGTTTCAATTACGGGGTGACGACCCTGCACAATATCCAGTGAGAGCGATTCGTCAACTACGGGGCGCACATAGTGATGTAGCGCCGCCACTTGGGCTAGCGAATGGAGGCAGTCGAGCGTTGAGAGCGCACGGGCGTTACGCTGGAGCAGCGCAATGAAACCAAGGGCATACTGAGCGAGTTCGTTGTAAAGGCGGGTCTCAAGCGCGAGGATGCGGTCTTCAGCGCCGAGAATCTTTTCCTCATACTCCTTCAATTCCTGAGTAATATAGCGCTCGGCCTGGGCAAGTGTTTGCTTGCGAATCCACTCTGCGGGCACGTTGTCCTTATGCGTGTTGCGCACCTCGATATAGTAGCCGAAGACATTGTTGAATCCAATCTTCAAACTGGGGATTCCCGTCTTCTGACTCTCACGCTGTTGCATCTGCAGGAGGTAATCTTTGCCCGAAGTCGAAATGGCGCGGAGTTCATCCAGTTCCTCGTTTACTCCCGTCCCAATCACGCCCCCCTTTGCCACAAGTGCGGGCGGGTCAAGGCGGAGATCGTGAAGAATACGACCGCGCAACTCTTCGCAACAGTCAAGGCGGAGTCCGAGTCCGCGAATATGCTCGTCAGTAGTCTCAGCACACGCCTCTTTAATCCGCGCTACACTGTCGAGCGCCACGCGCAACTGCTGCATTTCGCGGGGATTGACGCGCCCCACGGCAACTTTCGACACGATGCGCTCAAGGTCGCCAATGCGTTCCAGTTCGTGTTGGCAAAGGTCGCGGAAGTCGGGGTGGCGGAAGAAACATTCTACACCGTTTTGGCGTTCCTCAATTTCGCGCACCGAACGCAGGGGAAACAACACCCAACGGTTGAGCAAGCGCGCCCCCATCGGTGTGAGCGTGTGGTCAATTACGTGAAGCAAAGACGTTCCGCCTTCTGCCATGGGGCGGACAAGTTCGAGGTTGCGCGTAGTAAATTTGTCGAGACGCACATAGCGGTCTTCCTCAATGGGTTGCAGGCGTGTGATGTGACTGACTTGTGTGTGCTGCGTCTGTTCCAAGTAGATGAGAACGGCACCTGCCGCCACGGTTGCCGCTTGCAGGTGTTCGACGCCGAAACCCTTGAGATTCTTTACGTCAAAATGCTTCAAGAGTTTCTCACGTCCCGTGGTGTCATTGAATGCCCAGTCGTCGAGTTCGAAGATAAAATACTTCGCCCCATAGAGTCCCACGAAGCGCTCCTTGCGTCCGCGCTCCACAAGCACTTCCTTGGGCGCAAAACCGCCGAGCAATTTGTCGATGCTCTCAGGCGAACCCTCGGTAAGCAGAAATTCACCCGTCGAGATGTCGAGCAGGGAGAGTCCGACGGCAGTTTTTCCGAAATGCACGGCAGCCAAGAAGTTGTTTTCGCGACTTGTCAATACGTTGTCGGCAATTGCCACCCCCGGCGTAACGAGTTCGGTAATGCCGCGCTTCACCAGTTTTTTCGCAAACTTAGGGTCTTCCAACTGGTCGCAAATCGCCACGCGGTAGCCCGCACGCACTAATCGGGGCAAGTACGTGTCAAGCGCATGGTGGGGAAAACCCGCCATCTCGGTCTGCGCCGCCGTAACGCTCTTGCCGTTATTTCTGCGCGTCAAGGTAATGCCGAGCACCTGAGCGGCAATCACGGCATCGTCACAGTAGGTTTCGTAGAAGTCGCCGCAACGAAACAGCAATACGGCATCAGGATGTTTCGCCTTGAGGTCGTAAAACTGCTTCATCATCGGGGTCAATTCTTCTTTCGCCATCGGATCGTGTGTATAAGTAGAGTTAGACGAGATTTTTCTGGGGGGAAGCGAGGGAAATGCCCTCTCTTTCAAACCCCGAAAATAGAGGTCAGAAAAATTAAACCTATTCTCGTAAAAATTATTAGTAATGTAATTTAAATTATTAGTAACCTAATTTGAAATATGTTACTAATAATTTTGGCAGTAATATAGAAGTTGTCCACAAACAATATTTTGGGAAACCACTAACGATTATTTTTTTTCAGCCACGAACCGAAGGTCGCGCAAGTCAATTGCACCAATGGGCACTAATGCCATGCGGGACAAATACAATCCGAATGGAATTTAGTGAAAATTTGTGTTCATTAGTGGCTAAAAAAAATAAATAAATTGGTGGAGCACATAACTATAATATTTTATCGTGGACAACAAATATATTATTGCTATAATTTTTGCCGTTGTAAACCTGAATTTTTCAAGTAGTTACAAACCGCCGATTTTCTCCCCCTCAAGGTTCCCTTCGTAAGGGGTAATCGCCGCGCAGTTTCTCAAAGTTTTCTGGCGCCGCCTTGAGGGCTTCGCTATCGCGCAGGGGATTGTAAAAACGCAAGGGCGAGTCGGTCGCCACCGCCATTTCGGGATAATAAGCATAGTCAGTGGGCAGCGCAGGTGCGTTTACCTCAAACTGAACTTCCTTATTAAAATAATGCGCTACGGCCTCGAGCGCCATGCGCGTACCGTTGGCCTTGCCGTCTGCCGAATACCCCGCAATGTGAGGGGTGCCGAGGAAAACCTTTTGGAGCAAGTTGCGGTCAATACTGGGTTCGTTTTCCCAAGTGTCGATTACGGCGGCGCTCACACGCTCGTTGTCAAGCGCTTCGCTCAATGCTGCGCCATCAACTACCTCTCCGCGACCCGCATTGATAAGCACGGGGCGACGCTTTAAGTCATGAAGGAAAGCGGCGTTGATAAGGTGGTGTGTAGGGTGCTTGCCGTCGGTCACAAGCGGGGTATGGATGGTAATCACGTCACACTGCTCCTGCAAATCTCGGAGCGAGGCGGCATGGCGACGGAAGTCCGCTTCACGCTCAGCACGCGGGGGGTCGTTAAGCAAGACGCGGCAGCCCATCTGTTCCAGTCGCTCCACAACGCGTCGGCCTACGTTGCCCACACCAATAACGCCCACCGTGCAATCCCGCAAGTTCACCTTCCCCTCGCGCTCCAAGAGCAGCAGGGAGGTCTCTACGTATTGCGCCACACTGGTTGCGTTACAACCCGGGCAGTTGGTCCACGCAATACCTGCCTCGCGCAGGTAATCTACGTCGAGGTGGTCGTAACCAATCGTGGCTGTGGCGATAAACTTCACCTGCGAACCCTCCAGCAGCGCCTTGTTACAGAGCGTGCGGGTGCGGGTGATGAGCACATCTGCCTCGCGCACGTCCTCAGGAGTAATCTTCGCTCCAGGGAGGTAGCGCACGTTGCCCAACTTCTCGGCCTCGCCGCGAATGAAGGGGATTTTGTCGTCGATGATAATGAGCATGGAGAAAGTTAGTAGTGAGGAGTTAGTAGTGAGTAGTGGAGCGGGCGGATTTTAGGCGGTAAGGTAATGCGTCAAAACTGACTTATTTGTTGCGAACTCCCTTTGCCGACTTCAAAAATGCCTTTGCCGAGCCGAATTTCAGGTGTAGGTCGAGGCGAACGGGAAGGTGGTTTTTGTCGTTGGTTACGAAGAAGGTCACCACGTCTTTTTCCTTGCGCCCGTCCTTCTCTACGAATGAGAATACGAGGCAGTCAAAGGTTTCATCCGTATATTCGTTGGTAAACTTCTCACGTCCGCGATACACGATGTACTGCTCCTCGCAGTGTTTCCCCTCTGCCATCATAAACTTGATGCGGTCGCCCACTTTAAACTGACTTCCGTCAAACGAGCGCGCCTTGAGCATCATGCTAATCATATCATAGGGGCAATCGTTTACGGTTACCGTTTGGCGGCGAACGGGGTCGCTGTTCTTCTGATAGGTCAGGTCGAGGCTTGTGCCCGTTTCGCCGTAAGAGTAAATGACTTTCTCACGGGTATAACGCTTACCCTCTAACGCATTTTTGGTATAGAACAGCGGAACAATGTCCAGCGTGGTGTAAGTCGTAAGTGTGTCGCGCAAAACGAAGTAGCGGTCGGCAGTCTTTGAGCCACGCGTAATCAAGTAAGCGCGATAGGCATCCTGACCCTTGTACTTGGTTTGCTTGATGTCCATATCCGCCGAACCTACTTTAAACCAGATAAACTTCCAGTTGAAGTAGAGGTCGTAACTCAAGTGCTCGCCGCTCTGAAACGCCGTGTTTTTCACAGGGCATTGGGCTTCCGCGCTCAGCGAAAGCAACAGGGCGGTGAGGAGAAGGATGAAGTTGTGTTTCATGATAGAGAATGAAGCGGTGTGTCAGGAAAGACAGTTGCCTTAACTGACACACCGTAGTTTAGTAGAGGTGTTTTCTTGCGCAGCATACGCTTAGCGATTACGCTCACGCTCAGCGTTGCGTTGGCGTGCCGTTTGCTTTTCCTTATTCTGCGTCTTCGTCTTACGGAGTTGCTCCGGCTTTTGCTGTAGCAAGGGTGTGACGTTGAGTTTCCAGGTTATTTCGGCATCCCAATTCGCACGCACCGTGAAAGGTTCGGGGAAGTAATACGTAGCTTCGGCTTGGCGCAGCGTAGCATACTCTCCCGTGTCCCACTTGCCGTTGCCGTTGCGGTCGTCAAAGATGCGGGCGTAATATTCTCCCGCCTCGATGTAAAAGAAGTCGGCACGCTGGTCCACGACTGGCACTTGCGACACCACTTTCTTATCATCTTTGAGCAGTTGAACTATTGCAGTTTTTGGGGCATCAGGGAGGAGGAAAAATACCGAACCATAGTCTTCTGCCGTACCGATAGAGAAGCGGAATTTCAACTTGTTTGTGTGAAGTCCTGAGAGACCTACGACGGCGGCAGAGTCAATATGCACTTCGTATTCCTGACCCGGGCGCCACTCGCCCATAATCTTAAACTTGCGGATGTCGTAGGCGTCGGCGAGAAGGCGGAAGGGCACTTCGACCGTGGTAGAGTCAGACGTCTTACGCAGTAAGTGAATGGCGGAAGTGTCGAGGCTGAGCAAGGGTTCCTCAAACTCGAGCGGCTGATTCTGAACGGGAGAAATTTTGCTGCTTCTGCGTCCGCCGATGGCAAGAAACTTGGTGGGCATTTTCTCTTGCACCGCCTCGCCTTTCTTACGGCGCTTCTCCTGTTCCTTCTGCCATTTCTTAAATTCCTCTTGCTGCTCCTCGCGCAAGGCAGCCATGGTCTTGCGGGGCACTACCTCGAGCGTATCGTTGAGCAGTGCGTTTGCGCCCGTGGAATCATCGGTCGCCTCATAGGTATATACGAAGCGCAGGGTGTCTTGCGCCATCAACAAGGTGTCGCGCAACCAATACTGGATGGTATCATTTCCCTTCGAGCGGTTTTCTACAAACGCGTCTGTCGCATCAAAATTCAATCCCTTTATCGTGGGGACGTGCGTAGATGGGGCGGTGAAGAATGTGGTAAAGACTTCGGGGGTCTTACGTTCGGTCTTGAGGAAATGGCGTGCCTGTCCGTCTTCAAGAAAGGCGAGCAGCACGATATTGTCGGGCACGAAATGCGTGAAAGGTACGTCGAGAATGGTGTCGTAAGTAATGGTGTCGCGCCAAAGTGTATCCTTGCGCACATCGGGGTAGCAGGAGGGAACAATCACCTTGTCGTAGAAGGCAATCTTCTCGCCCTTCTGCGAAAAATAATAGTTGTTGTCTTGGTCGTTCAAGGCATAGAGGCGGTAGTTTCCCGGCGCGACGCCCTTGATAGAGAAGCGGCCCTCAGCGTCTGTTCTGCCCAAGCGCTCAAATCCCTTGCTGGTAAACGCCGAGTCTACGGTGTCGGAATAAAGTCCGACCAACATCCCCTTGACCGGTTCGAGCGTGGCAGCATCAAGGATGTTGCCCGAAACTTCAAGCGTATCGACCTGCTCGCCTGTAGAGAAGTAGTAGGTAAATTGACCTAAGGGGTTGCCCTCATTATTATCCTCGATAGCGTCTGAGAAGTCGATGGTGTAAGTAGTATTGGGTTTGAGCGAATCGCGGAGTTCCACGCTGATCTTCTTACCGCTATACTTAATGTTGGGCACATTGATTTGCGGGGGTGAGATGGTGACCTTCTCCGTAGGGTTTTCAACCTTGATATTTTCGTTGAAAACGATGCGCACCTTCATCTGCTGGGCATTCGGTTGACCCAATTTCGGACTCATCTCCACAATGTAGGGCGGATGTTCGTCAAAGGGACCACCATCTGGGCCTGCGCCGGGATTGGCACACGCTACAAAAATGATGGTGAGTATCAGCAGGAGGATGTATCGGGTTTGTTTCATTACTGCAACAGGATTTGTTCGCCCTGAACGGGACTGTGAAGGAAGCGGGTGGCATTTTCGCTGAATTTCTCGGCACTCTCGGTGGTGAGAAAGCGACACGTGCCGCCCTTTGTGCACCGCGCTGCCATTTCGGGGTGACGGTGGAGGTAGTTGTCAAGACTTGCTGCCACGTATTTGCCTTGTGGCACAATGCGGACGCCTTTGGGGGCGTGTTCGTGCAGTTTTTTGAGCAACAGGGGGTAATGTGTACACGCCAGGATGAGGGTATCAATCTTGGGGTCGGCAGTGAGGATGGCGCGGAGGTGTTTCTCTACGAAGTAGTCGGCACCCGGTCCCTCGTGCTCGTTATTCTCTACGAGCGGCACCCACATGGGGCACGCTTCGCCCACAACCTGCATCTCGGGGTGGAGTTTGGCAATTTCGATGTCGTAAGAGCGCGACTGGATGGTGCCTCGCGTGGCGAGAATACCGATATGCCCCGTGTCGGTCAAGTCGCCTAAGGCCTCGACGGTGGGATGAATAATCCCGAGCACGCGCTTCTCGCTGCCCCAACGCTGGAGGTCATTTTGCTGAATAGTGCGCAGGGCCTTTGCGGATGCCGTGTTGCAGGCAAGGATGACCAATTCACACCCGCGACGGAAGAGTTCTTCGACTGCCTGAAGCGTGTAGCGGTAGACAATCTCGAAGGAGTGAGGACCATAAGGCGCACGCGCATTGTCGCCCAAGTAAAGATAGTCATACTCGGGCAATCGCTCGCGAATCTGGCGCAGAATGGTCAGTCCGCCATAACCGGAATCAAAAATACCTATGGGGTGCATGGAAGGGGAGAGCGGATAATCTATGCGTTATAGAGAATCTATATTTCCGAGAATATTTAGAGTGTTACGCCCGTCAACTGTTGCTCTACCAACTGGGTTACGTCCATGATGAGGGCGGGATTTACGTAGGGCATAGCGTTGGTGTCGAGGTTGTAGATGTAATCAAGGTTATACGCGCCGCCTACGGTGCGTATGGCATTGGCAAGGCGTGCCTTGATGGGTGCAAGCGCTTCGGCTTCAGCCTGCTTCAAGAGGCGCTCTGCCTCTTCGCGAAAGGCGAGGCTCTTTTCAAGTGCTTCCTGAAGGTCGCGCTGGCGCTTGAGCATGATGCTTTGGGGGAAGTCTTTCTGTCCCTGGAGGTATTCAGCAAATTGGCGCTTGAAGCTTGCCTCATTGTATTGCGCCTCCATCTCATACTTGTTGCGGAGCTCCTTCAACTGCTGTTGCGCAGCCTTATATTCCGCCATGTTTTCCAACACCTGAGCGTAACTCAAGTAACCATATTTTGCTACAGGTGCGGCAGGCGCTTCTACGCTGGTCACTACGGGAATCGTATCTACCACAAGGGTGTCAGCAGCGCTCTGAGCGAAGCAAGAAACTGCCGAGAAGAAACATACGGCAGCTGTTATCATCATCTTTTTCATACGTGTAAAGTTTGTTGCTTAATGTATATAGTTATCTAACTTGCAAAAATACTCGTTTTTCGGAGAACCACAAAATCACAATCGAGGTTTTATGCATCTCGCAGCGCAGTTCCTGAGCCCCGAAATCGGGTTGCTGAAAGCGAGAATGGGGTTTGTGAGAAAATAGTCGCCCATTCCGTGTATGCCCCGTTGAAAAAATAACCGACGGCGGAGGCAAATCTATTGCGCACCAACCTTCTGCGCGCGTCGTTCCGTCAATTCTATTTGCTTAACTTTGTCAAAAAATAACCCACTACTGAATTTCAGCGCGTTACCTCATTTTTGCGCCCCAAAATCGTTAGAAACGTGGAGATAATGGGGCGTGGTTGGCATATTTTGAGGCGCGTTGGGCTTTGCTTGAGAAAATGAAAATCTCAGTCCTAAAAATTCAAGACTTTAGACCCTTGTCCTTAGACTTTAGACCTAAAAAGTTTAACTTTATTTAAGAAAAATTAACGCCCACTTGAGACCTGCAAAAAATTACAAGTAACCTTTTTTCGATTATCTTACTAACAATTTGAAAAAGGTTACTAATAGTTTTCACAAAGTCCCATGTATTCGGCGAAAATAGTGGTTTGTATTTTATTGATACTCAGATAAATACAAAAGAGGCATTACCCGTGTGGATAATGCCTCCCTTTCTGCTGTGCAAAGATAATACATTTTTGAGCGAAATGCAAATCGCGATTTTTAGGGCGGACGGCGGTGTGGACGCGAGTTGTGCGAAAAATTGTTACATTGGGGTGGGGTGAAGTAGAGGAAATCAGAAGCAGATGGGGTGGGGTGTTTTTCTTTTCTCGGTATGATTTTATTTCCTACACAAACTCATTGCAGTTTCCTCTCCAAACAAATTTGGGACCGCCCCAAAGGGCAGTCCCAAACTATCTTTAGTGTGTATGTAAGTCGCAGTGATTTACTTCACGAAACGCTTCTGACCGTCGATGATGTAAAGGCCGGGAGCAGTGATTTGATTCAAGCGGCGACCGCTGAGGTCGTAGATGCCCTGCTTCTTAACGGTGCTGATAGCAACGCCAGTGATTGCTGTGGGATCGTTATAACCTGCGAGCAATGCGTCATACTTCGCCTGGAGTTCAGCAAGCACTGCAGCGATTTCTTCTGCTGTAGAATTTTCATTCTTTGAAACAGTCATCGCTACAAACATCTGATTTGCAGCTTCCTTATAAGCAGTCTTGAACCATTCGTACTTTTCTTCGTCCAAGTTCTTAAATTCGTCTGTCAATGAGTTAACCACTGTTGAGGGGTTGTCGATAGAGAATTCAGACATTGCGAAGAATGCGTGACCGCCGTAAGTGTTGCTTGCAGGACCTGAAGAAGCCGTTACTGTGAAGCGGAGGTAGTGGTAATCAGCGGGCAATGAGAGCACCTTAGATGTCCAATACTGACCGAGCTTAGAGTAAGCGGGCAAGGGGTTAGAACCGCTGGTTGTAAATGTACCGAGAACCTTGCTGAAGTTCTTACCGTCCTTACTTGCAGTTACCTTAATGTTAGAAGGAGCAGGTGATGTAGTAGAAGCTGAACCTGCCTTACGTGTAGCGTAAGTGAATGTAAATTCGGGGAGTTCCATTTCTTCACCAAGGTAAACCTGAACGTAGTGGTCACCACTTACTGCCGTACCGTTCCATTGCGTATGGAGGTAAGAAGAAGTGTTGCCGTCAAGAAGCGCTGCGATACCGCCACCATCGTTTGCAGTACCAACAACGTTTTGGTCGGCATTCGTAGAGAGGTAGAAAGCATCTGACTTGTTGTCAACCTGTAAGGGGAGTGAACCAGGAAGAACTACGTCTTCGCCCATTTCTTCAAGCAAGTTGTTTGTCTTAGTGATGAGCGTAGCGAGTTCAATCTTGTTGAGTTCTTCTTCGTTGAGTACCTTCGCAGTGATGTACCACCAAGAGTTTTCATCACCTTCGTATGACCAACCGAGCACATTGCCGTTGTTATGGTTGAGCGACTGGCTCTTACCTTCCTGACACTGTACAGCGAGTACGCCATTGCCGAGGTTGATTACCTTAAAGGCAACAGTGGGAGTAGTGCCCTGTACTGTAGCTTGCTTGCCAGATTCGAGTTCGTCGATGTAAGTCTTCGTAGCCTTATTCTTGATGTAATAAAGATTGTCACCACCAGCTTCTTCAAAAATCCAGCGCTGAGCAGTCTTAGCAGAGCTGATGTTTTCTGCCTTTACCATCTTCGTACCAGTAGTAGCCACCATAGCAGTTGTCTTCTTCTTGTAAGTAGTCAACTGATATTCACTACCGTTAATGATACCTACCATCGCGTTGGGGTTAGTCTTGATAGCATCTACCACAGCGAAGAGGTTTTCGTATGCAACAGCATATTCTTCTTCCTTAGATTCGTCATATACTGCCTGTGCAATTTCTGTGAGTTCGGGAAGATTGCCCTTGTATGCTTCTTGGTAGTAACCAACCTTCTTGTTGGTGTCGTCAAAGTACTTCAACATTGTAGTTGCTTCTTCAAGGAGTGAACCGAGAAGCACGCGCTGTGCAGCAACCATGTTACCTGCAGCTTCTACAAAGGTGTTGTCGCCATTGATAACCTCAACCTTTGCTTCGCCCTTCATCAACATGAGCGAAACTTCGTCAGAGATCTGCATCTTTCTCTTATTCGCAAACGCCATAATCTCACCGTCGGCATTGCGTACGAGGTAACCGATACCACCTTCACCCTGCAACGTTACATAACCCTCAGAAACGGTGTAAGTATATTCACCTGCGGGTTCGTAGAAGTAAGCGTAGTTACCAACTTCCGAAGTTGTGAAACCATCAAAGAGAGAGAGTTCCTGACCTGTGCTACCGAGCATCTTCTGACCTGTACCGTCGTTGATGAACAAGGGAGCGAGGTTTTCCTTCAAGCCCATCTTCTTCACTTCTGCGATTGCTGCGTTGATGTCGCTCTGGGGAGAGTTGTAGTTTGAGTTAGAGTAGTCACCCACCATACGGTCGATCATAGGAGTGAGCACACCGTGAGCGCGGAAGAACTCAGTGAGGTCTTCACCTGCCGCAATACAAGCCTGCTTATAGAAGTGGAGCATACCATACTTACCACTCTGCTCATAACCTCTCTGCATGGGCTGCTGACGCATGAGTTCGTAAAGACGGGGGTAGAAGCTTGTGTTATGACCCAAGAGGTGGTAGTACATAAACAAGCGATAGTACATGTGAGTCAACGCCCAAATGTTGTTAGTATAGAAGTCACCACCAGGAGTGTTGAATGCCATAGCAACATTTTCCAAGTTACCCTGATCACCATTCACACGTGAAGTGCTCTTACCGAAATACCAAACCACAACATTTGAGAAGAGGTTATTGGTTACTTCAGTCAAACCATTCAAAGTGAAGGGCTGCTGATGCTGGTGACCAATTTCGTGACCAGGACCCCAGTGAGAACCTGCGTCTGTAATCATTGACACGAGAACTGCCTCCATCGTGTTGTAGTTATAACCAGAGTGGTCCCAAGAACCGTACATGTAACCCGTAGGTACGCCGAACGCTAAACCGTGTACATTATAGTAGTCGTCGTAATTACAAGCGAGACCGTCTTGAAGGGTGCCAGTGTGAGCAAATACTTCATCCTTTCCAGAGTAAGGTGACTTCCAAATAGCGTTAGCCGCATCAACGTCAGCCTTTGAGGCAACACCCATCAACATACGTTCCCAAAGCATCACCTTGTCCCATTCCTGGAGTGATTGCTTAGCAACATTCTTGCCTGTATATAAAGTCTTCAAACCCTTATTCACGCCACCGCCTTCGTCAACGCAATCCTTGTCTTCGAGGGGGAATTGGAGGGTCATGTACTTACCGAGCATGGTGAAGTCTGTGTGAGATGCGCGAGCAGCGTAGTAATCCCAGTCTGCGTTATCGTCACCTTCGCCCCAAAGTTCGTCACCTACGAGGTTGAAGAAACCGTTGAGGTTACCGCCTTCGATGTGAACCTTGATGTTATCATAGTCAGTCACCTTGCGAACACAAGACTTGTTACCATAACCTGCTGCACTGTTGAACGACTGAACTACATAGTTGAAACAACCTGTCAAACCGTCGCCATAAACGGGGATGATGTTCAAACCTTCCTGGAGCTTGTAACCTTCATCATACGCATTACCGGGCTTACCATGACCCTGCCAAGAAGCGAAATAGAGTGTAGAACCTGTTTCTACCTTACCTTCAACAAAGATGTAGAGCACCTGGCGATTGTTAGCGTAAAGACCGAGAGGGTTATTCAAGTTTGTGTGTGCCTGCATACCCAAGCCCTGAGCAGCAGCTTCCTTGTTACAATAAGGTTCGATCATCTGCACACGGAGACGCTTTGCGTATTCAGCATCCCAAGCGGGCTTGCCTTCAACAGCGTTAGCTTCCGCCCAAGTTCCGTCAACCGTCATCTTAAGCACCATGTTCTGGAGTGTACGATTGAGGGCCTTGAAATTGTCATCCTCCTTCATTTGTTCAGAAGTATAACCTGCGTAAGCGTCAGCGAGCTGTGTGCACAACTTATCCTTGAAGAGCACAGCAAGTGCGGCATTCCAAGAAGTAACCTGTTCGCCCGTGGGATTCATATCCTTAAGGCTTTCCCAGTTCTGCTCCAAAGTAGCTTCGTCAATCTCAATTTCAGTCAACTTCCACTGAGAAGCACCTGCAGGACTTTCCCAACATACAATACGATGCGAAGAGTTGCTGTGCATAAAGCCATGGCTGTTTGTGTCAGAAGCTGCGCGGAGCGTATAACCCGAACCAGCCTTTGTGCACTTCATGGTGCAGTTGCCATCAACCTTATCCTCATTCACAAGTGTCCAAGCGCCAGATTTTTGCTTAGAACTGCGGAGGTAAAGACCTGTACCCAAGTTGCGGAGACGGTAAGTAGAAGCACCTACCTTAGACACATACCACATCTGACTATAGTCAGACGCATCTGTAATAGATGTTGCGGCAAAAGCATCTGCTGTAGCCGACATCGAACGGTCAGTGTACTGCAAGTTTGTGAACATGTACACCTTGCCAGCTTCTATCTGCGCCACCAAAGTAAGGGGGAGGAGGAGCAACATAGAGAGCACCATTCTCAATGAAGTAAAAATTTTCATAAAGAATAAAGATTTAGTTAGTGAAATGAATTAATTCTTAAGTAAAGATACTGTAAATCAGTTTGTCCTGCAAAGGTACGGATTTATTTTCAATGCAGACAAATTTTTAACCCAATTACGAAGTAAAAAATCCAATCTCGTCGTTCCCAAAATCCCTTATTTTATCCCCAAAATCCTTTGCGCGAAAAACGAAACCTATTCTCGTAAAAATTATTAGTAACCTAAGAAAAATTATTAGTAACATAATTTAAAATACATTACTAATAATTTTCACTATCTCTATCCCCTTGATAATCAGGTGGTATTTTGTTGCAAATTTTCGCTATAAAATCCGCCCGATTTTGGGTTCGGGTGGGGTGGGGAGCGACCTGCGTTTTTATAGGTCTCACCTCACTCCCTCCGCCCGCGCCTTTGGCTTCCGCTCCTGAGAAACAACAACGGCTGCACCTGTTTAGGCGCAGCCGTTGTCTATTTCAAGTGTTGAATTTGCGATTACTTTTCTTCGTCAGCAACAACAATCTTGTTCTTACCGTAAGTGAGGTATGCTACGGGAGCAGCGAAGAAGATTGATGAGAGTGTACCGAAGATGACACCGAGGATCATTGCGAATGAGAATGAGCGGATGCTATCGCCACCGAGGAAGAAGATGCAGAGGAGCACGATCAATGTTGTAGCAGAAGTGATTACTGTACGAGAGAGTGTGCTGCTCAACGATTCATTGAAGAGGCGGCTTGTAGCACGCTTGGGATAGAGACCGAGGTATTCACGAACGCGGTCGAATACTACTACCTTGTCGTTGATAGAGTAACCGATAGCTGTGAGGATAGCACCGATGAAAGTCTGGTCTACTTCGAGAGAGAAGGGAACCCAACCCCAGCAGAGTGAGTACATACCAATGATGAGGAGTGTATCTACTGTGAGGGCTGCTACAGAACCGATTGAGAATGCTACATTGCGGAAGCGAACCAAGATGTAGAAGAAGATTGCGATGAGCGCCAAGATAACGCTTGTCACCGCTGCCTTCGCCATGTCTGCAGCTACTGAAGGACCTACCTTCTGTGCAGAAATGATTGAACCACCTGTGCGGTTTTCACGATCCTTAAATGTTTCGTAGTCTGCCTGTACGAGGCCTGCACCGTGGAGGGCTTCGTAGATTGTAGTTTCTACCTGAGCATCTGCATTGTCAGCTTCAGAGTCAATGAGGTAGTTAGTAGTTACGCGTACTGCCTTGTTGTCGGTAGTTACGATAGAGATAACACCTACAGAAGCGTTAGCGTCAGCTGCGTGAATCTTAGCAGCAACAGCTTCGCGTACTTGTTCGGGAGTGATGTTCTTATCTTCGAGTTCGATTACGAAGTTGCGACCACCTGTAAAGTCAATACCCTTAGAAAGACCGCGCACACCGAGTGACACGAGGCACACTACGATAGCGAGACCAAATACTGTGAAGGCAGTCTTTGACTTTTCGATAAACTTCACATGAACATTCTGGAGGAAGTTCTGAGAAAGCTTTGTAGAGAAAGTGATGTTCAACCACTTGTCGCGAGCATGGAAGTGTTCGTAAGTCATACGAGTGAGCCATACTGCTGTGAAGAAGCTTGCACAGATACCGATGCAGAGTGTGAGAGCGAAGCCGCGGATAGGACCAGTACCGAAGTTGTAAAGGATTGCCGCAGTAATGATTGAAGTGAGGTTAGAGTCAAAGATTGCAGAGAATGCATTGCTGTAACCCTGAGCGAGCGCTTCCTTAATCTTCTTACCAGCGCGGAGTTCTTCCTTCGTGCGTTCGTAAATAAGTACGTTAGCGTCCACTGCCATACCGAGTGAAAGCACGAGACCGGCAATACCACTCATAGTGAGCGCTGCCTGGAATGAGATGAGCACACCGAAAGTGAAGAAGAAGTTGAGGATGAGTGCTACATTAGCAACCATACCGGGGATGAAGCCGTAGTAAGCACACATGAAGAGCATCAATACTACGAAGGCTACTGCACACGCTGTGAAACCTGCTTCGATAGAAGCCTGACCGAGTGACGGACCAACTGTTTCTTCCTGTACGATCTTTGCAGGAGCAGGCATCTTACCGCTCTTCAATACGTTCGCAAGGTCGCGCGTATCGTCGGTAGTGAAGTTACCTGAAATCTGAGAAATACCTCCGTTGATTTCTGTCTGAATTACGGGAGCAGAATATACAAAGCCGTCGAGCACGATAGCTACGCAACGCTTGAGGTTCTTGCGAGTAATGCCAGCCCATTCACGACCACCCTGTGTAGTCATTGTCATAGAAACGATGGGGCGGTGATACTGGTCGAAGTCGTCCTTAGCATCAGCGATAACGTCACCTGCGAGAGCGGGTTCGCCGTTAGTCTGCTTGAGCATGTAGAGCGCATAGTAGTTGCCATTTTCGGGCTTAACCGACCAACCAAACTTGAGGTCCTTGGGAAGCGCTGCCTGTGCCTTATCAGAAGCAAGGATAGCGTCAACCAATTCGCGGTCAGAACCCTTTGCATAACCGAGTACGCAAGCATCGCCATACTGAGCGGGAGCGAGGTGCTGGAAGAGGGTAGTTGTAGTAGTATCAACGGGATATTCTACCTGTGCAACTGTCTGAATAGCAGCCTGAAGTTCTGAAACTGTGTAAGTTTCCCAGAATTCGAGGTTAGCGCTACCCTGGAGGAGGTTACGCACACGTTCAGGTTCCTTAATACCAGGCATTTCTACCATGATTTGACCCATCTGGCCCTTACCACGGAGAATTTGGATGTTGGGCTGAGCCACACCGAAGCGGTCGATACGAGAGCGAACAACTTCGTTTGAGTTTGCTACAGCAGCTTCAACTTCATCCAAGATAGCCTTCTTAACAGCTTCATCTGTAGAAGTATAGCTTACGCCCTTTTCCTTAAGCTTTGTAGCGAAGATACCACCGAGTTTGCCTTCGCCCTTAGCTTCTTGGTAAGCCTTTACGAAAAGTGTAACGAAATCATCTTCACCCTTCTTAGCGCCTTCCTTAGCCTTGTCAATAGCAGCGAGGAGGTCGGCGTCTTTTGCATTCTCTTCACCAGCGAGACTCTTTACCACATCGGGTACGCTCACTTCGAGAATAACGTTCATACCGCCCTTGAGGTCGAGGCCGAGGCCAATTTCGAGTTCTTCGCACTCCTTGAGGGTCTTCCAGTTGAGGTAAACCTTTTCGTTGCGCATCGAATCGAGGTAAGCGATGCCGGCATCAACGCCCTGTGTTGCTGTAATCTCAGCAGCCTTCTTCTCATAGTGGCTCGTTACAAACGAGAATGAGAAATAGAAGCAGCAAGTCAAGAACAGCAATACGGCGATTGTTTTTACGAATCCTTTGTTTTGCATTGTGTTTGAGTTATTGTTTGTTTAGTATTATTATACGTGTATGAGGGGTGAAAATATGCCTCAGAGGGGACCGAAAATGGGTCGGATTTCCTAAAAGTGTAATTTTCAACGTGCAAATATACAAGTTTTTTCTTAATGCAAGTGACTTGCTGCTGTGAAAATTGTGTGCGAGGCGGAAAAACGCTACTGAGAGGGCAAATTTTGCCTCATTTTTGACAAATTTTGAGGGCGAAAAAATGCGACAAAATCCTGCTTGATTATCAGGGGAATAGAGAGGGGCAAAATTAGTAGTAATGTAATTTAAAAAAGGTTACTAATAATTTTTCTTAGGTTACTAATAATTTTTACGAGAAGAGGTTTAGTTTTTGAGAAGACTATTTTGGGGGTATCTGCAAGGGACTTTTTGGACACAAACACAAAATATGGAGGCCACCAGCGTAGCCTCCATATAATATATAATATTGTGTATGTGCGAGGGGGATTAGAACAATTCCTTGAATGCAGGTCTGTTGGCCAACTTTGTAAATTCAAGGTCCTTAGCAGCGCGCTGCTTGAGCGAGGGATCCTTTTCGAATGCCGACTTGAGTGAAGTCACGGCAGTGTCGTACATATTCTGGCGAATTGCACACACGGCGCGGAGGTAGTCAGTAGTAGCCGTCTTGCGGGGCACCATGTTGAGCACCTTGAGCGCTGTAGCGTAGTCCTTGTTAAGGATGAGGGCGAGGGCAGCAGTGTTGCTCTTACCGTTCTTAGCATTTGCGCCTGCCGCAGCATAGTTACCCTTGCTCACGTGAAGCGCAGAAAGCAGGTCGCTGTAGTTGCTGGCTTCAGAAGCACGACCGAGGTATGACTCTGCAGTAGCTTCGTCGCCTTCAACGAGGGCAACGAGGGCGAGGTTAGCATTTACCTCGGGCGCAGCGCTGTTGAGGGCTGCCGCCTTTGTAAACCACTCCTTGGCTTCAGTCATCTTGCCCGTCATCTGAGCGATAAGACCGAGGTTGTTATACGCGCGGTAGTCGTTGGGGTAGAGCTGCACGGTCTTTTCGTAAATCTCCTTCTGCTGGTTTGCAGTTTCGTCGAAAGTTGCTACGTAGAGCAATTCTTCTACGCTCAACTTAGAAGCGTCTACCTGAAGCTGCTGGAGAATTTCATCGTCTGTGCGACCGATGAGCACGTAGTTAAGTGTGATGCGTGCGCGACGGAGTTCGGGGAGCACCTCATCGATGAGTTCGGTGTAGGCAACAGAGATGTTCTTAATCTGACGCTCGCGTTCTTCGGGGTCTTCATACATCGAGAGCACGCGGAGGATGATTTCCTTATCCTGAATGTTTGACGCCGAAACGAGTTCCTGGAAACCTTCCCAGTCTTCCGCTGTGTAGCGTGTAGAGATGGGAGAGATGAGTTCGAGTTCTTCGAGCTTGTCAGAGATATAGTTAGACGATGAAAGCTGACGCGCACGAGCAAGGCGCTCATTGAGGTCTTGCTTACCGTCGGGTGAAGCGTATGCCATTACTTCAATGCCGTCGAGGGCGAAGCTGCGCTGGTCTTCCTTGATGTCGCGGAGCACCTTTACGAATTCCTGGATTGAGGGAGTGCTGAGTTCGCTCAAGCGAATCTTAGACTGGTTGATGAGGTACTTGATTTGCGACTTCTGCGACTGGTTGGTCATGTACTGGAAGGCATCTCCAGACGCTGCGCCCTGAGTTTCGCCCACGGTTCTGCCGAGGAGGGCAGACGTAGAGAGTACGCCTTTTGCCACGAGCACGTCGGGCACGCTGTAAGTCTTCTTACCCTTGCGCGCATCAAAGGCGAGGTAGAGTTCGCTTTGGATCATGTCGGGGTCGTAAGGGAATGTGGCGCGCATCACGTAGTTACCACCGAGGCGGTAAGAGATTTCCTGATTGTTGCCAATCACCTTTTCGCCCTGGAAAGAGGCAGGCTGACCAAGCACTTCCTTACCTGCAAAGCGGAGTACGGGGAGGACAGTCACTTCTGCCTTCTTCTTCATATACTTTTCGGGGAAGCGACCATTGATAGTAACAGACACTTCGTTAGATACCGCTTCGAGGGGAGAGGGCACTACGGTGAAGTTGTCCGCAGAGAGTGCGCCCATCTTGCTACAAGAAGCGAGCGTGCCTGCCGCGAGGGCGAGGACAAAGAGAGATTTAATTTTCATATTGGTTGGGGTTATGATGTTTGGAATTAGTTAGTAGTGAGGAGTGAGTAGGTAGTAGTTGCCATCCGGACGGCAGTTGTACTCTGTACTCTGTACTCTAAATAGTCACTATTTAATGTATTCACTCCAATCTACCAAGCGCATGTCGCCCTTACGCATATACGTATCGTGCATAGCAAAGGCAGCGGTGAGCATGTGAGGTGTGTGGCCTCCGTTTTGCTGTGCCAGGCGCATATATTCTCTGAGAATGGGTCGGTAGTCGGGGTGCGCGATGGCGATGAGTGCTTCCGCCTTTTCTGTGGCACACTTATTGCGCAAGTCGGCTACTCCGTATTCCGTCACGATGGCGTCTACGTAGTGCTCCGTGTGGTCAATGTGTGAGCAGAAGGGCACGATGCTCGAAATGGTGCCACCCTTTTGCGTAGAGGTGCAGGTAAAGGTGGAGAGCATGGAGTTGCAGGTGTAGTCGCATGAGCCGCCCACGCCGTTCATCATCTTGGTGCCGCAAATCTTAGTAGAGTTGACGTGTCCGTAAATATCTACCTCGATTGCCGTATTGAGGGCGCAGATGCCGAGTCGGGCAATGATTTCGGGGCAGTTAGAGATTTCAGACGGGCGAATAATCAAGCGGTCGCGGAAATACTGAATGTTGTCGGTGAGTTCCTTGAGTTTCTCTGGACTAATAGTAAGGGCACCCGTAGAAGCCTCCGTTACGCGCTCTTCAAGCAAGAGGCGCATCGGTTCTTCCTGAAACACCTCGGTGTAAATGCTGAAATTGGGCACTTCCTTACATTCGCCAAGCGCACCCAAGACGGCGTTGGCACCAGAACCTACACCCGACTGCATAATCAACTTGTCGCGGAAAATATACCCCTTGTGCATGTTCCACACGAGGAAGTCGGCTACGTTCTTACCAATAATGTCGGTCTCCGCACTACCGGGGAGCATCGTACGCGACTCATCGGCCGTGTTACAACGGATGATGCCCTTAATGCGTGACTCTTCAATTTCAATGTAAGGTTTACCAATGCGGTCGGTAATACTGTTGATCCCCACCGTGCGGCGGTTCCAAGGGTCTTCAATCTCATAAATATCGTGCAGACCGATGAGGCTGGAAGAGTGCCACATGTTCCACTCGATAAACACGCCCTTCTCCGCCAAACGGCATACCGTGGGCGCGATACCCACCCCCGCCGTGGGGTAAATGCGAATCTTGCCGCAGATTCTCTGTACGTCAATCGCTTCGATAATCCCCCAAGTGATGGGCCCCGTCATACCCTGACGCAGGTGTGTAGCATTATCGGAGAGGTTGAGGTCGGTGTAGCGCACCTTTCCCGAATTAAACGCGCGGCGCAAGTCGGTGTTTACGCTAAAGGGCATACGGCGGTCAATCGCATCCGCCAAAGTCAGGGCTCCGTCGCAACTCGCGCCGATAGAAGCTCCTGTAATGACGTCCACCTTAAAAGGGCGACCCGCTTCGTGTTCTGCCATTGCACGCTTCGCAATAGCAGGGGGAATCATCTTGGGAGAACCTGCAGGACCAAAGCCCCCGATGCCCAAGATGTCGCCGTGTTGGATGTATGCAGCCGCCTCTTCGGCGGTAAGAAAGGGTAGTTGCATAGTCTATAGTTAGTTTTTACTGCGCAAAAATACAAACTTTCGGCGGATTTCACACATACCTATATTATAAAGAGAGTGTAAAAACGGAAAAATTATCCATTTTTTACGCTACGCCCCTTTAGGAAAATCCCGCGGCGCGATTTTTCGTAGAAAATCGTTCTCGTTTTTCCCTCCGCACGTCCCACTTTTAAACCCGCGCTTAACGCCTCATAATTCAGCCAATACTGACCCCCGAAATTATTAGTAACCTTTTTTAAACTACATTACTAACAATTTTTCTTAGGTTACTAATAGTTTTTACGAAAATAGATGTAGTTTTTGGCGCAACTATTTCGGAGATAAAAACGAGTGATGTTGCGCCCCGAATTTGGTGGTCAAAAAGTGCAAAGAGTAAAAATCTGCTCCATGTTTTCTGCCTATGTGTTGCAAAATCCCTGTGAGGGGTGGCAAAAAGTAATTTAAAAGCCCGTGAAACTTGCATATTTCTCAAATATTTATGCAAAAAACAGAGAAATTGGCGTTTTGGAAAGTCAAAATGACAAAATTTCTATAATTTTTCGGGTTCAAGACTTGGAAGTTCAAAAAAAATGTATAATTTTGCCACCGTTTCAAAAGCGAAAAGACTTCTGTGGATGCTTTTACTCCCTGTCTTACAGAGTTTTTCTGCGTTGCGAAAATTTTAATTCAGTTAATTATTAAGGAAGTAAGTAAGTGCGCTTACAAAACACAACAAACTAAAAAGAACCGCCCCTCCCTTACTATCGTAGCACAACTTAGTGTGGAGGTGCACTCAATGCTTAATCACATTATGAAAAAGTTTTGGTCATTGATGGTCGTTGCGCTCGTAACTTTGGGTGCCGGCTTCACAAGCTGTAGTGATGATGATGATCCTAAGGGTCCTTCTACAACAGTGACTACTCCTTCTGAAAACGATGGTACAATCACTGCCACTACTGCGTCTTTCAAATTTACAACAAGTGGCGTAACAGAACTCGCATATAAGGCTGTAAAGGCTGGCGAAGAAGCTCGCGCTGCAGCAGCTCCCGATGCAGAATTGATTTTTGCGGAAGCTGAAAAGACAGTTCCCATGCAGGACGGTGAAAACACTGTAGTTGTTGAAGGTCTTGAAGGTGAAACTGAATACGTAGTTTACTTCGCAATGAAGACTGTGGAAAACACATTCCTTCTCGAACAGGCTAACGTAACAACTGCTGGTTATGGTAATCAGATTATCACGATGATCAGCACAACTCCCTTCTCTGTAAAGTTCCACGTAAATGTTCCCGACACAACTAACTGGATTCTCAACCTCGGTGACCGTGCAACTTACGAACAGATGAAGATGTACTTCGGTCAGAGCGATGCAGGTTTCCTCGAATCACTCGGTAACAACCACTACGTAGGTCCTCAGACTCTTGAAATTAAGGACGGTGACCTCTGGTATCGTGAATACGACATGGACTGGGCAACTGGTGAAGTGGATAGCACATCTTATTATGACTATACTTATACAATTAAGCCCGGTAGTGCGTTTGTAATGTTGATGTCTGCTGCTTACTACGGCGAAGTTCCCTTCTCATGGCCCGTAACTTACCGTTGGATGCCCGACTACACTATGGAATACAACGACGATTTCGTTGATGACGACATGGGTATCTGGAGCAACTCACGCGCTGGCATGAACCTCGGCGAATACACTGAAGTTTGCACAGACGAAGGCGTTACTTTCAACCGCGAATACGCTAAGCAGATTTTCTGGACTAATCCCGCAGCAACACCTGCTGATACTGTTGAAGTAACTATCAAGAAGATGACAGAACGTACTGCTATCTTCGAAATGGTACCCCCCGAAGATTGCTTGAGCTACCACGTTCTCCCCGTATCTGAAGAAGACTACAGCATGCTCTGCTCATTCGTAGGCGAAGCTGGCTTGCAGGCTTACACATTGAACAATGGTATGCCCATGGCAGGCGGTAACGAATATGTAATGGAAGGTCTCACAATCGGCGCTAACTATCACATGCTCGTAACTGGTCTCTTCGAAGAATCAGGTGCCGTTCAGAGCTTCTGTCACCTCACATTCTCACCCAAGGAATCAACTCTTCCCGCTCCTGTTCTCGAAGTAACAGCTGTTGATGAAAAGAACACTCACGAAGAAGTATTCTTCAACATCAAGTGTACTTCTCAGGATGCTGCAGGTATCAAGTTCATCGCTAACTACGTTAAGGACTGGATCCCCGAACTCAACTCTGGCTATTCTTACGAAGATATGATCGAAACTTACGGTCAGATGCTTTCTGAAGAAGAACTTGCACAGGTAAATTCTGCTGAAGGTCTTGAAATCAGCTATCCTTCTTCTGAAGAATTGGATACTCGTTTGGCTGTAATTGCTTATAACGAAGACGAAAAGGCTTGTGAAGCGGTTTGGGCTGACTCTCGTTCGCTCTCTATTCCTGCTAAGGATAAGGTAGAATCTACGCTCTACACTGACCTCGACGGAGAATGGGTATTGGAATACTTCGACACTAACAACTACTACGAAAAGAATACATGGCGTAAGTTCAACTCTGTAATCACTCAGAACCCCGACTTCGCTCCTGCTACATTCGAAGAATGGAAGAACTTGGATTCTTACAACGTAGTGCTTAACGCATTTGATGGTAACGAAGCTGAAGTTGAAGCTCTCTTTAACGATTACAAGGAAACTGCAGCTCATTACGCTAACAAGTATGAAGGTCAGAACCAGATGGTAGGTGTGAACTTCCCCTGCGGTAACTATGTTAAGGCTGCTAATCAGTATGTTTACACTCCTTGGGACCTCTTCACTTCAGAATATTATTCAGCTTACGACTGCGCTCAGTTGTTCACTGACTTCGGTCCTAAGGTAATGTTCGAAGTAGTTGGTGCTAACGAAATGGTAATGAAGTCTGACATCTACTCTTTCGCTCCCTTGGCTAACTTCGATGGTGCTTACTACATGGTAGGTATTTCTGACGAAGGTTATTTGCCCAACTGCGAATTCCCCGTTACTATCTCTGACGACAAGCAGACTCTTACTGTTCACCCTGCAGAAGTTGACGGTGTGAAGTTCTATCCTGGCGTAATCCGTTACTACAGCGCTGACTATGCTGCTACTCAGAACCGTACTAACGATGTATTGAAATATACTCGTGGTTCTGAAGAAGAAGGTTGGAAGCCCGCTCAGACTAAGCCCTTCTCTATCGACGACGTGCTTAAGGCAAACAAGGCGGTTTACTCTACTAACAACCTCGTAGCTGTTAAGAACCTCTCTGTAGCAGGTAAGCGTGCTGCTAAGGTACAGAATGGTCCTAAGCTCCAGCGCGTTGAAGGTAAGCTCTTCGACTTGAAGGCTCATGCAGAAAAGTCTAAGAAGTAATTCTTAAATAGATACAATCCAATAGGTTAATGATGCGCTTGCACCGTTAGCCTATTGGTTTATTTTGCGCTAAATGGTATGTGGGTGAGATAATCTCGCTCCACACTGCCTTTGCAATGGCGCACATTCTAAGGCGGGCGACATTTGCTTAGACATAGAAATAACAAAGTCTGAGATGAGAAAATTTTATCAGCACTTCGTTAAAACACATCAGCACTTCGTTAAAATACATCGGCACTTAATTTAAAATGAACGGCATTTAATTAAAAATAAGTCCGAGTTAGTTTTGAGTAAGTCCGTACTCTAATTCGCCCTCTCGCTTTTGTCCATTGTACCCTCTCATTGACAACAATCAAATTTTATTATTATTATGAAAAAGTTTCTTACATGGGCAACAATGTTTGCTCTCGTAGTAGGTTTCTCTGCCTGCGGTGGCGGAGATGACGAAACAACGCCTCCCGGAACTGGTGAAGGCGGTCAAACTCCTAACCCTAATCCCGGTACAGAAGTAGTTGATAAGTTTGTGAATAAGGCAAAGTCAAAGAATGGTTTGACCATTGCGGCTACTCAGCACTTCGTTGAAGTTTCAGAAGACGCAAAGCCCACAACTATTGAGTTTGCTGTGTTTGACAAGAACGGTCAGGACGTTACGTCTAATGCCTCTGTTTATGTAATGGAAGGTAGCAACAGCAAGAAAATTACTGATGCAAAGTTTACGCCTGAAGCAACTGGCACTTACCAGTTCTGGGCGTCTTACGGCACTGATAACACAAAGGCAGACGCACTCGTTAGCGTTACTGCAGTAAGTGATATTCCCGCTGTTCCTGCCGACGAAAATGTTGCTTCTAAGGATTTCAAGCGTCGCGCACTTATCATTCAGGCTACAGGTACTGACTGTATGTATTGCCCCAATGCTATTGGCGCGCTCAAGAAGTTCTTTGCAATTTCAGGTAATGAAGATAAGGCTGTCTTGATGGCACTTCACACTTACAACACTGGCGACCCCCTTTATAGCAAAGCCGCAGACAAACTTACCAGTCAGGCAGGTTTAGGTGCAAGCTATCCCGCAATGAAGATTAACTTCGACAGCAAAATGTTGGCAGCTGGTTACAGCGCTGATGCCTTCTTCACATTCTTGAATGACAATATTTCAGAAGTATGCTCAAACCAGGCTGAGTCAGCTATTGCTGTTGCAACTTCTTACGACGAAGCTACTGGCGTAATCAGTGTTGCGTCAAAGATTAAGTGTGACAACCCCGGTTCTTACAAGGTTACTGTTGCGCTTGTTCAGGACAATGTATTCTTCCGCCAGCAGGGTACGAACGACGTGAATTATTGGGTTCACGAAGCAGGTGTGAAGGACGTAGCTCCCTCAACTGGTGCAGGTTTTGCGCTTAACAATGGCGAAACTACAGAAGTTGGCGATGTTTATGACTTCTGCTGTGAGTTTAATAAGAGCGCTCTTTACGCTAAGGGCACAGGCGACTATGCGCTTGACGTGCTCCGCGACGCTCGCGTGCTTGTTTACGTTCAGGCAAATGGTAAGATTGCTGACAACGTCGTAAGCTGTGGCTTGAATGAGTCAGTAGGTTTCTCTTACAACGACTAATCATCCATCGCCATTCACTTGAATATGAAAAAGTTATTCTTTGGCTCGCTCCTTTCTCTCGCACTTTTCTCTTGCTCTGACGGTGGGGATGATTTTACAGAGAATCCTGGAGATGGCAATGTGAATAATGGCGACGGCACAGAGAATGTGGAGTACGCAACTGACGAAACGGCGTACGAAATTCCCGTAGTTTTTCACGTCTTCTACTCTCAGAAGAGCCAGCCCCTTGAGTATGTTGAGGAGGGGCACCTTCCCAAGGTGCTCGATGCCGTAAACCGTCGCTTCGCAAACTGTGGCGTAGACCTCAAGTTGCAGTTTAAGTTGGCAGAAGTAGACCCTGAGGGAAATGCTATGCCCGAACCGGGCGTGGATCGCCAAAAGGTGCGCATCGCTACGATGAACAGCACGGAATTTCTCAAGGATCCCGCTTACGCTCACTATATGTGGGACCAGACTAAGTATCTGAACATCTGCCTTTTCAAGGAAAAGAACGATGCAGTGCTGGGTATTTCATCTTTCCCCTATACCTTGCACCCCGATACCTTGGCTGGTATGCCTAAACTTATGGAGCTGCGCCCCGCAAGCGAACTTGATTACCCGCACTGCGTTTATGTGAACTCGCGCTACATTTATGATTTGGAGCCTGAGTCGTATAAGACATCGGAAATCGTAGGTTCGCTCTGCCATGAGATTGCCCACTACCTCGGCCTTCGTCACGCTTTTGGCGAAGACCCCGAGACGTATAGCCGCGACTGTGATCTTGACACAGACTTCTGTGAGGACACGCCCACTTACAATAAGGCGAAGTACGACCAGTATCTCCTGAGCAACTACCCCTACGGTGGCGTCTTCACAGATGAACTCGTGGCGCAGTTGGCGGAACGTACGAACAGCCTTACGGGCGAGAAGTTCGTTTCAACCAATATCATGGACTACGCCGTGAGTTACCTCAATGAACTCAGCCCTCAGCAGTGCGAACGCATCCGTTACATCTTGATGCGCAGTCCGTATGTGCCAGGTCCGAAGGTGAAGCGCGAGGAAACTCCCGCTGCTGCTCCTGCTCGTAGCGGTGTGAAGCAACCCTTCCCCCACCGAATTGCATATTAAGCGAGGCGCTTGCCCTCCTTTATACTATTAAATGTGTAAAAGCCATGCCTGCGGGTGTGGCTTTTATTTTGGCAGTAATATAGCAGTTGACCCAAATATAGTTTTAAAAAACTTACGACAGAGGATTTAACCATCCGAAATGCCCCCGTAGGAGGGCACACTTGCCTAACCGCGGGTGAGCAGGGCGAACCTGCGGTGGTACTATACGAACGAATAAATCTATCGG
>JAZQVD010000051.1:0-150066 GCA_045631665.1 Alloprevotella sp.
GCCCCCGTAGGAGGGCACACTTGCTTAACCGCGGGTGAGCAAGGCGAACCTGCGGATTAGGGATAACAACTGTGTAGTTCTATCGGTCCCCGTAGGAGGACCCACAGCACTTGGATTTGCTATAAGATTGTTTTACTTATCCTGTTGCTTTGCCCCTCACATGTCTAGTCAGACAGCTATCATTGGTTGTTGTGGGTCCTCCTACGGGGACCAATACATTCATTCGCTTGTAGTCAACCACCGCAGGTTCACTGCGTTCACCAGCGGTTATGCAAGTGTGCCCACCTACGGGGGCAATGCACACATAACTACCAGTTGTTATATCCCATTTTTGTTTGCCTTTAGGCAATGGGAACTGTCCGGTAAATATAGATAACTCTTTGTTTGATGGATAGTTGTACTCATACAAGCCCCCTCATAGATATTCAACCGAAAAAAACGAGAATTTCTATGTTTTAGAGACAAATTTTACCGGACTGCAATAATTTTAAAGCAAGCAGCGTGTTACCACGGAAGTCCGTTGGTAACACGCTGCTTTGTTGTTTGCCATCCCCGCGCCCTAAAACAAGCGGAGGTTGTCGCGACAGGGGCGGAGTTCGCCCTGCTCTATGCGGTGGATAATCTCAACCACGCGGTCGTTCATCGGTGTGGGGCACCCCACCTTGCGCCCTGTGGCAGACACGGCGCCGTTAATGGCGTCCACCTCGGTGAGTTTGCCCTTTTCAAGGTCTTGCAACATGCTCGCCTTGAGTTTTGCGTGCTTGCGAATGGCGATGGGGATGATGAAGAAGGAGAAGGCGCGCTTCAAGGCGTTTGAATAGTCGAGCAACTTCACAATATCCTTGCCCTGCACGGGTTCGATGCGGATGCCACCCGCCTTACAAACGTCGATACATTCCTTAATCAGCGCCTGAACAATGCGGCGCGAATCCTTAGGTCCTGCCGCCTCGCCAAAGGTGCAACCTAACACGGCGCTCATCCCCGAGAAGGCAGCATTGATTAAGAGTTTGCTCCAACGCGTACCGAGGAAGTTTTCTTCTACGTCCACCGTGCCCATGTGCTCCAAGAGCGCCTTCACATGGTCAAAGTGTTTGTTTTTCTTATCCGTAATAGCACCCAACGAGAACGAGAGGGCGTCGGGCGCACTCGTAAGTTCGCACACTCCGGGTGACTGCAACGTAGCGCCCCAAGCAACGGTGCACCCCAACACGCGCTCCTCGCCCAAAACCGCTGCGATTTGCACCTCCGGAAGTCCGTTTTGGAACGTCACCAACGCCCCATCCTCTGCCAAGAATGGGCGCAACTGCGTCACGACCTCGGCATTGTGTTGCTGCTTCGTCATGAGGAAAATAATGTCGTAGGTGCCACTCATCTCCGCAGGCGTATACGCCACCACGGGTTGCGTAAACTCTACCGTGCCCACCACCTGAGCACCCTTCTCTCTCAAAGCCGCCACATGCGCCTTGTTTCTGTTAATCAACTCTATCGCCACGCCCGCTTTACTAATGTAGGCGCCCAAAATTGTGCCGAGCGAACCGGCACCGTATATTGCTACGCGCATAATCTTACTATCTAATTATTGAACAAAATCCACTCCGCCCATCATCTTGTACAGATGCAAATATACAACTTTTCACGCCACACACACCACTTCGGAATGAATTTCTTGAGCAAGACAAGAGAGGTGAAGCACTTCCCTCCCCTACCGCTAAAACACACTTGCCTGCGCCACAATAAACCGCACAATCCAAAGCGCAGTCCGCCCCAACATTTCTAAGCAACTAAGACGCCATAACAGCATACACTCGCCCCACAAAAATTCCCACATTTCAAGACAGGAAATAAGTCTAAAACTCCCGTTCTAAAATTCCTGTAAATCCACCACTTAGAAAAGCGAAAACTATTAGTAATATAATTTAAAATATGTTACTAATAATTTATTTTACATTACTAATAATTTTCACAAAGATAGATATAGTTTTTACAGCAACGGATTTGCGGACAAAAAACTGGGACACAAGGGCAAAATTTTGCCGTAAAAAAAGCACTATTCGCCGAATATTTTCGGCGAATAAACTTACAAATCCCCGAACATTACACGGATTACTTGTTACAACTTTTACAAAAAAATCCTCGAAGCGCATGCTCCGAGGATTTTTCATAAGTATGTGGTGTTGATTATTCAGCAGATTCTGCTGTTGCTTCAGCTACGGGAGCTTCAGCAGCTACTTCTTCAGCAGCCTTCTTTGAACGACGTGTGCGCTTAGCCTTCTTTTCTGTCTTAGCCATGTTGTCGTTAAAGTCAACCAATTCGATAAAGCACATTTCAGCAGCGTCGCTTGCACGGAAACCAGTCTTGATGATACGTGTGTAACCACCGGGACGGTCACCAGCCTTTGCAGCAACTACCTGGAAGAGTTCAGTAACAGCGTACTTGTCCTGGAGGTAGCTGAAAACTACACGGCGTGAGTTAGTAGTATCGTTCTTACTCTTCGTTACGAGGGGCTCAACGTACTTCTTCAACGCCTTAGCCTTAGCGAGAGTCGTAGTGATTCTTTTGTGCTTGATCAAAGAGCATGCCATGTTTGAAAGCATCGCAGCTCTGTGAGAAGCAGTACGACTCAAATGGTTAAATTTCTTATTGTGTCTCATTTGTGTAATTAATCTTTATCTAATTTATACTTAGAGATATCGGTTCCAAACGAAAGATTCAGACTTTCGAGCAAATCATCAAGCTCAGTAAGCGATTTCTTACCGAAGTTGCGGAACTTCAAGAGGTCTGACTTGTTCAACTGAACGAGTTCTCCAAGCGTTTCTACTTCAGCCGCCTTGAGGCAGTTGAGTGCACGCACTGAGAGGTTCATGTCTACAAGCTTAGTCTTGAGTTGCTGACGCATGTGAAGAACTTCTTCATCGAATTCTTCGTTGTCAAGGTCTGCTGCATCATCAAGTGTAATCTTATCATCAGAGAAGAGTACGAAGTGGTTAATGAGGATGCGCGCAGCTTCCTTGAGTGCGTCCTTCGGGTCGATGGAACCATCCGTAGAGATTTCAAGCACGAGCTTGTCGTAGTCGGTCTTCTGCTCAACGCGGTAAGGTTCGACTGCGTATTTCACGTTACGGATAGGAGTGTAGATTGAGTCGATAGCAATCTGGTGCATCTCAGTACATGCTTCGCGATTTTCATCAGCGGGAACATAACCGCGGCCCTTATTGATAGTAAACTCAATCTGGATAGAAGCCTTAGAATCTAAATGACAAATCACCAATTCGGGATTTAACACTTCAAACCCAGTGAGGCACTTGTTGAGGTCACCAGCCTTGAAGTCATTGCTGTTAGAGATGGTGATGGATGCCTTTTCTGATTCGAATTCTTCTACTCTCTGCTTGAAGCGTACTTGCTTCAAGTTAAGTATGATGTTGGTTACGTCTTCACGCACTCCAGGCACTGTAGCGAATTCGTGTTCAACACCAGCAATCTTGATAGTGTTAATCGCGAAACCTTCGAGTGAAGAGAGCAGGATGCGGCGCAACGCATTACCGACGGTAGTGCCAAAGCCAGGTTCCAAAGGACGGAATTCAAACTTACCGTACTTGGGAGTGCTTTCCAACATTACTACTTTGTCAGGTTTTTGAAATGCTAATATCGCCATAATTAGGATGTTATTTAGTTTTTAGAGTAGAGCTCGACGATCAACTGTTCCTTGATGTTTTCAGGAATATCAGCGCGTTCGGGCTTGTGGAGGAGCTTACCAGCCTTTGCAGCTTCGTCCCACTCAATCCAAGGATACTTGCTGTGGTTGAAACCAGCGAGTGAGTCAGCAATCACTTCGAGTGACTTAGACTTTTCGCGTACAGCAACAATCTGACCGGGCTTAACGCTGAAAGAAGCAATGTTAACAACACGACCATCAACTGTGATGTGCTTGTGGTTAACGAGCTGACGAGCTGCAGCACGAGTGGGAGCGATACCCAAACGGAACACTACATTGTCGAGACGGCATTCGAGGCTCTGGAGGAGAAGTTCACCGGTAATACCAGGAGCAGCAGCAGCCTTGTCAAACAAGTTGCGGAACTGCTTTTCGAGCAAACCGTAAGTGTACTTAGCCTTCTGCTTTTCTGCGAGCATGACGCCATATTCAGAAGACTTGCGACGACGACCGTTACCGTGCTGACCGGGAGGGAAGTTACGCTTAGAAAGAACCTTATCTGCACCAAAGATTGCCTCACCAAATCGACGAGCGATACGAGACTTGGGGCCAATATATCTTGCCATTTTCTTATCTTAATTTTATCGTTCAACAATATTATACACGACGGCGCTTGGGAGGACGGCAACCGTTGTGGGGAAGCGGAGTAACGTCAATGATTTCTGTTACAGCGATACCAGCACCGTGGCATGCACGAATAGCAGATTCACGACCATTACCGGGACCCTTAACGTAAGCCTTAACCTTGCGGAGACCGAGGTCATAAGCTACCTTTGCGCAGTCCTGAGCTGCCATCTGAGCAGCGTAAGGAGTGTTCTTCTTAGAACCACGGAAACCCATCTTACCAGCAGAAGACCATGAAATAACCTGACCTTCGCTATTTGCCAAAGACACGATGATATTGTTGAAAGAGCTGTGTACGTGAAGCTGACCTTCTGCGCTGATCTTCACAACTCTCTTCTTAGCAGCAACTGTTTTCTTTGCCATGATTTCTATTTATTATTTAGTAGCCTTTTTCTTGTTAGCAACAGTCTTCTTGCGACCCTTACGAGTACGAGCATTGTTCTTTGTGCTCTGACCACGGAGGGGAAGACCAATACGGTGACGAACACCACGGTAGCAACCGATATCCATGAGGCGCTTGATGTTCAACTGAATTTCAGAACGAAGGTCACCTTCTACCTTGAATTCAGCACCAATGATTTCACGAATCTTTGCAGCCTGATCGTCTGTCCAGTCCTTAACCTTAATATCACGGTCGATACCGGCCTTGTCCAAGATCTTTGCTGAGCTACTACGACCTATACCATAAATATAAGTCAAGGCGATTTCACCTCTCTTATTCTGAGGCAAATCAACACCAACAATTCTTATTGCCATATACTTATTTTATTTTTTGCGAAAACTGAATTAACCCTGACGAGTCTTGAACTTAGGGTTCTTTTTGTTAATCACATACAAGCGGCCCTTGCGACGTACAATCTTGCAGTCAGCAGTACGCTTCTTTAAAGATGCTCTTGTCTTCATTTTTTTATGTTTTATTTGTATCTAAACACGATTCGTCCTTTTGAGAGGTCGTACGGACTCATCTCTACCTTTACCTTATCACCGGGAAGAATCTTGATGTAATGCATACGCATCTTACCCGAGATGTGTGCGATGATAGGATGACCGTTCTCAAGTTCTACTCGGAACATTGCGTTGCTCAACGCTTCTACAATCGTTCCGTCTTGTTCGATAGCTACTTGCTTTGCCATACTAATATAAATGTCCTTCTATTTTTTCAATTTCTTCAAACGTAGATAAAATATCAGCCTTGCCATGATGTATGGCAATCGTGTGTTCAAAGTGTGCAGCGGGCAACTTGTCGCGAGTAATAACGCCCCATTTATCTGGAAGCATATACAACTCGGGGGACTTCATCGTTACCATCGGTTCAATGGCAAGACACATTCCGTTTTTAAGTTGCTTACCTGTACCCTGCTTACCGTAATTTGGTATTTGGGGATCTTCATGCATCGTTCTGCCAATGCCGTGACCTACAAACTCACGAACAATGCCGTAACCTTGGGATTCACAATGCTGCTGAACGGCATAACCGATATCGCCTAAACGCTTACCTGGGATTGAAGTAAGAATCGCCTTATAAAGACTCTCCTTGGTGGTCTTAAGCAGCTGCTTAACCTCTGGTCTTACCTCGCCCACACAGAATGTGTAGCAGGAATCGCCACAGAAACCGTCAAGTATCGTACCACAATCGATTGAAACAATATCACCATCTTTCAATGGGATGTCATTAGGAATACCGTGTACTACAACTTCGTTTACCGAAGCACAAATTGAAGCTGGAAATTCAGGACCATAAGGATTAGGGAATCCTTTAAAAGTTGGTATAGCCCCGTTATCACGAATAAATTGCTCAGCCAAAGTGTCCAACTGTTTCGTTGTGACACCTGGCTTCACAACTTTAGCTATTTCAGCGAGCGTTGCACTAACAAGTAAGTTAGCTTTGCGCAACAACTCGATTTCATCGTCTGTCTTCAGATAGATCATCAGACTCTCACATTAATATGCTGACATCTTGCTCTGTCTTGTATGACCAGCGTTAAGAAGACCATCGTAGTGGCGAACCAAAAGATGTGATTCAATCTGCTGGAGTGTGTCGAGAACAACACCTACAAGAATCAAGAGTGAAGTACCCCCGAAGAATTGAGCAAAACCTTGCTTAACACCAAACACACCTACGATTGCAGGAAGGATGGCGATAATAGCAATGAACAATGAACCAGGAATTGTAAGATTTGACATTACCTTGTCCAAGTAATTTGCTGTATCCTGACCGGGCTTAACACCGGGGATGAAACCATTGTTACGCTTCATATCTTCAGCCATCTGAACGGGGTTCATTGTGATAGCTGTATAGAAGTAAGTAAACAAAATGATCAATACAACAAATACTGCGTTGTAAAGTACGCTTGTTTGATCGAGGAACTGGCTAAGAGTCCATGAAGACTCAGCACCAACACTCTGAGCAATAGAAAAGGGAATGAACATAATCGCCTGAGCGAAGATGATCGGCATCACATTTGCTGCAAAAAGTTTGATGGGGATGTACTGGCGTGCACCACCTACAGCACGATTACCTTCTATTCTCTTAGCATACTGTACAGGCACCTTGCGGATAGCCTTTACAAGCATAATTGCCAACATCATTACAAAGAGAAGAGCAATCATTTCAATTAAGAAGAAGATTACTCCACCACCAGCCGCACCAGAAAGGGCTGTGGTAAATTCCTCAATGATTGCAGCAGGCATACGAGCAATGATACCAATCATGATGATGATTGAAACACCATTACCGATTCCCTTGTCTGTGATGCGCTCACCAAGCCAAAGGACAAACATACTACCGGCAGCAAGGATAATCGTAGACGCGAACATAAATCCGAAGCCGTCACCTACGAGGAAAGCACCTGAACCAGCTGTTTGAGCCTTAAGGTTGATCAAGTAAGTGGGAGCCTGGAAGAGCAGAATTGCGATTGTCAAAACACGAGTGATTTGATTGATCTTTCTTCTGCCACTTTCACCTTCACGCTGCATCTTCTGGAAGTAGGGCACAGCGACAGCGAGCAACTGCACAACGATAGACGCTGAAATGTAAGGCATGATACCCAACGCAAATACTGAAGCGTTAGAGAATGCACCACCAGAGAACATGTTCAAAAGCGCCATCAAACCATCACTGGTCTGAGCCTGCAACTGCTGCAAAGCCGCAGGGTCAATACCGGGGAGAACCACGAATGACCCAACGCGATAGATAGCAACAAAGAGGAGAGTCATGAGGATGCGCTCACGCAAATCCTCAATTCTCCAAATGTTCTTGATAGTCTCGATTATTTTTTTCATCGACGTAAAACTTTATTAGAGTTTAGTAACAGTACCACCAGCAGCTACGATAGCTTCTTCTGCAGTCTTAGAGAATGCATGAGCTACAACATCGAGCTTTGCAGTAACAGTACCATTTCCAAGAATCTTCACGAGCTGGTTGTTAGAAATGAAACCAGCTGCTACGAGTTCTTCTACGCCAATCTTAGCGAGACCCTTAGCGTCAGCGAGGCTCTGAAGAGTGCTGAGGTTGATTGCCTTGTACTCTACGCGGTTAATGTTCTTGAAACCGAACTTAGGCACACGGCGCTGAAGAGGCATCTGACCACCTTCAAAACCAATCTTCTTGCTATAACCAGAACGCGCCTTAGCACCCTTGTGACCACGTGTAGAAGTACCACCGAGACCTGAACCAGGACCGCGACCAATTCTTTTACGTGACTGAGTTGAGCCGTTAGCGGGTTTTAAAGTATTTAATTTCATTAGAATGCTATTTTTTATAGACCTTAATTATTCTACAGTTACCAAGTGATGAACCTTGCGAATCATACCACGGAGGGCAGGAGTGTCTTCCTTCTCAACGGTTTGGTTCAACTTCTTGAGACCGAGCGCTTCAAGCGTTCTCTTCTGATCTACTGAAGCACCAATGCGGCTCTTAATCTGCTTAATCTTAATAGTTGCCATAATCGTTGTTTTATCCTCTGAATACTTTTTCCAATGATACACCACGGTGCATTGCTACAGTGCGAGCGTCACGCATTTCGCTAAGTGCAGCAATCGTTGCCTTAACAAGATTGTGGGGATTAGATGAACCCTTTGACTTAGCAAGTACGTCCTTAACACCTACGCTTTCAAGTACTGCACGCATAGCACCACCTGCCACAACACCTGTACCTTCAGATGCGGGGAGGATGAGAACTTCTGCGCCGCCGAACTTAGCAGCCTGACCATGAGGAACTGTACCCTTAATTACGGGAACCTTAACAAGGTTCTTCTTAGCAGCTTCTACACCCTTTGCGATAGCAGCAGTAACTTCGCCAGCCTTACCGAGGCCTACGCCAATTACACCCTTGCCATCACCTACTACTACGATAGCAGCGAAAGTGAAAGTGCGACCACCCTTAGTAACCTTAGTTACACGATTGATAGCAACGAGTCTATCCTTTAATTCTTCTGTATTTACGTTTACTCTGTTTGCCATAATCTTTTAGAATTTAAGTCCACCATTACGTGCACCGTCTGCAACTTCCTTAACACGGCCGTGATAGAGATAACCGTTACGGTCGAATACTACAGTCTCGATACCAGCTTCGAGTGCCTTCTTAGCGATAGCTTCACCAACCTTAGCAGCCTGTTCCTTCTTGGGCATTGCTTCCATGCCGAGTGAAGATGCTGCAGCGAGAGTTGTGCCAGTTTCATCGTTGATGATCTGTACGTAGATCTGCTTGTTGCTTCTGAATACGCTCATGCGGGGACGAGCAGCAGTACCAGAGATTTTATTACGAACTCTGTATTTGATCTTGATGCGTCTTTGTTCTTTTTTCGTAGTCATAATCTTACTAATTAAAATTACTTACCTGCTGACTTACCAGACTTACGACGAATTTGTTCGCCAACGAAGAGGATACCCTTTCCTTTGTAAGGTTCAGGCTTGCGGAAAGAACGAATCTTAGCACATACAAGTCCGAGCAACTGCTTGTCGCAAGACTCAAGACAAATATAGGGGTTCTTGTTTCTTTCAGACTTCGTTTCAACCTTGATTTCCTTGGGAAGCTGGATGAAAATAGCGTGTGTGTAACCGAGGTTAAATTCGATGAGGTTGCCTGTGTTCTGTACGCGGTAACCTACACCCACGAGTTCCATTTCCTTCTTGTAACCTTCAGAAACACCGATTACCATGTTGTTAACAAGAGCACGATAGAGGCCATAGAAAGCCTGCTTCTGCTTCTGTTCAACATCACTTGCTTCGTTGATGCTGAAAGTGATTACATTATCTGCAATTGAAACATTGATAGAAGGATCAATAGCTTGGCTCAATTCACCCTTCGGTCCTTTTACAGACACTACATTATCCTGGTATGTTACAGTAACACCTGCAGGGATGTTAATCGGCAATTTACCTATTCTTGACATTGTTTTCCTCCTAAATTAGTATACATAGCAAAGAACTTCACCACCAATCTTAAGTTCGGAAGCTTCCTTGTCTGTCATTAAACCTTTAGACGTTGATACGATTGCAATACCAAGTCCGTTAATAACACGGGGCATTTCACGGTAGCCAGTGTACTTACGCATACCAGGCTTAGAAACGCGTGTGAGGCTCTTGATAGCGTTCACCTTGCTTTCGGGGTGATACTTGAGAGCGATCTTGATTGTGCCCTGAGGACCTTCTTCAATGAACTTGTAGTTCAAGATGTAGCCCTTTTCGAAGAGAATCTTTGTGATGTTCTTCTTCACATTTGACGCAGGTACTTCAACAACGCGGTGCTTAGCGTGAATCGCGTTGCGGAGACGGGTCAAATAGTCTGCTATTGGATCTGTCATGATAAAATTGTTTAATTAATCGGGACTGCCCCGACAATATTAAATAATAATAGAAAGATTTATCTCTGTTGGTATTGCTTACCAGCTTGCCTTCTTAACGCCGGGGATCAAGCCTTCAGACGCCATTTCACGGAACTGAATACGTGAGAGACCGAAGAGGCGGATATAACCCTTGGGACGGCCAGTGAGCTTACAACGGTTGTGAAGGCGAATGGGGTTAGCATTCTTGGGGATTGCCTGGAGCTTACGAGCTGCCTCGTAAGCTTCTACAGGATCCTCAGACTTGTTAACAATTTCCTTCAACGCTGCACGCTTAGCTGCGTACTTGGCTACCATTTTAGCACGCTTTACTTCACGTGCCTTCATTGATTCTTTTGCCATGTGTTGTATTAATTGTTTTTAGCGTTCTTAAAGGGAAGACCAAATTCCTTAAGGAGAGCGTAGCCTTCTTCGTCAGTGGGAGCAGATGTCACGAATGTGATGTTCATACCGAGCAAACGATCGATTGAGTCGATGTTAATTTCGGGGAAGATAATCTGTTCCTGAATACCGAGTGTGTAGTTACCACGACCGTCAAACTTGCTTTCGATACCCTTGAAGTCGCGGATACGGGGCAATGCCACGCGAACCAACTTTTCGAGGAATTCGTACATGCGTTCGCGACGAAGTGTTACCATCACACCGATGGGCATCTTCTTACGAAGCTTAAAGTTTGATACGTCCTTCTTAGAAACTGTTGCTACAGCCTTCTGACCAGTGATAGCAGTGAGTTCGTTAATTGCAACATCAATGATCTTCTTGTCAGCAACTGCCATACCGAGACCTTGGTTGATAACGATCTTCTTCAATACGGGGATCTGCATTGTAGAAGTGTAGTTGAACTGCTTCATCAAAGCAGGAGCGATCTGCTCTGCGTAAACTTTCTTAAGTTGTGCTGTGTTACTCATTACTTGATCTCCTCTCCTGATTTTTTAGCGTAGCGAACAAGCTTGCCATTTTCGTTCAACTTACGACCGATGCGAGTAGCTTCGCCAGTCTTGGGGTCTACCACATTGAGGTTAGAAATGTGGATGGGAGCTTCCATCTTCACGATGCCTCCCTGAGGGTTCTTAGCGTTAGGCTTCTGGCTCTTTGAAACCATGTTTACACCTTCTACGATTGCACGCTTCTTTTCTACGAAGACCTTGGTAACAACACCTGTCTTACCCTTATCTTCACCAGCGAGAACCTTTACTGTGTCGCCTTTCTTAATATGTAATTTCATTACTATTTCGATTAAACGGGGATTAAAGTACCTCAGGTGCCAAAGAAACGACCTTCATATTAGCAGCACGAAGTTCACGTGCAACCGGACCGAAAATACGACTACCTCTCAACTCGCCTGCATTGTTCAAGAGAACACATGCGTTGTCATCAAAGCGGATGTAAGAACCATCAGCACGACGGATTTCCTTCTTAGTACGTACGATCAAAGCCTTCGATACGGCACCCTTCTTAATATCACTTGACGGAATCACACTCTTTACAGATACTACGATTACGTCACCTACAGAAGCGTAGCGGCGGCGAGTACCACCAAGCACACGGATACAAAGTGCTTCGCGTGCACCGCTGTTATCAGCTACTGTCAATCTAGATTCTGCTTGTATCATAATTACTTAGCTCTTTCTACAATTTCAACAACTCTCCAACGCTTAGTCTTGCTCAAGGGACGAGTTTCCATGATGAGAACTGTATCGCCGATGTGGCAATCGTTCTTTTCGTCGTGAGCATGGTACTTCTTCGTCTTAGAGATGAATTTACCATAAATGGGGTGCTTTTCCTTGAACTTAGCAGCTACAACGATGGTCTTGTCCATCTTGTCGCTTACAACAACACCCTGTCTTGTTTTTCTTAAATTTCTTTCCATCTGGATGATGATTATTTGTTGTTAAGTTCGTTCAACACAGTCTTCATCTTAGCAATCGTACGACGTGCCGCTTTGATCTGTGCAGGATTTTCCAGAGGAGTGATGCTGTGGTTAAGCACCAACTGGTTGTAGTTAGCTACCTCAGTCTGGAGGCGTTCTGCCAACTCATTAGCTGGGATTTGACGGATTTCTGCGATCTTCATAATTATGCGTTTTTATCGTAGTCGTGTCTAACAATGAACTTTGTAGTAACGGGGAGCTTCTGCGCAGCGAGGCGGAGCGCTTCCTTTGCTACTTCAAAGGGTACACCATCAATTTCGAAAATGATGCGACCAGGAGTGATGGGGAATACGTAACCTACGGGGTCACCCTTACCCTTACCCATGCGGACGTCAGCAGGCTTCTTAGTGATGGGTTTGTCAGGGAAGATGCGAATCCAAGACTGTCCTTCACGCTGCATGTAGCGTGTCATTGCGATACGCGCAGCTTCAATCTGGCGACCTGTGAGCCAGTGTGTATCGAGGCTCTTGATACCGAAGCTACCGAATGCAAGCTGATTACCACGCTGTGCATTACCCTTGCTGCGGCCCTTATGCGGTCTTCTGTATTTTGTTCTTTTAGGTTGTAACATAATACTCTAACTGATTAACGGTTGTTGTTTTTCTTGTTACGGAACTTGCGGCCGTTGTTTTCGCTCTTGCGTCCAGTTTCCTTTTCAGGAGTGAAGTTAGGAGCGAGGTCACGCTTTCCGTAAACTTCGCCACGGCAAATCCATACCTTGATACCAAGGAGACCTACCTTTGTAAGTGCTTCAGTGTGGCAGTAGTCGATATCTGCACGGAATGTGTGGAGAGGAGTACGACCTTCCTTGAACATTTCGCTACGAGCGATTTCAGCGCCGTTAAGACGACCAGAAATCTGAACCTTGATACCTTCAGCACCCATACGCATAGCGTTCTGGATAGCCATCTTGATAGCACGACGATAAGCGATCTTGCCTTCTACCTGGCGAGCGATGCTCTTACCTACGATAGTTGCATCGAGGTCAGGCTTCTTTACTTCGAAGACATTGATCTGCACTTCCTTGTCAGTAATCTTCTTAAGTTCTTCCTTAAGCTTATCGATGTCCTGACCAGCCTTACCGATGATAACACCGGGACGCGCTGTGCAAACAGTAATTGTAATCAGTTTGGGAGTGCGTTCGATAACGATGCGTGAAACGCTTGCCTTAGCGAGACGCACGTCGAGATACTTGCGGATTTTGCTATCTTCGAGGATATTGTCACCGAAGTTAGAACCACCGAACCAGTTAGAATCCCAACCACGAATAATACCAAGTCGGTTTGAAATCGGATTTACTTTCTGTCCCATAGATTAATCATTTTTAGTACCCACGTGGATTGTAACGTGGTTTGAACGTTTACGAATTCTGTAACCTCTACCCTGGGGTGCAGGACGCATACGCTTGAGAGTAGCACCACCATCAACATAAATCTGTGTTACGAACAATTCGCCTTCTTCTGCCTTGCGATCGTTCTTCTGTTCCCAGTTAGCGATTGCTGAGCGCAACAACTTTTCCACATCTGCAGAAGCAGCCTTCTTTGAGAAGCGGAGCGTGCCGAGTGCGCGATTTACCTCCATACCGCGGATCATGTCAACGACATAACGCATCTTGCGGGGTGAAGAGGGGCAATTTTGCAACTTTGCAAAATATTGGGTCTTGAGCGCTGCCTTTCTAGCTTCAGCAGCGAGTCTTTTTCTTGCTCCCATTTATTTTATTTCTTTAAAATCTGGTTTGAATGTGCCTGTTTACTTCTTCTTGTTACCACCGTGGCCACCAAACTTACGTGTGGGCGCAAATTCGCCGAGCTTGTGACCTACCATGTTTTCAGTAACATAAACAGGAATAAACTTATTTCCGTTGTGAACTGCAACTGTATGTCCTACAAAGTCAGGAGATATCATTGAAGCTCTGGCCCATGTCTTAACAACTGCCTTCTTGCCGCTTTCGTTCATTGCAAGAATCTTCTTTTCGAGAGAGACAGCGATATAGGGACCTTTCTTAAGTGAACGACTCATAATCTTATTCTCGTGTTAGTGAAATTACTTTTTACGTCTTTCGATAATATACTTGCTTGACTGCTTCTTAGGTGCACGTGTCTTGAGACCCTTAGCATACAAGCCTGTACGTGAACGTGGGTGACCACCTGACTGACGACCTTCACCACCACCCATGGGGTGATCTACAGGGTTCATAACAACACCACGGTTGTGAGGACGACGGCCCAACCAACGTGAGCGACCTGCCTTACCTGAAGATTCGAGAGCGTGGTCAGAGTTACCTACGCTACCTACAGTTGCCTTACAAGCACTGAGGATTTGACGAGTTTCACCAGAAGGAAGCTTGATTACGCAATACTTACCTTCACGAGAAGTGAGCTGAGCGAAGTTACCTGCTGAACGAACGAGGAGAGCGCCCTGACCAGGACGAAGCTCGATGTTGTGAATCACTGTACCAACAGGGATGTTCTGGAGGGGAAGTGCGTTACCTACTTCGGGTGCAGCTTCAGCGCCTGACATCAACTTGTCGCCAACTTTCAAACCATTGGGAGCAATAATATAACGCTTTTCACCATCAACGTAGTAGAGAAGAGCGATACGAGCTGAACGGTTAGGATCATACTCGATTGTCTTAACCACTGCGGGTACACCATCCTTCTCACGCTTGAAGTCGATAAAACGGAACTTTCTCTTGTGACCGCCACCAAGGTAACGCATTGTCATCTTACCTACGTTGTTACGACCACCAGACTGCTTCTTACCGCAAACGAGAGATTTTTCTGGTACGGATGCAGTAATTTCTTCGAACGTACCAATAACCTTGTGTCTCTGCCCTGGTGTTGTGGGCTTAAATTTACGTACTGCCATTGTTCTTATTAAATATTGCTATAGAAGTCAATTGTTTCGCCCTCCTTAAGAGTTACGAGAGCCTTCTTGAAAGCATTTGTACGACCCTGAATCAAACCAGCCTTAGTGTAGCGTGACTTGTTCTTACCAGCGTAGATCATTGTGTTTACAGATACTACGTTTACACCGTACAAAGCTTCTACTTCCGCCTTAATCTGAAGCTTATTAGCTTCGGGGCGCACGATGAAGCCAAACTGATTCTGCTTCTCCGTGATACCTGTCATCTTTTCAGTGACGAGGGGCTTTACGATATATGCCATAATCTATTTAGCCTCAATTTACTTTGTTAAACCTGCTTCGATATTTGCAAGCGCGCTTTCAGTCACTACCAATACACCAGCGTTGAGCACACCGTATGTGTTAATGTCTGATGCAACTGCAACCTGAGTCTTCTTAAGGTTACGTGCTGACAAATATACGTTTTTATTTATTTCTGAAGTAACCAAAAGCACCTTTTTCTCAGAAACCTTGAGATTATTCAAGAGTTCTACGAAAGACTTAGTCTTGGGAGCTTCAAAAGTGAAGTCTTCAACCACTACGATTGCATTTTCCTGAGCCTTATAAGCGAGAGCGCTACGACGAGCAAGCTGCTTTACCTTCTTATTGAGCTTGAAATCATAGTTACGGGGCTTAGGACCGAACACGCGAGCACCGCCTACGAGCAAGGGTGAGTTGATATCACCACGGCGAGCACCGCCACCACCCTTCTGACGACCGAGCTTACGTGTAGAACCGCTGAGTTCACTTCTTTCCTTTGACTTAGCTGTACCCTGGCGCTGTGCAGCGAGATACTGCTTCACGTCGAGATAGATGACGTGATCGTTGGGAGTGATACCAAATACTGAGTCGTTGAGCACAACCTTCTTGCCGGTATCTTCACCCTTAATATTCAATACACTGATTTCCATTACTTTTCAACGATTACGATTGAACCTTTGCAACCCGCAACTGAACCCTTAATGAGAAGGAGATTGTGTTCGGGAATTACCTTTAACACTTGCAAGTTTTGAGTAGTTACGCGATCGCCACCCATCTGGCCGCCCATGCGCATACCCTTGAACACCTTAGCGGGGTACGAACAAGCACCGATAGAACCCGGCTTACGTGCGCGGTCATCCTGACCGTGTGTTGACTGACCAACACCACCAAAGCCGTGACGCTTCATAACACCTTGGAAACCTTTACCCTTAGATGTACCTACTACATTTACGTAAGCAGCATCGTTGAAGAGTTCAACTGTGAGTGTATCACCCAAGTTAAATTCCTGGTCAAAACCCTTGAACTCGGCCAAGTGACGCTTGGGGGTAACGCCTGCCTTCTGGAAGTGACCCTTGAGCGCAGCAGAAGTATTCTTCTCCTTAGCTTCCTGGAAACCTACCTGAACAGCTGCATAGCCATCCTTTTCGACAGTCTTAATCTGAGTTACCACACAAGGACCTACTTCGATAACAGTGCATGGCACATTCTTGCCCTCGGCACTGAACACGGATGTCATTCCGATTTTCTTTCCTAATAATCCTGGCATTTCAGTTTTACTATTAATAAATGATATGTTTTAGAATTTTTGTTTCTTCGTAGCCCATTTCTGGGGCGAAATCCTACTTAGCGTAGGGTTAATACTTAGTATAAAAAAGCAGGTTTCGAGCGTTTCCTACTTTTTGCGAGTGCAAATTTACGAACATTTTATAGTTACACCAAGAAAATCAGCACTTTTCTTAATAATTATTATCCCTACCATGAATTTTGTAAAACAGAAATTCCAAAATTACCCCATAAATTAAATTAGCAGTGGAAAATAATCCATTTTTACCCCGTAAAAATAATAATTAAAGCACCTATTTTCTCACACAATATATAATATATGAATATTTTTTATCTGTAAGCAACCAATATAACGCTCACAACAACTCCTCAGAAAGTCTATATAAATGTACAATAGGATCCAATTATCAAACACTCATGGTTACTTAGAGATAATCGATCCAGTTATAATAACAGAAGGACGCCAACTCTTGTGGCATCCTCCTTTAGTAATTCTTATTTCAACCGCTTCAAAGAAGCCTTTGTATTTTCAATCTCCCTCTTCCAACCCTCAATGCGACGGTCGTGGGCTGCCGAAGCATCTACTTTATTTTTGCGATACCCCGCCTTTGACGAAGGACTGGAAGCCCTCTTTATCAAATCAGCATAGCGCTCATTGTCGCGCTTCTTATCCTGCTTTTCGCGGTCAATTCTGGCACGCAATTCAATAATCTTTTTCTTGTAATACTCTTTGCTCATAATAGCTACAATTAAACTATTAACAAGTACCTACATTATACTTTAACTTAAGTTTAAGAAGATCCAATAACTTTGCGAAGTCAGAGGGTTTGCCGTTAACCATTGTGGGCCAGTTACCACAAAGCACCACCTTCTTGTCTGCCAACTGAATTGTAGGTACATCAGGCGAACTTCCAAAGAATTCAACTTTACCTCTTTCTTTTAACCTAGTCAAATACTCTTCGTAATCCAAGAACACTGAGTCCATACTTCTTTTGAATGCAAACGCCTCCTTCAACTGTTCGTGAGTAGTTCCAGGGTGTTCGGAAAGATAATACGCAACTACATCATTCACAAATTCCTTTTTCTTGGTATATACCTTGCCATTAAATTGGTAAGAAGATGTGTCTCGATTAAATTTCGTCCCCTTCTTGATAGGACCGTCAAATGCCTTAAGATTGGTGACAGCAGACATTTCTAATACAGAAGAGACAATTTCACCCAGTTGTTCGTCATTACCAATAATCTGAGCAATTTTGTTAAACAGCGATGAGATACTAAAGGCACGGTTTGCAAGATATGTTTCCTTCTGACACATACGATACACCACCTTCTCCCAATCTTCATCAAATTCTTCTATGGAATTGAGCGTATCAAGTTCTGCCTCTGTAAGTGTTCTCAACTTAAGTTTCGATGCAATTTTCTCATTCCATGACTTAAAGTCAGGAGCCTCTGTCAACTGATTGTAAATATAAGGATAGGCAATCTGCATACACACTAATGAATAGTTGAGCACTTTCAAATGCTGTTCCTGAACAGCATCTCCTTCCGACGTGTGCTGCATCTCATTGATGATGGAGATTAAAGCTAAAGTATTAGTTAGGCGCTTCAATGATCGAGGATTGCTTCCTACAGAAAGGCGAGTGATTTCAGATAAATCCTCTGCTAATGCAGGATTGTTTAGTTCACTTTCGGAAAAGAACTCAATTTTACGAAGTGCATCTACAAGGAACGTATCTACATTATATGAAGCCACAGGCATGGAGAAGGGCAACTGAATTATCTTATCAAAGAAAGAGCGGAACTCTCTTTCGTTCGCATCAGTCAATTCTCCAAATTTGGGTTTCAATCCCTTAATTACTACATCATAGTCAATTGCTAAAATAAACACACACTTCTCCAGGTCGAAGATATTCTTTAACAATTCAAGAATCTCAACAGCCACGGGAGGATCTATTCTATCAAGGTCATCAATATAGAATGTGAATCCTTGCTTCGTGGTGTCTCTGGCAAGTGCATCTGCTATCAACTTTGAGATTTCGTCCTTTAACTGCATGATGTCAGAACTTGCTGAACTTTCACCACCACTAAAAACTTCTCCCACTACTTCTCCATCAATACCTACGACCCCAGCTGCAACTTTTGTACCAGCTACCGCCATTTTCTTAAACAATCCTCCGATCTTCTTTTTACTCTCTTCCCACTTTTGAACATTGGGATTAAGCGCACCTATTTGCGAAATGATCCCTTCAAGAATTGAAATGATGGCCTGCGAGGGTGTCTTCATCAAAGAATATTGCCACGTATTGATCCACACGGGGAAATAGGGGGCATTGTCAATTTCACAAAGATTATATCTAAGCAAATTCATCAACGATGTTTTACCACTCCCCCACTCACCTTGCAGAGCGATAGTAATTGGAGTGTCGGTCAAACGCACATACTTAATCAATGCGTCTTGATAGATTTGAATTCCGAAAAGGTCCGCTTGAGTATGTTTGCGAGGAACATCAATAATACTTGATTTCATAGTCCTATTTTTACTTCAAATAACTTTTAATCTATTCTGACTCATTAAATCAGAATTGTCACACGAGATTACTTGACTTCGACCCAACTTTTAGAACATCTCATGTCCAAAGAAGGTTATGCCGAGATCGATGCCTAAGTAAGTCTTGCATACAAACTGCAGTAAAGTTAAAATTGCAGCCAACAACAAGAGTCCAAGGGCAATCTTATTTCCCAACGACATTGAGTTATTTTTCTTAGCCATAATTATTCAATGTTATTTCCACTCTCCCTTCTTACACTTATTTTTCTCGCATTCAGCATTGAATGCAGCAAGAGTCTTTTCATCGGTACTTCCCGAAGTATAGTACCGACGACCATCGCCTTCGGTATAACAAATTTGGCAATAGAGTCCAAATACGGTGTCAAACTCTTTCTCCAGTGACTTGATTTTCTTATTGCCCGAAATTGATATATCGCCACCAGAATCAGCACGACGTACCGAAGCCAAAGTCTTATCACCGGGGATTGCAGTTATTGACTCGCCTTTCTTTACCTGCTCACGAGCATAACTGTAATATATACCCAAACGCAAGTAAGGGAATTTCTTGTTAAACTCCTTGCGTAAAGTATCAATCTTTTTATTTCCTGTCACAGAAATCTCTGCTGTAGAGGTTGAAGACTTACTTGCAGTAGTTGTTTTCTTTGCAACAGTTGTTTTTGTTGCAGTTGTTTTTGTTGCAGTTGTTTTAGCCGCAGGTTTTGCTGTGGTTGATTTCTTCGCTGTAGTCTTCTTAGTTGCAGCGGTCTTTGTTGTTGTTTTCTTTACGACCATAATTACTTAATTAAATGAGTTTTAGTTTCAATTATCACTGCATAATTATTCTCCATCCTTTTGCTGAATGAATTCCCTGCCATCCTTATTGATGTAGCGAGTAATTCCCTTTTCTCCTCGATATCCAACGAGGCACAAATCATTTACAAACTCATCTGCCATCCAATCGTAGCGAGGATGTATTAGCACCTTACCTTCAGCATCAACAAGTCCGTACTTGCCGTTTAATACTACTGTATATGTTAGCACATTCCCATTATCTAAATAAACCTGGTCATATTTCTTTGCCAACTCTTTATACACCGTATAATCTTCAATAGGATTACCCGCAAGATCAAGGAATCCCCATTTTTCATGTAGTTCAGCCGTCAAAATGGTTTCATGATTACCAACTGTGTCATAAATTATGGGGACAACCACCCTTCCAGTGCGGTCAATACATCCCATTTTTCCTGCTAATTTCACACAAGCAAGTCCATTTGTACCATAGTTATCTACAGAATCATATATACAAGGGATAACTAAACTACCTTCCTTGTCAATAAACCCCTCTTTTTTATTTTTCTGGACTGGTGCCATTCCATTCTTAAAATGCCATGCTTTCCTATATTCACAAGGGATTACTCTATTTCCTCTTTTATCTACAAAGCCCCATTTCTTATTAACCTTAACAGCAGCTAATCCTTCTGAGAAAGAACCGACTTCCTTGTATTTACAGGGAATAACTATGGAATTTGTTTTGTCAATAAACCCCCATTTCCCATTTACTTTTACAGCCGCAAGACCTTCTGAAAAAGAGAGCACTTTAGAGTAGATTAAAGGAATCACCTCCTCACCTTTAGTATTAATAAATCCCCACTTCTGATTAAGAACTGCGGCAACCCCCTCATGGAATGATTCTGCAAGAACGTATTTAAGCGTGGTAATATACTCACCTTTCTTGTTAATATAACCACATTGATAATTCCAATTATTATCGTTCCGCACTGGAACCAACCCATTTCTGTAATCATGATTATCATACAATCCTATTCCATCCCAAATAAGGCGGTGTATGCAAGGGACAATCTTTTTTCCTTTCTTATCTATAAAACCAAAGTGCGGGTTATCATCTTCCTGTACAAAAGCACGCCCTTCATGAAAATGATGCACTTCTTTGAATTTACAAGAGATGACCTCGCGTCCTTCTTTATTTATAAATCCCCACCCATATTCAGATAGTTCAACAGGAGCCAACCCATCTTTGAAACTACGCGCTCGATTGTATTGAAATGGCACCACCACCTTACCTATAGCATCTACATACCCGCACCAATCATTTAATTTCACAGCAGCAAGTCCTTCATTAAACCAACAATGATCGTAAATAAAAGGAGACTTGTACCAAATGTTTGTCTGAAATTTTTCCCCCTCATTACAAATCCATTTCAGTTCGCATTTTCTACCGTTGTATGTTACATAGTACAGAATTTTACTACCCGTTTCTATCATCTCTTCCCCCACTTTTATAACTACCTCTGCATAGTGTAGTTGTAAATTCTTAGGGTCAAACACTGATGTATTAACCTTTGCAGAGAAGACACTCCAACGCTTACAACGCTTAATAGCAGGATTATCCTTTGTGGGAAGTTTCTTCACGACTTGTCCTAAGTCTACCATGGAAAAATCAACTTCTTGGTAAACTATAGCATCTTCCTCTATTTCTATTTTATCGAGAAAACTTAATCCTCCAAAAGTTTCGTATCTACCCCAATCACTATCACGCTCAAAGGAAATATACCACCCATGAAACTTTATTGTTTTCCAAGCCATAAATCACAAATTTTGTATAACATCAATACTATACAGTGCATGACAAACTACCTAATAACCACACTTTTTCTCTTTTAGTGACGTATCATAAGTCATTTCCTCACCAAGTCCAAAATGCTTATTAAGTATATCCGCCATTGTCTTTGCCATCGCAATTCTTCTCATATCCCATAGGCAAGCACTCCATGCGATGCGACAGATAATATTGTTTTGAGCGCCACTCCCCTCTTTGTATTTACGAGCAAACAGGTTGGGAGATGTCGATGCGTGATAGCGTTGGTGGTCAGACTCCAACCCAAATTCCGCAGAGAGTTTTGCACTTATCTCTTGATAGAATTCACGGTAAGCCCCTATATCCTTTACCACAAGGCCTTCCTCTTCAAAATGCTCTACGCCCTTCGCTCCTCCGGCAGAGAAATGGAAGTGAGTGGGATAAGAAGGTTCGTTAGCGCCACTCGCCACTAAAGTGGTAAAGGTCCAGGAACCATCTTTAGAAGTCAATTGTTCAAGGTCATTCATATACTCTTCCAAATTCTCTTCATAGGTAGAGCGATCGGGGAAAATATAATAAGACTTATAGGGGCGCATCTCGCCACACTCTCGACTGATATAATTAAATCCACCTATCAAAGCGAGATAATAGGAGAAGTTTCCTATTGCTGGTTCTATAAAACTTCCGGGAGAAACTATCGTTACCTTTGATCCTCTATCAATACAATAGCCATACGAGCGATTCTTGGGGAAATGCGCAACAGCTAATTTATCTTGCGGGTGTTCCTCAATGGTTTGCGTAACGGCTAAATTTATCAAACGAAACTCCTTTGAACCTTCCACAGCATCAAAGATATCGTCCACCTTCATCCCCAAGCGGGCTTGCATATCACAAATGGATATATGTTGGGGCACAATCTGAAAACCTGTAGGACGATCCAACTTTCGTTCAAAGGCATTCTTCAGTTTCTCAATATTTTCATCTACAATTTCCTTATGAAGTTCTGCTTCCATTGCTTCAGAGAAACCTGCGCCAATCAAACCAGCAGGAACTGCGAATAATGCAATTCCTAATATCCCAATAATGCAAGCAATAATTCTACCCACCCCCGTTATTGGTGGTGTATCCGCAAACCCGCCCGGGTCTCCAATATATTGAGCGAATGCCCATACTACAGACTTCATTCCATTGTCATAAACCTCAGGTTGCGCCGCATGTTCATAAAAGAACAACACAAAGGAGAGCATCAAAGTCACTACCACCAGGAATTGCAAAGAGATAAACATTTCCTTTGACTTTGAAAGAACTGCTTGTTGCAACAACTTAAATGAACGCATGTAGCGGAACACACGTAACAAACGCAATACACGCAACGACTTCAATACAGCATAAGGAAGGGGGAAGAACAATGCCACATAGAAGGAGTAAGTAGAAACGACATCTATCAATCCATAAAAAGTAAAGCAATACTTTACCCTTCCCCAAAAACCTTTAAATCTTGCGTCTAACTCGTCGGCAGTCCAAATACGTAACGTCACCTCTATGGTAAACGCTATGACGGTTACAACATCTACAATATGCAACACCACTTCACAAGTAGGTGATACATTAAATGTAGAGACGAACACAGCAAGTGTGCTCAAAATAATCAATCCAATGATGACGTAGTCTAAAATATTGCCCCACTGTTCTGTGTCTAAATCATTATCAAAGACACGGGCAAGTTTCTTCTTAAATTCAGCAATCTTACTCATAAGTAACAATAGGTTTAACCGAGTTTTTCTGTTTCTAAGGTATATTCTACCCAAGCACGAACAAAGGTTTCTTCAACAATCCTATAGGGAGACTGTTCATGCTTTTAATAGTTCCATCTTAATATTATTGCAAATCCCATCCAATCACCTCCTGCACCACCCGTGCCATCTCACGCAGTTCCACCCCTGCACCATCGGGGGCATCAGTTTGTCCTTTAAACAAAGGCAGATGCACAAATATGGCTTTCATATTGGGGGTATGTTCACACAAGCGGAGCGCCTCATAATACAAGCGGTTGCACACAAACAATCCGCAAGAATTAGACACCACCACAGGTAACCCCTGTTCAACCATGAATGCACAAAGTTTCTTAACGGTCAACTTTGTAAACAGGGCAGCAGGTGCATTGGGATAAATCGGTGCTTCATCGGGCACCATGCCGTCGTTATCCGCCGACTTGGCATCCATTAAGTTAATAGCTATGCGTTCCAACCTGACTTTTTCACTCAAAGCAGCCTGACCCAACATCACAATAAGGTCGGGACGCGTCTCCTCCACCGCCTCGTGCAATGCTGACGCCACGCGTTCAAAACTCACAGGCAGCATCCGCAAAAAGAGTTCTACTCCCTGAACACCTTGGGCAACCACTTGCTGTGCGGTTGCCCAAGACGAATTTTCTACATATTTACCAAAGGGGGCAAAACCCGTAACAAGAACTCTATGCATTTAATCTATACTATACTTAATACGATAATATACTGTATTCGGAACAACCGCCTCAACCTCAACCCATAAATAATTGGTATATCTCATGCGTTCATTCTCAAAACCTAAATATATAGTTTTAGCACCTTTCGTGGGAATTCTCCCATTGCAAGACTGGGTGCCTATCGTAGAAAAATCCACATCGTAATTGAGTTTAGAAACAGGACTCGTACCATCTTGAAATTGTTTGGCTTGAGACTGATTGCGGAACACATACATATTGCAGTAAGCATCCTCCTCACGAATGGGGCGATTGTCATCAAGCAACGTATTGAGAAGTCCGTTACTCGAATGCTTTTCATACAAAGGTAATCCCAAGAATTTGATTCGTTTGTAACTACGAGTAAGGTTGTCATGAAACTGTCCATCATCCGACCTATCTTGCTCGCTTGTATCAATACGCATGGAGTAAAGTATGTCAGTCGCACCTGCTGGCACCTGCACAGCAATCAGTCCCTTAGAGTTTCCCGAAAATGCCGCCTTCAACTGTCCGCGCAATGTAAATTTACGAGGTTCTTCAAAACATTTGATCATTGAAACACCAGGCACTCCTTTGGCACCAAATTCCCCCTTTGCGCATTCTACCTGTTCCTGCTCAATCTTCGTGGGATCCTCCAAACGAGACATATCTGCTATCTTGTACTTAACTCCCAAATCCAAATACTGCGCCTTTGTAGGAATAACCTCCACAATATAAATAGCGGTATTCTTCACTTCCATATTGTAGTCTACAGAAGTCTTCGCAATAAAACTTTTTAGAGTCGCACGACTATTTACATTGCTAATTCTGAGTGTAAAGGGTTGTTGAGAACTGGCAGAAATAAGAAGAGTCTCACCTTTTTTTACATATACAGGATAGACTTGCTCACCCTCAATAAGTTGATCTGAAAAATTAAAGGCTGTGATTTCAAAACCGTTGACCGTCTCACTACATTTACTGGTTATTTGCTCTCGTAAGTTTTTCACACGCCCCTTCAATGCTTCGCAGGCGTTAACCTGTTCCGGAGTCAGTTCCATAGGGTTGTAGTCATAATACAGATCTTGGGTAAGTGCATAAATATCCTTCAAATTGTCTGCAGAAAATGTGCTCCAATCTTCTGTTTCTACCACCTTCTCTAATTCCTGAACACGATTCAAGACCATGTTATACTCATCCAACAATGCCTTGTTGCCACCACCTGTGCAACCACAAAGCAATGGCAACATGAGAACGACGAAAAATAACTTTTTCATTTCTTTTTACCTATGATAGTTTTTAGCACAGTTCCCCCAATCTTACGCTCTAATCCTTGCTTGGTAAGAGGGATCCCTGTTTTCTTTGCAACCTTTTGCTTAACAGCAGTAATGCCTATAGCTCGCTTCAATGAAAACGATAAACCTGGAATCTTCATAATCAATTACGACTTTATATGAATTAACAAACCGCCCATTGCAAGTAAAACAATTCCTATAAGAATTTGCCACCAAATAAAAGGGTGGTCCTTACATCGTTTGTCTTTAGTCCCCGATTTCGTGTGCTTAATAAGGGGTGTCCCACAAGCACAACTAACGAAACCAAGTGCTAAAAATTTACCACCTAACGCACCTTCACACAGTACGCAGCAGACCAGTATAATAAGCATTGTTAGGAAATATCGAATATTTCCACCAATAAATCCGAACATTATATATCTCTGTATTATAAATGTAAGTGTTAAGTCCAAGGGAATAGTTTTGCAATGTATAGAAGTTAACAGAGACACTTTTTGCGTCTAAAGTACGCTTAGGTGTGGATTGAGATTTCCGTTAAAATAGTTCATTTGGTGTAAATATCGCATGTGTGTGGACGCTCTGAATGACGCTCTCTCCTTAAGATGTGGGGAGTCAACACATAAAGTATGCACCTATTACAAACTGTGTACTATGCTTTGCGGGATTTGCAAAGCTTGATCAGCCTCTGCGAAAAAGGAGGAAGATATGAGCGACGCGAAATCAATTGGGATTGCCTTTGGTGTGGACGGGGATGACTCAAAATGGGGCAACTACTATATCATTGATGAATGTTATTTTTTAGCTAAACCCTTAAACAGAGCGCCTGTAGCCTTTCCCAACACAGTTGCTCCAGTACCAGGGATAATAGAACCAGCAACTTCAGCCGCCTTACCTATTTTCTTAAGCATATTCTTATCAAGACCGCTAAAGAAACCTTTCTTGTCCTTCACCTTGTCGCGCAAGTAATCTGCACCAGTCATCGCCTGAAGGTCAATAAGTTGATCCTCAAGTTCAGCTAATTCTTCCTCAGCTTCTTTAATCTTGGACTTATTACTATTAAAGTTACCCCAAAAGCCTTTGGGTTGTAAGTCTTCAATCTCTTTCTTCTTGCGCTCAATGGCACGTTCCAATTTCTGAATTTCAGCCTTCAAATGACGCTCTGCGTATTCAATTTCCTCTTGTGTAAATGTAAGAGGTTCGTTTGTGTTACTCATAATTATATAATATTAAAAGTTAATCCTAATTCAATTCTACGACCGTAAATCCGAATGTCTGGAACAAACTTTCGAGACGCTTCTTTCCGGCCTCCTTTGCCTTGTTGAGAATACCCGCATCATTAGCCTTTGCCAACAACTGGGTGCGGTAATTAGTCTGTAATGCTGTAACTTCTTCGTGCGACCACTTACCCTCCTCAACATACATTTCGTAATCAGAGGGATTGATAATCACATCAAAGATTTGAGGTTCGGGAAGCGTTATACAAATAGTGTCACTCTTGATTATCATCTTATCTTCCGTAACCTTACTCAAATCAAATCCGGCACGCACTTTACCCTTCGCGATGATGACAATTTCCCTTGAGGTTTCCGTATCAACCAATCCAAGGAAACCGCCCTCATTCTTTTCAACCTTACGATCCTTCAGTACAGCCTCTTCGTAGTAACAAGCTGTGGTAAATTCTGAAATCTCCTTAATCTTCTCTACCACATTCGCCGTGTTGTCTATCTTCAATTCGCCACCAAAGCTAAAACCAAATAGGTTAAAGCCAAAACTTTGTATATAGCACCAGCCTCCAACAAGTAATCCTGCGACTAAAACGAGCGTGGCAATTTTGCCCATTAACGACTTCAAAAAGAAATTTAAAATATTAGCCATATCCGTATGCGTTACTTGTTAAAGTTGATATTTACTTTTTCAAAACCTACCTGCTTAAGCAATGCCTCAAAAAAAGTCTTGGCATTCTTCTCAGCATCGGCAAGGATGCCTAAGTTTTCTGCATCGGCAAGAATTGCCTCCTCACCCTGTTTCAACAACTTATTGCGTTCCTCTGCCGTAAAGTCAAAACGCAAAGCGCCGACCTTCTCATACTCCAACTTCACTTGCTCTGAGGGCATATTAAACGCCAACACCTTGGGAGCAGGGAGCGTAACGGTCACCTCCTTGTCAGAATCAATTTTTACATTCTCTGCAGAGAAATCCTTCAGGTCTATTCCCGCCTTCATTGTTGCACAGCAAGAGAAAAGAATCTTGCGTTCACCAATAGTATAGAAAGCCTCATCCGAAGCCTTGATAATCTTTGTGATGGTGTATTCTACCGTGCCCAACTCTGACATTTCAGTCAGGGTACCCATCTTATTCTTTAATTTGTCTGCCATAGAGTCTCCACACCCTGACAGCAACATCATCAGGGAGAAACTACAAATGTAAAAAGCGATTTTCTTCATGTCTTTGTTTATAGTATTGCCAGTTTATAGCAGCAGTAAAACCGCTGTGTCTTTAACATATTTCAGCGCCAAACAGAGGCGGATTTTCAAGTGTTGTAACCTAATGCTAATCTGCGTCTGTAAGAGGGCTGAAATTATTAGTAAGATATTTTAAATTATGTTACTAACAATTTTTCTTAGGTTACTCATAATTTTTACAACAATAGGTGTGGTTTTTCAGACATGCCTTATATCATTTCCTAACCAATACCCAATTTCTTGTCAATAGCAGCTTCGATTTCTCGAAGTTCAGGGAAGATAAACATGAGGATTTCTAAAATCACACACACTACGATGATACACAGGAGTATCTTCCCAAATTTCGTTTTTGAGAACAACATCAGGTCGTTAAAATACCCGGAGTCCTTCTTCTTCCTTGCCATAATTGCCAACTGATTTATAAAAAACTCTGCGGAGTCTGCGTGACTGTTTTACGGACAGAAATAAATAACGAAAAAGGTCAGCCAACAGAGTGGAAACTTTGTGGCTGACCTTGTAACTTAATTACTTACCTGCAGCAACGAGAGTGATGTCGTTGTCAGCCAATGCAGTGTCATTAGCATTTGCAACCTGTACACCGATACCGTAAAGTTCAGCAATCTTCTTTTCGAAGTTACCAACGCGGAGGTTACCACCTACTGTGAGTTCGCCACCTGTCTTACCTTCAGCACGGAGTGAAGCCAAAGTTGCGTTATCATCAGCCATAGCGCCCTTACAAGTTACGCTCTTGTACACGCGCAATGTGCTACCAAAGTTCTTCTTGAAGTTGTCCTTCAAAGTCTTGACCTTCATGCGGCCATCCAACTTAAATTCTGCCATAATTGTTAGTTTTAAAATGGTTTATGAATAGGGTTATTTCTTTTCGTTAAGAAAATCTATAAGTTTAGAACCAAACTGACGTGTATTCCAATTGGGGTCATACTCAAAGCCTTCCTTTTCTGCAATTTCTCGAAGTGCGCCCTTCACATTGTCGTAAATACGATATACTTCAATACTACCTGAATCTAATACAGACAATATATATTCGCCTGCAATTGCTGATTTCTTTGCCATAATAATAATAAGTTCTTTGTTAAACAGTCACGATGCAATAGTGAAAACTCACAGCGTCAATTTCACGCTTGCACCACTTGATACTATATTCTTTTTCCACGTCAAAATCAGGATGTGTCTGTGCACACTTACTTACAGGATTACGCCAGTGTTTTTGTTTCGAACAAGCCTCACCTTCAACCATACTAAACAAGTAATGGTTGGAGGTTGGTTTACTCTTTTGAGTATAAAGGGAGTCGTTAGTAACAAAGACCGCCAGCCCTCCCTTTACATGTTCAAAACGCTTTTTCACTAACTCCAAACGCCGAACGTCTTTCCAAAAGTCATACATACCTAAGTCTTGCGCACCTTGATTTTTCATCACAACGACCTTATCATCAAGGAGTTCTTCAAAACGATGTATCTGACGCTCAAGTTTTTTCGTCTTGTATTTTAATTCTATAGGAACATAAACACTATCCTTCTTCACAACGATGTCTAACCGCAACTCTGTTTTCCATATATATTCGCCAACCTTTTCCAGTTCATGCCAAGGCACAAAGTATTCCACATCTACATCGTCATACGAATTGGCGGAATTTCTTAACCATGTAGCCAAGTGCATTTGAAAATCTCTTTCGTTAAAAAGCAGTTCATCAAACTGTTCTAAGAATTGATTTACATCCTGACGAACAATATGTAAGAGCGAGTTATTCATCTAACGCAGCGTGAGAATTTAGAATACAACTTCAAGTTCGGGTTCTTCCTTAACGAGGTCTGCCAACATCAAAACGGCACGCGCTTCATTTACGCCCAAAGCAGAAGCGATTGACAAGATATTATCTACTTCTTCTTCGCAAAGCACACCGTCAACAGTTGCAACCTGCAACACTGCCTGGAGAACGAGTTCTGCTTCGTCTTCATCTACCTCAGCAGCATTCTGAAGCAATACTTCATTCACCTTCTCTTCGTCCATAGCACTGATAGCTTCCACTTCAGCGTTTACAGCGGCGAGCAATTCATTTACATCAAGTTCGAAAGCCTCAGCGATTTCTTCTACAGAGATCTTTTCAGCTTCATCATATTCACCATCAGCCCAGATTGTTGTAGCCAAGATGGTAGCGAGGTTCTTGATATTTGTCTTCATAATTACTTAAACAATCTTTTGATACGGTTAGTTAAACTGTTCTTAGCCTTGCGAGCCTTAGCCATTCTCTCAGCAATAGCCTTGCCTTCCTTGGTACGCTTATCTACAGTTCCGTCCTTGGTCTTCTTGACCGTAGTTTTCTTTACTGCCATAATATAATTTGTATTAAGGGGTTGGATTATTCAAAAACAACAAATTCTGTGCGACGATTCACTTCAGGATTATTTACATCGAGAGGTTCGCTTGAGCCCTTACCTTCTGCATCCAAACGGTCGGTAACAATACCGCGTGCCACGAGGAAGTCTACAGCAGCCTGTGCGCGAGCTTCAGACAATTTTTGATTCAAGTTAGCATCACCTTCTGCAGAAGTGTGACCTACAATCTTTACCTTGAGCGTAGGATTCTTTTCCATCAACTTAGCGAGGTCGTGCAATACGAATTTAGCGTCTTCATTCAATTCGGCCTTACCCTGTTCAAACTGCGAAGCGTTGAAGTTCTTTTCAATTTCTTCAAGTTGCTGAACATAAACGGTGTCGTGAACAATAACTTCCTTTTCTACCACCTTTTCGATCTCAACTATTTCGGGTTGACGAGTTGCAAAGAAAGCGATTGCACCGAGGAGGAGAACAGCGAGGAGAATCCACAACCAGAGCAAAGACTTCTTCTTTTCGGGTACGGGGGGAACATAACCGTTCAAGTATTCGAGGCGGAAGCCACCCTTCTTACCAAAGCCCTTTTCAGCAGCTTCAAACTGTGCAATCTCAATGTCATAAAGCTTTGCATGACTTACCAAGCGGTCGAAGCTGGGCTTTGTCCACATCTTTACTACAGATACCTTCTTGCCATCACCCATTGTGAGCAACTCTTCTTCAGCCTTGAAATAGCCGTCCCAATTCGCGTCAGTGCCCTTTTCTTCAGCGTAGATGAAGATTTCCTTGGTACCCTTATCAGGATTCAATTCATTGGGGAATGCCTTGCGCAAATCTTCCAAAGTTGCCTGGGGATACATCACCATGTAAGCGTGTGCAATACCTAAAGCGGTGCGGTTCTGAGCCTTACCATAAACTCTTACTTTACTTGCCATAAAATTTTTTTTTTAATAGTTAGTTATATACTTTCAGTTTACGAGAATCCAAACGAGTAAGTCGTCGCCTGTCTTCCACGACAAAGGCAGACCACCCGTAACCTTCACACCCAGTCTCAGCCTATTTCCCCCAGGGGTATATATACAAAAAAGGCGCAGACTAATTGCTTAATCTCCGCCAATAGGTCCTAGGAAAACCGCGAAAAAGAGAAAAGGCAACAGCCTGCGCTATGTCGTGTATGTGCATGACATATACGAACGCGCAGCAGAGCTCGTCTTCTCTCTTCTGTATGAATTTCCTAGGTTCATTGGCGAGATAGACAAACACTTGCGTGTATGTGAATAGTGTAACTGTCAGCAAATTTATACAATTTTTCGAAATTGGGAGCATTTAGTAAAGACAAATGCAAATTCAATTTTTCAAAATTAGCGCTTAGACTGTTGCCGATGCAAAATTAAGTTAAAATGTGGGGTTGGCAAGGGGGAAAAATTTTCTTTTGTTGTCTTTTTGAGAAGCACAATGAGTGAAACGCACCCGCGCTTCAAATTGATGAGATTGCGCCTCATAATTCTCATATTTTTAATCGCGAAGGCACTCAATTAAAAATTTGCGATTCTCAGCGATTGGAGTGAACAGACTGAAGGTTCATTTTGTAAAAATCAAGCGAAAATATTTAACTTTATTTAAGAAGATTTAACACACACATTAAACCTTGAAAAAATTACAAGTAACCTTTTTGAAATTGTTAGTAACCTAATTTGAAAAACATTACTTATAATTTTCACAAATACCCTTACTGCACTGTCATTCCACATTTCAGTACACACTGATAATCAGACACTTAAAAAGGAGATATTACCTGCGTGGGTAATATCTCCTTCTCTGCTATGCAAAGATAATACATTTTTGAGCAAAATGCAAATCGAATTTTTTAGGACACGGGTGGGGATTGGAGCAAGGATGGCGAAAAATTGTTACAAACTGAGGTGCACCATCTGGAGAATTGCAGGGGTAGACACATGAAACTCTTAGTAACATACGAGAGATTGCACACATATAGTGGGTGTGCAGAATTTTGCGTTCTGACACACCCACTATATGAATATTGCGTATAGATTAAATTTTAGAGCATTACCTCGACGCACAAAACGTCGGTGGTTTCCTCCGTGATGACTGCGCGCTGATCGGGACGCTCATTGATGAGCCACAGGGGACCTTCGGCATCGCAAAGCAGGAGGGCGGAGAGTTTCTCCAGGCGGTTGCGCTTGCGGTTCGTGAGGTAATCAGAAACGAGTTGGGTGCCCTTCATGCCGTAAGGGGTGAAGCGGTCGCCCTCGTGGGGGGAACGCACGATGAGTGGGGGCACGATGCGCGCAAGGTCGAGGCACGCTACATTTGCCGACTTGGGAATATCCGCGAGTTCCGACTTGCTCATACGACGCAAGGTTAGTTTCGCCCCGTTGGGCAAGACAACTTCTCCCGCATCACTTGGAAGTGTAAAATGCTTTACCACGGGTGGCGTTTTCCCCACGATAAGCGCATCGCGGTCTCTCACGCAGAGAAATCCGTCGGAGGCATACACCGCCCCTACCCTTTCGGAGCACGCCAAGGCTATCTGTCGGCACTGCGCCGCCGAGAAACCGTAGGGTGCGAGGAAGTCAAACACGAGCGTAAGAGGCGTTGCAGACGCTTGGAGTTCGGCAAGGGGCAGGCGGTCGGAGGCGGTTGCTCCCTGCGCCGTTGCTACAATCGTTTGCGCTTCCGCAAGGCGCTGCATCGTAGCGGCAAGCGTGGCTTCAACGGAGGGATTCAGCGTTCGAAGCAGGGGAAGGAGTTCGTGGCGAATCTTATTGCGCTTAAAGGCCGTGTCGGTGTTCGTAGAGTCGGTGCGAAATGCCTGTCCTTCGGCATGGAGGTAGTTTTCTATGTCGGCGCGACTCAACTCCAAGAGGGGGCGAATGATGTAACCGTTCTGTCGGCGCATGCCGCAAAGACCTTTAAGTCCCGAACCGCGCACAAGGTTGAGCAACAAGGTTTCTACATTATCGTCGCGGTGATGTGCCACGGCAATAGAGGTAGCGCCGAGCTGCTGACGGAGTTTCTCAAAATAGTCGTAGCGCAATTCGCGCGCCGCCATCTCAATGCTGATGCGCTGTTGCTTGGCGTAATCCTTCGTCTCGAAATGCGCTACATAGAGCGTCACTCCTCGCTCCTCGCAAAGCCGACGCACAAACGCCTCATCGGCATCAGATTCCTCGCCACGCAAATGAAAATTGCAATGCGCCGCCACAAGGGGTTGTCCCAAGCGGAGGAGTCCCAAAAGTAAGGCAACAGAATCGGCACCGCCGGAGAGTGCGACGATGGATAAGGCGCCCAGGGGCGTTTGGGGAAGGGAGGAGTGGAGATGTTTGAGAAACATTCAGAAGAGAGAGTAGTTAAGAGGGAGTAGTTAGGAGATACCGTGCGGTGTATTTCTTGCACCCCCTCACCACTTCGTGGTCCCCTCCCCCTATAAACAGGGGGAGAGCGCCATGCGGGATATTTTCTAATAAGACACTGAGACCTGAAGTCCGAGTTTTTTTACTTTATCGGCAATGGCATTGAGTTCATCGGGCGTAGCCTTTTCAAGACCTGCGACGGGAGTGGCACGATCAATCGTATAAATCATTACCTGCTCAGGATGAATGCGTTGGAGGGCAGAGAGCCAGGGAGCAACATAAGCATCTCCCGTATTATCAACAGAAAGGCCGTTGTGCACGCCCTTCATAAAGAGGGTTTGGATAATGAGTTTGCCATTGAAGGCACAGAGTTGGTCAATGATGCGCGCCACGTCGTAATTCGGGGCAGGACAATCCACGCGGTGGATGTAGTCATTGGAAACGGTGTCGAGTTTCAAGATATTGTTGTCCACCTTACGGAGCGCCTCCACCACCTGTGGGCGATGGAGCATCGTAGCATTGCTTAACACGCTCACCTTTGCCTCGGGGAAGTAGCGGTTGCGGAGCGCGATAGTGTCATCAATGATTCCCGAAAAATCAGGGTGCGCCGTGGGTTCGCCATTTCCCGCAAAGGTCAGCACATTAGGCACTTCTCCCTTCGCCTGCATCTGCTGAAGTTGCGCTTCAAGGGCTTCGCGCACCGCTTCTCTTGTGGGGCGCTTCGTCTGTGTGCGACAATTCGCATTCAATCCGCATTCACAATAAATGCAGTCGAATGTACACATCTTTCCATCGGCAGGCATCAGGTTTATACCCAATGAAATGCCGAGGCGGCGACTTTTAATGGGGCCGAATATGGGGGAGGGAAAGAGGATGGGCATTTGGGGGAAAGGAGAAAGGAGAAATAAGAAAGGAGAAAGACCATGCGGGATAATTCATTCACCACGAACCATTAACCGTTAACCTTTAACCGTTAATCATTAGCAAGAATCCACTCCACAATCCACTTACCAACCTCCTTGGTTCCGTAATGCGGAGCACCCTCTACCTGAATTTCGGGCGTACGCACATTGGCATCAAGGCTGGCAGTAACGGCGCGACGCACGAGTTGGGCTTCGGTTTGAAGGTTAAAGTATTCGAGAAGCATGGCTACGGAAAGGATTTGCGCAAGTGGGTTGGCGATATTCTTACCCTTTGCTTGCGGCCAACTGCCATGGATGGGTTCAAAAACAGGAGTGCTTTCGCCCGTAGAGGCGGAGGGAAGCAAGCCCATAGAGCCCGTTATGCACGAAGCCTCGTCCGTAAGGATGTCGCCAAAAGTATTCTCGGTGACCATCACATCAAAATACTTGGGTTCCTGTATCATACGCATCGCGGCGTTGTCCACATACATGTATTCCGTCGTCACTTCGGGGTACTGCTTTGCCACTTCCTGCGCCACCTTTCTCCACAAGCGTGAAGAGGCCAAGACATTCGCCTTATCCACCACCGTCACATGACGACGGCGACGCATGGCGTAGGCATAAGCTACGTGAAGAATGCGCTCAACTTCTTGACGCGTGTAAACGCAAGTGTCGTAAGCGAGGTCGTCTCCCTCTTTCTTCTCACCGAAATACATGCCGCCCGTAAGTTCGCGGATGCAGATGAAATCCGCTCCGCTTACCAAGTCCTTACGCAAGGGAGATTTGTGCACCAAGCAGTCAAACGTCTCAATAGGTCGGATGTTGGCAAACAGCCCAAGTTTCTTGCGCATCGCCAACAGTCCTTGCTCGGGGCGCACCTTGGCATTGGGATCATTATCAAACTTTAAGTCGCCCACGGAGGAGAACAACACCGCGTCGGCAGCCTTACAAATCTGATACGTTTCCTCGGGGAACGGATCGCCAACGGCATCGATGGCAGCACCACCCACAAGGGCTTCGGTCAAGGTCAGTTCGTGACCAAACTTTTTCGCAATTGCTTCAAGCACTGCGACGCCTTGCACGGAAATTTCGGGACCGATGCCGTCGCCGGGGAGAACGGCTATTTTGAGGTTCATAGGTTTTGAGGTTTTAAGGGTATGAGGTTGGGAGGTTTTAAGCCCCATGCGGTTCGGATGGGAAATACCCTACTGGTAGGGACGCACGGCGCGTGCGTCCGACGTCATCAGAACTTTAAATTGTATAGTAAAATTTCGCACGCATAGTACGGAGCGTTTCGCAATGAACATGCGGAACTCCCTGCCACAATTAGTTATCAACTACTTTGAACTCGTAAAGGCCATAATACACATAGTCTTCAGAACTTTCGTTCTGCAATTCCATGTACTTATTCAATGCTTCATCAATAGCAGCGACAGTTGCCTCAACGTTGTAACCTACAATCTCGGAGACCCGCTCTGCGGCTTCCTCAATGGTTTTAAAATAGAGGTCCTCTTCGTTGCTGGTGAGGAAATAGATTTCCGGGAAATAGCGACCGGTGTTGTCGTTGGTGTAGAAGACTTCACAGCCAGGTTCTTCCACTCTGTAATACACCTTAATACCGGGAAATTTTTCCTGTATGAGTCGCCTTACTCCTTCCTGCTCACACCAGGCGGTCATCTGCGTAATTAAAAGGACATCACCGTCGAGTGAATAACTGAGAATCTTACCTCGGCACGGGTAGTCCTGCCACTTGCCACCCAGTTTGGTGACAAGATTTCCGAGCCACCACTTGCCGAAATCATTCGTGACAATAGAGGTTTTCCTCTTTTCAATATACTTCAATACTTTGTGCAGTGCTTTTACTTCCTTCAAATCACCGACACACTTATACTCTGTCGTACACCAGTTGGGCATAGTTCTAATTTTTTTAGTTACTACCTCAGTAGCGCAAGTCGGGCATCGTTTTTCTACTGTTCCGACTGGGCATTTTCAAACGCCTCAATCTTGTCGCGGTTAGCAAGCAAGAAGTCAATATCATCGTAGGCGTTCATCAGGCAATACTTCTTGTAACCATTCAGTTCAAACTGCTCGCTGCGCCCCGTAGTGTCGTTAGTAATCATTTGGTTGGGCACATCAATGGTCAGCATTGCCTTGGGATGCTCCGCGATGGTGGCAAAGATTTCTGCGAGAAAATCCTCACTCACTACGACGGGCAACACAAAGTTGTTGAGTTCGTTTTGCTTATGTATGTCGGCAAAAAAACTGCTCACTACGACGCGGAAACCATATCCCGCAATCGCCCACGCAGCGTGCTCACGGCTCGAACCGCAACCGAAGTTTTTGCCCGCCACCAGGATTTCGCCGCCATAAGTAGGGTCGTTGAGCACAAAATCGCGCTTTGAACCGTCGGGATTATAGCGCCAGTCGCGAAAAAGGTTCTCCCCAAAGCCCTTCTTGTCGGTTGCCTTCAAAAAGCGTGCGGGGATAATCTGATCGGTATCCACATTGTCGAGCGGAAGGGGCACGCAGGTGCTATGAATTATGTCAAACTTCTGTTTCATAGGGAGGAGTTTAAGGCCTTGTAACTACCTGAAAAATAGTGCTGCTTTTATGCCTAAAACTATTAGTAACCTTTTTTAAATTATGTTACTAATAATTTTTCTTAGGTTACTAATAATTTTTCGGGAAATACGTATTGTTTTACGGCATCAACGTTCTGGGGTCAACAATCTTACCCGTAACAGCCGCAGCTGCCGCCATAAGTGGCGACGCAAGGCAGGTGCGAGCGCCGGGACCTTGACGCCCTTCAAAATTACGATTACTTGTTGACACGACCAACTTACCTGCGGGAACTTTATCGTCGTTCATGCCCAAGCACGCCGAACATCCGGGTTGGCGAATGGCAAATCCTGCCGCTTCAAGCACTTTGTCGATGCCCTCTGCCTTTAGTTGTTCTACCACTTTCCAACTTCCGGGCACGAGCCACGCTACGACATGCTCCGCCTTCTGTCGGGCCTTCACAATTGAGGCGAAGGCGCGGAAGTCTTCCAGGCGTCCGTTCGTGCAAGCGCCGAGGAACACATAATCCACCTGTTGTCCAATCAACGAAGTGCCTGCCTCAAACTGCATATAGTCAAGCGCTTTCTGCTCCGACTCATTTTGGGGCGACGGAATGCGTTCTGTAATTCCGATTCCCATGCCGGGGTTGGTGCCGTAAGTAATCATCGGCTGAATATCCGCCGCATCGAAGGTCACTTCTTTGTCAAAAACGGCATCAGGTCCGCTACAAAGCGTCTTCCATCTTGCCACGGCATCGTCCCACGCCTGTCCCTGCGGAGCATATGGGCGATTTTTGAGATACTCAAAGGTTACGGCGTCAGGCGCAACGAATCCGCCACGCGCACCCATCTCTATCGACAAATTGCAAAGCGTCAAGCGTCCCTCCATGGAGAGCGAAGTGACCGCCTCTCCTGCATATTCTACAAAATATCCCGTGGCGCCACTCGTGGTAATCTTACTCATGATGTAGAGCGCCATATCTTTTGCCGTCACTCCCCTACCCAATTGACCATTCACCGTAATGCGCATCGACTTTGGTTTTGTCTGAAGAATACATTGCGATGCGAGCACCATTTCAACTTCTGAAGTACCGATTCCAAAGGCAACTGCGCCCACGGCACCATGCGTAGAGGTGTGAGAATCGCCACACACGATGGTCATACCCGGAAGTGAAAGTCCCTGCTCGGGACCTACGACATGGATGATGCCGTTGTTGGGATGGAGCATGCCGAAGTGGGTAAGCCCAAACTCTTCTGCGTTGCGCGTCAAGGCATCTACCTGTTTGCGAGACACGGGGTCTTCTATCGGTTTGTCCTGATCGTGCGTCGGCGTATTGTGGTCGGGCATACAGAATATCTGCCCGGGGCGATAAGGTCGCAAGCCGCGCGCACGGAGTCCGTCAAAAGCCTGCGGACTCGTCACTTCGTGGCAATAGAGTCGGTCTATATATAATTGAGTGGGGCCATCGGCGACCTGCTGTACGACATGGGCGTTCCAGATTTTGTCGAAGAGGGTGTTCATGGGGATGAGGTTATGAGGTTGTAAGGTTGGGAGGTTATGAGGTTATGAGGTTTTAAGGTTATGAGGTTCCAACCGGACTGCATAGCCTTAAAACCTTAAAAGCGAAGCGACCTCAAAACCTGAAGGGACCTGCATAGCCCTTAAAACCTAAGAGCGAAGCGACCTCAAAACCTTATAACCTTATAAAATCCTTCTTTTACTTCTTAAACTTATTGATACAATCCACATAAGCCTCGGCACTCGCAACAATAATGTCGGTGTTGGCGCCAAAGCCGTAGTAAATGTGGCCGTTATATTCCACCTGCATGTGCACCTTACCGATGTCGTTCGACCCGCGACTGTTGGCCTGAATCGTAAATTCCTTCACGGTCACCTGACGTCGGATGATGTTGCGAATGGCATTGATGGCGGCATCCACAGGACCGTTACCGTCGGCAGCACTTGAGAATTTTTCACCCGCAATGTCGATAGTGACGGCAGCAACGGGGCGAACGCCCTGGCCACTCGTAACCTGGAGGTAATCGAGTTTGATAGCCTGCGAACGAGTGCGCTCCTGACCAGCAAGCACCAAGACATCGTCGTCGGTCACTTCCTTCTTGCTGTCGGCAAGGGCGAGGAAGTTTTCATAAATCTTGTTCAACTTATCATCATCCACCTCTACGCCGAGCACTTCCAAGCGATGCTTCAACGCAGCATGACCCGAGCGCGCGGTAAGAATGATTGAGTTGTCGTCCACGCCCACATCCTTGGGACTGATAATCTCATAGGTTTCCACATTCTTGAGAATACCGTCCTGATGTATGCCCGAGGAGTGCGCAAAGGCGTTTCTACCCACAATAGCCTTATTGGGTTGGACTGGCATGTTCATCAAAGAAGAAATGAGGCGGCTTGTCGCGCAAATCTTATGCGTATTGATATTCGTGTTAATGTTCAATTCGCGGTGGCACTTGAGAATCATCGCAATTTCTTCCGCACTCGTGTTACCCGCACGCTCACCGATACCATTTATCGTTACTTCCACCTGACGGGCGCCGTTAATCACGCCCTCAAGTGTGCATGCCGTAGCCATACCCAAGTCATTGTGGCAATGGGTTGAGATAATGGCGCGGTCGATGTTGCTGACATTATCCACGAGGTACTTAATCTTCTGACCGTACTCGTGAGGAAGACAATATCCCGTAGTGTCGGGGATATTTACCACCGACGCACCCGCATTGATTACGGCTTCAATCACGCGGGCAAGGTATTCATTATCCGTACGACCGGCATCCTCGGCGTAGAATTCCACATCTTCCACATAGCGACGGGCATATTTTACCGCCGCCACGGCACGCTCGATGATTTCTTCGCGGTTGGAGTTGAACTTATATTTAATATGGAGGTCGCTCGTACCGATACCCGTATGAATACGCTTGCGCTTGGCGTGCGCAAGTGCCTCTGCGGCAATATCAATATCCTTTTCTACGGCACGCGTCAAGGCACAAATTGTGGGCCAAGTCACTGCCTTTGAAATTTCAATCACACTGTTGAAATCGCCGGGACTTGAAACGGGGAAACCTGCTTCAATTACATCCACGCCAAGGGCTTCAAGCTGCTTGGCAACCTGAATTTTCTCCACTGTGTTCAACTGACACCCTGGCACTTGTTCGCCATCGCGAAGCGTGGTGTCAAAGATATAAAGTCTGTCCGCCATAATGAGTTATAGGGTTTGTCTTGTTTCGAGTAAAATAAAAAGACGGCCTCCACTCTCTGTTTCAAAGAGGAAGACCGCCTTTTTTCTGCCTATCGCACAACGAGCGATGCGCTCCTCTTGAATCAAGAGCAGATTATAATCGCAAATAGGTTGATGAGGCAGAAAGTCATTGTCATTTTGTGTTTAGTTTAGTTGTGTGTCGTGGGGGCAAAATTAGAAAAGATTTTACATTAGGCAACTAAAATCCAGGAAAATTTTAATTATCACCCCTTATTTTTAGGTAATAATATAGTTGTTGACCCCAATTTTATTGGTAACAAGAGTATTAAACCCTCCGTAATGCCCCCGTAGGAGGGCACACTTGCCTAACCGCGGGTGAGCTGGGCGAACCTGCGGTGGCGGTATACATACAAATAAATCTATCGGTCCCCGTAGGAGGACCCACAGCTGTTGGATTTGCTTTTAACCTATCCAGTTGTTGTGGGTCCTCCTACGGGGACCAATAGAGAAACTCAAGCGTCATCCCTAACCGCAGGTTCACTGCGTTCACCCGCGGTTAGACATGTGTGCCCTCCTACGGGGGCAATGCATAATGCCGATGAGGCAATCAAAGGTCACGCAAGTAACAACTATATTATTTACCAAGGTTTTACTTGCGAATATCCATTTCGTCAAGCACGTAACTGCTTCCGCCAAAGGTGTCGATCAAGAAGAGGACGTAGCGAATGTCTACGTTGATGCAACGCTGGAGGGCGGGATTGAAGCGGAGGTCGCTGGAGAGGCTTTCGATATTACCGTCGAAGGCGATGCCGATGAGTTCGCCCTTCGCATTCATTACGGGAGAACCTGAGTTACCCCCGGTAATGTCGTTGTTAGAGAGGAAGCACGTGGGAAGCTTTCCATCCTTGCGCGCATAACCGCCGTAGTTGCCCGAAAGGTAATACTTGCGGAGTTCCTCATTCATCACATAGTCGGGATCCTTGGGGTTTTCCTTTTCCAACATGCCGTCAAGCACGGTGTTCCAATCATACTGCACGGCGTCGCGAGGCGAATAACCCATCACGTGTCCGTAAGTCATGCGGAGCGTAAAGTTAGCGTCGGGCGCCTTTGACCAGTTGTACATTTCGCAAAGACCACGCGTGTAAATCTTATCGAGTTCGGCACGCTTCACATTATAATTATGGAGCGACGCTGAGAAGTTTTCTGTTCTGAAAGTGCTGTAGTCCTTCCAGTAACGGTAGAGGGGATCGTTTTTCAGCACCTCAGCATCGGGTGCAGCAAGGAAGGCGTCAAGCGCTTCGGCAGAACGGAAGATGCTCTTGGTGTAAACGTCCGCAATTGCTGCACTAAAATCCTTGGCATCTACGGGAGTTTCAAGACCGAGGCGGTTGTATTTCTGCCAGTAAGGGATAAGAAGTTCTACCGTAGCACGGTCAAAGCCCAGGTCTACTTGCTGCGCGGCCTTCTGAGCGTTGCGCAAGCCTTCAGCGGTTTCAGTCAGGAGCGTTGTGCTGTCTGCTTCAAGCGCTGTGAGGTATTTTTCTACCGCAGCGGGGCGCACGTAGAAATTCATCGCACCAAAGGTATAATTTGCCAAATAGTAATCGTGGAGCGAGTCTTTCACGGCCATCACAAGCGAATCTATGCGAGAGATAATGCTGAGGTATTCTGCCTTACCGCTACGCTTGGCAAATTCTGTGAACGCCTTTTCTTCGTTGGCCTTAATGCCCATCAAGCCAGTCTTCTTCACGCTCTCGTTCATGCCGCCGTAGTTTTTCACCACGTTACCAAGACTCATATAGTCGTCAGCAAATTTGAGATTCGCCACACTGTCGCGGTCCATCAACGCCTTCATGAAGTTGAGTTGCGCTTCGCCGGCAAGATTGATGGGGAAGTTCTGACTCTGCGTGCGGAGTGCCACTTCAGAAGCAGTAAGGTAGCGGCTCGTGCGTCCGGGGAAGCCCATAATCATCGTGTAATCGCCTTCCTTCACGCCCTTGAGCGAGATAGGGAGGAACTTCTTGGTGCGCAAGGGTTGGTTTTCCTTGCTGTAAGGTGCGGGATTGCCGTCGGCATCAGCGTAAACGCGGAACATGGCAAAGTCGGCGTTGTGACGGGGCCAGAGCCAGTTGTCTTGGTTAAAACCAAACTGCGCAATGTTCTGGGGAGGGTTTACCACAAGGCGCACATCAGGGAACGCCTGTTCGTAGAACATGAAAAAGCGATTGCCTCCGAAGTAAGGAACGATGCGTGCGCTCATACCCGCCTTATCCTTGAGGTCGCTCTTTGAGAAAAGTTCTTCAGAAAGGGGAACAAGGAAACTCTGACTCTGCGCAGTATACACGTCAGCACCCTTTGCCAACGCAGCAGAATCTACCTGAGCGGTAACGTCTACCACACGGATGACAAAGGTAAAGTCGAGGTCGGGCACGGGAAGTTCTTCGCCACGATTCTTTGCGAAGTAACCATCCTGAAGGTAGTTGTGCTCCATCGTACTCATGGCATGCACGTAACTAAATCCGCAGTGGTTGTTGGTAAGTACGAGACCTTCGCCCGAAACGATTTCACCCGTGCAACCGTTGCCAAAAATGCCGACACACTCACGGAGCGACGAACCCGTTTCTGAGTACAATTCCGCAGGCTTCAACTTCAAGCCCGCCTTCTTCAAGGAATCCGCAAGGTGCTGTTCCTTCATAAGTTTCAAGAGCCACATACCCTCGTCGGCATGTGCAGTTCCAAAGCCAGCGATGAGGCAGAGGAGGAGCGATAAAATTTTCTTCATTTATTTTTTGAGGTTTATGAGATTGTAAGGAGGGAAGGCCTGATAGGCGATAACAAACCTTAACGGGCAGGGACAGGATGGGAACAGGAATTTCTCCGCACAATTTGTTAAGGTTTGTTCTGGCCAGTTACGCCTGTTATAGCCTGTCACTATCCTCCCTTAAAATGGATACCCGATAGCAAAATTATAAGCGATTCCATCGGCGAATTTGGGAATATTATACCATCCCGATTTGCCCGTTTCGTAAGGAGCGTGAAGCGCAACACCAACGTCGAAGCGCAACACGAGGAAGTCGAGGTCGTAACGCAAACCTAAGCCCGTTCCGACGGCAATATTATCAAACGAAGCCTTGCTAAATTCCGCTCCAGGGCGGAGTTCGTCTTTGTGTAACAACCATACGTTTCCGGCATCCACAAAGAGCGCTCCGTGAAGGTCGCCCAAGAGGCGTGCACGCAGTTCGGCATTTACTTCCAACTTAATGTCGCCCGTCTGATCCATATAGGCAAACTTCGCATTTGAGCTGCGGTAAGAACCCGGTCCGAGTGCGCGCACCGTAAATCCGCGAATACTATTGGCACCGCCCACATAGAACTGGTCGGCATAGGGTGCCGTAGTGCTGTTGCCGTAACAGTAAACCACACCTCCGAAGAAGCGGTAGGCAAACTTCATGCGGTTGTTCATCTTAATATGGTTGTGCAGTTCTGCAGTAACCTTAACGTATTGGGCAAAGGGGTTGTTAAACAATTCCTTGTCCTTCTCACTAAACTTTCTGCCCGCAAGCGCATAGATTGCCGAAGTGAGGTTACCCGCCTGCTTTATCGACGCCTGCAACCAAAGGGGGTTACGGTGGTGTGCCGCAGAGGTGTACGTAAAGGTGTAACTGGACGACGGCACAAACTGGTCGCGCATACTGACATAGAGCGCGGGGTTGTTGGTGCGGATTTCATCAAACTCGGCAGTGGTAGAGATGAGTTTGTTGTAGTCTAAACTAAACACGTTCAACTCATGCAGGGCATTACTATGCTTGCGCCAATTATAAGTTATGCCCAAACCCACCGTTGCACGCTGGAAGAACTTCGCACGATTCTGCCAGTCGCCGTTAATAGCAAGGGTGGTAGACGCCGGGAAGCGCAAGTGGCGGCGGTGAATAAAGGGTGCCACAAAGCGAGGGAGTTCGACAGATAATTGTGTGCCCAATTCATACGAATCCATCAGGGAATTACCAGCCTCTGAGTTGCCGCCCAACTGCCATTCGTAAGAGCCGAAAATCTTCCAAGTTACTTTCTCCGCACCGCCAAAAGCATTGCGCTTTGAAAGGCTGTAGGCAAGGCCCGGTCCGATTTGGTCGTTACTCTTCAAGGTGGCGTTCATTTCAAATGAACTGTCGTAGAGTTTATCCAAGAGGGCATTGACATAAATGTCGAGGGTATCGCCACGCCCAATGGTGTCGCGCGGAATATATCTCACATCGATGCTGCTAAACACGTTGAGCTGCGCCAACTTCTCGTAAGTCTGCTCCTGAAGTGTAAGGCTGTAGCGATCACCAGAGCGGTGGGCGATAGACTTGCGGAGCACGCCGAAACGCACGGCGGGTTTCTTGCCCCCGTAACGCACCGTCGTCGTGCGCAAGGTACGGATGCTATCAAGGCGGTCTTGCTCCGTACGGCGCAGGGCTACATAAAGTTTACCGATGTGGTAAGGTTTGTTTACCATCTTAGAAACACCCTCTTTGGGAACTACTTTAAGTTGCACAAATTGAGGACGCATCAGCGTGTCGGCAAGGAAAGTGATGTTACTTCCAGTATAATAATAATATCCGTTTTCACGAAACAGGCGCTCAAGGCGTGATTGTTCTGCTACAAGTGACTGCGCACTGAAACACTTACCCTGTTGCAACGGACTGTCCCAACGAGTGGATTGTATCAGACTATCGAGGTCGCGGTGGAAGCCTTCATAGCGAATGGTGTCGTACCTATAGGGTTCGCCGGGAAATATGTGATAGGCGATCTTAGCCTTCTTCGGATTTTTTGAAGTGAGCACTTCATAGCGCGCACTCCCCTGGAAATATCCATAGTTACGCAGGGTGTTTAGCGAAATCTTGGTGCGCATTTCAGGACTCACCGTACTTACAAGGATAGGTTCTTGCGCAAATTTCTTAAACAACCAGCGACGGATTCCACCATGCGAATCGTAGCAACCGTTATAGATGCGCAAACGAAACTGAAGGGGAGAGCGCAGGGAGGAACTTCCGAAGATGGAACCGTTAGGGGGATAACTGAGCACGGCATTGAGTTCTTCTTCCACCACCGAAAAATGCTCGGCAGCCTCTTTCTCGCGTTTCTTTTGCACTGCCTTTTCCTCAGGAGTTAGCGGTGCGACTGGCGCTTCGGGCAAGAATGCGTCGGCTGCGACAGTCCCCGAAAAGAGGTCGCCTACGGTTTGCACAGCATCGTCAATGGCGGTGATGACACCTACGGAGTCTGCATCGTGCTGCTTACGCTTTGACTTCTTTACCTCTTCGGCGCCAAAGGTAATCTGAGATATACCCGTGTAAAGTTGCTCTCCCTCGGGCAGGTACTTCGTGGTGGAGCACCCTATGAGAGACAGCATTATAATAATGAGGGATATGAGGATTCGCATGTGCTACTTAAAGATAAAAAGTTCACCCAATTTATTGGTCTTCTTACGCAACACCACACCGGTGCCCATCTTTGTGAGTTGTCCCTCTAAGGGGTCGAAGGTGCTGTGGTCGTAGAAGATTTGTACATAGCGCGTAGCGCCTTTATCTAAGCGATATTCCAAAGTAATATTATCAATAAAACTTTCGGCTGAGTTTTCCGCCTCATTCCCCGTACTTACCTTGCCACCAATATTGACAGCAAAGCGGTCGTTAAAGAAGCGCTTAGAGAATTGGAAGGAATAGTCGGTTGTCGTTGCACCTGTCTGCGTCGTATTATTCTCAATGCCGAAATTGATGTCCACCGTCTTGAGCGCACTTCCGGCAATGTTCTGAATTTCACTCTGCAAGAACGCACTAAGTGCCGAACCCGCCTGCATACCTCCCTTGGCGCCTGTACCATCAGCAAGGAAGAGTCCCGTAGCCATAAGCGACACCGCCACCTTTGAGCGTTGCGCAGGAGTCATTCCCGACAGTTGGTTTTGGATTCCCATATCCTCGGGCGCTTCTACGGTAAATTCGAGTCCCATATCTTCAAGCGATTTGGAAATTGCTACCCCTACATCAAATGCAACTGAGCGCTGCTGATCATTTTCCGTAACAATAGACTTCATGCGCTCCTTCGCCTGAATATTTAGGGTGGGATTCATCACTTCACCAGTAAATTCTACGTAACTACCTTGCGTAAGTTTGAAAGTCTTTAAGGGAATGATGGGCAAAGAATACTTCATTTCGCCGTCCTCTATCGTAAGGCGACCCATTAGGCGCATTTCGCCCTGCTGCGTCATTCTAAGCGTAAGGTCTCCACCACCCTGAACGTCTACATAACTCTTGCCGTCTTCTGAGAGTGCGCAATAGAAATGTGCCGCATCACTAATGCCAAGGTTTAGAGTAAGGTCGATGTTTGTAGTAGGCACCGCCTGTGGGGCAACGGAAGTAGTATCTTCAAAACTAACAAACTGCACGAGTCCCTCTAACTGATCGTCAACGGTAAGAGGAGAATCCTTTAACACATAAGAGACATTCGTACGGTTGAGTACATCCAAATCACCGCGCACTCTAATATTGTCAAGTTTGCCCTTCATGGTGCAGTCAAGGTCTACATAAGCCTTACCGTAAACTACAGAATTGATTTTTCTCTTCGTATTCACCAACTCAAAGTTCTTGCCACGCATCGCAATGTCGAGCGTCATGTTACTCATGTCACTCATATCTATTGCGCCATTAACCGTAAGCGGATTGTTGCCTGAAGAATGGAGTTTGAAATCACTCATCGTCATGCGGCTGTCTGCAAACGTAATGGGTTGCTCGTCCATTCTAAAGTCAAAACCATAGACCGACGAGTAAATATGTGCGCCTTCAAACTTCACCTCACCATTCACGCGTGGCGCAGACAGTGCTCCGTCAATATGAACACCGCCCAGCACATTGCCCTTGAGGTAAATATCCGTGCCCTTCAGAAACCCATTGATGAGCGCCAAGGGCAGACCGTTAAGCAGAGCATCTCCTTCAAAATACCCCTCTTCTGTATTCTGGTAAGTACCGTTACACTCCATCACATCTGCCCCATCCACAGAGATAAATGCGCTGGCGTAATGCTCCTCTGCCGACTTCGGGAGGTAAACTATATCCGCACCAAGATTGCCTAAGGCTGTCCCTTCAAATTCAAAGTCGGTCGTCGTCACCGAACTCATTGCCGCAAGCATCTCATAGTTGTCCGTGATGTGCACATCGGCATGGAAAAGTCCAGCCATCTTAGGCATGTAAGGAATCACGTTAGAGAGTTCACGTAGGTTCAAACTCTGAATGTTCAAAGTAATGTCGTTGAGTGAGTCTGCTGATTCGCTAAACACTTGAAGTCCTGTACCGTCATCTGCTTGCAGACGCAAGTTTGCCTCAAGCTGTTTGTTGTTTCCGAGGAAGAGGAAGTTATCAGGGTTTACCTCAAACGTGCGGAAGGCAATCTTAGGACGCTCGGGATAAAGATGCGCCCGCAGACCGTCGTGTGTAACATCGGCACGCATACCTACGTCAAACCCCGTTCTGCCCTGTTCATCTTTAAATTGGAGGTCAACCCCGCCACTATTGGCTAAGAGGTAACCGCGGAACGCCAAGGCAAACTTATTCGGATTGCGGCGGGCGTTGTTAAGAATCTGCCCATTGAGGTTAATCCCCTCATCGTCGTGAGAAAGGGTTGCCGTAGTGTTGTCCAACTGCAAGTCACCGTAGCGGAAATTCTTGAGCAAGAAGTCGCCCGACAAGCCCATGTTGGGATAAGACGCCACATTCACCGCCACGGTGTCGAGCGTGTAACCCATTGCTCGGAGAATGTTGGTCATCGGATTATCATTACCCGCATGCAGGGCGAGGTTCAATCCTGGGAGTAAGGTGCGCAGCGTGTCGTGACTGATGCGCAAGCGCTCACCACAGATTTTGAGGTAATCTGTCATAGGAGTCAACTGCGGAGCAAGCGTATTCACATGCCCCTTTGAACCGAAGGTCAGCATCAGATTACCCGCGCTGAGGTGGGTTGCAGTGGTGTCGAGCGTGGTTGAGAAGTCGAAGAAAATATCCTTCATCATCACGCTTCGGTCGGGCGTATCAAAGTGGTTATAACACAGACTCCCCGCCGTAACTATACTATCAAGCGCCGCATCACTATCAAAAGTTATTGCGATGCTTGACCCTACAGCCACGTCAGCCTTTGCGCCCGCCATTTGCTGAAGCGAGCAGCGGTCGAGCAGGGATTCCAGCGCGAGGTGATACCCCTCAATGAAGTTTCCCTTTATCGTGCCCTCGCCCACAAGTGCAGTGTTGTCGGCAGAGAAGCGCGCGTCTAATTGCTGCTCAGCGATGTGAGCCGTGAGGTCTAAGGCATTAAGGTCTATGCCTGCCAGGCGCAAACTATCGACTTTTGCCGTGAGGTCGGCCACGGCTTTAGGTTGGGTGGGGTCAAACTTTCTCCCCTTTGCCTGCAGACTTCCGCTAAACGCAGTGGCATCCAGCGAGGGCAAGAGTGTTCCCAAGGGGAAGCGGGTGGCAGCGAGGTCTACGTCATAGCGCTCTGCCGAGAGATTGGTGTATGCCTCTGCCTCCAAAGCACCGTCCAGCGCCTTGACACGGGCACTGGCACGATAGTCTTCGCCTTCAAAATACACCCCGCCGTTAATCGTTGTACCCGCAGGTATATATAATGTGGTGTCTGCCACACCCAAGCGGGCGAGCAAGGGTTTCACATGCTGGAACCCCACATGATACGTCAAATCTCCCGCCATCGCATAGGCGCTTTCCTCGCCCTCGGGTTGCAGCAAGTGAGAAACGTCGCCCTCAGCGCGTAGCGCCACCATACCCGGCAGTTGCGCGCTACACTCCGTGAGTTGCAGATGACTCATATTCCCATTCGCATCCACCTTTACCTGCAGGGGCGCCGAGGGGAGCATACCTTCTACACCCTCCACAGCAGCCATACGCACCGCAGCAACAAGGTCTTCGCGCCCAATGCTTCCCTGTAGCGTTGTGCGCAGAATACCTTCGCCCTCAGCCTCAAGCGCCGACCACGGAAGGTATACCGACGCCGAAAGTTGCGAATGTGGCGTTGCCAACGTCCAAGCGGGCAGGGAGAGTTGCAGACTGTCCATATAAACAGTGCCCGCAAGTTCGTTCACACTCAACCCCGACTGCTCGCGAAGCCCTACACCACGCACGCCGCAGAGCAAGGTGCCCGTGGCGTCGTAAGAAAGACTGTCTACCATCAAGTGCAGGCTGTCGGCAAGGTAAGCAAAAGCGGTGTCGCGCACGGTTGCCGTAGCCGAAAGGAAGCGCTCCAACTGCTGGGGCAATGCAAGAAGCAAGTCTGTGGGTTGCGCGCCCAGCGCAACAGCAGCCCCTGAAAGGTCAAAGCGAGTAAGTCCGTAATATCCACTGCCGAGGTCAAATTCTCCCTCAGTGAGTTGCGCCCGATTCAGGTTTACAAACAGGCGCATGGCATCTTGCGGCATGCTCAAGGCGAGGGCAGTGCGCTCCACCAAGACATTGGGCGTAGTGATGCACCACTGCGCACTGCTACTCGTAGTATCAGCAGCGGCGGTATCACTCAGCGCCACACACAGGCGTACGTCAGACAGGTGTGTAAGGTCAAGACGCACACGTTCACGCCCTAAATCCACGCCGTGACTAACGGCGCTCAAACTTCCCACCGTCCCGCGCAGATGCGTGTCGGCAATATAGTGTTTCGTGTCTACTTTGGCATTCTTTAGGGTAAACTCGTTGAGGTCTGCACGCCCTGAGAAGAGCGGTTTTAGGGGAACATCCACGCGCAACACCTCTACGGCAAGCACCGTGTCGGCACCTTCACGCGCCAACACCCCCTCAATATTTAGATCAAGGGGAAACGACAGGCGCAAGCGTTCGACGCTGACGTCCATAGCCAACGCACTCGACAAACGGGTAGTGGCTTCGCGAACCGCAGCATCCTGCACCGCAGGAATATAGAGCACCACCGCCAACAGCACAAACACGACCAGCGGCAGGAGCAACAGCCCCAGAATTATTCTACCTATGACGCGTAGGGTCTTCTTCATATATAAAATATTGTGTGCAGACACACCTTTCTGCAAAGTCTAATCTCTGTAAATTACTGCAAAGTTACAATTCCCGCCCCCTATCTCCAAGAGCAACGCCATATTTATAGTATTTTAGCAGACAGACGGGCGCAGAAATCCCCCGCTCCTACCCCCTACCACAACGCAAAAACCTCAAAGGCAATGCCACAGCATGCACCTTTGAGGTTTAAATATTTAAAATAAGATTTGCGGAAAGGACGGGATTCGAACCCGTGATACGCTTTTGACGTATACACGCTTTCCAGGCGTGCCTCTTCAACCACTCGAGCACCTTTCCTTATTGCTCATTAATTTGCCCGCAAAGGTACAACAAAGAAATGAAAGTACATACACGAGATGGAGAAATTCTGTTGTTAGAATCTCGGTAACATCAGAACCTCACATGTCATATCTTTCTATCTTTTTTATAGGCGGAATTCCATTAAGTCCGAGTTATTCCTTATTTTTGTAGTACTTTTTTTAGCTCCAAGCAATCTACACATGATTTTTTCAACCGTCTTTTACCTCTCAATCATATCCTTACTTTTGGCTATCCCCGCAGGGTTGGATGGCCATCGGTTTGCGATGGGTTACTTTACTACAGCCTTAGTGCAGGGGTTCACGTATGCCTGTGTGATAACCTTTATAACACGAGGCAATGTGAAGTGGAAGCGGGCACTATTAACGGTCGTATATTTATTGTTCTGCACAGAATGCTTTATCTACTTCAAATTTGGTTCGCGTTTCGACCCCAATATCTTGACCATGATACTGCAAACATCGTGGGGAGAAGTTAGGGAGTTTTTTGGAATTTACATGCTATCGGTAAGTTCGCTGATTAGCATAATCGTATGCGTAGGCGGTTACCTACTACTATGGCGAGCAGTAGGACTAAGGTGGCGGGTAAAATTTACAGAACAGAAGTGGGTAAAGTGGTGTATAGGTGCTTTGTTTGCCTTGGGACTTTGCATGCCATTTATACCCTTACCCTTCTCCATGGGACTAAATACAATTAACCGATTTGTAAGTTCAGGACTTTTCGTTGCTAAAGAGCGAGCTGGAATTGACCGCATTACTGAGACACTTGACAATGTGACTATCACCAGCACCCCCGATGAGAAGGAAGCGCCCTGTATAACACTCGTTATCGGAGAGTCGTTTAGCAAAAAGCATAGTTCGCTATATGGTTACACCCTTCCCACGAACCCACTATTAGATGAGGAACTGCGCCGTGGAAACCTTTACCGCTTCGACAAAGCTACCACACCGGCGGGAAGCACACATGCCGTAATGCGCTACCTATTCACACTTAAGGGGTGCGAACACAAAGGAGTTGAGACGCCTGACGCTCGCGAATTTGTACTAATGCCTAACGTCTTTAAGCTGGCAGGTTACGAAGTGCGTTATTTTGACAATCAATACACCCGCTCTGCGGGAGGCACTTTGGACTACAGTTGTGGTTATTTCCTCAACCCCAAGCGCATAAATGATGCGTGTTTTGACTATCGAAACACGGAGACTGCACCCTTCGACGGCGACTTTATAGAGATGCATGAGGAGTATTTTTGCAAGAAGAATAAGTCGCTAAACATTATCCACCTCATGGGGCAACACTTTGATCCGAAGCAACGCTTTCCTGCCAGCAAGTTTGAGCGTTTCTCTACGGCCGACATCAAGCGCCCCGAATTGAGTGAAGCCCAACGGAAGCAAGTAGCCAACTATGACAATGCAACGTTCTATAACGACTACGTTTTGGGGCAAATTATTGACAACTACAGGGATAGCAACGCCATCATCATCTACCTGTCAGACCATGGCGAACAGATATACGATGGGGCGACCAACAACTTTGGGCGTGCGGGGAGTATTGATGACAAAGTTTTTAAAGAATGTATCTTTGACGTCCCCTTTATGGTATGGTGTAGCGATAAATTCAGGGAAAACCACCTCGATATGTGTGAGCGCATCTCACGGGCAACGTCGTTAGACATCTGCACGGCAGATTTACCTTACTTCCTTTTCGACATCGCGGGTATTGACTTCAATTACAATTTCAAAGTCAAAAGTTATATATCCCCAGATTATCAACCCCATGAAATCAAGTTCTAAACTGGATTACAGGATAAAATTACGCGTTGGGAATAGCCCAAAAACCAAGCGTTGTAACTTCTTGATAATCAACACCCTTTTAGGGGTCAAAATTATTAGTAACCTTTTTTAAAATATGTTACTAATAATTTAAAATACATTACTAATAATTTTTACGAAAAATAGATATAGTTTTTTGCGGGTTGGATTTCGAGGCAAAATTCTCCCCATGTCTACCGCTCAAAACTATTTGGAAAAACATTATGACAAACGAAGCAAGAATTGAGCGCGCCGTAGCGCTTTTCAAGAGTGGATTTAACTGTTCGCAAGCCGTTGTGGCGGCGTTTGCGGACCTGTATGGTTTCACGGATGAACAGGCATTTAAGATGGCGGCATCTTTCGGCGGCGGCATCGGTAGGATGCGCCAAACGTGTGGTGCAGCTTGTGGCATGTTCCTCCTTGCCGGTCTCGACACAGGTGCAACAGAGGGCAGTGACAACGAGGGCAAATCGTATAACTATAAGGTGGTGCAGGAACTTGCTGAGAAGTTCCGCCAGGAAAATGGTTCGCTCATTTGCTCCGAACTCCTCGGCCTCAGCAAGCAAGAACCTACCCCCCATCAGGCAGAAGTGCGCACTCCAGAGTATTACAAGAAGCGCCCCTGCGCACTGATGGTAGAGACCGCGGCGCGCATCTTTGCGGAATATTTAGCATCTAAAAACGCCTAAAACTCAACAGGTGAAGATGAAAATACTGCTGCTGGGAGATTACAGTAATGTGCACGCCACGCTGGCTGAGGGGCTGCGCCAACTGGGGCACGACGTGACCGTGGCAAGTGATGGAGACGGGTGGAAAAATTACCCGCGCGACATCGACTTTTACCGCGATCTCAGCATGGGGCGCCTGCAAACGCTGCGCTACCTCTGGCGCTTGATTATGGAGTTCCGCAAGTTTCGCGGCTACGACGTCGTGCAACTCATAAACCCTATTTTCATTCCGCTAAAGGCAGAGCGCATGCTTACCTTCTACCGCTACTTGCGTCGCCATAACAAGCGCGTGTTTCTCGGGGCATTCGGCATGGACCACTACTGGGTTCGGGCGGGGTTAGACTGCTCTACGTTCCGCTACTCCGACTTTAATATGGGCGTTGAGGTGCGCGAGAGCGAGGACAACGACGGGTGGATTCGCGAGTGGTTGCGCGGAGCAAAGGGCGACTTGAATCAGCAGATTGCCAAGGACTGCGACGGCATCGTTGCCGGACTCTATGAATACCATGCCGCATACCTTCCTCACTACAAGGAGAAGCTGCAGTTCATCCCCTTCCCCATCATCCCCCACAAGGAGGTGGCGAACAACGAAGCGACACCCTCGCGCGTGCGTTTCTTTATCGGGATTCAGAAAAGTCGTTCTGAGTATAAGGGCACGGACATTATGCTGCGCGCCCTCGAGCGTGTGGCGCAGGAGTTGCCCGACCGTTGCGAAATAGTGCGGGTTGAAAATGTGCCCTTCTCGGAGTATGTGAAATTGATGCGGGGGAGCGACGTCATTCTCGACCAACTTTACAGCTACACGCCTGCCATGAATGCCCTTGAGGCAATGGCGCGCGGTTTAATTGTTGTGGGTGGCGCCGAACCCGAACATTATGCGCTCATGCAGGAAGAGGAGTTGCGCCCCATCTTTAACGTGTTGCCCAATGAGGAGAGTGTGTACCAGGTGGTGAGGGATATTGCCCTCCACCCCGAGCGCATCCCGCAGTTGAAGCACGACAGCGTGGCCTACATCCAAAAACATCACGACTACGTCAAGGTGGCACAGCAATACCTTGATTTCTGGAGTCGGTAAGGCAGAGGTAGCGGCAAATCAAAGAGTACAAAGTTTCCAGCGTCCTCACAATGATTTGGTTATGTCAAAATAAATTCGTAATTTTGCACCCGCAATTCGAATTTCTATGCTAAAACTCCGCTACATAATCGCCCTTCTCGCCGTAGGATGCTTCACGCTCCCCACGGCAAACGACAGCATGCTGATTAAGTGTGTTGAGGGGGTGGAGTATGAAGAAGTAGCAGCGGCAGACTCCCCTGAATTGGAGGAAGTAAAGCGTATTGCGAAGGCCGACAACCTGATAAACACGGCGCTCAAATACCTCGGTGTAAAATACCGTTGGGGCGAAAGCAGTCCTTCAGGATTTGATTGTTCTGGGTTTACGAAGTATGTATTTAACGAAGAGGGAATCAACCTCACACGCTCATCCCACTCTCAATGTCGCGAAGGCGAAAAAATTGAAAGCATCGAAGATTTGAAGCGTGGCGACCTCGTATTCTTCGGAGGAGAAACTTCCATCCGCACCGTAGGTCACGTGGGCATTGTAACGGAAGTTGACAGCGCTGCACACCGATTCAAATTTGTACATGCCAGTCGCACTGGCATCAAGGTAGACAAGTCTACCGACTCTTACTACAAGCTGCGCTACCTTGGCGCACGCCGTATCATCCAGTAGGTCTGAAAAATAAAAGACTGTAAACAAACATCGACATACATTACTCGCCTGGCACACCGCCAAGCACATTTTCAATAGAAAGGAGGGTCGTCTCATTACAATCATACCGCAAAGTAAGGTCACAGTTTAGATAAACTGCCCGAAACGCATCCCAGTAACACAAAATACCAAGAGACTGGGTAAATATCCGGTTATTTTTAAGTAACCACCTAAAAATAAGCGTGCGAAATTTGCCAAACTGAAAAATATGCGTAATTTTGCACCCTGCAAACCGGGAACTCCAAGTACGGTGAGTTTACAGTAGACAAATTTATAATAACTAAATAATTAAAACACAATGATTGTAGTACCCGTTAAGGAAGGCGAAAACATTGAACGCGCCCTCAAGAAGTTTAAGCGTAAATTCGAAAAGACTGGTGTAGTTAAGGAACTCCGTCGTCGTCAGCAGTTTGACAAGCCTTCAGTAATGAAGCGCCTTGCAATGGAGCACGCTGTATATGTACAGCAGTTGAAGACTCAGAACGAAGACTAATCCTTCTTTACATCGCAAACATAAAAGACCGCCCGATTTCTCGGGCGCTCTTTTTCTATTATCGCGAGTTTAAAGTTTCTTAGGATTGCCTATGACTTTCTAAGACTTCTTAGGCAATCCTATAAAACCCGTACTCTCCCTAAAACGCCTCACCCCCTCCGATACCTTATCCCCTCCTCCTCCAACTCCGCCACCCTCTTCTGCAACGCTGCATTCTCCAACTCTAACATCCTCATCCGCGCCTAAAATCTGTAAGATCTCGCCAAAAATTTTTAAGCTTGTGTAAAATTTATCAACAATCAAATCTAACGCAGAGAATAATTCCTTACCTTTGCGGTGAAACTTTCTAATCTTATAAAAATTTTACACTATGAAACCTTGGGAATATTATGACAATTACATTGAGATGACGCTTAAAGCTGGTGATAAAACTCAGGATTTGGAAGAGTTGTTTTTCGAAATAGATGTTGCAGACATCAGTCCTGCGTCAGAGTTTGCTTGTTATGTAGACGCGGTAATTAAGCAAGGCGTACCAGAAGATAATGAAAAGGAAGTTGCATTGCAGGCACTTCTATATTTCCTATGCGAACATTTGGGCGAAAACTTTGTTGAAGACGAATTTGAGGCGGATTCTTTTTCCATATCTTTCGAAGGTGAAGTGTTGTACGCAGCTACTTGTTCTGAATACGTGGAATACTGCGAAAGCAAAGGTTGGATTTAAGAAGAACACCATTTACAAAAAAAGGAACATCCCCAAAATTTTTTCCGTCCCCCAAAGGTTGGACGGAAAAATAAAAAGTGCTATTTGGAAAAGAGTTCGGTTTGCCGAACTCTTTTCTTTTATGCCTGGATGCTTTACGAATAAGAATACAAATTCTGTTTATGTATAATGGCAGACTTATGTATATAAAAAGGAAAGCGGAGAGAGTTTTTCAACTCTCTCCGCTTTAGTACCCAGAGCCGGTATCGTACCGAGCCGAAAAGATAACCGAAAAGAAAGTAAGGGAATATATATCAGTATATTAGCATACAGATAATTGCTCTTAATTTCATAAAAAAGCGTTTGTTTTATCAAAAAGTTACACCTATGTTACACCGAAATAAAATAAATATACTACTTTTGCAATCAAAAGAAACAAACAGCAAAAGAGTATGGCAAAGAATGATACAAGAGTAACGGACAATCCGAAGTTAAAGCAAAAAGAACTTTCGGACGGAAATTTATCCCTTTATCTTGATTATTATTTAGGGCGAATCAGTGTAAGAAATGAGGCTACGGGGGAAATTAAAAGCAAGGTGCAACGAAAAAGGGAGTTTTTACATCTTACCATATTAGCAGCTCCGAGAACGCCAATTGAACGCCAGCAAAACAAAGAAACTTTGGCGTTGGCTCAAAAGATAAGATTTGAACGAGAACAAGAGCTAAAAGAGAGTATGCACGGGTATAGGTTAAAAAAAGACCGTGATATAAACTTTATAGACTATTTTAGGGCGTATATCGACAATTATACTAAGAAAGACATACGAATGATGCAGATTGCATTAAATCGCTTTATCGATTTTCTAAATGAAACTCCCGAATACAATAAATTCTCTTATAGGATTAAGCCCGAACAAATAACAAGGGATATGATAGAAGCCTTTGCGGAATACCTTCAAAGTCGAAGCGTTGGAGAAGGTGCAAAGAGCATATACCAGCGTTTTAAGAAGGTTGTTAATTATGCTATTGAGCACGATGTTATAGCAAAGAACCCTTGTGCCGGAGTGGTAATAAAAGCTGATGAACAAATATTGAGAAAAGATATACTTTCGTTAGAAGAAATAGAAACCCTTATAGCAACCCACTATGAAAACGAAAATCCTATTATACAGCGTGCATTTATATTATGCTTGTACTGCGGGTTGAGGTTCTGCGATGTTAAAGACCTTACATTTAAGAATGTGGACTATTCAAATAAGCTGTTGAGATTTGAGCAAAACAAGACACGCGGACACTCAAATAGTAGCGGCGTTGTTATTCCACTTAATGACGGGCTTATATCGCTGATTGGAGAACCGCCACAGAACAACGAAGGAAATTGCCTTATATTCCCTTTGCCAAGTTATGAAATGTGCTTAAAGGCTCTTAAAAGGTGGGTGAAACGAGCTGGAATTAACAAGCATATAAGCTGGCATTGTGCGCGTCATAGTTTTGCCGTTAATATCCTCAATAATGGAGCCAACATAAAAACGGTTGCAAGTTTGTTAGGGCATAGCGGATTAAAGCACACGGAAAAGTATACCCGCGCTGTTGACAAATTAAAAGAAGAAGCAATAAACAGCCTTCCCGAATTAAAATTATAATACTATGGGTATTTTTGCAAAGACACTCAAAACATATAAAACTGACCCGGTAGAGGAGGTTTTAGGGTTTAATACAGCGAGCGGCAGAATGTTTGCGCGTATATCAAGGTTTCTTAAAGAAGCAGATGCGGGGAACTTGTGTAGTCCGTCAGATAATTGGCGGTTTGAAAATATGCAGATTTGCGACATTTGCGAACAACTCGAAGGCTATTTAATGACTCCTAAAGGAAAATATGCAGTTCCATATATTGCAGATATTACACTAACAGACCAGGTTAAAAGTCATAAAGATTCATTTATAGGATTGAAGCGAATTTGTGAACTTGTGGAGTTTGCGAAAGAACTTGAAGAAAAAGAGTTTTTCAAAATTGCTTCCAATGTTTATAGTGCCATAACTCCACGAGCTGAAAAGTATTTTGAACGCGCCATAAACATTGGATATATGCAAGTAAGGGGGGACGGCTATAAATGGAACTGGGGCGGCACAAAAGGCGCAAAAGCGCGTTTAGCATACTTTTTAGAGAGGCTATATTGTCCCAGCCCTACCGACAAATTTAGTAGCGAAGTAATTAGGCAACTTGAAATACTATTTGATGTTGTGCGGCTTGATAGAGCCATTTCGCAAAATGCCGATACCGGGAAATCCGAGTGTGTAAAGCGTTGGAAAGAAGAAATAGATACAAAAATATTCTTTGATTAAGCCCCTCAATGGGGCTTTTTTAGTGCCACTATCTTGCCACTAATATACACTATTCTTACTTGCTCTTATCTGATACCTTTGCACTTGTTATCGATAACGAGATAAATAGGGAAAGCGGACGCGCTCCCATATCTATTAACGAATAAAGGTAGAGCAATGAACGAAAATGAACAAAGGAAATTAGCCGACACTATAACGGCAAATATCATTTCTTGCACAAAAGAGGTGCTAACAAGCGATGAGGCTGCAAGATATATGGGTATCTCAAAAAGTTATCTTTATAAATTAACAATGAGGAAAGAAATACCGCATTACAAGCCTTCCGGCAAGGTAGTTTATTTTAATCGCAAGGAGTTAGAAGCCTGGTTGCAGACAAATAGAGCCTCAACAGATACAGAGATTAACCAAAAGGCGCAAGCGTATTGTATTAACAATTAAATTGCATCGGTATGAATAAGAAGCAGGCACAATTATATAACTTGTTATCAAGTGGGAGCCGTTATAGTGTTATTGATATTGCGGTACGCTTACACATTGGCGACCCAAGAAGCGTAATAAGAGATTTGCGCAAAATGGGGGTTGTCGTTTCTGGTGTTTGGGTAGAAGGCAAAGAAGGAAGCCGCTATAAACTTTATTGGATTGATAAAAATATACAAAATGGCAGGTATAGAGGATAATGCAGTACAACGGCAAAGTTTTACATTTTACCTATCATTTGAGAAGGCAATCAGTAAACTTGAAGACGGCGACCAACTAACGATATATCGAGCTATTGCGAGATATAGCCTATTTGGAGAAGTCCCCAATAATTTGACGGGGTTTGCGCTGTTGGCTTGGGACTTATTAGAACCAACATTAAGAAAAAGCCGGGCTAATTATCTAAATGGAATGAAAGGAGGTGCACCAAAAGGCAACAAAAACAACCGTTATTCTACAACCCAAAGTACAACCGAACAACAACCAAAGCATAACCCAAAGTACAACACAGATACATATACAGAAACAGAAGCATATACAGATGATATAATTAACTCTAATCAGAGATTAGAGAGCAAAAAGCCTTCGGCATTTTCGCCCAATGAAATTGTAAAATTTGATAATTCTGATTTTGTAAAAGTGCAAAAATTATGGAATGCGTGCTGTCCCGGGTATAGGAGTGTTACAAAATTAACATCAAAGCGCCCCAGCAGATGCAATAGAAAAGGCGCTATATCCATTTGCCTTAAAATGCTTATGGGGACTGCTGATAATGCCACAAAAGATGACGCATTTACTATGTTGGAAGCAGCTTTTAAGAAGGTGCAAAAATCAAGTTTCCTTAAAGGGGACAATGAACGGGGCTGGAAAGCTTCATTCGATTGGGTTATGAAGGTTGATAACCTAATAAAGGTTATTGAAGGAAATTATGATAATGCGGTAACACAAGCAGAAACCGACATTTGGGATTGATTAGAAGGCAAATGCCTATAATGCAAACAAATTAGAGTGTAAACATATATAATGTAAACAGAAATGGATAATAATAAAAATGAAAAATCAGCCATATTCAATGTTTTTCAGCGTGTTACAAAGTATCGCGAACAAATACTAATGGCTGCAAGACCCGAAGAGCGAACACCATATATACCAATAGAACCCGAAATAATGCAGGACATTTGCGCAAAAGCGGGCGTTACTGATGTTGAGGTTTCGCAAATAGTGAGTTTTTGCGTATCGGTTATTGGCGGCATTTTAAGTTCTTCGGATTATGCCAACACATTAAAAGCAGATAATATGGGGGAAATAATTGTTCAAATTGAAAATATTAAGGCGATTAAGTGATTTATGGATAAGAAAGTAAAATTAAATTTTGATTTACAAAAATCAGATTTAGTAACACGCGGGTTAACGGATTTTTGCGATAAGGCAAATAGTGTCGTAATTCCGCTTATGAAGAGTTTAGGAGTTTGCATAACACTCGAAAGCGTGATTAGATATGCGGGGAACTCTGATGCGTTGAACGCGGACTATTTAGATGCAGAAAAAGCGAAATCCAAAGTAGATAACGCGTATTTATTGCAGATTGTAGAGCGCAATGCAGCTGCTCAATTTGATGAGGCTTTCGATAGATACCCTTATGATGATTTTGAGCCTCGCTATCCGGACTTGCTTATGTTAAGCAAAGAACGCATTTGTGTTAATGTTGAGAGCTGTAAGGGAATTTTGTACTATCTACTTGCGAGAAGACCAGCGCGAAGCCTATGATCGCTATATGAAGGCTGTAGAAGCCCTTAATGACTTTTATAGGGGCAAAGCACAAGACGGAGTATTTATAGGTACGCAATTCCCGGTAAAAGACGGCAAGGTATTCCCAAGCCAACTGATAGATTTTGATTATTACAAATAACTAAAAATATAAATTATGAGTAAACTAACTATTTCAAAAGCAGCGGAAATTAAAAACGGATTTGAAAAAGCCGTTGAATATCTTAACAAGGCGGCATTAGTCGCTAAAGAAGTTGGGGCAGACCTTAAGCGTATTCCTGCCATTTCCAGCATTATCTCATTTGATTATACAAATGAAGAATTTAGGTTTAATGAACCTATATACAAACTTGTATTGTGTATATCACAAAACGGTAATAAAACACTTGAAGAGCAATTGAAGACAAGCGCACTATTGGAGCACATTGAAGAAAATGAGCGAGATATTAACGAAGCGATAAGAGGTTTGCAGTAAAATTTATTTGCTGTGCTTACGAGTAATGCAAATAAAAATATAGCACATTGAATATCAGTAAGTTACAACGTGTCAATTTTACTCTTGCAGTTTTTTTGCAGTTTTTGCAGTTTTTATACTGCAATTTAGCAGATAGGAAAAATACAAAGTACGGCTAAAAAGCAGTATATTTGCAGTGTTCACGAAATGCGTTTTATAACATTAGAAAGGGCGGTGCACTAAAATGCGCCGCTCTTTTGTGTTAAATTATCTTAGTTTGTGATTATAATATAATCAGTATGAAAAAATATTTTTCAAAAGTGATTACAATGAAAACACATTGAAAACCAGCATATTGCATAGTTTTTGTTTTTGGCGTATCTTTGCATTGTTAAACAATAGCAAAACACTTAAAATTATTGATTATGGATAATTCAAACAACTTTGAAGAGAAAATGCAAGAATACGAAAAGCGTATATCTGTATTAGAAGCAGCACAGCAAGAGCACCAAAACAATGCGCCTGCGTTATCTTGCGAGGAATACAAGAGTATAGCCGCATCTATGGCTAAATTAGAATGTGACGGGCTTATTACTTGCGGTGATTATTTCGAAGATTTTATAGGAATCTCATTTAGAAAGTTTTTTGAACTCCAGCCAAAGGCTTTAGAGGTGCTGATAGGTCAAATAAACACCAACGAAAACCAGGAGATAAAAAACGAATTGCAGGCCTTTATAGATAATCTTAAAACGGTTAATAAACTGATATATGACATAGTAGAAAATCGCCCGTTCTTTGAAATTCTTGTATCGTTTTTATGGGAACTTGAGAAGGCGAGAAAATATTATAGTAAAAATCCAACCTTATTTTCTAAATAAACAGCGAGGCGGCAAATCCGTGAGGACTAACCGCCTTTTTTCTTAAATTACTTGTACTTTTGCAAGATAAAAGAAGAAATAGGAATGAGTAACCAAGAATTTACAGCAATTCAGTATGCGGAAAGCTTCGGTTATGATAGCATACGCCCAGCCGGAACAAAAGACGGTTTTTCCTATTTTCACGCCTTCAGCCAATCGGGCATAGGTCATAAAACGGGATTGCCCCATATCATCAAGATAAATGAAGCGGGGCAACTCTCGGTAGTAAAGAACCTTCAAGAACGAATGTGGGCGGTAAAGGAAGAAATCCGCATAATGCAGGGAGAAAAGTAGTATAGTTGTTGAAAAGTTACACCTATGTTACACCTAATAAATGAAATAAGGTTGATAATCAAGCGATTACCAACCTTATTTTGTACCCAGAGCCGGGGTCGAACCGGCACAGGTTTCCCTACTGGTGTTTGAGACCAGCGCGTCTACCGATTCCGCCATCTGGGCGCATACTCTTGAAACTATTCGTTTCAGAATTGCGGTGCAAAGGTAGGGATATTTTTTAGAATAGCAAAATTATGGGGCGTTTTTTTATTGGCGTCACTTAAGAATTTACGAAAAAGTGAGTGCGCACCACTACTTACGCTTGATGCACGCCAAGTAATCGCAGTTGTCGCCCTTGCAAAGGAGTTCGGCGCGGTAACCCTTCAGCTCGGCGCAACTTTGTAGGCGGGGGAAGTCGACATACAACCAATTGAAGCGCTCGCCTCGGACTTTGCCGTACACCATTTGGTAATCCACCTCGCCATAATAGTTATCGAAATCCTCGGGGTAGAAATTGCCGTCCTCGTCTTCGAAAACATAACGGAGGTCTGAGGAGTCCACCAAAAGTTGTCCGCCCGGCGCGAGCAACACATCGAGGCGTTCAAAAAGCAGTGGGAGGTTGTCGAGCGTACCCACAATGCCTGTGCCATTCATCAGCATAAGGATGGTGTCGAAAGTAACTTCGGGTGCCATAGCAAAGAAATCCTCTTGACGGGCATCAATGACGCCACGCTGCTGCATAGTTTCAACAGAAAGGGGTGAGATGTCGATGGCCGTAACATGGAGTCCGCGCTCCTGAAGTGGGAGGGTGTGACACCCTGCTCCGGCACCAACGTCGAGCACTCTGCCCTCGGCACGATTGAGCGCCACCTGCTCCATGCGGTTCATCTCGTCGACAGAACGAAATAAGGTGGGGACGGGAAGAACATCGGTGTCGAACATCGTAGAAAGCACACGCAGGGGTTTGGCACTGCCCTTCGTGAAAAAGTCACGGATGGCGGTGCCCATAGGGTCGCGGTGGGGAGGGAGAAGAGGCATAGTGAGAAAGGAGAAATTGAGAAAGGAGAAAGGAGAAATGGGGGCTGGTGAAAGGTTAAAGGTTAAAGGTTAAAGGTTAAAGGCATCGTTCACCGTTAACCTTTCACCGTTAACCTTTAATCATTTGCCGCCTTCATAGCGGCAATTTTCTGCTGCAAGTAATTGCGGAAGTCTTCGCTGCCAACCACTTCTATATCCTCGTAGAGTCCGAGCACGAAGCGGGAAGCGCCCTTGAAGTCGCAGACATCGGTTTCAAGGAGGTACGTCCCCTCAGGTTCGGCAGTAATATAAGGCTCAGCGTAAGGGTGTTCTTCAATCAAGACGCTGTAAGAAAGTTGTCCGAGGCGCAGGGCAATGGGAAAGACCTCCTCACCCGAGAAGTGGAAGATGTCGGTATGGAAAGCACGATGCTTGTCGCGGTGTGACCAGCGGAGGTCGATGAGTTCAACACTCTCGGCGCGCGAAACCTTAAAGGTCTTGTTCTCGCCCGTTGAAATTTCGTAGCAACGCACTTCAGAGTTGCCGGGCAAGAAAACGTAGGGTTCTACAATGCGGTCGCTGACCTTACCGCTATGGGGCGAGGCATAGTTTCTCAAACACACCATCTGCTCACAGGTTATGGCGGTAAAAAGCACCGATAAATTTTCCGCCACACGCTCATCAACACCATATCCCATTAGGGCTTCGGTATCGTGAAGGCTGGAAAGTTTTTCGCGCAGGTGGCGCACCTCAGGCGTGCGGTCTACGACGGAACTTAGAACGCGCAGCATGGTGAGCGCCTCATTTTGATTGAAGCGGAAGTCGTGAACAATGTCTTTGTAGAAAGGCGAATGGGGGTCGATGCTATACGCCGTGCCCTTTTTGAGAATGTTAAAACCCGCCTCTCGAAACTGGTCGAAGTATCGGTATATCATGCGCACGTTTGCCCCCATCTGAGAGGCAAGTCCCTCTACATTCTGAGGACCGCCCTTAGTCATGGCGCGCAGCAGTTGAAGTTGTCGTTTTAATGACATGGAAAAGTTAAGGTCTGAGTGTTACGTTTTGAGTTGGAGCATCACTTCTATAAAATAGTGATACGCAGAAGTCTATATCTTTGTCAAAAGCCGTCAAAACTATTAGTAACATATTTTAAATTACATTACTAATAATTTTTCTTAGGTTACTAATAGTTTTTACGAAAATAGGTTTAGTTTTTCCGGCCTCTATTTGGGGAAAGAAAAAGGGCGTGTGAGGCGCACGGTTCCGTCACGCAATTCTACACACTCCTGCCCTACGAGCCAATCCCACGCCTGTCGCTTTACGGAGGAGGAGACGTCGGTGCAGAGCAACGTGAGTTCGCTCACATGATGCGGCAGTCCGTCAGAAAGATGTTGGGCAATGGTCTCCGCCACACGGCGTGGGTCGACACTGCGTCGCTCCTCGCCGCAACAAACGTCGCAACCGCCACACGGCGCTGCGCCCGTTTCGCCAAAATAATCAAGCAGGTAAACGCTGCGACAGATGTCGGTGCGCGTAGCGTAGTCAATCACCTTGCCGATGCGCTCAATATAGTTTTCCTTACGAAGCGCATACACCATGGGTGGGAACATCAGATGGCGCCCTTCGAGGCGGCGCGTCATGTAAGTAATGTAAGAGGCGCGCTTCTTGGGAATATAATTGAGGATGCGCATGTGTGTGAGCACCTTTAGGTGTTCGTAGACCTCGCGCGGGGTGCAGCCGCACATTTTTCCGACCACCTCTTCATCCATCATCACATAGTCAGAAAAGAGTCCGCAGTAATGGCGCAGCAGTGCGTTGAGCACGGCGTCAAGTGAGGGTGTCAGTCCGCGGAAGCGGTAAAGTTCATCGCGCGTAGCGAGGAAGATGACGCGAGAAACGTTTTCCTCCTCCTCACGATAGTGCAAGTAGCCCGCAAGTTCGAGCAAGCGAATGGCACTCTCGACCTGAACGGGGAAGCGGCGGAAGTTAACACAAAACTTATTAAGGTCGAACTCGCGCGTTACGCCTTCGCCCTCGCCCTCTGGCATTTGGAAGAAGTTTGCAAGGTCGTCGTAGACACTGCGTATGTAGTCGAGCTCGGGATAGTTCTCACTGACCGTACGCAGCATACGAGTGGTGTCGCCACTGTCGCGCAAAAGCACAGCATACGAGCATTTGCCATCACGACCAGCACGCCCCGCTTCCTGGAAATAGGCTTCAATGGAATCGGGCGCCTCAAGGTGAATCACGAGGCGCACATCGGGTTTGTCAATCCCCATACCGAAGGCATTCGTAGCCACCATGATGCGCGTATCGTCTTCCTGCCACGAGCGCTGGCGCACGTCCTTCTCCACATTCGTGAGTCCGGCGTGATAATGCAGGGCGGTGAAGCCCTCGGCAGTGAGGGCGTCGGCGGTATCTACCGTGCCTTGACGACTGCGCGTATATACAATCGCAGGACCTTCCACACTGCGAAGAATGTGTACGAGTTCGTTGAATTTATTCTCCGTCGTGCGCACAATGTAGCGCAGATTCTTGCGCTCGAAGCTCATGCGAAAGACATTCTTCTCCTTAAATTCCAAACGCTCTTGGATGTCGTCTACCACCTGTGGGGTTGCCGTGGCGGTGAGTGCCAAGACGGGGGCATCGGGAATGAGTTTGCGCAGCGTGGCAATCTTCAAATACGCCGGACGAAAGTCGTAACCCCATTGCGAGATGCAGTGCGCCTCGTCTACGGTAATGAAGCACACGTTCATGCCCTGCACCTTGTGTTGAAAGAGGTCTGAAGCGATGCGCTCGGGGGAGATGTACAAGAATTTTACCGCTCCAAAAATGGCATTGTCAAGGATGCGTAACACATCATCCCTGCGCTGTCCCATGTAGATTGCCTCTGCCTGAATGCCGCGTTGCTTAAGGTGCATCACTTGGTCTTTCATCAGCGCAATAAGCGGCGTAACCACGATGCAAACGCCCTCCATGGCCAGCGCGGGTACCTGAAACGTGATACTCTTACCGCCACCCGTAGGCATCAAACCAAGTGTATCCCGACCCTCGGCAATGCTGCGGATGATGTCCGCCTGAATGCCGCGAAAGTCGGGATACCCCCAATATTGTTGTAAGATAGAACGGTGGAGCATGAGGATTCTGTTGAGTGGGTAAGGGGCTTTTAATTATAGATGTTCTAGATGTTCTAGACATTCTAGAAATTTCTATAACTTTCTAACTACGCCTGCTCCAGCGGGCGGATGTCCTCAATCTGAAGTTGCACCTCGCCGCGCTTATGCGTATTCTCTTCTACCGAGTAACAGATGTCAAACGCACGCTTCGTCTTGATGTAACGCGCCTGTGAGCTTTGCCCGAAAGCAATGCCGTTCATGATGCTGTTACTCTTGTTGTCGACAAGCTCAAGCTTGATGTGCTCTTGTCCGCGTCCCACCACCTTGCTCGTACCGTAGTCATAAACGCGCGGTGTGAAGAAGATGGGCTTGGGATTTCCGGGTCCGAAGGGCGAGAACTTCTTCAAGTCTTGATAGAACTTCATATTGATGTCGCAGAAATCGAGTTGCGCGTCAATATCCAGCGTGGGCTGCGTCTGTTCGTCGAGAATGTGCTCCGCAACATACTCCTCAAAGCGCTGCTTAAAGGCTTCGACATTCTCCACCTTGAGCGAAAGCCCAGCGGCATACGTATGTCCGCCAAAGTTCTCGAGCAAGTCGGCACAATGCTGCACTGCGCTGTACACATCAAAGCCCGAAACCGAACGCGCAGAGCCCGTGGCGATTCCCTCACTACGCGTGAGCACCACAGCTGGGCGGTAGTACAATTCCGTAAGGCGCGACGCTACGATACCAATGACACCCTTGTGCCAAGCCTCGTTGTAAATCACCACAGAGCGGTGGTCGTCAATGCCAGGAGTAGCCTTCGCCATCTCAATTGCCTCTTCGGTCATCTGCTTGTCGAGGTCCTTGCGCGCATCGTTGTACTGGTCAATCAAGTTTGCCAATTCCAGCGCTTCAGGATAGTTGCGCTCTACAAGAAGTTGCACCGCCTCTTTACCATTCTGCATTCTGCCCGAAGCATTGAGGCGCGGACCGATTTTGAAAATGATATCGTTCATCGTCACCTCGCGGTCGGCTACGCCACACACCTCACAAACGGCCTTCAAGCCGACAGAGGGTTTGCTGTTCAAGATGCGCAAGCCATGATAAGCCAGGATGCGGTTCTCACCCATAATAGGCACGATGTCAGAAGCAATACTGATGACGCAAAGGTCAAGCAACTGATGCAACTGATTGAACTCGATGCCATTACTTTGGGCAAAGGCTTGCATAAACTTGAAGCCCACGCCACAACCCGAGAGGTCGGTGTAAGGATAGCGGTTATCCTCGCGCTTGGGGTTGAGAATCGCCACCGCACAAGGGAGTTCCTCATCAGGAACATGGTGGTCGCAAATAATAAAATCGATGCCCAACTCCTTTGCATAGGCAACTTCTTCAATAGCCTTGATACCGCAATCAAGCACTATGATTAAGCCCACACCAGTTTCGGCTGCAAACTCCACACCCTTCTTTGAAACGCCATAACCTTCGTCGTAGCGGTCGGGGATGTAGAAATCAATGTTTGGATAAAAGTCGCGCAAGAACTTGTACACCAGCGCCACCGCCGTACATCCGTCCACATCATAATCGCCATAGACCATGATGCGCTCCTTGCGGATCATCGCCTCATTAAGTCGGTCAACGGCTTCCTGCATGTCGTTCATCAAAAACGGGTCGTGCAAGTCGGCAAGCTGGGGTCGGAAAAAGCGCTTTGCCTCATGCGGCGTGGTGAATCCGCGTTGGACCAGCAAGTGCCCCAAAGCAGGATGCACTCCCGCTTCTTGCGCCAGCTGCTCCTCAGCACTCTTCACCTCGGGAGAAGGCAGTTCGTAATTCCATTTGTATATCATTGTAGTATATTTTTGTCAGAGTCAAGGGTGCGCCAAAGCGACACTATCCCAATTAGCGAGTAAAATTACAAAAATCCCCCGAATTTTGCCCCGTACAAGCCCCACAATTTTGCCCCACACTTATATATTTATCATGCGGGCGCGCTACTGCCAAAAACAAAGTGTATCTTTGCAGAATGTTTAATTGAGGCAAAAGGTTTTAGGGGGCAGTGATCTTTTTAAGAAACCTTGGGGATGTCTATGTTTCCCTAAGAGACTCCCCTCCCAACCTCAAAACCTAATAACCTCAAACCTTACTCTCATAACCACCTCCTATATGCAAGCAATCATCTTGGCAGCCGGCATGGGACGCCGCCTTGGCGATCTCACAAAGGACAATACAAAGTGCATGGTAAAAGTCAATGGCGTAACGCTCATTGACCGCCTGCTCACGCAATTATCGAAACTTCAGCTCAACCGCGTTGTCATCGTCGTTGGGTATGAGGGAGAAAAGTTGCAAGCCCACATCGGCACGCACTACGATGAGACGCTGAAGATTGAGTATGTCAATAATCCCGTTTTTGACAAGACCAACAACATTTACTCTCTTGCCCTGGCAAAAGAGCAGTTGGAGGAGGACGACACGCTCCTTATCGAGAGCGACCTTATCTTTGACGATGCCATGTTCCCCCTTTTGCTGAACGATCCTTACCCCAACTTGGCGCTCGTAGCCAAATATCAGACGTGGATGGACGGAACGATGGTGCGCATTGACGAAGATAATAACATCGTAAACTTTGTTCCGAAGCAGGCTTTCAAATATTCGCATGTCGATTCGTATTACAAGACGGTCAACATCTATAAGTTCAGCAAAGAATTTGCGCGCAACAAGTATGTTCCCTTCCTCGAGGCCTACACCAAGGCACTTGGCAACAACGAATACTACGAACAGGTGCTCCGTGTCATTACTTTCCTCGACAAGTCGGAACTTAAGGCGCTCCCCATCTCGGATGAGAAATGGTATGAGATTGATGATATTCAGGACCTCGACATTGCAGAAGCCCTTTTCGCAGAGGGCGAAGAGCGCCTGAAGAAGTACATGAAGCGCTTCGGGGGCTATTGGCGCTTCCCGGGATTATTGGACTACTGCTACTTGGTAAATCCCTACTACCCCTCTTCCCGCATGATGGATGAGATGCGTGCGAACTTCAACATCCTGCTTACGGAATATCCCTCGGGCATGTATGTCAATTCACTCCTTGCAGGAAAATGCTTTGGCGTGAAACAGGAGTATGTTGTTCCCGGCAACGGAGCCGCAGAACTCATCAAGAGTCTTATGGAACTGCTTCCTGGAAAATTAGGTGTATCCTACCCCACTTTTGAGGAGTATCCCAACCGCCGTAGTGCCGAAAGTTTAGAAATATTTACGCCCAACAACGCCGACTTCCACTATACGGCCGCAGAACTTAAGGCGCATTTTGAAGCACATCCCGTTGACACCCTCCTGCTCGTCAATCCCGACAATCCTTCGGGCAATTTCTTGACACGAGATGAGGTGCTCGACCTCGCAAAGTGGTGTGGCGCGCGCGGCATGAAGTTTGTCGTAGACGAATCCTTCGTTGATTTCAGCGAAAACTACGAGCAACACACCCTTCTTGCCGACTCCATCCTCGAGGCTCACCCCTGGATGATGGTGATGAAGAGTATTTCTAAATCATACGGCGTACCCGGATTGCGCCTCGGCATTCTCGCCTCTGCGGATAAGGAACTCATCGCCACACTCAAGAAGGACGTAGCCATTTGGAACATGAATTCGTTTGCAGAATTCTACATGCAGATTTTCACCAAGTACGAAGCCGACTACCGCCGCGCTTGCATGAAATTCCAAGAGGAGCGCCGCCGCTTCCAAGCGGATTTGCAGACGATTCCCTACTTGCGCGTCATCCCCTCACAGGCAAACTACTTCTTATGTGAGGTTACGGCGAAATATACTTCCCACGAACTCGTGCTTCGCCTGCTTGAAGATTACAACATCTTGGCAAAAGATTGCAGCACCAAGAAGGTTTTCAACGGCAGAAGTTACATCCGCCTTGCCATCCGCAACCGCGCCGACAATCAGCGCCTTGTTGAGGCACTGAAGCAACTCTAAAGACACTTTCCAACTATGCAAATTTGTATTTGCGGGGGCGGATCGCTGGCACATGTTTGTGCAGGCGTGCTTTCCTCCGACACAAATAACAGCGTGAGCATCTTGACGCGCCGCCCTTCAGAATGGCACGATTCCATCGAGGTTTTCGACCCTAACGGACGTACCTTCACAGGGCGCTTGGCGCAGATTTCAGCGTCGCCCGCCGAGGTCGTTGCGGGTGCAGAAGTCGTATTGCTCTGCCTTCCTGGCTATGCCATCGCAGAGGTGCTTCAACAAATCAAGCCTTACCTTTCTGCACAAACTTATGTAGGCAGCATCGTGTGTAGCACGGGCTTTTTCTTCTTCGCCCACGAGATTCTCCATCCCGAGACGCCCCTTTTCGGATTCCAACGCGTACCTTTCATCGCTCGCACTATCACTTACGGGCAGAGCGCCAACCTCTTGGGATATAAGAGCGAAGTGGCGGTGGCGATTGAAGCCCCTGCGGAAAATGCCGAACAGTTGCGCGAATGGATAGCACAAGCATTCCTCACGCCCACCCGTTTGCTCAACCATTACTACGAGGCGAGCCTTACAAATAGTAATCCCATTCTCCACACCAGCCGACTCTACAGCATGTGGAAGGATTGGGACGGCACGCCTTTCCCCGTCAATACGCCCTTCTACCGTGAGTGGACACTCGAAGCCTCAGAAATTCTCATCGCTATGGATGAAGAGTTCATGCGCTTGCTCGACCACTTGCCCGTAGACAAGCGCCAAATCCCCACGCTGCTCGACTATTACGAAAGCACCGACGCAGCGTCGCTCACGCGCAAGATTTCGTCAATACAGGCGTTTAAAAACATCCTCTCACCCATGACTGAAACGCCCGAGGGTTGGATTCCCGACTTCAAAAGTCGCTACTTCACCGAAGACTTCCCCTACGGACTCCAGTTTATCAAGAATCTTGCCGAACAGCATCAGGTATCAACCCCTCAAATTGACCAAGTTTTGGCCTGGGGATTGAGTAAATTAAAATGAAACCTATTGTCGTAAAAATTATTAGTAACCTAAAAAAAATTATTAGTAATGTAATTTAAAAAAGGTTACTAATAATTTCAAGCGAATTAGAGGCGTTTTCTCAAACAAGTAAAACGCACTCATCCCCAACTAATAACATTGCGATTACAACAACCCCATTTTTCACGCCCCAAGCAGGGCAGGGAAATAAGGTAACAGCACCCTTTTTTAATGACAAAAATTGACTCCATACAAGAGTTGCGCCAGTTGCAAATTGACATTCTCGACACGGTGCATCAGTTCTGCTTGGAACGCGGAATCACTTATTTCCTCTCCAGCGGCACACTCCTCGGCGCCGTTCGCCACGGAGGTTACATTCCGTGGGACGACGACATCGACCTCTATATGCCCCGCGAGAGTTACGACCGATTTGTGCGAGAATTTGTGGGAGTTGCGCCCCACTTGGAGGTATATGCTACGGGCAAAGAGGGATATTTCTACACCTTTGCCAAGGTTGTAGATACGCGCACCCAATTGGTGGAAGATGAATTCCCCGACCTTTCGTTGGGCATCAACATTGACATTTTCCCTGTCGATGGTGTGGCAGACGCAATGTGGCAACGCAAGTTGGAGTTCAGATTTAAGGAATTCTTAGTCAACTGGCTGCGCATCCGTCGCAAAAAGGAGCGTGAGTCTAAGGGTTTTCTGCGTGACATGATGGTATGTGTTTTCAAAAAAATGCCCATTTCATCGGGGAAAATCACTACTTTCTTCCACAAGTTCTGTGCCCGTCATGCGCAGTCGGAATATGTGTGCAACCTTTCCGAAGTGGGGCCCAAAATTAAGGGATGTATTCCCCGCGCGTGCATTGCGAATAGCATAGACATCCTTTTTGAGGGCAAGAACTACAAGACCATGAACGGTTACATCGAATACCTGACGGCGACTTACGGCGACTTTATGAAATTGCCCCCAAAGGAAAAGCAGGTGCCGCATAATTGCACGGCGTATTGGTTGTAGTTTTTGATAAGTCTCTAACAACCTTAAAACCTAAAACCTCATAACCTCAAAAAACAATGAAACGTTTTTCCAGCCTCCTCATTCTCCTTTTCCTTACGCTCTCTGTCGTAGCGCAAGGCAAGGCAAAATATGTTTTCTACTTCATCGGCGACGGCATGGGCGTCAATCAAGTGAATGCTGCCGAGACTTACCTCGCCGCCCTTGAGGGACGCATCGGCATCAGTCCGATGGCGTTTTCTTCATTCCCCCATGTGGCGCTCGTACATACCGAATCTGCCACAAATGGCGTGACGGATTCTGCCGCAGGTGGCACTGCCCTCGCAACAGGTGAGAAAACAAAAAACGGCGTAATCTCTATGACGCCCGACGGACAGGCTTCCATCGCCAGCATTGCCTCTGAGGCAAAGGAAATGGGCATGGCGGTGGGCGTAGCAACCTCTGTGAGCATCGACCATGCTACTCCCGCAAGTTTCTTTGCCCATGAAGCCTCACGCAGTAACTATCACCGCATTGGGCACGACCTTTTGGAAGCAAACTTTGACTTCTACGCAGGCTCTGCCTTCTTGCAACCTACGCACAAAGACTGCCCCAACGAAGTGCCCCTCTATCAACTTTACGAGAATGCGGGTTACACGATAACAAAGGGGGTGGATTTTAACGAGAAGAAGATGAAGAAGGCCAAGCGCCTCATGATGATTCAATCAGACGAGGCAAACGCTTTTGACAACACCGCCCTGCCCTACGCCATTGACCGTGGCGAAAACGACCTTACGCTTGCGACCATCGTAAGTAAGGGCATCGACTTCCTTATGAAGAAAAACAAGGACGGTTTCTTCTTTGCCATCGAAGGAGGCAAGATTGACTGGGCGTGCCATGCCAATGACGCGGCGGCGGTAATCCAGGAAACGCTCGACCTTGACGAAGCGGTGAAAGTGGCGTTGGAGTTCTACAAACAGCATCCCGATGAAACGCTCATCGTAGTAACTGCCGACCACGAAACAGGCGGCATGTCGCTCGGAACTGGGGCTTACGAACTCCGCCTCCAATTGTTGCAGTATCAAAAAATGAGTGCGTGGAAATACACCAAGCATATTTCGCAACTCCACACCACGCTTGGCGACGGATTTACCTGGGAAGTTGTCAAGAAAGACTTGACCGAAAATTTCGGTTTCTGGGAGCACATCGCCATCAGCGAGCGCCAGGAAGCGCGTCTCAAGAAAGCGTACGAAGCCCTCGTTGCCGGCAAAGCAGAAGGCAGCAAGAGTCTCTATTCTCAGGAAGACGCCCTCGCAACCACCGCTAAGGAGATTATCAATCGCTATGCCCTCGTAGGATGGACCAGCGGCGGCCACTCAAATGGCTATGTCCCCGCCTTTGCTATCGGTGTGGGCGCAGAACAATTCTCTGGACGCATCGACAATACCGAAGTGCCCAAGCGCACTCGTAAAGCATTTACACTTACTCAAGAAGAGCGCAACGCAAGGGTTAAATAATGCGCACCTCTCCGTATTGTCCAACCCCTAAAACCTCAGAACCTAAAACCTCAAGACCTTATAAATGAAAGAATTTATACAATCAGAAGCAAAAGCCGAGACCGCCATTCTCGTCGCCCTTATCACGAAGCGACAGGACGAGCGGAAAACCAACGAATACTTAGATGAACTCGAATTCCTTGCTGAGACAGCAGGTGCCGTGACCGTGAAAAGATTCACTCAGCGTGTGGACGGACCGAGCAGCATTACCTACGTCGGCAAGGGTAAACTGGAAGAAATTCGCCAGTATATTGAAATGGAAGAAGAGGCGGAGCGCGAAATCGGTATGGTCATCTTTGACGACGAACTTTCTGCCAAGCAACTCCGTAACATTGAGGCAGAACTGAAAGTCAAAATCCTTGACCGCACCAGCCTTATCCTTGACATTTTTGCCATGCGCGCACAAACGGCGAATGCTAAGACGCAAGTGGAATTGGCGCAGTACCGCTACATGCTTCCCCGCCTGCAACGCCTTTGGACACACTTGGAGCGCCAGCGCGGTGGTGCTGTAGGACTTCGTGGCCCTGGTGAAACGCAGTTGGAAATGGACCGCCGTATCATCCTCAACCGTATGTCGCTCCTTAAGGAACGCTTGGCGGAAATTGACAAGCAGAAAACTACGCAGCGTAAGAACCGCGGACAGATGGTGCGCGTGGCGCTCGTGGGATATACGAATGTGGGTAAGTCTACCTTAACAAATCTGCTTGCTAAGAGTGAAGTGTTTGCCGAAAACAAACTCTTTGCGACGCTCGATACTACCGTGCGCAAGGTTATCATTGAGAACCTCCCCTTCTTGCTTACCGACACCGTTGGTTTCATTCGCAAACTTCCCCACGATCTTGTAGATTCGTTCAAATCTACACTCGATGAAGTGCGCGAGGCAGACATTCTCTTCCACATCGTTGACGTGAGCCACCCCGAGTTTGAAGAACAAATGGAGGTGGTTAATCAGACGCTCGCCGACCTTGGTTGCGCCGACAAACCCACTGTGATTGTCTTCAATAAGATGGACGCTTACCGTTGGACGGAAAAGGATGCCGACGACCTCACTCCTGCGGGCAAGGAAAACGTTTCGCTTGACGACCTTATGAACACCTGGATGAGCCGCGTGGGCGATGACTGCATCTTCATCTCAGCGCGTCAGAAGACAAACGTAGAAGAACTCAAGGCACTGCTTTACAAGCGCGTGAGAGAGCTTCACGTGCAGAAGTACCCCTACAACAACTTCCTCTTCCAGCAATACAATGCTGAGGGCGAAGCAGAATAACCTTCAAGTTACTCCATGCTTACTATACACGAGAGGCAGCGCCCACAGGTGCTGCCTCTCGTGTGTTTATCCCCCTTGACAAGTCCTCAGGGGAATACGACTAAATAAAAAAGAGGGTGCGCCACACGCGTGACACACCCTCATGCTATCTTGCATATCAAAGTTTTGCCGAGTTACATTAACGCTGGAAGAAGCGCTCCTGCACATTTTCAAAGTTGCCCCAAGGCGCTGTCTTCATATAAGCATCCATCGCACCTTCAGGAATGTAGAGCGTAGCATCTTCGAACTTGTTCATGTCAAAGAGGTTGTTCTCACAAATGATGGGTACCATCGCCAAAGCACTTACATCCTTCAAGCGCACGCAGCGTGCAAACGCGTTGCTACCAATAGTCTTCACGCCGCTACCGATAGTAACAGAGGTCAAGTCAGAACACCAGAAGAAGGCATTCTCGCCAATCTCCGTAACATTGTTGGGGATAATCAATGAAGTCAAACCGAAGCATTCGCTGAACGCTCTATCGCCGATGGTGATAACGCTACTGGGAATTGTGATTGAAGACAAACCTGAGCAGTGGAAGAACGCCCAATCGCCAATTGTTTCCACATTATTACCCAAAGTAAGCGCTGTAAGACCTGAGCAGTGGAAGAACGCCCAACGACCAATATCAGTAACGCTATTGGGGATGCTCAATGTAGTCAATGAAGAGCAGTTGTAGAAAGCAGAGTCGCCAATCACTTCCACGCTCTTAGGAATCGTTACCGAAGTGAGGTTTGAGCAATCGCGGAAAGCAGACTTACCAATACCCGTAACGCGGTATGTGGCATGCTTGTAAGCAACCAACTTGGGGAAAATTACCGCACCTGCATAGCTTGCATACTTTGTGCTGGAGTAAGTTACTTCAACGGTCTTGTCTGCCTCAGATGTGATGCTATAGTAAATGCCATTGTCTTCGAAATCGTAGGCACTTACAGTCAAGCTGCACATAAACATAAGCATTGAAAGCAGCAAGGAGTTCAGGTTCTTCATTGTCGTTTTTAGTTATTAGAATTGAGTCGTTTAAGTCAAATTTAGTAACGATTTTTTAAGTGATGCCGCCCAAAAAAGGAGTGATTTTTTGATTCGTAAAACACCAAAGTTGGGACTTCCGCAAATCAATTGCAAAATTAAGAAAATAAAATGATTCGGAAAAAAATGAAGGCGTGATTTTTAAGAAAACTTGCAACACTTTTCTGCAATTCCAGTTAAAAAGAATGAGCACCGAGTTTTTGCATTCAACTCGGTGCTCAAATGGAGTTAGAAGGGGCAAAAATTATTAGTAACCTTTTTTAAATTATCTTACTAACAATTTAAATTAGGTTACTAATAATTTTTACGGGAATAGGTTGCGTTTTCGGCGCCTCACAGAGGAGACGTTTTTCAACTATTACCCCATCCTATGTTAAAGTTTTTCAAGACAGGACGTCGGGCGGTGGCGCTACACAAACTCTTCTCCGAGTTTCATCTGCGCTTCCGTCACCAAGCGGCGCACAATGGCGGCGTCGTTGTTGGGACAAATTACGAGCACTCCGTCTTTTTCTGCCACGAGATACCCTTCAAGTCCTGCGATGACCGCTGCCTTTGCTTCGGGCAAGCACACGAGGTTGCCGTAGGCCTTGTCAAAGAGCACGCGAGTGGAAGAAATCACGGCGTTGTCGTCACCATCCTTCTGCTCCACCTCATGCAGTTCGGGCCAAGAACCGATGTCGGCCCAACCAAAGTTGCACGCCATCACCACCACGTTCTTCGTTTTCTCCAACAAGAGAAGGTCGATGGATTGATGCACCATAGAGGGATACGTAGAGTAGAACAAGTCCTTTATATCCTCGTCACTCATACCGCCAAGTACCTTTTCGATAGAAGCGCCAAAGGTAGGAAGTTCACGCGCCAACATTTCCAGCATCGTAGGCAGGTTACACATGAACATACCCGAGTTCCAAAGAAATTCACCACTGTCTACAAACATTTCAGCAAACTGAAGGTCGGGCTTTTCCGTAAAGGATTTCACCAGCGGATAGTCGCCGTCCTTCACATCGTCCATTTGGATGTACCCATACCCCGTGTTGGGCGTTGTGGGGCGCACGCCGACTGCCAAGAAGTTGTTGTGCGCATCAACATATTCCAATCCGCGCGACACCTGTTCCACAAAGCGCTCCTCATTAACTATATACTGGTCGGCAGGCGTAATGATGAGGTTGCCACCTCCGAAGCGGTGGGTCAAGTAAAGCGCCGTCCACGCCGCAGCTGGGGCTGTAGAGAGTTGAACCGGTTCAACGAGAATCTGCGCCTCCTTCACGTCGGGCAACTGTTGCTTGACGATGTCCACATAGTCGGCAAAGGTGGAAACGTAAATATTTTCAGCAGGGATAAATTGGATGTAGCGGTCGTAAGTCTGCTGCAAAAGTGTGCGCCCCGTGCCGAAGAAATCCACAAACTGCTTGGGCAGGTATTTACGACTGTAGGGCCACAAACGGCGGCCAACTCCGCCGGCCATAATCACACAGAAATTCTTATTATTCGTCATGGCGTTCATTGTATTTAGGTCAGTGTGAAGCACATACGTCGCCCGCCCCGTCAGAGGAGCACAAGCGCCACTGCTTCTCGGTTGCTAAGATAACGAATATTTCTCACATTTAGTACCTCACGCCGTAAAAAGGAGAAACGAAAAAGGAGAATTGAGATTTTTCCCATTCAGCGAAACCGCCCTTCTCGTTTGAGGAACAGTCTCTGAAATAATGAAAATCTCAATTCTCCTTCCGAGTCAACAACGACTTACTGCCGCTTCTTCAAAATTCTAAATCCCGTAGCGGCAACTACGATAGAGAACAGCGGGCAGAGGTAGTTGAACACGGCATAAGGCAAATACGTCCATGTCGATACGCCCATCACCGTGGCTTGTGTCATACCGCAGGTGTTCCAAGGTATCAGGGGCGACGTGACTGTTACAGCGTCTTCCGTTGTGCGACTCAGGAGGCGCGCTTCGTAACCCTGATCGTGATAGGTCTGCTTAAACATGTTGCCAGTCAGGATTATGGAGATGTACTGGTCGGCGGTCACGAGGTTAAAGAGAACGCCGGATGCCACGGTGGAGGATACCAGACTGACCGTCTTTCTGACGAAGCGCAGGAATACGCGAGAGATACCCGCAAGGAAACCGCCCGACTCCATAACACCACCAAAACACATGGCGCAGAGGATGAGCCAAATCGTGTCCATCATGCCCGACATACCACCAGTGCTGACGAGGTCATTGAGTGGTGCACTGCCCATTTCCAACTGCGTTGCGCCGAACACGGTTTGCATCGTGCCCTTGAAAAGCGCCAAAGGTCCGGCGTCCGTGCCTGCCACTTCTAAAAGCACGTCTGTCTGAAACAGCATGCCGTATACCGCCGCCATGAGGGTGCTTAAAAAGAGGGTGATGAGCGAGGGGACGCGTTTGTAAATCATAATGGCAGTGAGGGCAGGAACTACAAGCGACCACAGCGTAATGTCGAACTTCGCGGACAGGGCTGAAGCATACATTTCAATGCTCGTGTCTGTGCCGGCCGAGAGTGAGAAACCTGCTACGAGGTAGACCATTAGCGCCAGGAATAGCGCCGGAATTGTGGTGTAAACCAAGTAGCGGATGTGGGTGAATAAGCGCACGCCAACCGTAGAAGATGCGAGTACGGTGGTGTCGGAAAGCGGTGACATCTTGTCGCCGAAATACGAACCTGAAATAATGGCGCCGGCAACCCACCCTTCGCTAAAACCTTGTGCTTGCCCAATACCGACGAGGGCTACGCCGATGGTGGCAACCGTGGTCCACGAACTGCCCGTCATGACCGACACGATGGCGCAGATGACGCAGCTGGTAATGAGGAAGAACGAGGGGTGAATCAGTTGCAGTCCGTAATAAATCATTGAGGGTACGATGCCGCTCACCATCCAAATGCCCGAGAGCGCTCCGATGACCAGCAGGATAAACACGGCTTCGGTAACGCGCTTCACATTCTGCTCAATGGCGTGCTCAAAGGTTTTCCACGCAATGCCGTAACGCCACATGCCGATGGTGGCACACACCGCCGACGAAACAAGTAAGCAAATCTGACTGCCACCCGACAGAGCGCCGTCGCCGAAGGTGTAAATCGTGACGGAAAGCAATGCCACCAAGATGAGGAGGGGCACGAAGGATATGAGGGGCGAAGGAATACGATTTTCCTGCATAAAGGGGAGGATTATATTGGAATTTTGAGGGGGTATGTTAGACTTCTGAAAAACTAAACCCTTTGTAGTAAAAACTATTAGTAACCTAAGAAAAATTATTAGTAACCTTTTTTAAATTACATTACTAATAATTTTAGGCATTCCTAATGCGCAGATTTTCAGCACTAATTTTGTAACAAAAATTCGCCTCATCCGCGCCCGCAAAACACTACAAAGTTTTCGCTTCTTACAGCCTAAAAAAAATCCTGCAAAAGGGGACTTTTGCAGGACTGTTACTCTTGATTCGTAAAACCTTCTGCCGAGCAAAAGGTCTGTGGAATGCAAGTCAAAGTCTAAGAACTACACCTTGATTTCTACTTCAACACCGCAGGGGAGTTCGAGCTTCATGAGAGCGTCTACAGTCTTAGGAGTTGAGCTGTAGATGTCGATGAGGCGCTTGAATGTAGACACTTCAAACTGTTCGCGTGACTTCTTGTTAACGAATGTAGAACGGTTAACAGTGATGATACGCTTGCGAGTAGGGAGAGGAATTGGACCGCTAACTACTGCACCTGTAGCCTTAACTGATGCCACGATCTTGGCTGCTGACTTTTCAACGAGCGTGTGGTCGTAAGACTTCAACTTGATACGAATTTTCTGACTCATTTTATAATTTGTTTTTTAATCTTCCCGAGCAGCACAGGCTAAGAGTCATTCGTTAGCCTGCCTGCGCGAAAAGGAGTTTGTTTTTATTGGATGTGAATTACTTCACGAGGTCTACGCGACCCTTAACTTCTTCGAGAACTTCACGAGCGATGTTCGCAGAGAGTGCGATGTGGCTGTGGTAAGTCATAGAAGATGTTGCACGACCAGAAGTGATAGTACGGAGTGCAGTTACATAACCGAACATTTCTGCGAGGGGCACCTTAGCCTTAACTACGCGAGCACCTGAACGGCTGCTTTCCATACCTTCTACCTGACCACGACGCTTGTTCAAGTCACCGATTACGTCACCCATGTTTTCTTCGGGAGTTACAACTTCCAACTTCATGAGGGGTTCCATCAATACAGGACCTGCCTGTGCGCAAGCGTTCTTGTAAGCCTGGAGCGCTGCGATTTCGAATGACAACTGGTCAGAGTCAACGGGGTGGAATGAACCATCGAGCAATTCAACCTTGAGGCTGTCGAGGGGATAACCACCGAGTACACCGCTCTTCATAGCGTTTTCGAAGCCCTTCTGTACAGAGGGGATGAATTCCTTAGGAATGTTACCACCAGTTACCTTGTTTACGAACTGGAGACCACCCTGTGTAAAGTCTTCATCAACGGGACCAACATTAACGATGATATCAGCGAACTTACCGCGACCACCAGACTGCTTCTTGTAAACTTCGCGGAGGTTAACTGTCTTCGTGATAGCTTCCTTGTAGTTAACCTGGGGCTTACCCTGGTTACATTCTACCTTGAATTCACGCTTAAGACGGTCAATAATGATATCGAGGTGAAGTTCACCCATACCAGAAATTACAGTCTGACCAGACTGTTCGTCAGTCTTAACTGTGAATGTGGGGTCTTCTTCAGCGAGCTTAGCGAGACCGTTAGAAAGCTTATCGAGGTCCTTCTGAGTCTTAGGCTCAACTGCGATACCGATAACGGGATCGGGGAAGTCCATAGATTCGAGTACGAGGGGTGCATCTTCAGAAGAGAGTGTGTCACCAGTACGGATATCCTTGAAACCCACACCTGCACCGATATCACCAGCAGCGATAACGTCAACAGGATTCTGCTTGCTTGAGTGCATCTGGAAGAGGCGAGATACGCGTTCCTTCTTACCTGAACGAACGTTGTAGATATAAGAACCTGCTTCAACCTTACCAGAGTATACACGGAAGAATGTCAAGCGACCAACATAGGGGTCAGTAGCAATCTTAAACGCAAGAGCTGAAGTCTTTTCGTCTTCAGAAGGCATACGGCTTTCTTCTGCGCCAGTGTCGGGGTTTGTACCGATTGTAGCACCACCGTCCATGGGAGAGGGAAGGAACATACAAACGTAGTCGAGCAACTTCTGTACACCCTTGTTCTTAAATGAAGAACCACAAGTCATAGGAACGATATCCATTGCGAGTGTAGCCTTACGGATAGCTGCAACGAGTTCTTCCTTTGTGATTGAAGCGGGATCTTCAAAGAACTTTTCCATGAGCGCTTCGTCAGTTTCAGCAGCTGATTCAACGAGCTTAGCACGCCATTCTTCTGCTTCGTCAACGAGGTTAGCGGGAATTTCTTCTACGCTGTAGTCAGCCCCCATAGTTTCATCGTGCCAGAAGATAGCCTTCATGTCGATGAGGTCTACGATACCCTTAAATGTTTCTTCAGCACCGATAGGAATTGCGATAGGAGCAGGATTTGCACCGAGCACAGCCTTCATCTGGCGAACAACTTCGAAGAAGTCTGCACCAGAGCGGTCCATCTTATTTACATATGCAATACGGGGTACGTTGTACTTGTCAGCCTGACGCCATACAGTTTCAGACTGGGGTTCAACACCACCTACTGCACAATATGCAGCAACTGCACCGTCGAGCACACGGAGTGAACGTTCTACTTCAGCTGTGAAGTCAACGTGTCCCGGAGTGTCGATGAGGTTGATCTTATACTGAGTGTTTGCGTAGTTCCAGTAAGTAGTTGTAGCAGCAGAAGTGATAGTGATACCACGTTCCTGTTCCTGCTCCATCCAGTCCATTGTAGCGCCACCTTCGTGTACTTCACCGATCTTGTGAGTCTTACCAGTGTAAAAAAGGATACGCTCAGACGTTGTAGTCTTACCGGCATCGATGTGAGCCATGATACCGATGTTACGCGTCAAGTGCAAATCATTTTTTGCCATGTCTTTCAGTATTTAAGGAGATTAGAATCTGAAGTGAGCGAACGCACGGTTAGCTTCTGCCATACGGTGCATATCTTCCTTACGCTTGAATGCACCACCCTGTTCGTTGTATGCATCCATGATTTCTGCTGCGAGCTTGTCAGCCATAGTCTTACCACCACGCTTACGAGCGTAACCGATCATGTTCTTCATAGAAACTGATTCCTTACGGTCGGGGCGGATTTCTGTGGGCACCTGGAAAGTAGCACCACCGATACGGCGTGACTTAACTTCAACCTGGGGAGTAATCTTAGCAAGCGCTTCCTTCCAGATTTCGAGAGCTGACTTTTCAGAGTCCTTCATCTTTTCACCTACGATAGCGAGGGCGCTGTAGAAGATTTCGTAAGAGATATTCTTCTTACCATCGTACATAAGGTGGTTAACGAACTTAGAAACCTTCTGGTCTCCGTAAACGGGATCGGGAAGAACCAAACGCTTTTTAGGCTTTGCTTTTCTCATTGTAGAAAATTGGTTTTAGTAGGCTGCATCATACGTCTTCAACTCCACGCTTGGAGTTTACTCAACCCTTGTGCAAACCAAAGATTTATAAATTAGAAAAAGATGCAGGGCACGAAGCCCTGCGAATGTGTTTTAGTTGGATGTAAGATTACTTCTTAGCAGCCTTGGGACGCTTAGCACCGTACTTAGAACGACGCTGTGTGCGGTTAGCAACACCTGCAGTATCGAGTGTACCGCGAACGATGTGGTAACGTACACCAGGAAGGTCCTTTACACGACCACCACGAACGAGAACGATTGAGTGTTCCTGAAGGTTGTGACCTTCACCGGGGATGTAAGAGTTAACTTCCTTAGAGTTTGTCAAGCGAACACGAGCAACTTTACGCATTGCTGAGTTAGGCTTCTTGGGCGTAGTAGTGTACACACGAACACAAACGCCACGACGCTGAGGGCATGAATCCAACGCGGGAGACTTAGACTTGTCTGCAGCCACGCTTCTACCCTTTCTTACCAATTGTGAAATAGTAGGCATTTTGTTTAATTTTTTATTTGTTTATATATTATATTTTGTATTCAAATGGAGTATGTTTTCGCAGTGTTTTCCGCTTCTCGTAAGCGCACACTACACCTTTTGGGGTGCAAAGTTACAAATTTTTCCTTAACAAACAACACAACTCAAGCCTAAATTTTACTTTTTTCTGTTGTTTCACCCACAAACTATAGTTTACACGATGCGCTTCGGTATAATAACCAACACTTTTGGCACCAGCAACTAACATTTTGCACAGTTGCTATAATACACATAAAAAAATAACGGGGAAACTTGCAAGTCTCCCCGTCACATTATCGTTCCACCCCAAGGCGCCAAAGATACAGCCACACACGGAAGGGCAAATCAAAAAGAATTTCCTGGGGGTAATGGGTAAGGTATCTCGCCTTTCGCTTCATCGACTCCCATAGGCGTGAGGACAAGCGATTGTAGTGCGTGCGGTCGAAGCGCTCGTCGTGGTGACCAAAGTTGCCGGCTTGCCATACCTCTTCAAGCAAGAAAGCCCCCTCCTTTGCATCGGGCGCACATAATATATATTGTGTATCCAAGCCAAACACTTCCTGCATCACCCACATCGTGGCCGCCACGAACTTCTCCATTCCCAACTGTCGGAAAAGCTGCATCGTGCGCGCCCTACTCTCCTCGCTACCGCCCTGCTTAAGCACATAATAGTAGTCCATCAGTTGGCGGAAGCCTACACCCTCGCCCAGCAGATGTCCGTAGATGTGATGGAGGATATAGAAGCGGTCAAACTCAAGTGTCGGAGCACTAATTTCGCCGATTTCATCGGGCAAATTGCGGGTATTTGAGAACTGCTCGGCAGCGGTTCCCTCAAAGAAACGCTGCAGGCGACGATTGTGCCAAAAGTTATAGAAATACGAAGGCGTAATGTGCACCTCAACGCTCGTACCCTTAAAGAAATGGCAGTGCACATGCTGATAATTCATCCCCTCCAATTCGCCATGACCACGCATGAACTCATAGATGCGCAGACGGTTTTCATTCAACCACCCCTTGCGCTCCTTGCAAAGATTCTTGGGCGCAATCCACAAGTCAATGTCCCCACTGATTCTCGCATAAGGGTCGGGGTAATACATTGCCACCGCCTGCCCCTTCATTACCGCACAGTCAAAGCCCTGTTCTCTGAAAAACGCACACACCTTTACCGCCTCGCCATTCATGCGACGGTTCTCTGCGGCAATCTCCCCCACTCGTTTGTACCACTTAAAGAGCACCTTCTTCGGAGGCTTCTGCGCATCGGGCAACCGCTTGACGCCCTCAAACAGCACCCCTACGAGCGTCTGTTCACGCGCCATTTTATACAGTCCCTCCCATTCCTCCTGCGTGGGGATACAAGAAAGCATCTCCCTGTGGTTCAAGGAGATGCTTATGAGTTCTTTGAAATATGTTCTCAACATACCGTCTCGGTCAATAAACTTTGGTCAACAGGTTATGCGTGCCACACATTATTATATATTACGCAGGCACATAAGCGCCATCCTTTGCCTCGAATATCACGGAGGGTTCGTGCACAATCACCTTGTGCCACACGCCCTGCGGCACCTGAATACCATACAGTCCCTCGGCAGGACAAAGGAGGTGACGCTCCGTTTCGCGAAATTCACCATCGACCTGCTCATAAAGCATCTCTTCCATACGCCCCTGCAAGCAGATTACCGTCTCCGAAGTGTCTTCGTGGCGGTGAATAGGCACTTCCGTGTGGGGTTGCAAGGCGTTCAGCATGCGCTGAGAGGTATCGTCGGCACTATTGCGCAAGTCGTAATTCTGACGCAAGCGCGGAGATTGCGTTGCTGCCGCTAAAAGATTATTGAGAAAACTCTTGTCAAAAATGATTGCCATAATTGTAGTTGTTTGGAGGTAGAAAAAAACCGTGAGCGCCCCGCTTTTGGGGATTACAAGCACTGTTCTAAAAACAAATAATCCCTACCTCGTAAAAACTAAACCTATTGTAGTGAAAACTATTAGTAACCTAAAAAAAATTATTAGTAACATAATTCAAATTACATTACTAATAATTTTCACGTTTTAACTCATCTGATTTTCAGGGTTGCACAAGATGCCTAAAATCAGACTTCACGCGGGCGATTTTTGCCACCCGTACGGCGTTATTCCGCAATCGCCTCCTTAATGCAGTCTACGATGTAGCGCACATCGTCGTCCGTAACATAAGGACCTGCGGGGAGGCAGAAGCCCACCTTGAAGATTTCTTCCGACACACCATTCACATACGCCACAGCGTCGGCATAAACAGGCTGCTTGTGCATTGGTTTCCACACAGGACGGCATTCCACCTTCTTCGCAAGCATGAAGACGCGCAGGGCCTCAACATTATCGTTGGGTTGGCAGTCTGTCGTAGCGCTTTCTACCGCCTTAATCACGCCTGCCGCGCCGCCCACAGCACTCTTAATCACTTCCTTATAAGCATTCTCCTGTCCCTTCACCTTCACATTGGGGTCCAATGTTGCGGCACAGAGCCAGAAGTTGCTATCGTAGCGAGGATCTGCAGGTTGTTCGTGCAAGGTCACGCCTTTCACGTCCTTCAGCAGTTCCTTATAGAGTTCCTGCACATGCTTGTGGTGAGCGATATGCGCATCAAGCACCGTCATCTGTCCGCGACCGATACCCGCACACACATTACTCATGCGATAGTTGTAACCAATCGCCGTATGTTCGTAATAAGGATATGCGTCGCGCGCCTGAGTGGCATACCACATAATTTCATTGGCATCTTCTGCAGACTGACAAATCAACGCACCACCACCTGAAGTGGTAATCATCTTATTGCCGTTGAAGCTCAACACGCCAAAGCGTCCGAAAGTTCCGAGCACTTGACCGTTGAAGCGCGAGCCCATACCTTCGGCAGCATCCTCAATCACGGGAATACCATACTTTTCAGAGATTGCCATCAACTTTTCACAGTCGTAAGGCATACCGTAAAGAGCCACAGGGACAATTGCCTTCGGATACTTACCCGTCACCTGCTTGCGCTCAATAATCGCTTTCTCAAGCAACTCAGGGTCCATATTCCAAGTATCACGCTCAGAGTCAATAAACACAGGTTTAGCACCAAGGTAAGTAATGGGGTGTGAAGACGCGCAGAACGTGAACGACTGCACCAGCACCTCATCGCCAGGAGCAACGCCACAAGCAATCAACGCCAAATGCACCGCAGCAGTACCCGCCGACAAGCACACCACCTTACGATCTAGCGGTTCACTTCCATCCAACTTGCTATTTGCCATTTTAGCCAAATCAGCCTCAAAGGCATTCACATTGGGCCCCATAGGCACCACCCAATTCGTATCAAACGCCTCCTTCACATACTTTTGTTCCGCTCCGTCCTCACTCATGTGCGCAAGACAGAGGTAAATCATTTTTCTTTCAGACATGATTGTATTTATTTATGTTATTCGCATATTTAGTAGAGAAAGCACAGAGAGTATAGAGCCCCCTCTCCACTTTCTCTACCGTCTCTCCTATTGGTACTTACTACCCTTAGATTCAAATGCTTTTAGGGAGTGGATAAAGTGTAAAATTCCTGCACTTAATTGTCTACAATCAGAATACATTTGTTCGTAAACAGCATTGTTGATAAATCCAACATCGTATGCTCTATTAATTTGTGACCTTAATTCACCACATGACCCTTTAGCTATATAAAGAAACTGAAGAAATTCTCGCTTACCTTGGCGTTCAAATCCTTCTGCTATATTGTCACTCACAGAACCAGCTGAAGCACGAATTTGTTGCACAAATCTTATGTCAAATCGAAATTCACCTTCCCGAGTAATCTGATACACCTGTTTGGCAAGTTCACGCGATTGCTGATAAATAACTAGTTCTTCAAAATCAGAAACCATTCTTTACTATCTTCACTTTTCTCACCCTCTTTACTTTCGTTACTTTCTTTACCCTCTCCACCTTCTATAGTTCCCTTCACACCTCTTCCCCCGCAAACTTCACCTTAAAGCCCAGCACCGTGGCGAAGATCATTTCGATATCCTTGATGAAACTATAGTTGCGATAGTAATAGCAATTTAGGCGAACTTTATCGGGATAAATCACATTATCGTTATACCACACAGCTATCTCTTGGTCCGTCATCTTCGTGAAATCTGGAGTGTCCGCAAAAACCTTCACCTGCTCATTTTTTCCGGCTTTCACCTCCTTCACAAACTCAGCAATCATCTCATCCTCCATGCGATATTTCAGCGTAGCAGGTCCAGTAATCCCTGGACGCAATTTTAGTACATCTCTGTCTGCCCCCTCCAATTTATCCGCATAGCCAGGAACGTCCGGACGTGGTCCCACAAACGACATATTACCAATCAACACATCCCAAAGTCCAGGCAATTCGTCAATCTTATAATGGCGCAACTTAGCCCCAAAAGGCGTAATACGGCTATCGCCCGCCACAGAGACCGTAGAACCATTGTGCGCCACCGTCATTGAGCGGAACTTATGGCAGTTAAACAACTTACCACCCTTGCCCACACGCTTCTGCACGAAGAACGCAGGACCACCCGGCATCTTCACCTTCACCAAAATTGCCGTAACCAAAATCACAGGCCACAAAAAACAAAGACCAATGAAAGCCACCAATCGGTCAAAAATAAATTTTAGTATCATATTTGTTTTTTTAAGTCAATGGTATTTTTAATATCAATGGTCAATAGTCAACAGTCTGTTGCCTATAGTCTGTCTTCGGACGAATACCTCTCTGTTGCCCGTTGACTTTCTCTACTCACCATCTCCCCTACTTATTCTCTTATACCTCTGAGCAGGATGATTAGGCACAGGAAAAGCTCTTTGTAAAAGTCCTTCATCAACCATCTTGCGCATAAAACCTTTAAGGTATTGTGGATTTCGTTTTATTTCACGAGCAATCTCCTCTAAAGACTTCCAATCATTGGCACTTTCTATAATCAAATCAAAAAGTTCCTTTTGAGAGCATTTCTTTTTAACACCATTCGAACTAGTAAGGTTTGATGAAGAACTGGTAAGGTTTGATGAAGAACTGGTAAGGTTTTGTCCTGTATTCAAATGATAGGTCGTACCTCTCCCTATACCATCAGAGATAAGATATCCATCTACACAAAGTTCTTTTAACATTTTTGTTATATCATATTTATGGAGATTTAATGTATACCTCAAACGTTCATTTGACACAACCCCTTCCGTTATCGCAAGAGCCAATGTTAAAACCTTATTGTGTTCAATCTGTAGGACTTGCTCACCAAATATATTAATTAGATTTTCTTTAACCTTATCGTCTAATATAGATATAAGCGGCAACGTCAACACAACCTTGTCCGGTCGATTCTTTTCTTCTATATTCGGTGAATTCCAATTTGCCTCTTTCCACCCCGATAAAATTATGTCTGCACCACTACCTGCCTTTTCGGCTTTACCAAGCATCATGAACATTTTTTGTATGGACAGGTTTCGACACACACTATCTCCACCTTCATAGAATTGTTGCTTTGACACCAACAAACAACCGGGATTTGAGAAAACCAATTCACTCTTACTTCTAGTAATTACCGTAGATGCATTAACAGAATAATCAGCATGAACCAAAGTATTTATTAATGCTTCTCTGACTGCAACATGTGCGGATGTTTCGTCCTTTCTTGTATCACCTTCTAGTTTAAAAGGGACTGGTAATATTTCCTGCAATTTAGGAAGAACACGTTTATAGAATTGGAAAAGATTGACCTCCCATGTACCATCCGGATAAATACGATCCAACCATCTTGTGGTAAGAGAATCTTCGCCTAATTCTCTATAATCAAGAAAAAAATTAGGAGCACAAACTTCGTCAGTAATGGAATCAGTTTTTCCAAACATAAGCAATCCAGCCAACGTAAAGCCTTCTTTACCCGTTTTTCTGTCAACTTTATAACCGCCTATTTTTTTAAGCAAAGAAATATCGTCCAAGGTCAACCAAGCATGTCCAGGTTTTGCCAAATCAAACAATCTTCTATATTGGTCTAGCGATGCTTTATCAATGTCCTCAAACGTATAGTTGTCTAATATACGTGAATCAGCAGATACTGAAACATTGGCATCAGCATACATGCGTCTAACCTCTTGTTCAGTGCATTTGAAGTCTCCTTCGTGATTACGCTTATAAGTTCCATTGTAAGGGTTAGGAGTATGATAGATGGGACGTTGTTCTCTTGCTGCTCGAGGTATATAAAATAAAAGGACTTTATGACCATCAAGTTCTCCATCCACCACATCATCGTTGCTCAACAAATTCAGATTGACAATATCTCTGTTATTTACCCCACTCCAAAATTCCTTTTTGTACTTATCAATCAATTCGTCAGTTAACGAATCCACATAGAACTCCCCCTTTTTCTCTTTTATACCAAGCACAATAGTTCCGCCATTCGTATTAGCAAATGATGAGTAAGTTTCCCAAAATGCCTTCGGGAATCCGCCTGCAGCAGATTTAAATTCAATCTCTGCAGATTCCTTCTTTTCCATCAATTCTTCTACGAAAGATGATATGTCTAAATAATCATATTTCTTCATAACCCCAAACTATATAGCACCACAAAATTAATACTCATCTGTAAATGATAACACCTTCGTAGTAAAAAATCATGCCATCAAAAACTCACTCCCAACCGTTTTACTCTCTCTGTCTTTCCCCTGACCAACTTACTCATCTATGATTTCCAAATAAAGTTCATTATGTTCCAATTCCTCTACAATTCTCACATTGCTAGCAGAGAGAGCAGAACGATAAGATGCCACATTGTCTTTGGATACCGTCTCAAAGAGTCGAAGCCCTATTCCGAATCCTACATCATTCATCATTTTATTCATCAATGTCCCTAACCCTCTGCCACGAAAATCCATGCCGACCATACGTCCTCGGAAGCTCTTCCCCATGAAAAAACTTCTCAGAAAACAATACGCAGATACTTGCCCGTTCTCCATTAAGACATAAGCTAAGAAAGAACGGTTCCGTTGAAGTTTCTTTAAACTCTTCACGTCAAAACCATGAGGTTTAAAAAAAGTATAAGCCTCTTCAGGTTGAGCAGCAAAGAAATTCGCTATCTTATCTGTAGGCACATCCCTAAGACGTACCACTTCCATGCCACTCGTCTGAGCATATCGCTGCAGCACCGTTTCCTCCACAGACTTCCACTTCCGACCATATCTCAACGTAAACAGACAAGAGTTCAATATATCTATTAGATTCCAAATAAACGGGATTTTATCTCTTAAAAAATGTGCAATCTTATAAAGCATGTTACATTAATTTATATGTTATGACCAACGCGTAACCCAACAGTAAAGAGTGTATATTGATGAATTCAGTCAAAAGACTATGGATTAAAGACTCCAACCTGACAACTGACACAACCAATATTCGTAAAATTTGTGAAATTGACGTTCGCTACCTTAGTTCATATTCTAATCAGAACAGATAGATTGACAGTTGACAGACATAACAGTATAATCTCGGCAATCATGTTGACAAATAAAAAAGCAACAGATGACACTGATAATCTCAGCCTGTATTGTCAAAAATATAGTTTAGAACCACGTTGATACCACCCAAACGTTGCCCGTTGTCTGTTGTCCGTAGAACATCACTTCAACATCCTCCCCGCATATAGTCACACCTTAAACCTTACAAAATCTCCTCATAAAGTTCATGTAAAAGCCACATCACAAATCCTTGTTCAAACTATCATTAATCGTCTGTAGAGCACACAAAGCATAACCTTTTCGTTTCTCCTCATTCATGACCACTCTCACTCGAGATTAGCAGGTAGAACTCTTTTCTAAAATGACTGATATATCTTTAGGCCACTGCTTATGCAATTAGGTTCTTTTATGAAATATCATATTTCATTTTTAAATTAACAATCATTCTCATCTGTAATCACGAAACAATTCTTAAGGTGTTATAACTCGACAACTCTCGCACTATTCCAATCAACACCCTTAGCTGCATCCACAAGATTTACAAAATTGCATTCTCTTATCAATCTACTCATACGTTCAAAAGCAGAATTGCGCCCTACAGATTCTTTAAAGTGTCGCATCATTCGATTAATGGTTGAACCCTCTATTCCAAATTGTTGCTCAAAGTTTTCTTTTGATTGAAGTTTATTATCTGCTAATGGCATCAAATCTGCTATATGAAAATATACAATAGAGTACTCACTATTCTGTATTTGTTTTTTTACGAACCAATAAGGAAACAAGCGAAAATATCCTCCACCAGAATAAGCCATTGACCGCCCTAAGATATTAACCATACTAACTGGAAATTCTTTTAGGACTACGTCACCCACTTTAACTAAACAAGGTTTGTCTACATCAAACGATGGGAATCCGCCAAAATCACGTTTTGAAGGGTAGATACTTGCGTCAAACTCTATACCGCATTCTGCTAACACCTCAAAAGCCCATTTATTCTCAGGACAAATAGAAAATGCGGGGGCTCGATAACTTGTTACCTTTTTTCCTACCAAATCTTCCAAAGCAACAACCGCCGAATGTGTATCCTCTTTTAATTGTTGGCGATCAAAACGTGTCAACCAAAGATGTACATCAGAATGGCATCCAATCTCATGCCCTTTTTCAGCGATTAACTTGACAACTTCGGGATACATTGTTGCTAATTTACCTACACAGAAAAAAGTAGCCTTCTGATTTGTTTCATCTAAGATGTCTAAAATTGACCTTAAATAATAATCATAGTTCAGATACAGACTCTCTCTGTTTCCATAATAAACCTTTTCAAGGTACCACTCTTCAATATCAAAGGTAAGAATATTCATTTTCTAATGTATTTATTAATACCCCAAATTATGGGTGCCATTATAAGAATTGTTATCACAAAGGAAATTCCTGAATAAAGAAAATTTTCCTGAACATCTATAGTAACATGCAATAAATAAGCAACAATTATTATCACGAATCCCTTTATTGGTATGTGTAAGCACATTACATCCAAACTATTCCTACCAAACCATTTTAATACTTTGCACAATCTTATTTTTGATAAACACACACTAAAAAGTATAGAAAACAAAATCATAGCAAAGCAACCAATAAAGGCTCTAATAAAGAATATTCCAAGCGGACAATTGTAAGAACTAGAACCCATTGAACACACGGAATAGTTTACGGATAATAAAAATAATATTATCCACAACACCAAGGTTAGGCATAGACTATAAATTTTATATTCACTTACCACCTCTACTAATTTTTGAAGTGTCACATGCCTCCTTACTGCATTTGCCACACTATAAAAAGGCAAAGCAAAAAATGCCGCATCCAAATTCCATGGCAACAAAAATAGGTAGTTATCACCATAAGCTTGAACAAGTATGCACCCAACAATTGCTATTGCAAAACTTAGCAACAATGTAATCCACTCATTAAACTTACTAAAAAGGAAATATAAAACCTCTACTGCAAATAAGCAAGGGATAAACCAAAGAGCAGAGTTGTGAACAATGTAAGCACCAGACCCTTGAGCAATAAAAGTCTGCAACAAAGGCATCAGGTAACTATCAACATCATCATTACGAAAATATCTAAAACATGCCCAAATACACCACGTTACTATTGAATACCAGAGATAAGGAACAAATAATCGTTTAGTTCTTTGTTTTATGAAATGTACAAGCGAAAAATATTTTTCTTTATTAAACAAAAAACCAGAGATAAAAAAGAACAATGGCATATGAAACGCATAAATCATACTATGACTTACACCTACAAGTAGGATATGTGCCCAAACCACCATCAAGATGCCTATCCCTTTCGCGATATCTATAAATTCGTATCTATTCATTTAGCCTTGCTTTGATTTTCGAAATTGAGGATTAAATATTTTCTTTATATTATTCCATGTCCCAATAATAAAAGGCAACGGATCCATCCAAGAACTTGCATCTTGATAATATATGTTAGGTCCAAACAGTTTAAACCAATTAGGTTTAGCTGTCCACTTGTTGTCTGCATTTAAAAACCACAAAAAATCCAACCCTATATGACGTAGATACACTCCTGTTTTATATTCATATTTTTTTTGAGGTAACCCGAGATAATCATTTACGATAATTTCCCCCCAATTAATTCCCGCAACAATAGAACCTTTAATACACGCAGGAAGCCTTGGATTAATTTCCATGACTAAGAGTTCCCCTGTATCAGGATCCTCTATAAAATCAAAATCAGCAAATCCAACCCAATCTATATCCCTCAAAATTTGGGAACATAAGTTCACCAGATTGTTATTCTCCACACTTACAGCACAAGTATTACTACCTCCTTTATTAGGATACCAACGTAACTTCTGCTGTACAGAGTGTGCCAAAATTGTTTTATGTTTATCTATATACAATTGAACTTTTAATTGGCGCCCACCTGGTTTAATAAATTTTTGCAGATGATACTCCCCGTACTCTTTATGTAAATCAGGATAACGCTCCAGCAACTCTGAATATGTTTTAACCTCTACCATTCCCCTTCCTCCAGTCGTACAATTCGGTTTTAACATACCTGGATAAGGAAAATCCCTCACCTCATTAGAAGTTATTTCAGTAACTGATAAATCTATGGTATATGGATGAGGATATCCATTCTGTTTGCACAGATCCATTAACTGGTTTTTATCATATCCTCGTAGAAAATTCTTATATGTCGGAAGTTCAAATCTAACTTTAGTCAAAAGACGGTCTTGATGTTTACACAAGAATTCTGCGTTCGCATCACCTGTTGGGATTATTGCGCAAACCTTTTCTTTATCAATGACCTCATGTATGAAGACCAATTTCTCATCCTCATCTTTTTCAATACAATAATAAACTTGGTCAACATAACGCGAAACATCGGCGTAATTACCTCTATCATTTGCTATCATCACAACTCGATAACCACACTCATGAATTAGTCTAACCAAAACCAACCCTTGAGTTCCAGTTCCGAGAACAAGAATATTTTTCATTTTACTACATTCAAATAATATTCCACCCAAGATTGACACACTAATTCTGAGGTAAAGTTGTCTTCTACATATCTAATACCATTTTCCCCCATCCTTTTACGTTCTGCTTCATCAAGATAAAGTCGTTCCATACAATCAGCTAATGATTCCACATCGTAGGTTTTACAACGAATTCCCGTTTCACCATCAACAATAGAATCTCTCACTCCGTATGTATCCGTAGTGATAATTGGTAATCCGGTGCTTGAAGCTTCCAATATAGACAAACCAAAACCTTCTCGATAAGTTGGCAACACATACACATCAGCTGCATTATATAAATCTTCTGGACTATTTGTATATCCATAATATACAATATTTTTATTCTCTTGTAAATTTTTATATTCAAATAACCTATCCATTATCTTCTCCTCATCAACTCCGACTATTAATAATAGTGAGTTGGGACATTGTAACGCAATTTTATTGTAAGCATCAAGCAACTCAAATGCACCCTTTTCGCGTTTTAATCTTCCCAAAAAGATGAAAACAACTGTTTCCGAGGATATATTCAACTCTCGTCGTAGACGTTCACGTACTTCGATATTTTTTTTAAATCGTTGAACATTAATTCCACAAATAGACCCATGCCCTAAAACAACAGCTTGCTTTTCCCTAAGCACCCCTGTAGACTCTAAGAATTCCATTTGAGAATATCCATCGACTAACATATGAGTATCTGACCATACTATAAAGGAGTCCATATATTTGTAGAACCATTTTTTTAGTCCAGTCATAGTTGCCCACATCTGACCTGTAAAATGATGAAGTCGATAAGGAACTTTGGCTATTCGCCCTGCAATTGATGTTAACAGACTTGCCTTTTTTGTAAGTGAATGTACACTATCAAAATTCATCTCTTTAAAATAATTAGTTAGCATTATCAATGCTCTGATATCCGTCCCGATTTGCGGATGTCTCTCGATTGGAATACTCTTAAAACCAACAATACTCAAATCAGTCAACTCATCATTGTTTTTTATATTGGCGACTAGATAAACATCGAAATGCTCAGATAGTAACTTAAAAGGTTCTTTAAGAAAATTTCTAGCAGTAGATGGCATAGATACCACAAAACATATTTTTTTCTTGTGCATAATTATAAGTTATTTCTTATGAAAATAATCGTAAATAAAACTAGGAACAAAATAAGTAATTATAGGTCTAAGTGAATAGATATGATACCACCAAGGCAATCCAATCAAACGAAATCCTTTATTCATCAGTATGAACGTATTCTTTCGTCCTCTCCATTTTCTTCTACTTTTAGCGTAGCGATCATCTCTCATCATATACAAACATTCATCCATCATATAAAGTTTGTATCCAGCTGCAAAAATTTTAAACCACAAATGATAGTCTTCGACACGTATAAGTTGCTTTCCGACAGAATACCCTCCGACAGATTTAATCACAGTCGTTCTTGCCATACAAGGAGCATGACATATTGGACTTCCCATAGCAAAATCCTCTTTTTTAATTTCACCCGTACCCGTACCTCTGCGAAACTCACCATTCTCATCAAAATAAATCATAGGCGCACTCACCACGGCATATTCAGGATGCTCATCCAAAAACTTCACCTGCTTCTCAAATCGTGTCGATAAAGAGATATCGTCACCATCCATACGAGCTATGTATTCGCCCGTTGCAACTTCTAAGCATTTATTAAGTGTGGCATTTAGTCCAAGGTTATGCTCATTACGCAGAAGGACAATATTAGGATGATTGCGTTTATTCTCTAATGCCACGTCATAGGTATTATCTTTCGAACCATCATCACAAAGAATAATCTCAAAATTCTGAAAGGTCTGAGCGTATAGGGAATCCAGTGCTTCCTGCAAGGTTGAAGCACAATTGTAAATGCCCATAATTACCGATACTTTAACCATAATAAATTACATTCATAAATAGGGTGAATCCCAAGTGACCTAACATCACTAATCCAAATTTCTTGTATCGATCACGCCCCCACGGTTCGTTCAAGAACGGATATATTAACACTATTGGATAGAGGAACCAACTTAGATAAGCGATTCTATTGTTAAAACTAGCATGCATACATAACATCCATAAACTATTCAAGCATAGATACAAACATAATAAATTTTGATATTTTTCAGAAATCCGAATTTTCTTTTTAATGACAGTATACCAACCAACCCATACCGGAATCACTGAATAAAGAACAAAATCAGGTCTAAATCCGCCTCGGAACCCCCCAGTTTTACCATCCCACAGAAGATACTCTGCAGCATGTTCTGTTGTAAATCCTGAGAAAAATTGTGCAAAGACTTTAACATGTGCCATCGCCATCAACAAGCAGAATAACCATCCGAAGAAATATACTTTAGGATTCTTCACAAACAAAGTGACTACAAACGCAGCGATAGGCATAATCATACTATGATGAAATCCCCATGAAAGTAAAATTAAAGGTACGCAGATCTTAAAATTGTCTCTATACCCCAAAGCCCAAATAAAAAGTGAGGTAGCGGCACCTGCTTTCATTCCATTTGTGCCATATGAAAACGTAGAAAAGGCTGCTAAAAATACAATATAGGCAGTTAACCGATGATTGGGAAACAATTTTCTAATTCCCAAATACGAAGTTGTAAAATAGATTATTGCTAAAAACACAAAAAAAGAAGTATAACCTAATTGCACAGATCCCCACCATGCAAATAGATTGTCAAAGATTTTGTTATCCGCATCGAAATCTAATACAAATGTTGTCCCCTCATATAAAAACTCGTAAGATAGAACATAGTTCGCCATATCTACAAAGTACCTACCACTAACAGGACGCAGTCCAATGAAGAGAATTAAGAAGATTACCAACACACCCACCAGTGCATCAGTTCTACTGGGAGCAAACTCCCTTAAACCATTCCGACTCTGATACTGACTATAAACAAATAGTGTCATAATCGTTACCAGAGTTAAATATATAGTTTGATATAGAGAAGCAGGAATCATCCTTTATATTCTATCTACTTATTTTTTACTATATTCTTCAACCAACTCAAACTGTCATTACCAAAATAGCGATGAATGCGACGCACAACCCACGTACGCACGGGATTCTGCTTCTTCAACCAAGTCTTGGTGTACCAATGAATGCTACGTGTATTCTCAGTGATAACCAGCTTACCCGTATTGTCATCCAACGGATTAAAGTAATCTCGAGGATAAATCCACACACCCGCCACTTGTTGTAACTCATTAGTCTGTTTCAAACCATTCTCCACTAACACATTCGTAACATGCTTAACAACGGTCACCTGATTGAAACTTCCATCCTCACGCACAAAATGCAACGGAGTATAGTAATCCATGATATTTCTATACAACCCCATCTTCGGTTCTGCTCCTAAACCTAAACCTGGAGCAATTAAAGGAAATACATCCACTTTAGCATCAACCTCAATCCCCATAAACGGACCACGTGCCACAATATCATCCATTGACTTAATCACCTCCACATCGGTATCAAAATAGAGACCACCATGATGATAGAGTATCCACATACGGGCATAGTCACTCACAAAGGCATACTTCTTTGCCTCATACGCCTCTTTTGTGTAGGGAATAATATTGACATCAAAATTATCTTCGTTCCACTCCTTAATTTCATAATCAGGGAAGAACTTTTTCCAACTGTCAATGCACTTCACCGCCGACTCTGGCAATGGATTACGCCCAAACCAACAATAATGTATTATTTTAGGTATCATAAAAACAAAATTATCACACGATGTAAACTAACGTTATTTTAGCAAATTTACATATAAAACTAATCAAACGTAACCAAATATTGAACTATTTTCAAATGTATAAAACTATCGACGCTCGGTTCACTCTGTACGATTGGGTCATATCTTTCACAACACGAAGTACAGAAAACACCGAAGCAAAGCATCGAACTATCGGTTTAATCAGTTACATCGAGGTGTGAGGCCACAACATGAAGTACAGAAGTTACTGAAGCAAAGCGTCGAACTATCGATTTGATTTATACAATCAAGTTAGTACTCCTATGAGTGAAAGTCTCAATAAATGTTGGCAGCCAATCTTTTGATTTGTATTTTTTCCTGTCCAAAATTAATGAGCAACCCAACCTTTAATCCCGTAGCTTTTAGATAATTTATCACTTGCGCTTCATGAATAGAGTCTAACTCTTTCACAGACTTTAGTTCAACGATAACCTTACCTTGAACTACAAAATCAGCAACATAACAACACTGCAAAACTCTTTTATGGAATACTATCGGCAGTTGTTTTTCACGTTCGAATTCTATACCAATCTCTATAAGCATCACCTCTAATGCTTCTTGATAAACCTTCTCTAAAAAACCACAACCAAGTTCTTTATGAACAGATATACAGGCATTAATTATTTGACTTGTCAATTCATGATATAGATACATAAGAACGACACTTTTCAGTTTATAACTAACTACTAAGATTACCTCCCTCAAAGAGGTAAAAATCTTAAAAGTCAATAGTGATACTTATATTCACGACACACGGAAGTCACAGGAATAGATAGCACTAAAAAGTCTCTGTTTTATCTGTTCAATCGGGTTGTTAAATTACAACACAAAGTACAGAATCCGCCGAATGGAAGCGTCAAACTCTCTGTTGTTTATAACCTGACTAATTGTTAATCAAAGCATACACCTTCTCAACCTCACCCATATTTCCATAATCATGCGTCTCCAAATACTCCACTATAAAGCACTTCAACTTATCATCCTTTAACGTCTTCACCATCTGCGCCACACAACCAGGAATATCCATCGGAACAATCACACCATCCACTCCCTGCTGAATCTGCGAAGAAGCCGTAGGATAATTCGTCACAATCACAGGTTTGCAAAGCATCTGTGCCTCGCGTACCACCACGCTTTTACCTTCATAACGGGATGGTTGCACATACCAATCACACGCCTTAATATAAGGATAAGGATTTTCTTTCTTACCCAATAGGAATACATGGTCTTGCATTCCCTCACGCTCTATCTCCCTACGGATATAGCCATCACTGCCACCATAACCAATAATATACCAACGCACATTAACCCCTGCCTCTATAATACCACGGCAAATAGCGGGAACCTCCTCCAGTTTTTTTTGGGGGGAAAACCGCCCTATAGTCAGCAAGTTAAGACAATCATTGTCTACAGTCATTTCAGAAGCAAATTCTTGTCTTGAAATCAACTCTGCACGCTGACGCACAAATTCAGGAGACAATATATTCTCAATCTCTACAATTTTATCCTTCAGTGAGGGGAACACCTTAAGGAAAGTTTTCGTCACATCTTCAGAAATAGAAATGACATGGTCATACGCACTCCACACAGGTAACTCTGATTCTGCACAGACATCTATCTGTGAATAATCTGTGTGAATCCAACAGATCTTTTTCTTTGCCGAAACATGATCTAATACAAAGTTATGTGGGGTCAAGAAAGAAATCGCCAAATCATACATCCCTAAATGATGCAAATTGGGTAGAATCTTACTCACCTCATTACCCACAAAACTCATAATTGACGTTCCATGCTTTAAAGCATGAGTCTTAATATATATTCTTTTACGAATTTTAGCACGTATACGAGCTATAAGCACCCGAATGAACCCATGACTAAACACCACTTTCAAAGGTTTCTCAAACATGCTCCAAGTAGGATTCTCGGGCAAGAGATTTATATAAGAAGGTATCAACTTCATCATCTCCCCCTCATGACTGTACACAAAAAGATCCACATCCACCTTTTGCGGGTCTAACGCCTGAAGCAGTCCAACAAGAGAAGTTTCTGCACCGCCGAGATGCATGTAATGTATGGCGATAAAAATGCGTGGTTTCATTGCTATCTTAGAATCGTATTCAACTCATCACAAATTTTATTACAAAGTAACATAGCCCCATCCTCATTAAGATGACTACTATCTTTGAATAAATTTCTTGAATTTATAAAATCTTCATCCATAAAATGATTAAGTACAGGTACTGAATACTGCTGGCATAAATCAATCAATGCCGCATACTCAGAATCATCAGACGCCTTATACCAAGGAGATATTGTAAAAACTAGAATAGTTCCATCTTCTTGACAAGTTTCTATAAGTTTCTTAAACAAAGAAAGTTTTAAATCATCTATATTAACATCTTTTGTGGTCTTAGTCTCTACATCATATTTCATCAGCCCATGCAATGGAGCATAATCGTATTCTGAAGCAACCATTGGCGACTTTGACATATATTGAGATACAATATCAATAAATCGAGAATTATATTTATTACACATCATCCAATTTTTATATTTCTCTTTCTTGTCAACAGATAAAATCAAATCATTAATTTGAACGTCATCAAAATAATATCTCAAGTTCCCTATGTACCGAGTTTTATCATCTTTCAATAAATCAAAACCAGCAACCACATCATATATTATGATTTTAGGGATACAACGTTTGCGTATCAATTGATATCTTCCATACATTGAGACAATCCCCATACCATCATCTCCACAATTATAACACGAAAATCCAGTTCTTTCTTGTACTAATTTAGGTGAAAAATGATGTATTGCCCGTGACGAGCCAAAAATCAAGCACTCTTTTTCAACTTTAGAGCAAATATAGTTGTTACGACCATAATCCCCTTTATAAGTATTCAAATATACCCAATCTAATATATTACCAACGACAAAGTCAAGTGCAAATATTATACATAAAAACAAGAATATTTTCAAAAAGAACTTGTGCATCGTATTCTAGAAATTAACATAAATAAATGAGCCTGCATCAAACACACCACATAACATTATCAAAAGAAGTATGCCAACATATCCCAACCATCTAATTATAGTATACTTATTATTCAATATAGTATACTTTTGCGGTGCGAATTCATCCATCACATCTTTAATACCGACAACCAATATTGCAATAACTATAAAAACCAAGGCAGAAGGTGATATTTGCGCTATTGAATCAGAACAATCTGTAAATATTCTTGTTATATAAGAACAAGCATCATCTAAAGTTGGCATCCTAAAAAATATCCATACAAGAGATATCAAAATAAACGTAGTAACAATGCGAATTGGTTTTAACCACAACAAAAGGCGACTAGCTGATAACTTCCCCTTCGGGTCTAATCCTAACATTTTCTCAACAATTTGCAGTAAACCATGTGCACAACCCCATACAATAAAAGTCCAATTAGCACCATGCCAAACACCACTCACCAAAAATGTCACCAAAATATTGAGATATTGTTTGTACTTCGAACAACGATTCCCTCCAAGGGGTATGTATACATTATATGTTAACCAACGAGTAAGTGATATATGCCAACGTTTCCAAAATTCAGTAATACTACTTGCCAAATAAGGTCGTTTAAAATTATTAATCAAGTCAAACCCCATTAATTTTCCAACCCCAACTGCCATAAAAGAATAACCAGCAAAATCACCATAAATCTGCAACGAATAGAGCGTAGCACCAAGTACACAAGACAAACCACTCAAATGCTGATAATTATCAAAAATCGTATCTACATAGATGCCGATTCTATCGGCAAAGACCGTTTTCATAAACATTCCCCACAATAACCATTTTAGTCCATCAACTGCCTGACCATAAGAAAATTCACGTTTCATCTTTATTTGAGGAAGCAATTCATTCGCCTTACTTATTGGTCCTGATAAAATTTGAGGGAAAAAGCAAACGAATAACATATAATTCCACCAATTTTTCTCTACTGGGGATCTCTGATAATATACGTCAAATAGATATCCCACCGCCTGAAAAGTAAAGAACGAGATTCCTATAGGCGCAATAAGATTCAACTCAATAGTGCTTCCCGTCCTCAGAATATCACAGATACTTGACAAAACGAAATCTGTATATTTAAAAATCAAGAGGGGCAATAATGCTAGAAGAGCACCCGTATATATTAAATACTTCTTTCTTCCATATGCTTTATGTTTATCTATAAAAAAAGAGCAGAAAAATAAGTAATAGCAGTTACTCCCAATAGCACTAATGCGTATTGAGGATTCCACTGCATATACAAACCATATGAGATGAAGATTAATAACGCATTTGCAACCCGCGTTTGATCGAATTTATACCCCAACAACCAATTGAGAAAATAATACCCACAAAAAATTATAGGAAATAACCAAACAAATTGAAAAGAATTAAAAATCATATATACCTATCAAAAATTGCAAATTATATAACGTGTTTCTTATCATGATGCACTATTATATTAATTGGCGATTCATCCATTCTTTTGAATTCCAATAAGATAATTCTCTGCACTACCAAGGTGCATATAATGAATAGCTATAAAAATGCGTGGTTCCATTGCTTCAATTGTTTGTCTAACCATTCTTTCGAAGCTACAGTTATTTTGTTCATGCATGTATTCACTTCAGACACATTCAATTCTCCTAACAAGACGTCATTATATTCAGAGACAAGTCTGTCGGATAAACCATAATCCTCTAAAATACTCTTCATACGCTCATTAATCGCATCAGCGCGATTGACAACGCTGAACTTAGTGCCCATTATTAACGAAAATGCAGTTACATGAAAAAAGTTACTGATTACAAACCAGGCATCACAGAATCCTTCTCCACTCCAAATAAAAGTGAAATGTTTGAAAAGATTACTTTAATTTACATATCTCATGACAAGTTATGGTTCAAATTTTCATAATCGCTATCAATTAACAGTTCCACCTTTGCCACCTCACTAATATAGGTTCTATTTTCTTCCGCTTTGACAGTAGTAATAATAGAATCTCTTAATTTAACATCTGTCATCAATCTCAAAATATTTTCAGCGACACTCTCACTTGTCATATCTGCTATAAGTCCATTCTGTTCATGAGTAAGTTGATTGTATACCACCTCAAAATTAGTGCTTACAATAGGTTTTCCTAAGATTTTTGCTTCACCAATTGTAAGACCAAAACCTTCAGATCTTGAAGGTTGAACATAGACATCTGCCTGTGCCATATAGGCATAAGGGTTTGTTTGCAATCCAAGAAGCACAACTTCTTTTTCAACGCCAAGTTCTTTCTTCCATTTCTCAATATTGGGGCGTTCAGGACCTTCGCCTACAAAATACCAATGAAACTTAACCCCATGTTGCTTTAATATACTCGCTGCTTTTACTGCGATGTCATAACCTTTGGGAGGAACTAAACGCGCCACTGTCACAAAAACATATTCATTCAGTTCTGTTCGTAAGTTTGACACCTGCTCCCCAGAAAGTGTACGAATTAAATTCGGATTTTGGATATCGTAAACCACGCTATACTTTCCCTTAAATTCTGGTAACTTTTCAAGCATCAGATCTCTTAAAATGCTTGAAACAGGGACAATCCGTGTGAACCTACAATAGAACTTAGAATTAAATTTTGCATTATATCCCTCAGCAAAAATATTAGCATTTACCCATGCAAACTTTTTGGGCGTTTCAATCTTCTTGGCAACAAGATAAGTAGGGAATCCCTGTTGATACGCAAAAACCGCATCCCATTCTTCCTCGGGAATCTTGTACGCCCATCCAATACATTTCCACAAAGTCTCAGCATAATTCTCTTTTATGTTCAGAAAGCGCATGATACGAATCAACAGAGAGTAGTAAAGGTGACTAATGCGAAGTTTCAACTTCTCAAATTGATTGTACGAGGGGTGTTTTATAACACGAACATCCTTAGGAACCAAAGACACGAACGGTCCCGTAGGGGACAACATCCATAAAGATATCTCATATTTCTCCTTATTTAGCAATGGGAGCAATGAAACCAAACTTTTCTCTGCCCCACCACAATTGAGAGAGTCTATAATAAAAAGTATTTTTTTCTTCATAAACAATATCCCGCAAATAACATCAATTTAAGTATTGAGACAAATAATCTTTAGTTTGATTCTGTTGAAATCTAAGATACTCATCAAATTTTTGGAAGTTTAATGGTTCCAACATCTCATCGTTAATTTTCCCTACGCATATTTGAGAATCCAGCCCGCTTTCTAACAGCAACTCTTCAACTCTACAATTCATTCTCGCATATCCACCGACTAAAGGTATTGTACAAAAACGACGATGGTACAAAAGACTAAAGACAGTGCAATGAAATGAGTTTGTAACAATGAACTCAGCATTGGCTACTAAATCTACAAATTCTCCAACTTGAGCTGGATATTTCTCAAATTCATCAACTTTTCCTTGACTTGCGATATATATTATTTCAAGAGAATGTCTTTTTGCAAAAGCATAGAAATCACGAGTACTTTGTTGTATTGGATTACCCAAGAGATAGAGTAATAAATAAGGTTTTTTTACATTAACGGGTATTCTTATTTTATCATAATCTTCCTTGTTCAACAATAATGTTGGGTCTACCACCTTAACCGCATCCAAACGTTGCAAATCTTTGCATAAATCTACACCAGATTGTTCTCTGATACCAACAAAATCAAAACGCTTTAGTAGTCGCTGCAACTCATCTTTATAATCATCATCAAAATTTTTACAACCTCCAAACGATGGAGCATATGCTATTTTGATACTATCTGAAGGAGCAAAACTTAGGTAATAAGCCCAATCACTACCCCATATTTGGTCACTTCCACATATATAAGCATTTGCAAGAGGAGGAGTCTTGACAATTGACTCTGCTGTGTAAATAACTGGAGACATTTCTACGTAAGTTTCTAAAAATGAAGAAAATTTACGCAAGTCATTATTTGTTACTTGAGCGTATTTTTGCTCCTCTAATTCCAAAGTTCTTCTGTTAAGAAACCACTTCAAATACAAAGGAAATTTTATTATGTAGTTAAATACATTACTCCATCTAAAATCAGCACGCTTAGGTAGATTCCTTTGATAACGTATTAAGAAGGGGTTATGCCCCTGCTTTTTAAGATATACCTGCATCGCATATAGTTGAAGCATCTGGCCATAATTATCTTTAGAGTCCCAGTAAGTAATAACACCAATTCTCATAATTTAAAAATATTTCTTATTTTTTTAAAACAAACTTTAGAATCTTATACATAATTGTTTTCAAACATATCATCAAAGAAGGTCTTTGTGTACGTCTATGGTACTTCCTAATTTTTTCATGGAAACTTACTCCATCTGAAACAAAGAAAAGTTGTCTGTTTTTAGGCGTATCACAAGAGTGGAGAAGGCACTTGTTTCTTACAGACAACTCTTCATAAGATGTCGAAAATAGAACCATTGGGATTTCCCCTATATACTCTAAACCTTTCAGTGTATTAAGAACTATAGCAGAAATTCCTCTATCATCATCCAAATTAGGCATCAAACTACTTATTCCCCAATAATCTCCAATAGTTATATCGCTACCACTTTTCCCCTTTCTAGCAATGCATTTATGACAACTCGGGCGCAAGTATAAATCGCTCAAAAAACCCTTCATGAAGGAATTTTCATGCAGTGTATAGGAGAGAGAAACTGAATTTTTCTCTCCTGCGGTTGTCACCTTGGAGAGCGGTTTTAAGGAGAGAACGAAACTGAATTTTTTCCAACCGACACGCTTATCGCGGAAGCGGATGTCCTCAATTTCAAATCCTTGTTCACGTGCAAGGACATCAGCTTTCGCAATCGAAGGAATAGGTAAGGAAGAACGAAACTGATTTTTTTTGCCGCTCTGGCGAGCGGTTTCCTTTGCAAATTCTTCACCCAAATACCAACGAAAAACACCAGGAGAGGGTGTGCCATGGCAAATAAAATCAACCGCTAGGAGATTTTCATAATCTTTACGCAAAAAGAGTTTTAATGCAGCAATCTGACAAGGAGTTCCCGAATAAAGAACTTGCCGTCCTTCCTTCAAGAAATTCTCTGCTTGTTTGAAGGTTGCTCCTACTCGGCTTTGCACATATTTGCTTCCACGAAATGCAGCCAGACCTTCTTTGGTTTCTGTATAAGCATGTACCGCTTCAAAATGCTCATTCCACTTTACTCCAAAGACTACACCACCTGCTACAATCGTCTGCTCTGCCAATTGGGTAAATACCCCCCCCGAACTACTCTCCATACGAATTCGTTCATTGGGATTCTTTGCTGCAAAGACTTCGAGTGGGGTACGTTCTTCTGCTTGATGTATAACGGGGCAAACCTTTTCACACAATCCGCAATCTATGCAGACGTCAAGATCAACCTCAGGATAAAGGAAACCTTCTTCATCCTCATGCAACGAGATGCATTGTTTAGGACAGCGTTGCACACATGCAGAACATCCGCAGCAGTCTTGTTTATTTTGAATATTTATCATGAAAATCTATATATTTAACACCATTATTTACACTACATCTATTTTCAAAGGTCTGTTCTTCTAAGACATCATCGGTTTATTATTTTCGTCAAAGGTCTCACAAATAAATCACGTTCACTACTATTCATACTAAATATGAAGAATGCTGTCAGATAAATCATACTGAATAACATACTTGCTATAGTAAAAGATGTCCATGATGTGATAGAATTGTATTGTAAAGCAATATATGACAGACTGCAAATTATAAGTGGAGCCATGGACATCTTAACGATTTCTCTCCAAAAACCAATGATATCCAATCCTTGTTTACTACAATAATAAATGTTCATAATAATTATATGTCCTAACGTCAATGCAGTTGCAGTACCAACCGCACAACCAATTCCTCCATAATACTTGGTTAAAGGAATAGAAATCCCCAAACTTCCAACGGCGATGAAGATATATAGCAAGGAACGGAACTTCATTTGATTACGTGCCTGAAGTATGGTGATGCCTAAATTCTGAATAAGAGGAACCGTCAAAGGTATAAAGAAGAGTAACGCTATAATATAGGCATCCTCATATCCTGCACCGGCCCACAATTCTATAAAGGGGCGTCCTAAAACTATAAATGCACATAAGATAAACGACATCACTATATATTGTATGCGTCCCGTGCGGATAAAAAGGTCTGATATAGCTTTAGTATTATTTTCCTTCGCCACCATCGCTGTAACCTTAGGCAAGAATACTCCGCTAATCGCGGTAGAAAACATCATATACATGCTCTGCAACTGAATAGCCACCGCATAAACAGCAATAGCTGCCGCACCACGATAAATACCCAAAACGAATTGACCTGTGCTCCAATAAATACGGTCCATGATGGCATTGAGGAATATCCAGAAACTATAAATTGAAACTTCCTTCAAGAAAGCCCACTTAAATTGTCCATGGCGAACTTTTATGGATAGTTTGTACTTGCAGTACCACCAATTAATTAGGAGTGTCACTACATTGAATATGGTGGTAACAACTACCATGGCAACAGCCTTATAACCTACAACTAAAAGCAATACCATCACAATGGGATTCAATACACCTCGAATGATGCTCACCACTCTTTGGAACACGAAACGCTCGTAAGCAGTCATTATGCTACCCCAAATACTCATGGGGAAAGTAAACGCCAAGTTAAAAGTCATCAACCATAACATAATGCGAGTGCGCTCGACTTCTGTTGCTGTCATCTTGGCAGAGAACAAACCTTCTACATTCCATGCCAATACACCACCTGCGACCATGGCAATAAGTCCAATACCTATATAAAGAACAAGAAACATTCCAAACATTTCTTCTTGCTCTCGCTGTTTGCCTTCTGCACGAAATTTAGCGGTGTAGCGAACAATGGCATTGCCAAAACCAAGGTCAAGCACTGTCAAATATGCAATGATAGACGCTGCTAACGAATACAATCCATATTCGGACTGCCCCAATGTGCGCAACATGTAAGGGGTATATACCAATCCCACAACCATGTGTAAGATGATAGATACATAATTCAAAGCAGCGCCTGCTTTAAGTTGATTCATGAGGTAATAAAAAACGTTTGCAATATAATAAAAGAATATTGATAAAAACTATGTATTACCAATAAACGATCCTCTCTATTCATTTATTTATGAGTGGTTATGTAATTTTATCCACTCCCATGCCCAATCCTTACTCATTATTATATATGAGTCTGAATTGAAATTTGTAGAATGCCGCTCAACTTCATCTGACAATAAATCAGCAAAGCAGACTACGGCATAAGCACCCTCTGTAAATTCGTGCATGAAATTACTCTTCTCTAAACAATAAGAAGGCCAGAAAGCACCAGACTCAAGAATATTGCAAAGTGAATCGTATTTTGTGCAATGATGAAGTTGGGGCGTTTCCATATTTTGCAATTTACCTTGAAAATAGAGAGTGGAGAGTTGATAGTTCTGTGAGGAGAGTTAAATTAGCGAGGAGTGAGGAACTTGGAGTGAGGAGTTGCCGTATGGGGTGCAGATGAGGTATGTATTTAGAAAGCAGACCGTACGTACTTTTCAAGTGAATACACGATGGGGGGACGAGTGGTTGTTAATCCCCTCTTACTTCTTATCGTACTGCTCGTAAATAGAGTTCTTGGAGATGAATTCGGGGACTACTTGCTTCATGAGTTTCACCATTTCGGGGATTTCCACAATGCGGCTGTAGTTTTCGAGTTTGTCTACTGCGGCACAGGCATCTTCGTAGTTGTACTCACGCACCTTAGCAATGTGGATGCGCTTGTGCTCGGTGGGGATGGTGTTTTCGGCATTGGAAAGTACTTCTTCGTACAATTTTTCTCCCGGACGGAGACCTGTGTACTCAATGCTAATATCCTTACCTTCTTCAAGTCCAGCGAGTTTAATCATGCGCTTTGCGAGGTCTGCAATCTTCACGCTTTCGCCCATGTCAAACACAAAGATTTGGTTGCCATCGGTCATTGTGGCGGCTTCCATCACAAGGCGACAGGCTTCGGGAATAGTCATGAAGAAGCGCGTGATTTCGGGGTGAGTAACGGTAATGGGACCGCCCTTTTCAATTTGTGCACGGAAGCGGGGAATTACCGAACCATTGGAACCGAGAACATTGCCGAAGCGGGTGGTGACAAACTTGGTCTTGCCGGACGTTTTACCTTGCTCCATGCTTAAGCCGAGGCTCTGTACATAGATTTCTGCCAAACGCTTGGTGCATCCCATAATGTTGGTGGGATTCACAGCCTTGTCGGTGCTGACCATCACCATCTGTTCTACATCATACTTCAAACAGAAGTCTGCGACATTTCGCGAACCGTATACATTTACCAATACCGCTTCACAGGGGTTTTCTTCCATCAAAGGTACATGCTTATATGCGGCAGCGTGGAACACTACCTGAGGACGGTACTTGCGGAAGGCAAAATCGAGGCGCTGGGGTTGACGCACATCACCAATTACTGGAACGAAGTTCAATTCGGGGAAGCGTTCATCAAACTCCAAACGCACATTGTGCATGGGGGTTTCAGCATTGTCGAACATCACGAGTTGCTTCACACCAAAAGTAGCCAACTGACGGCAGAGTTCAGAACCAATACTACCAGCTGCACCCGTTACCATCACTACCTTACCCGCAAAATTCTTCTTAATTACCTCCATGTTAATCTGAATTTCTTCACGACCAAGGAGGTCCTCAATCTTCACTTCACGGATGACGGTGCGCTCATCATTGCGCGACTTGCCATATTCGTCCATCGGGGGAGTAATGAAGAACTTCATCCCACTCTCCATACCAAAGACAATGAGGCGTTCGCGCTCGGAAGCAGCACTGCGCTGGGTGGGAAAGATTACGGCATCAATATCGTACTTCTCGTGAATTGCCTTAACATCCTGAAGACTATTAAAATAGTTACCAGGCAATCCCTGCATCGTAAAGCGCTTAGATGACTTTGCATAATCAATAAAACCCTTAATGCGATAGGTTGAAGACCCCTTAAAGCGCATTGCTAAAGACGCAGCCTTCTCGCCACTACCATACACCAACACATTGAGTGTCTGGTCGTTGTAAGGAAGACTTACTTTCAAGAAGTCGTATACTACCACCATCAACACACGCACAACAATCAGTGCGCCGAAGGTAAACATCAAGTCGAAGATGAGCAAAGCCAAAGGCAAGCGCCACGACAATGCCAAGAGTGTGAAGGCACCACCTACGATGAGCACCAATGCGACCGACTTTACAACAGCTGCACCCAATAAGCGCGTGAAGTCACGCAGGGTGGAGTGGCGAATAATGGTGCGATAGGTAGTCCACAAGCGGAAGCAGATGAGCGATAATACCAATGAGACGCCGACCCACCACAATGAGAAATTCCACAAGGGATACCATTTTCCCATCAACACAAACACCAACAGCGTGGCGATTGAAGCCAATACCGAGCACGCTACATCTATTGCCAAAATCAACATGGGACTCAGGTAGCGCTTGGGAAAGAGTTTTTTTCTGATAAATGTAAACATGGCCATATTTTTTGCTTTTTATATTACAAGGGGACTATTGGGTTTAGACTTTTGTAGTTGTGGTTTTCTGCTTACGCCCTTTAATCAGCGCAGAAATCCATACGTGCATGCTGGTCCAAAGGAGGATGTCAAGACAGAAGAGTAGGTTGATATTTAGAAGGTCTAACAAAAGTAGGTTGAGGAGCACGAAGAATGCCGCTAACATCAAAATCACCACGAGGGTTGCACGATGGCTCAAACCGAGGTCTATAAAGCGGTGGTGGATGTGCGTGCGGTCGGGTTTAAAAGGATTCTTGTGCGCACGGATGCGATTTCCAAAAACGCGGAAGGTATCCAACACGGGAACCATGATAATTGAGAATGCCACAACGAGAGGTGTAGACTGCAACACATCGGTCAGCACACCTGTCTCTGCAAGATTTACAGCAGCATCTACAGCGGGCGTTCTGCTCATGGAAAAACTGATGGCGAAATAGGCAAGCAGAAGTCCGATTGTTTGAGACCCGCAGTCGCCCATAAATATCTTGCGACGACGCTCTACACTACCGTAGACATTGAAGAAGAAGAAAGTGAGCACCGCTCCTAATGAGGCAAATGCCAAGACCGCATTTAGGTATTCACCGAGACTGAAAAACAGACATCCAAAGAAGAAAAATCCGATGATGCCAAGCCCTGCAGCCAACCCGTCTATGCCATCAATGAGATTCATAGCATTGACAACAAACACCGTAGCTGTAACGCTCAAGGGAATACCAAACCACGCGGGGATTTCTGTGAGTCCGAAGAGTCCGTAGAAATTATCCATCCACACCCCAGCAACCGCCAGGCATGTCGCCCCTAGAAATTGCACGAGAAACTTGAGTTTGTAACCCGAGTCTAAAATATCATCGGTCATACCTCCGAAATAAATCATCAAGAGGGCTGCAATGAAGAGCACAAGTTCAAACGCACCTGCTTGGAATTGCACCGCCAACGCTTTGTCTTCAGCAAGCAAACTCACCCCAAACGCCAGCGCCACACCCATAATGATAGAGGGCGCAAATGCTACACCACCGAGGCGTGATACTACCACCTTGTGCACCTTGCGTTCATCGATTTTGTCGAACAAGCGCTTCTTATAAGAAAACCTTACCAGTTGCGGAATTAGCAAGTACGTAATTACCACGCTCAGTAAGAAAGCGAGAAGAATTGCTATTTTTGTCATTTCCAAATAGTTTCAACACCCGCACCGCCCTTACGACAGCACAGATACAGGCACGAAAAAGAGCCTTGCAATAGTGCAAGGATAGAGTTTCTCCAGTAAAGATAAGCGATTGATAGATACAATTCACCCTCTTACAAGGGTATGTAACTTTAAGTGTTTCAATATGTTAACAACAATGCCGAAGGGGCGAAATAACGTCAAAAACCGTAAATCCCTCAGCACTAAATTGTTGCAAAATTCCAGTTGTTTTGAAACCACTCATACGTGTTACCTCGCAAAGGTACACTTTATTTATATAATGAGCAAGGAAAAATCAGAGAAAAGTTGGACTGCTGCGCAGCAAATTACCCCCCCTGTTTTGTAAAGTAGATTTTACAAATAAGGAATAATAATAAAACCCAACCTGTTTACCACAAAAAACAGCACCCGTTTTTTTGTGAATCTCAACAACCAGTCACACAGTTCATCGTTACTATATACCAAGAGAAAGCACCGAAAAACTCCGATGAAATCGTGCTTTTTTGAAAACATAAAGGCATCTTTTCACACACATACCCCTCCAAATTTCACCCCTGAAAAGCACCACCAAAATTGTTAGTAACCTAAAAGAAATTATTAGTAACATAATTTAAATTGTTAGTAATATAATTTTTACAAGGTTACTAATAATTTTTATGGAATTTCTAATACGCACAACAAATTCACTACCATCACTTTAAATATTTGCCCGTTTTTCAAAAATCTCGCACACTCTTTTCTTAAAAATACCTAAAAACGGGATGGTTGTACGTGGGGTAGAAAAAATATGTGTATTTTTGCTTTATAAATATATTACGAGGGCGCTGTTTTCTGACAGAGAACAGCAAATAACGGACCTGCATTTTTGCAGAATAGGTCTTTACCCTCTCATTTTCAACAAATAAGACACGGTTATGAACAAGCAACTATTTCTTTTACTTGCCTTCATCATAGGCAGCGCTGTTAATACGCTTGCGCAAGACGACCTTTACTTTGTGCCCTCAAAGAAGAAGGCGAAGAAGGTGCAGGCGGAGCAGTATGACGCTGTGGAATACGACGATTGGGCAGAGGGGCGCAATAGCGATATGGATATTGACGCCTACAACCGACGTAGCGACGCGGCACATAAAGACGCCGACACATACCCCGAACCTGCTGACGAATCAACGTCACTCACCAACCGCATCGTGCGCTTTCACGCACCAGGCATTACGGTTGTGAGCAGTCCCTACTACACAGATTATATCGACGTCTACACCGACCCGTGGTACGCCTTTTACCGTCCCTACAGTTGGTATGATTTCGGGTGGCACAACTATTATGGTTGGCACACTTCTTGGTGGTGGAGCACGCCCTACTATTGGCACTCCAGTTGGTACGACCCTTGGTGGGGCTGGCACGGACATTATCACCCCATTTATTACCCTGGGTGGCATCCGCACCATGGCGGTCATCACCACCATTATTATCCTTCACGCACGGAGCATCGCCGTCCCGTCGCAAGCAATCGTGGATACCGCCCCAGCACAGAGCGTGGCACACGTCCGTCAGCCGATCGTCGTCCCAGCCAGAACCGCAATAGCGTTTCTACAAACCGCAACAACAGTTCGACAAATCGCAACACTATTTCTTCTGACCGTAATTCAAGAACCCCATCTTCGTCAACAGTTTCGCCGAGCAGAAACGAACGCCCGCAACGTACAATGAGTGGCGGGGGAGGCGGAAGTAGACCTCAGCGCTCTATGGGCGGCAGTGGCGGACGCAGAAGATAAACAAGGCACGAGACACATCGTTGCCTTCCACCGTTAACCTATCACCATCAACCTTTTACATTATGAAACGCATCATACTCCCCTTACTTTTACTTGCCTCAACCGCTACAGCGCAAGACATTTATCGCATGGAGTCATTCACGAGCAACGACCTTAACGGCACGGCGCGCTTCGTGGGAATGGGCGGTGCGATGAGCGCTTTGGGCGCCGACATTTCGGTGATGGGCACCAACCCTGCGGGGATTGGTCTGTACCGCCGCAGTGATTTTGCCGCTACGGCAAGTTTGACCGCGCAGCCACATGCTGAGGAGTTTAACGGCATCGGACGCACACGCGCCTCGTTTGACCAAATCGGGTTTGTATATACTGTGGATATGGGCGGCGACTTTGACGGACTGCGGTTCATGAATTTTGGGGTGAACTATCAGAACAACCGCAACTTCAAGAACCACATCAATGTGCAGAACTTCGCTACGGGCGGACTCTCGCAGTCGTGGCAGATGATGGACCTTGCTTATTCGGGCGGATGGCTTGATTTGGGGTACAACAAGGATAGAGAATTGACCACGCCCTTTACCAACATGGGTTACGACACCCAACTCATCTATCCCACTTACGACAGTGAGGGTTACGTGGACGGTTACGAACCGTCGGATGCCGATAGTTACACGTACCGTCGCGTACAGTGGGGCGGCAAACACGACATTGATTTCAACGTAGCAGCAAACATCAACGACCGCCTCTACGTGGGTGTGACGGCGACCTATCATTTCTTGGATCAGAAGAGTTACACGGACTATTCAGAAATGCTTATCGACCCCACAGACAATAGTCTGCACGAATACTTCTACCTCAACGATGAGCGCACCGAAGGCGAGGGTTACAGCGGTTCATTAGGCGTCATCTTCCGCCCCATTGAGGAAAGTCCCTTCAGAGTTGGGTTGAGCATCCACATGCCTACGTATTACGAAATCGAGACCTCATCAGACCTCTATATGGAGATGCCCTACGCCAACGGAGCGCACGACTACTCTGCCCAAAGCGACGGCGTGTATAACCATTACGAAATACGCACTCCCTGGCGCTTTAACGTTTCAATGGGCGGTACGGTGGGCGACTTCTTGGCCTACGGCGCTGAATACGAATACTACGACGCCAGTTCGATGCGCGTTACATACGACGACGGACTTTACAAGGATTATGCCTTAAAGCATGAGGCAGACCGCTGCCTTCAGGGTGTGCACACGCTTCGCTTGGGCGCCGAGCTCCGACTTGTTGACGGACTTTACGCACGCGCGGGTTACAACTATCAGAGTTCGCCCTTCAAGAAGCATGCCTACCTCAACCAGTTCTTGGATAGCAGCAACTACTACTATTCTACAAATACGGACTACGTCAATCTTGGCGAACTGCAGCGCCTCACGGCGGGTGTAGGTTACCGCTCGGGCAGTTGGTATGCCGATATGTCGTATCAATATCAGGTGCAGACGGCAGACGTCTATGCCTTCCACCTCCCCGAAGGCGGAGTGAGCAGCGCCAACCGCCTGCAGGCAGCGCGCGTAGACCTTGACCGTCACAACGTGCAACTCACTGTGGGTTATAAGTTCTAAAACCACGCACACAGTTGCGCGATTTTATGCATATTTATACGCAGCGCGACGCGCAATATACTGCTGCGAAAAACAACATTACTTTTAGCAAAAATTATTAGTAACATATTTTAAATTATTAGTAACCTTTTTCAAAATATGTTACTAATAATTTTGACTATCTTTAACCCGCTAATAATCAAGTGGATTTGAAACCGCAAAAACGCGGACTTCAAACTGCATAAAATCCTGAAAATTTATACAAAAATAAGCGAGCGAGGGCGCATAAAGCACCTTCGCTCGCTCGTTTTTATTGGTAAGAATATAGGTATTATACTTGCGTATTATTCTGCCGACGCCGCCATGCGTAAACGGGCAAATTCCTCGATGAAATCGATGGTTTTTGAAATTCCGAGTACCGAAGAATTGAGGCAAAGGTCATAGGTTTTTGCCTCACCCCAGCGCGAGGAGGCGTAGAAGTTATAATACGTTTCGCGCGTACTGTCACCGTTGTGCATTAAGCGCTTGGCATCCTTCTCATCCACCTTGTGGTGGTTCATAATTCGGGCAATGCGGTCCGACTCATCAGCAGAGATAAAAATATTGAGGCAATTGGGGTAGTCGCGCAAGACATAATCGGCGCAACGACCGATGAAAACGCCACCTTTTAACTGCTGCGCCGCCTTACGAATAGCCTCGGCCTGAATACGGAAGAGCGACTCGTCAGAGAGTTGGTTTTGATAAAAACCCGTAGTGTGCCCAATGACCGGAACCACCGATTCAAAGAGCGACTGAAAGAAACCCTTGTGCTCATCACTACGCTCAAACACCTCCGTACAGAAACCGCTTTCGCGCGCAGCAATATCAAGCAATTCTTTATCGTAATACTCCATGCCAAAGCGGCGGGCGAGCTCTTTACCCACCTCACGGCCACCACTACCCAATTGGCGACCGATATTTATAATCAATGGCGCGGATTTTAATTCGGAGAATGATAGATTTTCAACGGGCGTGCCGTCACTATTAAAGAAGTTATGCATACGTAGAGGTTATAGGGGAAAGGTTAGTGAGGGAAGAAGGATTGTATTTGTTCTGCTTTTGCCCCGATGGGGCGTAAACATAACCACAACATACCCAGGGCGTTGCCCTGATTTGATAGATTTAACCCCTTTGGGGTATCTAATGCCGCCATGCCACCATTTTAGAGGGGCAAAATACAGCGAGTTGAAGATGCGATACGAAGTGATTTGAGCAGTGCGTTGAGTACGAAGAACAGTACTGAAAGAGTCGCCATACGCTCATTTTTGGAGTGGCATAAACTATAGTGGGGAACGGGAATCTGCCCCATCGGGGCTTTAATCCGTCAGACCAGGGCAACGCCCTGGGTAGCAGTACAAACGAGGAGCGCCCCATCGGGGCAAAAGCAAGGAGCGTCAATCACTCATGACATATTTCTCGTCATACTCAACATTATATAGTTTCAAGAAAGCGAGATACTCATCTTGAAAAGTCTGTTTCTTGTGATGTTCTCTTTGGTTATTGACATACGCAATGGTTTTATCTAATCCAGATTGACTTACCGAAAACACAGCGTAACCACTTTGCCAAGCAAAATACCTATAATGTGGTGACAGAGTCTTAATCCACCGACTACTGTTGCGTTTAATTTCCTCAACTAGTCTTGCAATGGTTTGCTCTCTACCCAACTGACAGACAATGTGAACATGATCTTCAACACCTCCTACCCGCAGCACCTGACAACCAGCTATATTTGTTAGTTGTCCTATATAGCGATGCACATCATCAAGGTTAGACTCCAAGATTAGAGGACTTGTAGTTTTTACATGGAAGACCAAATGCAAATATATTTTACATAGAGATTGTGCCATGATAAGTTGTTTTGCTTTTGCCCCGATGGGGCGTGAATACAACCGCAACATCCCCCAGGGCGTTGCCCTGGGCTGATAGATTTAACCCCTTTGGGGTAACTTGCACACACAGAAACACCACACACATTCACCTAAGGCAAACCTTTAAACTATCTGCGGTTGGGCAACATTAGTTATTAGCTGTTTGCATCGCCCTAAAGCTCTTCATTTGGTACCAAAGCATGACGACAGACACGATGGTCGCCATAGCGTCGGAGAAAGGCATTGCGTACCACACGCCGTCCACTTTATTATCCAAGAACATAGGGATAATCAGTATGGCAGGAAGCAGGAAGAGCATTTGGCGCGTGAGCGAAAGGAAGATGCTTTTGCCGGCATAACCGATGCTCTGGAAGAAGGCCGTTGACACAATCTGGAAACCAATGAGCGGGAAGCACATCACCTGGATGCGCAAGCCGTGGGCGGCTGCAGCGATGAGTTCGGGAGAATCTTTAGCAAAAGGCGTAACGCAAAACTCTGCGAAGAAGGTGCCGATGACGAATCCCGTAGTTGTAATGCCCGTAGCCACAATAATAGAAAGTTTCAAGACGCGCATGATGCGGTCAAACTTACGCGCGCCGAAATTGTAACCGGCAATAGGTTGCATACCCTGATTCAACCCGATGACCACCATTACCACGAAGAGCGCCAAGCGGTTTACAACCCCGAATGCCCCAACGGCAATATCGCCGCCGTAGGTAGTCATGGAGCGCGTCACGAAGATGGCCACCGTGCAGGCACAAAGATTAATGAGGAAGTTGGGTGCGCCAATCGTCAACGACTCCTTAAGAATCTTTTTCTTAATGCGAATACGCTTGACATCCAGGCGAATGGGAGAATCTTTAGACACAAACAAATGCAGCTCCCACATCAGCATAATTACCTGAGAGAGAATCGTTGCCGCTGCAGCACCCGAGATGCCCCATTTGAAGACAAAGATAAACAAGGGCGCCAGGAGACAGTTGAGAGCTACCGTTCCAAAGGTGGCATACATAGCTTGTTTCGGGCGGTTGGTAGAACGGAGCAACGAGTTGAGACCAAGGTAAAGATGCGTCACGATATTACCTGCAAGAATCACGGTCATGAAGTCGCGTGCAGGACCTATGGTCAAGTCGCTGGCACCGAAGAAGCGCAGAATGGGGTCGATGCACAAGAGGAGCAGAATCCCGAGCGAAGTACCCATTATGACATTCATAATCACTACATTCCCGAGGATGTCTCGCGCCGTATCGTAGTCCTTCTGTCCGAGCTTTACGGACATAAGTGTAGAACCGCCCACGCCCACCATAGCGCCAAACGCTGCGGTGAGGGACATAATGGGCCCTGTAAGCGCAAGTCCCATAATTGCCTCTTCACCAACACCTTGTCCAATAAAGATAGCGTCGATAATGTGGTAGAGCGACGAGGCCGTCATGGCGATAATCGCGGGGATGGCATACTGCATGAGCAGACTCCCCACGGGGCGCTCGCCGAGTTCTAAGAATTTATTTTCGTCTTGCATTGTGAGAGAAAGTAAATCGTTCTTACATGTTGGCGCAATACGAGGAGTGCGATTTCCCAATAAGAGTGTTAAGAAAAATTGCACTTTGTGCGCCCAACCTGCTTGCAAAGTTAAAAACTATTGACACACGCAAAAAATTATTCGGTACTTATTTCAAAACATGTGCCGAATAATTTGAAATAAGTGCCGAACTGTTTTGAGAGTGTTCAAGGTCATTTTCACGGGGAGGGAGCAGGGGTTGCGCACGCCTTATTTTGCCTTCCAAAACCACCTTACAGAGTCGCCTCGGCGGGACAAAAATTTGTGCTAAAAATATTTCTAAAAAAATATTGCACTGACGCTTCTAAAAGTCACTAAAAATCGCTAATTTTACACTCCAAATGAAAGAGCCTAAAAAAATAGATTGTTATCATGTTCCCGTGATGTTGTCGGAGTGTCTGGATGCGATGAATATTCGTCCAGACGGAACCTATATCGATGTGACTTTCGGCGGCGGCGGACACAGCAAGGGAATCCTCAAACATCTGTCGGAAGAAGGCCACCTTTTCGGGTTTGACCAGGATGCCGATGCCGAGCAAAATATCCCTGCCGACGATGAGCGTTTTACCTTTGTAAGAAGCAATTTCCGTTACCTCAAGAATTGGATGCGCTACTACGATGTTGACGGGGTGGATGCGCTGTTGGCAGACTTGGGTGTGAGCAGCCACCACTTTGATGCCGAGGAGCGCGGGTTCTCTTTCCGCTTCGATGCCCCACTTGACATGCGCATGAATGGCCGAGGAGGCATGACGGCGGCCGATGTGGTGAACAAATATTCGGAGGAACAATTGGCAAACATCTTCTTCCTTTTTGGCGAGTTGAAGAATGCGCGCAAGTTGGCGAGTGTCATCGTGAAGGCACGCAGTCAGCAAACGATTGTCATGATACAAGATTTGCTCGACATCGTTAAGCCGCTCATGGGGCGCGACCGTGAGAAGAAAGATCTGGCAAAGGTTTTCCAGGCGCTCCGCATTGAAGTCAACCACGAAATGGATGCGCTTCAGGAAATGCTTGAGGGTGCGCTTCGCGTGCTGAAGCCTGGCGGGCGACTCGTTATTATGACCTACCATTCTTTGGAAGATCGCATGGTGAAAAACTTTATGCGTAGCGGAAACATCGAGGGGAAGGTGGAGCAAGACTTCTTTGGCAACCGCACCGCCCCCATCCGTCCGCTCAGCAATAAGGTAATCATCCCTACGGCTGAAGAGCAGGAACAAAACCCGAGAAGTCGCAGCGCGAAGTTGAGGGTGGCGGAGAAAATTTAAAAGGAGAAAGGAAAAAGGAGAACGACCATGCGGGACTCTCAACTTTTGACTCTCAACTTTTGACTCTCGACAGTTCATCTCGTATACTCGTTTACTAAAAACTCTTCTACTTAAAAAAATGAAAGACCAAACCATCACCCCACCCCAGGAGGTGAACGAAGAAATAGAACAGGCCGCACTTGAGGAAGAGGTGAAGGTCAAAAAGCAAGACAAGGAGAAATTGTTTAACGAGCTCACCGGTAGCGATGACGTATCGTTGGCAGCTATCCTTGCTGGCGACATTCTGGCGGGAAGTTGGTTCCGTCAGAATTTCCTTTATATAGTCTTTGTTACTATACTCACCGTGGCTTATGTGAGTAACCGCTACTTCTGTCAGCAGGAGCAGATTGAAACGAAGCAACTCAATGAGCAACTTATTGATATTCGCTACAAACTGCTGACTACCTCCAGCGAACTGCGTAAGAACTCGCGCGCCAGCATTATTGAGCAACACCTGAAAGACACTACGCTACGCGCCGGTACAACTCCAAATTTTAAGATTGTCAGAGATGGAATTTCCGAAAGATAAAATAAAGGGACGCTACACCTTCATCAAATGGATGTTTGTAGTATTGGGTCTTGCCATTCTCGGTAAGGCCTTCTACACCATGACTGTCAAGAGCGAATATTGGAGAGAAGTTGCCAAGCAGCGCGAGCGTGTAAATCTCGAACTCAAGCCTATGCGCGGCAATCTTTTGGCTTCTAACGGAGAAGTCTTGGCGGCGTCAATCCCCGAGTTCTTAATGTATATGGACTTCGGAACTTGGGAGAAAGATAGCGCACGAGCAGCGAAAGACCTTAAGTTGCGCGACTCGCTTTTCCTCCAAAACTTGGACAGCATTTGCTTGGGAATGGAAGAAATCTTCCCTGATGTTGACGCCGAAAATGTGCGCAAGCATTTGCTGAAGGGGCAGGAGCGCCGCTCACACAGTTGGCCGCTATACACGGCAGCAGTGCTAAAACCCGAGGCAGCAAAGAAGCGCAAGAACAAGAAGCGCAACCAGCGCGTGACCTACGTGCAGTACAAGGATATGAAGTCGTTGCCCTTCCTACGTCGCTCTACGGGCATCAGCGGTTTTTATGTTGACACCATCCCCGTGCGCAAAAATCCCTTTGGTGCCTTGGCACGCCGCACGGTTGGGCGTTTCGACAGTTGTGCGCGTTACGGTCTTGAACTTTCTTGCGACTCTCTTCTTGCGGGAAAGTCGGGTAGTTATCACACGCAGAAGTTGATGAAACACTTGGTGCGCGTAGTGGACGTCCCCGCCATAGATGGTTACGACGTAATGACTACGATTGACGTAGACATCCAAGATATTTGCGAAAGAGTCTTGCGCAACCAGTTGGAGCACTTGGTGAAAACCAGCAATGGGCAGACACAAGAGGGCGTAGTTATCGTATTGGAAACCGCCACGGGCGACATCAAGGCGATGACCAGTCTTTCGCGCAATCCCGACAATAGTTTTTCAGAAAATCAGCCACTCGCCGTGGGCAACATGTACGAGCCTGGTTCGGTTTTCAAACCTATGTCATTCCTTGTCGCTATGGACGACGGGTTGATGGACTTAAACAGCAAGGTTGACGTAGGGCGCGGACTCTACCCCATGTATCGCCGTGTGATGCGCGACCACAACTGGCGCGGCGGCATCGGTTACGGGCTCATCAACACGGAAGAAATTATCAAGTATTCCTCAAATATTGGTGTGAGCGTCATTATCGACAACGCCTACAAGGACGACCCCGCCCGCTTTGTGGATGGTTTGTACCGCTTGGGCATTGCAGAAGACCTTAAAATCCCGCTCGACCACTACCACAAACCTTACATCCGCCGCCCGACCAAAGCGAACTGGTCAAAGACGGCACTCCCCTGGATGAGCATCGGATATGAAACGCAGGTGCCCCCGATTTCTACGGTCAACTTCTATGCCGGCGTGGCCAATAACGGCAAACTCTTCCGTCCGCGCCTCGTAAAAGCCCTCTTGCGTGACGGAAAAATCGTTAAGGAATTTCCCAACGAAGTCCTCCGCGAGCAGATGGCGAGTCCTGAAGCCATAAAGATGATTCAACACTGCCTTTATGAAGTGGTACACTCCGGTCTCGGTCGTCGCGCCGGTTCAAAGATGTTCGACGTATCCGGGAAAACGGGTACCGCCCAGATTTGGACGCGCGCAGGTAAGTCGCAAGAATACCTCATCTCATTTGCCGGTTACTTTCCCTCTCAGAAACCGCGCTACGCCTGCATCGTCTGCATCCGCAAGAGTGGCACGGCATCAGGTGGCGGTATGTGCGGACCCGTCTTCAGTAAGGTGGCCGAAAGTATTATGGCAAAGGCGCACCAGTCAGACTTCTCAAGCGCTCGCGACACGATAAATCCCTTCCACCCCCAGGTGAAGGCGGGAGACATTGAGGCGGGCAGACAGGTGTTGAAGCAGATTGGCGTGACCCACCAGGCACACTTCAACGAGTATGCCGCTGAAACCGTTTGGGGCGCGCCTGACTCTGTGGCGCACACCATTTCGCTATCGCCCTCTGAAGAACCCAAGGACTCCATCCCCAACGTCATGGGTTACGGACTGCGCGATGCGCTCTACCGCTTGGAGAGTGCGGGCATGCACGTCGAAGTAAAGGGCGTGGGCGTCGTTGTTAAGCAAAGCAAGAAGGCTGGTACAACGCTCACACCCGGCGATACGATTACGCTGACGTTATCCACAAAAACCAAGGCGCCGAAGAAGAAAATCAAGGAGCAACCGCCCGTTGCGCCTCCCACTCAGTAGCGAAAAAATACGACAAAAACAGAGCGTTCATACTACCCTAAAAATCTTTACATTAGATACGCCCAAAATTGTTAGTAACCTTTTTTAAATTACATTACTAATAATTTAAATTATGTTACTAATAGTTTTTACGAGAATAGGTTTAGTTTTTGAGAACGCTATTTTACCCGTTTCAAAAGTCCGATTCCGAACGGCAAACGCCGTATCTCGTTCCCCAAAATCTCAGCATCATTTTAAACTCCTATGTTGCTCAAAGACATTCTCACGAAAGTCACCGTAGAAGAAACGCGCGGTGACCTCAACATCCCCATTGCGGGGGTAAATATCGACAGTCGTCGCGTTGCTGACGCCCACCTGTTTATCGCCGTTAAAGGTACGCAGGTAGACGGTCACGCCTTTATTGATAAAGCCATAGCGCAAGGAGCAACAGCCGTGCTCGTGTGCGAGCCCATTCCCGCAGAAGTGCCCGAAGGAGTAACCTTCGTGCGCGTGGCAGACACTGAAGACGCCGTAGGTAAGGTTGCCACACAATTCTATGGCGACCCCACGTCAAAACTCAAACTCGTGGGCGTTACGGGTACGAACGGAAAGACCACCATCGCTACGGTGCTCTACGAGATGTTCCGCAAGTTTGGTCACAAGTGCGGCCTCTGCTCTACGGTATGTAACTACATCGACGGAGTGCCCTACCCCACAGAATGCACTACGCCCGACGCCATTACGCTCAATCAGTTGCTCGCCGAAATGGTAGCGCAAGGTTGTACGCACGCCTTTATGGAATGCTCTTCGCATGCCATTCAGCAAAAGCGCATTGGAGGACTCACCTTTGCAGGAGCCTTGTTTACAAATCTCACACGCGACCACCTCGATTATCATAAGACATTTGACGCTTACCGCGATGCCAAGAAGGCCTTCTTTGACAATCTTCCCAAGCAGGCGTTTGCCATTACGAATGCTGATGATAAAAACGGCAGCGTGATGCTCCAAAACTGCAAAGCCACCTTGCGCAGTTACTCTACGCGCACTGCCGCCGACTTTAAGGGGCGCATTCTCGAAGAAAGCATTGAGGGCATGCTGCTCGACATTAACGGACAGGAAGTTAGCGTGCGCTTCGTAGGTCGCTTCAATGTCAGCAATCTGCTTGCTGTATATGGCGCAGCAATTCTGTTGGGCAACGAACCGCAGGAAGTGCTCCGCGTAATGTCGGAGTTGGCACCTGTAAACGGTCGCTTCGAAGCCATTCGTTCTCCTAAGGGCGTCAACGCCATTATCGACTACGCCCACACGCCCGATGCACTCCAAAATGTGCTCACCTCCATTCGTGACATCGTGAAGAATAAGGCGCAGGTGATTACCGTTTGCGGAGCGGGCGGCAACCGAGACAAGGGCAAGCGTCCCCTTATGGCAAAAGAAGCGGCATCACTCTCCGACCGCGTGATTATCACGAGCGACAATCCTCGCTTTGAAGAACCCGAGGCAATCATCAACGACATGCTCGAGGGGTTAGACGCAGAGCAACGCACACGCACCATTGCCATTACCGACCGTCGCGAAGCCATTCGTGCGGCTGTAATGATGGCGCAACCGGGCGACGTTATCCTCGTTGCAGGTAAGGGACACGAACCTTATCAAGACATCAAGGGCGTGAAGCACCACTTCGATGACCATGAAGAGGTGCGCGCAGCATTCCAATAAGGTTATGAGGTTATAAGGTTGTGAGGTTTAAGACCATTCGGACAAGACTTTCGTTCATTCTCTTAAAACCTTAAACCCTCACAACCTTATAACCTCCAACCTTCAACCTTTAAACCTCACAGCAAAGCGACCTCATAACCTTACTCACAAATGCTTTACTATCTTTTCCGCTCACTCGACCAATTCGGTATTCCCGGTTCAGGGATGTGGTCGTACATATCTTTCCGCTCACTGCTGGCACTCATTCTGGCACTCGTCATCTCCGCATGGTTCGGTCAATACTTCATTCGCTGGATGAAGCGCCACCATTATAGCGAGGCGCAGCGCGATGCGTCAATCGACCCGTTTGGCGTAAAGAAGATTGGCGTTCCCACCATGGGCGGCGTCATCATCATCGTAGCCATTCTCGTGCCGTGCTTGCTCTTGGGGCGCCTCGGCAATGTTTACATGCAACTCATGTTGGTCACTACGGTGTGGCTGGGCATTGTAGGTTTCCTTGACGACTGGATTAAAATGAAGAAGACTAAGGAAGGTCTTCCTGGAAAATACAAAGTCTTTGCGCAGGTAAGTTTGGGGCTTTATGTAGGGCTTACGCTTTACCTCGACCCGGGTGTCGTGATGCACGAGAATGTTACGAAGCAACATACACCCGAGAAGATTGAAATTGTGCATAAAAGCGAGGCGGTAAAGTCTCCCCAAACCACGATTCCCTTTGTCAAAAACAACAACCTTAATTACTCTGACCTCATGGAGTGGTGCGGAGAATACAAGGGCGTAGCGGGATGGGCACTTTTCGTGCTGATGACCGTGTTTGTCATTACCGCCGTGTCAAACGGAGCCAACCTCAACGACGGCATGGACGGAATGGCGGCGGGCAACTCGGCAATAATATGTATAGCCCTGGGGATACTGGCTTATGTCTCGAGTCACTTGGAATTTGCAAGCTACTTAAATATTATGTACTTGCCCCTAACGCAAGAACTCGTAATCTTCATCTGCGCAATGGTCGGTGCGCTCATTGGTTTCCTTTGGTACAATGCATATCCCGCACAGATATTTATGGGTGATACCGGTTCGCTCACCATTGGCGGTATCATCGCCGTGATTGCCGTAATCATCCACAAAGAATTGTTACTCCCCATCCTTTGCGGGGTATTCTTGGCAGAAAATTTGAGTGTCATTCTCCAAGTTCAATACTTCAAATGGGGCAAGCGCAAGGGCAGAATGCAGCGTCTCTTTAAGCGCACACCGATTCACGATGCCTTCCGCACGCTTCCCGAGCAGTTGGTGCCTGGTTGTAAGTACGTCTTCCCCAACTGGCCCAAGGGTTCTTGGCACGAAGCCAAGATTACGGTGCGCTTCTGGATTACGACCATCCTCCTTGCGGCACTCACCATCATTACATTGAAGATTAGATAGTTTAGACATAAGAACAAAAGAACATAAGTTTCATAATTTGTTCTTATGTTCTTCTGTCAAAGAAAAAATATCTTATAACGCGCATTCACTTTCAGTCTCAAATGAAAATTGCTATACTTGGCGCTGCCGAAAGCGGCGTGGGCGCAGCCATCCTTGCGCAACAAAAGGGATACGAAGTCTTTGTTTCCGACATGGGAAACATCAAGGCAAATTATAAAGAGATGCTCGACGCCCACAACCTCAGTTGGGAAGAAGGCAAGCACACCGAGGAGCGCATCCTTGATGCTACAGAAATCATCAAGAGCCCCGGAATTCCCGACACGGCTCCAATGGTGCAGAAGATCATAGCTGCTGGAATTCCTATCATTTCAGAAATTGAATTTGCGGCACGCTACACCACTGCAAAGATGCTTTGCATCACGGGTTCGAACGGAAAAACTACAACCACCTCACTCATTTATCATATTATGCGTGAGGCGGGAATGAATGTAGGTCTTGCGGGAAACATTGGGCACAGCCTTGCGCTGCAGGTGGCACAGGAAGACAAGGATTGGTATGTCATCGAACTTTCTTCCTTCCAGTTGGACAACATGTATGCTTTCCGCGCCAACATTGCCGTACTGCTCAACATCACGCTCGACCATCTTGACCGCTACGACTTCTGCATGCAGAATTATGTAGACTCAAAGATGCGCATTTTGCAGAACCAAACTGCCGACGACACCTTTGTCTATTGGACGGGCGACGAATTTATTGCCACCGAATTGCAGAAGCGCCAACCCGCGTGCCAAATCTGCGCCTTCCACGAGAATGTAAGCGGACCTTGCGCTGAGGGAACGACGCTCACAGGTTACATTCAGAACGGCACCTTCACGATTAACGCTCCCCGCCCCTTCTCAATGCCCGCCACAGAACTCTCCTTGCAGGGTAAGCACAACATGCGCAACATGATTGCTGCCGCACAAGCATGTCTTGCTGCCGGAGTTTCAGACGAAGCACTTCGCGCGGCGCTCGCCACCTTCCCCGGCGTAGAACACCGCCTGCAAAAAGTGGGCATCCACAACGGCGTGACGTATATCAACGACTCAAAGGCTACGAATGTCGACGCTTGCTACTGCGCACTCGACAGTATGGAGACGCCCGTAGTGTTAATCATTGGCGGTAAGGACAAGGGCAACGATTACAGCCAACTCACGAAGATTGTGAAAGAGAAGTGCCGCGCACTGGTATTCCTCGGCGCCGACAATTCTAAATTACACGATTTCTTCGGCGGTTTCGGCATCACCATCCTTGACACCCACTCTATGAAAGACTGCGTCCGCGCATGCCACAGCGTAGCACAACCCGGCGACACCGTTTTGCTCAGTCCTTGCTGTGCAAGTTTCGACCTCTTTAAGAACATGGAGGACCGCGGCGAGCAGTTTGTTTCAAATTTTGAGCAGTTGGCAGAAAACTGCTAACCCTCAAAAAAACAATCGTTTCTGACGTTTGAAAAAACAAACCACTTGTGGCAAAAATTATTAGTAACCTTTTTAAAATTATTAGTAACCTTTTTTAAAAAACATTACTAATAGTTTTTGCCACAATACATCTCCTTTTTTATTACTCAAAAATCACGCTCACTACCTCTATAAAAAATGGCCTCTATCTCCAAAATATTTAAGGGCGACCCCACTATTTGGGTAGTATATTTCTTCCTGTGTATCATCTCAATCGTAGAGGTGTTTTCAGCAGGGAGTAGCTTGGCGTATAAGTCGGGCGACTTTTTTGCACCCCTCATCAAGCAGGTTTCCTTCTTGGCTGCCGGCACGGTGGTGGTAGTTCTTGTGTCGCGCATTCCCTGCCGCTACTTCAAGATTTTCCCTCTGGCGCTACTCCCCGTCTCGTTCGTCCTGCTCTTCATCACCCTCTTCTTCGCCGAAGCCACCAACGACGGTTCACGCTGGCTTTCCATCGGACCGATTTCGTTTCAACCCTCCGAGATTGCCAAGTGTTCGCTGATTCTTTACACAGCGCTCATCCTCTCCTCCATGCAGCGAGAAGACGGAATTGCCCCCAAGGCCTTTAAATACATAATGATTCCCACGGCAATTATCTGCGGACTCATCTTCTCGGAAAACTTCTCCACCGCCTGCTTGCTCTTCGGCGTCATCCTGTTGATGATGTTTATCGGTCGCGTGCCCTACAAACGATTTGGGCAACTCATCGGATTCTTTGTAGGTCTGGCGGCACTGATTATAGTTTCCACAAAGGTACTTCCCAAGAGTTTCGTAGACGACATCTCCTTCCTCCACCGCGCCGACACATGGGTATCGCGTATCGATAACTTTACCGAAAGTGGCGACGACGACCCCAAGAATTATGACTTGAAAGAGAACGCACAGGTGGGTACGGCAAACATTGCCATTGCTACGTGTAACATCGTAGGGTTGATGCCCGGCAACTCTGTGCAGCGCGACTACTTGAGTCAAGCATACTCCGACTTTATCTTCGCCATCATCATTGAGGAATTGGGTATTTGGGGCGCCACGCTCGTGGTGTTCTTCTACATCGTACTGATATTCCGAGCCTGGCGAATCGCCTCGCGATGCGGAACGCTCTTCCCCGCCTTTCTGATTATCGGGCTTGCCTTTATGCTTACCTCGCAGGCTATTATTAATATGATGGTGGCCGTAGGGTTATTCCCCGTAACGGGTCAACCCCTGCCGCTCATCAGCCGTGGCGGTACAGCCATGTTGATCTTCTGTTTCTACTTCGGCATGATGCTCAGCGTAAGTATTTCGGCAAAACAAGCGGAAGAACTTCCTGCTAATTCTTAACCTCCGACTATGAAAAAGTCACGCATATTTACCCTCCTCCTATTTATTACCTGCCTACCTCTCACAAGTTGGGCAGGTAGTTTTGTGCTTACTGGGGACAGCGTTGTGGCAAGTGATTCCGTAGAGCGCAGAACGCTCGTGCGCTTTGAAACAACGAGCGGAAATTTCACCATCGCCCTGTTCAACGACACCCCCATACACCGCGACAATTTTATCAAACTTGTCAACGAACATTTCTACGACAGCCTGCTGTTTCACCGCACCATCTGGGAATTTATGATACAGACGGGCGACCCAAATTCAAGGAATGCGAAACCCGGGGAGAAACTGGGTGAAGGCACTGTGGGATACACGCTTCCCGCCGAGATTCATTACCCGAAATACTTCCACCGTCGCGGCGCCGTCGCGGCAGCTCGTGAGGGCGATGAGAAGAATCCGAAGTGGGAAAGCGACGGCTCGCAATTCTACATCGTTTGGGGAAAGACCTATGGCGGAGGCATGATGGAGCGCATCCGACAGCGCGTGCGCAACAATACAAATCCGCCCATCGAACTCGCACTTGAACACGAAGATACCTACTGGGAAGTGGGCGGCAGTCCCCACCTCGACGGGCAATACACCATCTTTGGCGAAGTCATTGAGGGGTTGCAAACCATAGACGAGATTCAGTTGGCCGAGACCGACGAAAACGACCGCCCTGTTTACGACTTCCGCATCATCCGTGCTTATATAATAAATGAGTAGCGCCATTCTATAACACCCACAATGGCCATAGAAACTATAACCCCTCAAAACCCTCCCCCCCTATGCTACAATTCCAATGCGACTATAACGAAGGCGCGCACCCGAAAGTGATGCAGCGCCTCCTGGAGACCAACATGGAGCAAACCGTTGGTTACGGCGAAGACCACTATTGCGAATCGGCGCGCCGGCGCATACAAGAGGCGTGCGGAAATCCCAATTTGCAGGTGCACTTCCTCGTGGGCGGCACGCAAACCAATACCACCGTCATTGCCCACCTGTTGCGCCCGCACCAGGGAGTCGTTGCTGCCGAATCGGGACACATTTCCGTACACGAAACCGGCGCGATTGAGCACACCGGTCACAAGGTCTTGGCACTCCCTGCCCACGAAGGCACGATTACGGCAGCGCAAGTAGAAAAGCTCGTACTGGAACACCGCGCCGACAGTAGTTTTGAGCACACCGTACAGCCTGGAATGGTCTACATTTCCTTCCCCACGGAGTTTGGAACGCTCTACACAAAGGCGGAGTTAGAGGCGCTGCACGACGTATGCCTTAAATATGAACTTCCCCTCTTTATCGACGGTGCCCGCTTAGGTTACGGACTCGCCAGCCCTGCCTGCGACGTGACGCTGACCGACATTGCGCGCCTTGCCGACGTCTTTTACATCGGTGGCACTAAGGTGGGCGCACTTTTCGGCGAGGCCGTCGTGAGCAACTCCCCTGCGCTGATGCGCGACTTCCGCTACAGCATCAAGCAGCACGGCGGAATGCTCGCCAAGGGTCGCTTACTCGGCTTGCAGTTTGAAGCGCTCTTCACCGAAGGTCTTTACTTCGACATTGCCCGCCAAGCCGTGACTCAGGCATTACGCATCAAGGAGGCGCTGCAACAGTTGGGCGTGCCCTTCCTAATGGAGAGTCACACCAACCAGCAGTTCCCCATTCTCAAGAACGACGCCGTGGAGCGCCTCAGCGAGAAATTCCTCTTCACCCCCTGGCAACGCGTAGACGACACACACACCGCAATACGCATCTGCACCAGTTGGGGAACGACCGCTGAAAACGTCGATGCACTCCTCGCTGCACTGCAAAATGAGGTGCTTTTGTAACTCCCTGAACCCCTAACAATAACACATACCCTAAAGAGGGCGAAAATTATTAGTAATGTATTTTAAAATATGTTACTAATAATTTTTTTTAGGTTACTAATAGTTTTTACGAAAATAGGTATCGTTTTTCGGAGGGTAAAAATACTCCTTTTTTGAAGGCAATATAAAAGTCATTTTATCAAATCTGAAAGGTCTGATTTACAATTCTCAATCATTCGCCTTGAGATTTGGTTAAGATATGTAAAAACGCGAAAGTTTTTTCAAGAAACTATATTGCGGATATGGAAAAGACGTACATTCGCATCGTTCACTTATCTTTTATGAAAAAGGTATTTTTACTCATGATTCTCGCGCCCCTACTGCAGGGGTGCAGGAGCACACCAACGGCAGCGAGCCGTGCGTTAACTCCCATAGGGAGATGGTCTGTATACGGCGACAGTTCCTCCGGAAATTACTACGGAGTTGAACTTCTTGAGAACGGTCGAGCCCGATCGATAAATTTGATTTCACACCATTATGAGCAATGGACGCAACGAGGCGATACCCTCGTACTTTCAGGGCGAAGTCTTGTTGATGAAACCGAGCAGACTTTCTCCGACACTATGAGAATTTTGGCAATGACGCGTACGCAGATGGTTTTAGAGGGAGCAGATTTTAGATGTACGATGAATCGGATTCCGGATTAGTAACCTGCAACCTCTGACAACAGAACTTAGAAAAACAGCGTGAGGGCACTCCCCGTCAAATTGACGTTGGAGTGCCCTCACTCATTGTATAATTATTCTTCGCCCTTAAAGAGGGGGTCCCAAGCGGGAAGCAAGATGGGCTTCATCTTGAGGAGGTCAAGAATCTTGGCAGGTACATACTTCTTATCCACTACGAGGCGGAAGGTATACTCATCAAACCATTCGTCGGTCATAATCAAATGTCCGTGGTGACCACTTGTGGGGCCCCAAGAGTTTTCTACCATCCACTTCTTGGGAGTACCGTTTTCGTCAAGGTCAACTGCCATGAGCGTCATGGCGTGGCTTGATGCCGAAGCGTAAGTGCGGATGCGGTCAGCCTTGTTCATGGGGAAGTCTGTGCCGAAGAGCGATTCGTAATCGAAGTTGCTCATGCTCAAGATGCCGGTCTTCTGATTCAAGAACTTACCTACGTCGCAAGAGTAGTACATCATGGTGCTGTCCTTAATAGAAGCAATCGCCATATCCTTGAGATCCTTCATGGGAACATTGACAAAAGTCCAGTTGTCGCCGTCATACTGGTGACGGTCCATGTCAATGGTGTACGTCTTATAGTATTCGCGCGTGGGGTCGTTCATTACCATCACATAAGACTTCTTCAAATCTACACCAACATACTCCTTGTAGAACGAGAGCGGGGTGTAAGTCTTCGTGTCAACGGGTTTGCCCGAAGCGTCCTTGCGTGTCCAAGTAAATTCCTTGACAGGTTCGCCAAGACATACCGAAAGGATGTGGTAGATAGTAGCCAACTGCTCAGTCTTCATCTTTTCAATCTCCGCCTTCTTCGCGCCCTTTTCAACAGCTGCACGAAGCGCAAGACCGTATTCGCGAAGCTTCAAAGAAATGAGGCTTGCCATGCGCGAAGTATTATTTGCAGTGAAACTTTCAGGCATTACATCAGCAGGAACAACACCATATTTTGAAATGATGTCTTGAACGCCCGTAAACTGTCCGCCGTCCGAAAGGGGATGTTGGAAAAGCCATTCCACGAGCTTATCGTCCATGGGCTTCTTCGCGTTATCAATCACCGCCTGAAGGAAAAGGTTTGACTTTTCCAACTGGTCCCAGAAGAAACAGTAGCTCTGTGAGAACTGGAAACTGCCGAGGTTGAACTTTGCAATCGCCTTTGCGCGCATCACATTAAGCCCTGTGAAAAGCCAACAACGACCTGACGACTGCTGGTCGGTAACGCCCTTTGACGCTACCTTGTGTGAGAAGTAGGTGTCGCCAATTGCAGGGTTGTAAAGGGGAGTAGCGAGCTCGTTAATGCTGTTTTGCGAAAGCGCATTGCGGAGCGCCTTGTCAAATTCAGCAGTTGCAGCCTGCTCCTTCTGAATCTGCGCCAACATTTCGGGAGAAATGCCACCCGCAGCGGTTTGTGCTGTCATGAGCACGGGAGCTCCTGCGAAGAGGAGCGCGAGGATAGTTTTTTTCATATAATGAGGTTTTGAGGTTTTGAAGTTATAAGGTTTTGAGGGAACTATCAAAAAGTTTCTTGGCAAACCAATAGAAGATTACCGCCGAAATAAGTCCGCCGATAACGTCTACCAAGTAGTGCGCCTCGATATATACGGTAGCGCAACAAAGGAAGAAGTAGAAGGGGAATACCGCTGCGCACAACCATTTGCGGAGGCGGAAGAGGAGAATCATGAGTACGGTGCTCACACCGACATGCGATGAGGGAAAAGCCGCTTGTGGGCGCTCGCCACCTGCTTGTGCAGCCTCAACACAAGAACGGAAGAAACCTTCTGGTCCAGGTGAGGGGCGCATTTCAAGATGTGTGCGGAAGTAGTTGCCGATGTCGTAGAAGTTTCCTGCTTCTGCAGCCTCCTGACCAATGGCCTGGAAGTAATATTGCGGACCTGCTACGGGCACGAAGAGGTAGACGGCGTAGTAAAGCAGGAAGGCGGTGAGCACAATGAAACCGTATTCTTCGAAGCGCGCCTTGTCGAGCACCAAAGTCAGAAGTACCGTCAAGAATATCATGGGATAGTACGCAAAATATCCCATGTGGAAAAGCTCGCTCCACAGTCCCGATGAGAAAGTTCGGCTAAATTCCAACGAAGGTTGGCACCCAAAGAGCACTTGGTCGGCATTCGCAAAGACGGGGTCCAAGTTGGGCAACAGCGAGCAGAACTCATAGATGTCGGGGTACCAATAAGAGATGAGCGCGAGGGGAAAGAGGTTGCGCAAGAAGCGCACCGACGCCACAGGCTTGCGCCAATAACCCACATAGAGCATTGCCATGACGAGCAGAATGGCTCCGCGCTCCTGCAACTGCTGCATGGGATGGTTTAAGTTGCCCCACCACACGAACAAAAGCACTGTTGTGAGCAATCCGTAGAGCAGCGTTACGCGCTCAATGGGAAGCAGATTTTTATAAAGGGTTTTGAGTTGTTGAAGCATCTGATTTTCTTCTTTGGATTCAAACTTTCAAGAATATTTTTTGCCTATAAAGGAAGTAAAGGAGTAACCAACAAAGTAGGATGTGGCAAGTCCAATACCCCAAAGCGTAGCAGTTTACTGGAAGTAGGGACAGCGCACCGCCGAAGACCGTCTTAATGGGTTTTGAGAAGTCTATGAAATGTTGCGCAAGGTAAATCGTAATGGAATTTAAGCCGATAATGCGGAAAAAGAAGGTCCACTTTCGCCACTCCATTACATCTACTGCCCAATAGAACAGGGCAAAGAGCACCAAGGAGTAACCTCCGGCTACGCATACGAAAGAACTTGTCCAAAGGTTCTTGTTTATGGGAAACAAGATGTCCCATGCGTAACCCAAACCTATGAGTAAGAGTCCCGAAAGTAGGAGTGTCAACGCTTTCTTGTGCCCATTCCATTTTGTAAAAGTGCGAATAAAATCCCCCGTAAAGATGCCGAGCGACGCCGTTACCACAGCGGGGAGCGTAGAAAGGATTCCCTCGGGATCATGTATGCCTTCGTGGAGTTTTCCTGGGAGCAACATTCTATCCACATAACCTACAATACTTCCTTCCATGGATAAAGATGAAGCACCTGGCGCATCAGGAGCACTCACCAAGGTAAGGAGGGCGTAATATCCCAAAAGTATTGCCACAGCTATGACAAGCGTCACCCGCTTTGAGCACCTCATATATATAAATGCCGCAAGTATCCATGCACATCCGATTCTACCGAGCACACTCGCCACACGCAAGTTTTCAAAGTCAAAACTCAACAACCCGTTATAGACAACGCCGAGCGCTACAAGGGTAATTCCACGGCGCAAGATACGGAGCATTGTCTTTTTCACCGACTCGTCCATGCTTCTACTCTTTGCCAAAGAAAATGGGAAAGACACGCCGGCGATAAACAGGAAGAGCGGGAATATGAGGTCGTAAAGCGCAAAACCGTCCCAAGCCTTATGCCCCATTTGTTGGGCAAAATCGGCAAATATGGTTCCCGGGAGGAGTGCGCCAAGGCAGAGAAAGAAGGCGTCTCCACCCATGATGAAGAGCATGTCAAATCCGCGGAGGGTATCGAGGGATAAAAGGCGTTGATTCATAGATGTATTTTGTATTAAATCCAACCTTCCTGCTTGTACCAAACCACCGACTCTTTCACACCTTCGGCAAGTTTTACCTGGGGTGAGAATCCGAGGTCTTCTTGTGCGGGACGGATGTCACAACGCCAGTTGCGCTGGCGCATGATATTGAATTTATCCATATTGAGTGCCGTCACCTTGCCCGTAAGTTTGCCCCACCAGCCACCAAGTGTGCAGACGCAGCGCAAGAACCAGATGGGGGCGGTGATGTGAAGCACTCCGCGAACGCCCAATTCCTTTTGGAGCAAATCAGAGAAGTCACGGCTGCTATAGACTGCGCCATCGGTGAGGAAATATCCCCTGCCGCGAGTGCCACGAGTGAGCGCCGCGAGCGTAGCTTCCACAAGGTCGCGCACATAAATGAAGGTGATGTCCTGGCGTCGGTAACCCACGGCAAAATCTACGTGACTCACAATGCTCTTCGCCATTAAGAAATAATCCTTTTCGCGAGGGCCGTAAACACCTGTGGGGCGGAGAATCACATAATCCAGTTCGGGCATCTGTGCCAAGAGACATTCCGCCTCCAGTTTGCTTTTGCCATACGCCGTATTGGGATGGGGAATATCATCTTCCGAAATGTCGGCATAATCTGCCTCATGCACGGCACCCCATACGCTCAACGAACTCATAAATACGAAGCGGCCGCGCAGGGTTGAGGTTTTCAACAACAGCTGTGCGAGGTTCGCCGTACCCTCCGCGTTGATGCGGTAAAAGTCGTCGGGATTGGCACACTTTGTTGCCCCAGCCGCATGAATCACATAGTCCCACGCGCCTTCAACCTCCTGAAACGCACACAATTGAGCCTCCAATTTTTCAGCATTCCCGAGGTTGAGTTCTATAAATCGGATGCGTGTGTCCTGCAAATACTTCTTGCTGCTCGAAGGTCGCATGGCCGCCCACACTTCTGCGCCCAACTCCAACGCACGTTCCACAATGAAACTGCCAATAAAGCCAGAAGCGCCCGTTACCAATATTTTCTTGTTACTTAATTCCATAATATTCTGCAAATTTACGATAAAAATGTGAATTGGTGGGAGCGACAGAGGCGGAAAGGCGTGGGGGTAAAAACTATGTCCGACTTAATTTAAACTAACTGGGAGTTAATTTGAAATAAGTCGGACATCGTTTTTCGTAAAAGGGATGTAATTTTTGCGAAGTCGCAAACGCTTAATTCATAATCTTGATGCCCACGAAATAAGTGCGGGGCTGCGTGGGACCGTAGAAGTATCCGGAGTCGCGGAAGGTACCCTTGTCAAAGTCTTTCTGGAAGGCGTTGAAAATATTCTGAACGCCACCGTTGAGTTGCACTTTCAAGTGCTCGTTGAAGATGAATGTGTAGTTGATCTTGAGGTTGAAATCCATGAAGTCGGGTGTGTGCTTCAACTCATCCTGGGCAATGTAAGTGTAGGGGAAGTCCGCAGGGATTTCCGAGGGGTCGGGAGCAAAATGCGGCACAAACATGCGGCCGGTATATACCCCCGAGAGCGCCACATCAAAGTTCTTGAACGGCTGACTGGAGAGGGTGAAGTAACCATAATAGTTGGGCGTGCGCGGCATCTTACGCGTGGGCGCCACATTAGGGTTTTCGCTCCACGCTTCATCCTGCTTGTACTCACTACGTTGCGCCGTGAAGCCCACCTGTAGGGCTATGTCCTTGCCATGCGCCACCTTCGCATCAAGGTTCAACCCATAAACGCGCGCACCACTACCATTGCGGCGCTCCTGAATCATGTTGCCCTGATTGTCGTGCCCCACAGTTTCGAGCACAAAGACATCACTCAAATCTGTGTAGAACCCTTCGGCAAGAAGGTTGGCTTGCCAATGGCCGAAGTTCGTTTGCCAGTCGAGCGAACCACTAAAACTGTTTGACTTTTCGGGTTCAAGGCCGTCGGCAAGGCGAATCAGAACGCCTTCACCGCCAACGGCCGTCACATGAAGGTCTTCATCGTAGGCTTGGGTGGCACGAAAACCAGTGCTCCAGGTCAGTCGTGCCTGCACTTGCTCAACAGGGCGGTAGAGCAAGTTAAGGCGGGGCGAGAAGATGGGATTTTCAATCAAATTATGGTCGTCTACGCGGAAACCTGCGAGGAGTGTAAACTTGTTCATCTCCCACTCGTTCTGAAGAAAGGCACTTCCGATGCGCACCTCCTGATTGAGTTCGCGACCATAGCCAAGCATTTGGTCCTTCAAGGTATTCTGCTGATACTCAATGCCCGCGGTAAGTGTGGCAGGGGCAAAGAGGAACTTGCCCAAGCGACCTGTGTACATACCTCCTACTACCCATGTGAGGTCGTCGGTCTTTCCGTAAGCGTCCTTGGATTGCTGTGCGCCGTAATAGGAATTGCGGTCGATGTGTTGGGCTGATGCAAATGCCGAGAACTTGTGCTGATAGCCGTTTACGTATTGGTCAAAGTTCACGCCCCCACTATTGATAACGTGTTTCGTTTGTTCGGTAATGTCGGTCTCAAAGGGTTCGAGATCGAAGGCATTACCGCCACGGCGAAACTCGTTGGTGGTGTGGTATTCCACGCTCAACTTGCTCGTAAGTGAGGGACGGTAATAACTGCGCAAACCAAAGGTGTTCATGTTCAGTTTACCGATTTCCGAGAAGCCATCACCATCGGCATCATAAGGGTTGCGGTTGCGATAAGATTGGTAAAGCGCCACGCCATACGTATTGTCCTTATCCACAAGCGAGGCATTCGCGCCTATGTGTTGCTCCCACGATTTCCCGTTCATATTTGAGAGGGTAGAAGAAACCTGGAAACTATTGTTCACAGGGTCTTTCGTGATAATGTTAATCGTGCCGCCCACAGCATTTGCGCCAAAAAGCGCACTGCCTCCGCCACGCACGACCTCCACACGGTCAATCATGTTCGTAGGTATCTGTTCGAGGCCATAGACTCCCGAAAGTGCGCTCACAATAGGGCGACTGTTGATAAGCACTTGAGAATAAGGACCGTCAAGTCCGTTGATGCGCACCTGGGGGAAACCACAATTCTGACAGTTATTTTCCACGCGGAGCCCCGACTGGAAGTTGAGCGACTTTGAAAGGTCAACGGCATTCACCGTTTCAAACGTCTGCTGATTCATGACCGTCACTACCACGGGCGCCATACAGCGACGCACGGCATTGCGGCTTGCCGAAACCACTACTTCGTCCATGTTGCCCTCTTCAACGACCATCTTAAAATGGATGTCTACGGCATAAGCATCGCTCACGGTAACTTCCTGCGTTTGGGTGGCATAGCCGAGGAGTTGCACGCGAATTTTATACGTGCCTGCGGGAACTTTTTTGAATACGAAGTGACCGTCGGCATCGACCACGGCACTGCGCTTCAAGGCATCCAAAAAGGCTACCGCACCGGGCAGACTTTCTTCTGTGTCCGCCGTAACTACGTGACCGAGAATGACGTTTGTTTCAGAATTGATGTGATGATGATTGTGCGCAAAAGCGATGTTCACCCCACCGATGAGTAGGGCGAAGAAAAGGTATATTTGTTTCATTATTTATGTGTTAGTGGGGTAAAAATCCGAGCGGTGAGGGGGTGCAAAAAAATGCTATAGGAATAAATACATGTCGCACACTGTAAGAAGGATTTAGCACCCTCTCACCACTACGTGGTCCCCTCTCCCTATAAACAGGGAGAGAGCGCCATGCGGGAGGTTGCTACATCCATGCGATTCTTGTATTTGCCCTACAAAAAAAACTACTAACACACTGCGGGCGGCCCGCGCAAACAAAAAGTAGGAACATCAGAAGTCACCTCTCCCACCAACGCCTCAGCATAATCCACCTGAAGCAACACCACATTGGGAGCGGCAACGGCAACCGCCTCGGGCACGTCAGCACAGAAGTAATGGCAACAACAATCAATTGATGCCACCTGCTTCTCCGTATGATCGTGCTCATTGTCCCCCATAAGGTGAGAGTGCACAATAGTAACTCCGTTCACAATATGTACGTGAACGAAGCTCGTGATGCCTACTTGATACACTACAAAGAGTAGGAGCATCACCCATGCCTTTATCATTCTCAACAAGGACAAGTGGTTGCGTTTTTTAATTCGGTGCAAAATTACGATTTTTTCGCCACTCCCAAAATCCCCATTTGTTGTGATTTTAAGTGTGAGCAGAAAAAAGGCACCCACCACATGTAGTGAGTCCCCTAAAATGCGGACAAAAAAGGTAACAATTTTTCGCGCAGCGTCACTCCTTATAATCAATGCATTAAACACCCCTAAAATTATTAGTAACCTTTTTTAAATTACATTACTAATAATTTAAATTATGTTACTAATAATTTTCACAACAATAGGTTTAGTTTTTAGGCGCAGAAATTTAGGAAGGTCAGTCATTAGAAAAATTGCGCCACCAATAACCGTTTTGTCGTTGGGATTATGCATAGCATTGCCCCCGTAGGCGGGCACACTTGCCTAACCGCTGGTGAACAAAGTGAACCTGCGGATGAGAGAGCGGGCGATTATATGTATCGGTCCCCGTAGGAGGACCCACAGCAACAGGACTATCATTATTTTACCAATTGCTGTGGGTCCTCCTACGGGGACCGTTTGGGGGTGCAGACAAGTACACCAAGTTCCGCAGGTTCGTTTCACTCACCCGCGGTTAAGCAAGTGTGCCCGCCTACGGGGGCATTACGATGATGATATTACCAATCTAATTTGCCTTACGCGTAAGTCGCAAGGTGTAAAAAGCAATGTGTACGAGGCCGAAAATAACGGCGACGATCAGGAGTGAGTTGTCGGCATTCATGCCCACCGTCTGCTGGTGCCAAATTCCGGTTACGATGCAGAGCACACCGAGGCCGATGCAGATGAGGTTAAACACCGACTGTCCGCGGCGAGTCTTGCGGTCGCCCACCGCCATTTTAGAGTGCTTCATGCCATACAGACTATAGACGTCATACCCAATCAGCAACCACATCACGAGGCGCATCCAAGTGTCGGCAGGGAGGAAGAGCATCAGCGCTACACACACCACGATTCCCGCCAGGGGTACGAAGGGCACAAAGGGCGTGCGGAATCCGCGCTCGGCATCGGGCATCGTGCGGCGCACTACCAACACTCCGGCGCACACGATGGTGAAGGCGAAGAGTGTACCGATGTTGGTCAGTTCTCCCGCCATCTGCGGAGGCGCAAAGGCGGAAAGCAGCGAGATGATAACCATAAACACGACATTACTGCGGAGCGGCGTGTGCGTACGGGCATTCAGTTTTGAGAAAATAGGCGGAAGGAGTCCGTCTTGACTCATGGTCATAAACACACGGCTCTGTCCCATCAGCAGGGCAAGGATTACGGAGCAGTAACCAAAGAGAATGGCAAAAATTACTGCCCGATTCAACCACGGATAGGCGGGAATAATTGCGCCAGAAGCATCGGGTTCGCCCATCTGTCGGATAGCCGTTGCCACGGGGGCGAGTCCGTCTTGTCCGGCAAAGTCTGTGTAGTTTGCCACGCCCGTCATCACATGGGCAAAAAGGATGTAAAGCACCGTGCAAGCCGCGAGCGAACCGAGAATACCAATCGGCATGGCGCGCGTGGGGTTCTTCGTTTCCTGCGCCGCACAACTTACGATGTCAAAGCCGAGGTACGCCAAAAATACTACTGCTGCCCCGCGCAGTACGCCCGACCAACCGAATTCACCGAAGATTCCGGAGGTATTTTCAGGCACATAGGGGGTGTGATTTTCGGGGTTGATGTACTGCCAGCCCAATACGATAAACGCGATGATTACGCCAATTTTCAGGAATACTATGATGTTATTGACGCGCGCACTTGTTTCTGTGCCTTTCATTAGGAACAGGCTCATCAAGACTACGATGAGCGCTGCGGGAATGTTTGCCACGCCGCCATCCCAGGGACCTGCGCAAAGTTCCGGCGGTAAATAAACGCCCGCACTCGCTAATATCTGCACGAAATACCCACTCCAGGAAATCGCAACAAGCACCGAGGCAACGGAAAACTCAAGGACGAGCGCCCACCCAATGGTCCAGGCGGTAAATTCGCCCATCGTGGCGTAGGCATAGGTATAGGCACTTCCCGAAATGGGAATCATGGAGGCAAATTCGGCATAGCACAACCCCGCAAAGCAACAACAGATGGCGGCTATAACGAACGAGAGCGTAATGGCGGGACCTGTATATTCTGCCGCCACCATTCCGGTGACGGAAAACAGACCTGCGCCAACAATAACGCCGATGCCGAAGAGCACAAGCCCGACAGGACCCAACACACGCTTAAGTGCTGTACCGCCTTCGGCATTATTTTCTGCCAAGATGGCAGCGATTGGTTTTCGTTTAAATAAACCCATGGAATTTAAAAGGAGAAAGAAGAAAGGAGAACGGAGAAATTACCATCCGGACGGCGCTCTCCCCCTGTTTATAGGGGGAGGGGACCACGTAGTGGTGAGGGGGTGCCGAAAAAGAGTTAGTAACGAGTAAGTTAGTAGTGAGTAACCCATACGGAATAATGATCCATGCGGATTGTTTCTTGCACCCCCTCACCGCCAAGGCGGTCCCATCCCCCTATAAACAGGGGGAGAGCGCCGTGCGGACTGTTTTTACCTACATTATAATATTATCTTAATTTTTCCTGCAAGAAACGCGCCGTGTAACCCACTCCCTGTGCCACGATTTCCTCGGGTGTGCCGCAGGCAATGATAGTTCCGCCCTCGTCACCGCCTTCGGGGCCGAGGTCTATCACGTGGTCGGCACACTTAATCACATCAAGATTGTGCTCAATAATAAGCACGGTGTGCCCGCGGGCAATGAGTGCATCGAAAGAGCGGAGCAGGCGCTTGATATCGTGGAAGTGAAGCCCCGTAGTGGGTTCGTCGAAGATGAACAGCGTGGGTTCGGTGCGCTCCAATCCGAGGTAGTACGCCAACTTCACGCGCTGGTTTTCACCACCTGAGAGTGTCGAAGAAGGTTGTCCGAGGTGGATATATCCAAGTCCCACATCCTGAAGGGGTTTCAAGCGTCGCGCAATCTTTTCTTGCTTGTGCTCGGTAAAGAATTCGATGGCCTGATTAATAGTCATCTCCAAAATATCGTGGATATTCTTATCCGCAAAGCGCACTTCAAGGATGTCGTTCTTAAAGCGCTTGCCACCACACGCCTCACACTCTAAAATGAGATCCGCCATGAATTGCATTTCCACGGTCACCGTTCCCTCGCCCTTACATTCCTCACAACGTCCACCGTCCGTATTGAAGGAGAAGTGGGCTGCCGTAAAGTCCATCTGCTTTGCCAAGGGCTGCGCCGCCATCAACTTACGGATTTCATCGTATGCCTTGACGTAGGTCACGGGATTTGAACGCGAGGACTTACCAATGGGATTCTGGTCCACAAATTCGATCGCCTTGATTTGGTTCAAGTCACCGTCGAGCGAGATAAATTCTCCAGGGCGGTCGCACGGTTCATCAAAATGACGCTTCAAAGCTCGGTAGAAAATGTCACGCACGAGCGTAGATTTACCCGAACCACTCACGCCCGTAACTACCGTCATGACGTTCAAGGGGAACTTGGCGTCAACACCCTTTAGGTTGTTGTGGCGTGCCCCTTTGAGTTCGATAAAATTGTTCCAGTGACGGCGTGAAGTGGGTACCTCAATGCTTTCCTTACCCGTAAGATAGCGCAGCGTATGAGAGTTGTATTTGTCATCATCTCCGTGCGCAAGGCCTTTGGAAAGGGTTCCCGCAAAAGTAACTTCGCCTCCGCGACGACCAGCGTCGGGACCGATGTCAATAATGTAATCTGCCTCGCGAATAATCTCCTCATCGTGTTCCACAATAACCACCGTGTTGCCCAAATCTCTCAACTTTTTGAGCACAGAAATGAGCCGGTCGGTATCGCGAGAGTGAAGGCCGATACTGGGTTCGTCAAGAATGTAAAGCGAACCCACAAGCGACGAACCAAGTGAGGTGGCGAGGTTAATGCGTTGGCTTTCGCCGCCCGAAAGTGTATTGCTCAAGCGGTCAAGGGTGAGATAACCCAAACCCACATCCATTAAGAATTCCAAGCGACTGCGTATTTCCGTCAAGAGTCGGGCAGCCACCTGCTCTTCATGGGGTTGGAGCGTCAGGGAAGCGAAAAATTCCTGCAACTCTCGGATGGAGAGGCGCACGAGTTCGGTAATGTTCTTCCCGCCCACCTTAACGTAAGACGCTTGTTTCTTCAAGCGCGAACCACGACAGGCGGGGCACTCCGTCTTTCCGCGATAGCGCGCCAACATTACGCGATACTGAATTTTATATTGGTTCTCGCGGAGCATATCAAAGAAGCGGTCGATACAAACATCCCAATCGCCATCACCATGATGCACCTTGCCGTCACCATGCCACAAATAGTCTTTCTGCTCCTGCGTAAGATTATAATAAGGTTCGAATATGGGGAAACCAACTTCCGAAGCACGACGGCAAAACTCCTTTCGCCACTCGCCCATCTTATCGCCACGCCAACACATCACGGCACCTTCGTAAACAGAGAGTGAAGAATTGGGCACAACAAGCTGTTCGTCAATGCCCATGATGCGTCCAAAGCCCTCACATTCAGGACATGCGCCCAGGGGAGAGTTGAAGGAGAACATGCTGTCCGAAGGTTCTTCAAACTGCATGCCGTCCGCCTCAAAGCGTTCGCTGAATGCCACCGTTTCTTTCCCAGGGTAGAAGCGCAAAACGCATTCTCCCCCACCCTCAAAGAAGGCTGTTTGCACGGAGTCGGCAAGGCGGGAAATGGCTGTCTGTGAATTATCTACGGCAAGGCGGTCGAGAAGCAAATAAAGTCCTTCCGCCGTTGTCTGTTGCCCATCATTGAGAAAGTCTTCGATACGCACCATCTCGCCATCCACATCCAGGCGCGAGAGTCCCTGCTTGAGGTCAATCTCCAACTGTTCGCGGAGCGTGCGTTCGCCGTGAATGCGCATCGGGGCGAGCACCGTGAAGCGCGTACCTGCGGGATGCGAAAGCGCACAATCCACTACGTCCTTCACCGTATGGCGTTTCACCTCCTCACCACTCACGGGCGAAAAAGTGCGACCGATGCGGGCAAAAAGGAGGCGGAGGTACTCGTAAATCTCCGTGGAAGTGCCCACCGTAGAGCGCGGATTGCGCGAAGTAACCTTCTGCTCAATGGCAATGGCTGGCGGAAGTCCCTTGATGTAGTCGCACTCCGGCTTGTGCATACGCCCCAAGAATTGGCGGGAGTAAGCCGAAAGACTTTCTACATACCTTCTTTGGCCCTCGGCATAGAGCGTGTCGAAGGCTAAAGAAGACTTACCCGAACCTGATAAGCCAGTAACAACAATGAGTTTATCGCGCGGAATTTCCAGGTCAATATTCTTGAGGTTATTGACGCGTGCGCCTTTGATTTTGATGGTCATGCTTTAGTAGACAAGTATTGGAGGGACGAGTAAATAAGTAGTTTGCCTCCGTGTTGGGCGAATGATTGAACATTCGACATTGAATTTCACGGCAAAAATACCTTTTTTTATTCCGAAAATAAGGGTAGGCGCTCGGGAATTTGCCCACTACATTAAAAAATAGTAATTTTGCAAGGAATTTTAAGGATATTTAAGCCCCGCCGTCCGAGTTTGCAAAACGCATTTCTGATGTGGTAAAAACTATCTGGGAGATTGTTGAAATTATGTCGGAGATAATTTGAAATATGTCGGACTTAATTTTTCCCAAGTCGGACATAAATTTCGACACTTCGGAGGCTGGGATTTTTAAGGTACTTTCAACGCAAAACCAAAAACTAATTATGAAGATAGAACAACAACTTTCGGCAGCCATCATTGCTGCGATTAAGGAACTTTATGACTTTGACGCACCCGCAGAACAGGTGCAACTCTCAAAGACAAAGAAGGAATTTGAAGGCCACCTTACACTCGTGGTGTTCCCCTTCCTCCGTGTTTCTAAAAAGAAGCCTGAAGATACAGCTCAGGAAATCGGTCAGTACCTTCAGGAACATACCGACGTTATTGCTTCGTTCAACGTCATCAAGGGCTTCTTGAACCTCGTGATTGCCCCTGCCGCTTGGATTGCATTGCTTAACGACATCCACGCTGCGGAAAAGTATGGCTTCACAGCACCTACGGATCGTTCGCCCCTCGTGATGATTGAATACTCTTCGCCCAATACGAACAAGCCCCTCCACTTGGGTCACGTGCGTAACAACCTTCTCGGTTGGGCGGTGGCACAGATTGCTGAAGCAAACGGCAACCGCGTGGTGAAGACGAATATCGTGAACGACCGCGGTATTCACATTTGTAAGTCTATGCTTGCTTGGCAGAAGTATGGCAATGGCGAAACTCCCGAATCGTCTGGCAAGAAGGGCGACCACTTGATTGGCGACTACTACGTGGCTTTCGACAAGCACTACCGCGCTGAAGTGAAGGAACTCACGGCGAAGTTCATGGCAGAAGGCATGGATGAAGAAGCGGCTACAGAAAAGGCGAAGGCTGAAGCACCCCTTATGAAGGAGGCTCGCGAAATGCTTATCAAGTGGGAGCATAATGATCGCGAGGTGCGCGAACTTTGGCGCAAGATGAACGAATGGGTGTACGAAGGTTTCGACGAAACTTACAAGGCACTCGGCGTTGGCTTCGACAAGATCTATTACGAAAGTGACACTTACCTTGAAGGTCGCGAAAAGGTTATTGAAGGTCTTCAGAAGGGCCTTTTCTACAAGCGCGAAGACGGCAGTGTATGGGCAGACCTCACTGGCGAAGGCTTGGATGAGAAACTCTTGCTCCGTTCAGACGGCACTTCTGTTTACATGACCCAAGATATTGGTACGGCAAAGCTTCGTTTCCAGGACTTCCCCATTAACAAGATGGTGTATGTCGTAGGTAACGAGCAGAACTACCACTTCCAGGTGCTCTCTATCCTTCTTGACAAGCTCGGTTTCGAATGGGGTAAGAGCCTTGTGCACTTCTCTTACGGCATGGTGGAACTCCCCAACGGTAAGATGAAGAGCCGTGAAGGAACAGTAGTAGATGCCGACGAATTGGTGGCTGAAATGGTGCGCCAGGCGCGTCAGACGAGCGACGAAGCGGGCAAGTTTGCCGACATGAGTGAGGAAGAAAAGCAAGAGGTAGCACGCATCGTGGGTATGGGTGCCTTGAAGTACTTCCTCCTTAAGGTTGACGCTCGCAAGAACATGCTCTTCAACCCCGAAGAAAGTATTGACTTCAACGGTAACACTGGTCCCTTCGTACAATATACTTATGCGCGCATCCGCTCTATTCTCCGCAAGGCAGAAGATGCAGGCATCGTGATTCCCGAAGCACTTGAAGCAAATGTTTCGCTCTCTACGAAGGAAGAAGAAATCATTCAGCACGTGGCTGAATTCGCACAGGTTGTGAAGGCTGCGGGTGTAGATTATTCGCCCTCGGCAATTGCGAACTACTGCTACGAACTCGTGAAGGAATACAACCAGTTCTACCACGAATTCAGCATTCTCCGCGAAGAGGATGAAGCGAAGAAGGTGTTCCGCCTCGTACTTTCGCAGAATGTTGCCAAGGTTATTCGCCTCGGTATGGGACTCCTCGGCATCGAAATGCCTGAACGCATGTAAGCGTAGGCGGTTCTATAATTATACAAGCCACCTTTATGGCTAAGAAACCGAAATACTATGTCGTATGGGAGGGACACTCTCCTGGCATCTACACCGAGTGGGAAGCGGCAGAAGCACAGGTGAAGGGCTATCCCGAAGCCGCCTTTAAAGCCTTCTCCTCGCGTGAAGAGGCTGAGATTGCTTACGAGGAAGGTCCGTTGGACTACATCGGCAAGGGCAATGCGGAGGGCGAGAAAGGCTGTAGCGCACCTGCGAGTGCTGCTCTGGCAACAGAAAATCCCGCTCCTGCATCAAGTGCTCCCACTTCCGCAATAGGAACTCCCACCCCCGACCGATTGGAGACCTTACGAAAGCAGGCGGCGCTGAAGGCGTGTCAATCGCTCCCCGCGGCGGTCGATGCGCAAGCCATTGCCGTGGATGCAGCGTGCAGTGGGAACCCCGGGCAAATGGAATACCGCGGCGTGTACCTCAAGACGGGCGAAGAAATCTTCCATTACGGCCCCGTATTCGGCACGAACAACATCGGAGAGTTCTTAGCCATCGTTCACGGACTTGCCCTTTTGCAACAGCGTGGGTACACCATCCCCATTTACTCTGACAGCGTCAATGCCATGCTTTGGGTAAAGCGAAAGCAGTGTCGCACGACGCTCCCCCTTAACGACAAAACCCAGACGCTTCACGAACACATTCGCCGCGCCGAGACTTGGTTGCGCACGCACTCCTACACCAACGACCTGCGTAAGTGGGAAACGGAAAAGTGGGGGGAAATTCCTGCGGACTTTGGCAGAAAAGGTTGATTTCTTGACGGAGAAAGCGGAAGGAGAAACCGAGTTTCTTCACCGCAAACCATACCTCCCAAAAACAAAACCTGTTTTGCTGAAAACTATTAGTAACCTAAAAAAAATTATTAGTAACATAATTTAAAATACATTACTAATAATTTTGGCAGAAAGTCACGCGTGATTTCCAGTGCGTTACAAGCAGACGCAAGCGTGAGGTTTTACCACCTCGATGAGTGCCCCACATTGCCGTCTGTATATCATCCGCTCGCACCTGTCAACTCGTCTACTATAAATCTAAATATGAAAGAATTTTACAAACTCATCAGTCGTTACGTAGCCCCTTACAAGAGCTACCTTTTCGGCTCGCTGCTGTTCAACATCTTGTCGGCAGTGCTCAATGTCTTTTCCTTCGTGTCGCTCATCCCGATGTTGCAATTGCTCTTCGGACTCGATACGACGGTCTATAAATTTATCCCGTGGGACACGGCGGGTATGGGGATGAAGGACATCTTTGTAAACAACCTCTACTATTACACGACGGAGTTGATTTCGGTTTATGGCGCCTCAACCACACTCTTGCTCATCGGCAGTTTCCTTGTGATGGCTACGCTCCTCAAGACGGGTTGCTACTTCGCTTCCGTGGCCATCATGGTGCCCATGCGTACGGGTATTGTGAGAGACATCCGCTCGGAGGTGTACCACAAGATTATTTCCCTCCCCCTCTCGTTCTTCTCTGGCGAACGAAAGGGCGATATTATTGCTCGCATGAGCGGCGACGTTAATGAGATTGAGACCTCTGTAACGGGTTCGCTCGAAATGCTTATCAAGAATCCCATCCTCTTGCTCTGCTATTTCGGCGTACTCATTTATACATCGTGGGAACTCACCCTCTTCACCATCGTAGTGCTGCCCTTGATGGGTTGGGCAATGGGTAAAATTGGGCGAAAGCTCAAGCGCCAAAGTATGGATGCCCAGAACAAGTGGAGCGAAACCATGTCGCAGCTCGAAGAAACGCTTGGCGGTATGCGTATCATCAAGGCGTTTACCGCAGAGCGCAAGATGTGTAACCGCTTCGACGCTTCGGCAAACGAATTCCGCGACGCCGCGAGCAAGGTAGCCATTCGCCAATCCTCAGCCCACCCCGTGAGCGAATTTCTCGGCACCTGCCTCATCGTGCTCGTGCTTTGGTATGGCGGCACCCTCATCTTCTCCAACAATGCCCCCATTGACGCCCCCACGTTCATCTTCTACATGGTGATACTCTACAGCATCATCCAACCCCTCAAGGACCTCTCAAAGGCGAGTTACAATATTCCCAAAGGTATGGCGTCAGTAGAGCGTGTGAACAAGATTCTCAATGCAGAAAATCCCATTCAGGAACCCGCAGATGCCGTTCGCGTAGATGGATTGAAGGAAGAAATTACGTTCAAGGACATTACCTTCTCTTACAACGGCACAACGGACGTGCTGAAAGACGTAAACCTCACCGTGAAGCGCGGACAGACCATTGCCCTTGTGGGGCAGAGCGGTTCGGGTAAGTCTACGCTTGTCGACCTTCTCCCCCGCTATCACGATGTAACCGAAGGCGAAATCCTTGTTGACGGTGTGAACGTAAAGAGTATGCGCCTCTCCGACCTCCGCAAGATGATTGGTAATGTGAATCAGGAAGCCATTCTCTTCAACGACTCGTTCTTCAACAACATTGCCTTTGGCGTGAAAAATGCTACGCTGGAGCAGGTACAGGAAGCGGCGAAGATTGCCAACGCTCACGAATTTATCATGCAGAGCGAGCAGGGTTATGACACAAGTGTGGGCGACCGCGGTTGCCGTCTCTCGGGCGGTCAGCGCCAACGCGTTTCTATCGCACGCGCCATCTTGAAGAATCCCGACATTCTCATTCTCGACGAAGCGACTTCGGCACTCGACACCGAAAGCGAACGCCTCGTGCAAGAAGCTCTTGAGCACTTGATGAAGACGCGCACAACAATTGCCATCGCCCACCGCCTCTCGACCATCAAGAACGCCGATGAGATTTGCGTACTCCATGAAGGCCGCATCGTAGAGCGTGGCACGCACGACGATCTCCTTGCCAAGAACGGCTATTACAAGAAACTCAACGACATGCAGCAACTTTAGTGTTTGCACCATAGGCGCACACATATTATATAGCAGTTGACCCAAATATAGTTTAAAAAAACTTACGTCAGAGGTTTAACCATCCGAAATGCCCCCGTAGGAGGGCACACTTGCCTAACCGCGGGTGAGCAGGGCGAACCTGCGGTGGTACTATACGAAAGAATAAATCTATCGGTCCCCGTAGGAGGACCCACAGCACCTGGATATGCTACAAATTGCTTTAACTTATCCGGTCGTTGTGGGCCCCCCTACGGGGACCGATAGAGAAACTCAACTGTTATCCCTAATCCGCAGGTTCACTACGTTCACCAGCGGTTAGGCAAGTGTGCCTTCCTACGGGGGCAATGCATGCATAAATTCTATATAGGTCAACTACTATATTATTGCC
>JAZQVD010000052.1:0-30613 GCA_045631665.1 Alloprevotella sp.
CAGTTACTATCTTCTTATTATTCTTGTTCCGACCATGACAAGAAGATTAAACTGAGAGCGGAAATTGCAGAAACCATCAATAAGCAATTAGAGGCACAAGGATACAATCCTTCAATCCTTCGTGAACTTAAAAACATCGACCCATCTGAGAATAACAAATTCTTCCTCTGGCACACTTGGTTCAGTGATGTGTTCAACCGAGACGACAAGGAAGGGTTTGATATTGTAATTGGTAATCCACCGTATGGAGCCAATATTGATGAGTTAGTTCCTCTGTATGAAAGATTATATCCTAAAACATCACATGGGTATAAAGATATATACAAGTACTTTTATGACTTTGGATTGTCAATTTGCTGTAAAGAAGGTTCCTTATGTTATATCACACCAAATACCTTTTTACGACAACCACGTTATGGCGATTTAAGAAGATTACTATTAGAATTTAATATAACGCATATTCTAGATTTAGGCGAAAATATATTTATGGATGCAGTGGTTCCTGTGGCTATATGCCTTTGCAAGGCCACAAAGATTCCTGCTGTAACATTATTTACTGATTTAACAAAAGACATAACAGTCAAGAATGCAAAAACAATTTTGAGTAATATCAAGTTCCTACAGATAGAACAAGAAAGTTGGAATATGACTCAGAACAATGTGTTTATTGAAAACATTAGAAACGCCAAACATAATGAAGATATTCTTGACAATATTCTAGAAATGAAGGATTGTGGTTTTAAGTATCAACGCTTCAATGTGGGATTATCGCAGAAAGGTAAAAATGATTTAGCAGAACGACTTTTTTATAAACCAACATTGGGTCATATGGAAAATGAACAAGATATTCCGATCTTAATAGGAAAAGAAATTAATTCTTTTTATCATTCTCTATCCCCACAAAAGTGCTTACGTTACAATTACGAAACATTATTGAAGAGCAATGAAACTACATATTATAATAAGAAGATAATGGATGAGCCTGTTAAACTTATTTGGAGGCAGACGGCTCCGTATTTCATAGGCACTATATTGTCAACTAGAACGTTTTTCGGAAACACGATTCAAGCAGGAATAATAAAGGATAAATACAAAGGAGTCATTACATATGAGTACTTATGTGGCTTATTAAATTCACAATACCTGCGAAATATTTATGAACAAAATGTCAAAGAAGGTGGGCGTGTGTTCCCCCAAGTGAAATTGGAGAAGCTAAAACCTCTCCCTATTGTTATTCCTACTTCTGAGGAACGTAAGATTGTTGAAGATATAGTTTCCCAAATAATTGAATTAAAGTCAAAATCTGTGGATACTGAAAAATTAGAGAAACAATTGAATAAGTTTGTTACCAACCTTTATAGTTAAGTCCTAACACGACGATAGCCTGCGAGAAGTAGGCTATCGTCGTAAAAAGCATAATTTATCATTAGTTTCAATGTATGCATTTAACCATGCGATGGGGATTATCGGGAATTGTGACAAGACACTATAATATACAAAGGTCTCTGTAACGAATATTCCTTGCACAGAATAGTCTGAACAATCACATCCCAATTCTTGTCCAACATCATATAGATGCTTTTTAACCCAATCCACCTTAAATGAGAGTTTTTCATCATATCCACCCTCTTGCACAAATTTGGAATTATCTGCAGCAAAAGATTGAAGATGATATCTTGTTTTGATTAGTTTGGCGTCTATAACAAAAACTACATGTTTTAAGTCATCTATGACTATAAAATCTATTTCACCCACATGACGATTCGAGAAGCAATGAGAGTCAAGGAAAGCAATGGCCTTTTCTAACGAAATGTTGTTAATAGACTTTTTATTCCTCAAGAATGGATATCCATTATGATTGAGTATTTCATCAACTAAATCTTCTAACCACTTGTCATGTTCTTGAAATAGTTTCTTGGAAAAAGTTCTCATTATTCTATTAGAAGACCATTCATCTGGAATTACTTGTAATGGTAGCATATTTCCACATATTTCCTCTATTGCCTCATGAAACATATATGGGGTAATATAGTATTTTTTGTTCCCATCAATGCTAAATTCAATCAGCGGTCTATATCGTGTTCTTAAATCTTTGTCATACGGTTTTTTAATAGCGGATTTTATATCAGAATTATTATGGGTAAATAGTAGGCCTTGCAGAAAGGCACTATCAGGATACTTCTCGACCAATTGGGTTATGTCTATAACTTGAAGGATTTGCAATCTTTCGGGAATATGTCCCTCAATAATATCCTTGAATTCGCCAAAGGAAATATCATCAAGACAAACGTATGAAGGCTGTGTGTTGCAAACTATTTCACAAAGTTCATCAGTAACATCTCCAAAAGCATTATATAATTCATCTCGAAAGTCTTTTAATAAATTGAAAGTAAAACAATGCTTCTGGAATAAAGGCTTATTCTGGGTGATGTTTTTTAGATATTTATGTGCGTTTACTAACGAATCATCCATATAAGTTAAAGCGAACGCACACACATTGCGCTCTAGCTTAAAAACACATTCGTCATTCATTAATTGAATGGCTCTTTGTTGAGATAGCATGTCAATCATTTTTGTTATAAAGAAGATGTCTGACAACTCTAATCTCTCTACATCAATTATCGGTGCAGCTTTGTACGATAGATTTAATTGGGGTATAAGCATAAATACATATCGACACATTTGCATCAATATGAGTGTCTCCTCTGATCGGTGTTTTTCTGTTGCCAAGTTAGAATATAGCAACAGAAATTGAAATATATCTTGCGGATTCCTATATCTATCCAATATAGTAGTAAAATCTTGCACTAATGTTTCAATGCATAGATCACATATGTCGATGATTGTATATTTGTTTATCTCTGTGTCCAGCGAATATTTGCTGTTTATTTGCTCTAAGCATCGTTTATAATATTCCATCTCAACGTGCTCATTTACGATAATATGCATCGGTTTTTTATTTACAAACTTCACAAAGATTACTCTACAAATAAGTCATCCAATACAACTTCACTTTGTACGGTTCCGCTATACATGTTCTTTTTAAGGCCGTATGTGGTTACAAATGTCTGATGTATTGCTTTACGTGTTTTTGTTGCAGAACGGAAAATCTCAGCACGCTCTCGCAAACGTTCATCGTACTGTTTGGTGATTTCATACTCACCTTGTGAGAACTTCATTTCACACAAGTTGATAGTCTGGTCTCTGCGATCAATGAGCAGGTCTATTTGTGCTCCATCACCCTTCCAACCACATATATCACTTTGTACACCACTAATTCCCAACTTCTGTTTAATCTGTCGAATATGGTGTAAACTCAACTGTTCAAATGAATAACCACTCCACGCTCTACGAGATGGAGAGTCAATCATGTTTTGCCAATGATTCTCATCCTGGCCACGATATCCTTTTACATAGCGGAGGTGAAACAACGTGAACAAATCTGTTAATTGATATATCGTTCCTCGCTCTGTCTTACCAAATGCTGTATATTGACGAATAAAGTCGCAATCGCAGAGGTTACGCAGTGCTTTGGTTAAGGCTCCACCATCTTCAATTTTAGTAGCATCCATAATTTCTGTACGAGTCAATCCTGATGCCTTACTTGCCAATGCCTCAATAACCTGTTTGTGTAATGTGGCCTCGTTGAAGAGAGAACGGAACAAAAAGTTATACTCTCGTGAAAGCGGTGCATTTTGCACAAAGAAAAGATTATCTACATTTTGCGTCAGACTCTTGTCTCGTTCAAGCATCTGAAGGTAAAGAGGTGTGCCACCAAGTATCATATAACATTCTGCAATCTGGTAGCGATTCCAATTTATTCCTCGTGATATAAGATACTGCTCTGTCTCATATAGTGAGAATGGTGCGAGATAGATACTTCGAGTGGTTCTATTATACAATCCACCCTTATCTGAAAGCACATTCTCTCGCATCCAAGTGGTTGCACTGCCACAAACGATAAGTTTCAAACGATTGTTAGTCGCGCCCCATGAGTTCCAGAAATATTCAAATGCTTTAATGAATCGGCTCTTTTGAGTATCCATCCAAGGCAATTCATCAAGAAAAACGACAATGGGGTTATCTCCGTCAATAGACTCAAGATATTCACGCAACTGAGCAAATGCATCAAACCAATCTTTTGCAACTTTCCATTTACGACCCGAATAATGCTCTAACTGACGAGTGAACTCACCAAGTTGTTCCTTCTTCGTACCTTGATAAATACCGGTGGAGTAGAAACTGAATGTATCATTGAAATATTGTCTTACCAGATAGGTCTTACCAATACGGCGTCTGCCATAAATAGCAATAAGTTCTGGAGACTTTGATTCAATACGCTGACGCAAAATTTCCTGCTCTGCCTTTCTACCTATGATAACCTCACTCATATCGTAATCATTTAAGTTTATGCAAAGGTAAGCAAAATCTTTCGATTCTTTATCGGTAACTCAATTATTTTTCGACTTACCGACCAAGAATCGTGCATATCTATAAAATATCACACAACTTGGGAAAATAAAAAATAACGGGAACTTTATGGTATCAATTCATAGAGTTCCCGTTGATGTATTACTGATTATCAGTGTAGTATGTTTTATATTTCGGTTCAAGCGTGGAACCGACGGTTGTCCGTTCCACTCTCTGAGGCTCTAGCAATTGCCTATAATTGTTGAACAGACAACGCTAGAGTCCACGCCGAATATGCGATATATGCATGCCCTTAAATGCAACGCGCGACTGCATCCAAATGGATACAATCATGACGATTACATTATGGCAAATATAACCATACCCTATGGACATCTACCGTTGCAATGCTCAAGACAATTATTCTGTAAATTTGCTAGATTTCAGAGAGTCCTAAACAGTGCGTAAGTAAACGCCTTTTATATGTCAGTCTTTCCTGTTCCCGCCCAACCACCTCTAACATTGATTGTCATTTGTAGAAATCGGTTAGAGGTTTCGGCGTGGATGCTACGCCTCTGCGTAGTTGTAACTGAAAGACACTGCAAATTTATGTATAATTTTGTTAACGAAAAAGTTACAGGTATGTTTTTTATAAATTGCATATGACCTCTGTTAAATTTACTCCCTATGTGAGTTGGATGGTATATATACAAAAAGCGTACCACTCTAAGGTAGAATGGCACGATTTTTGTTTTATATTCCCAGCGGATTAAAGTAATCCGTAGCTCAACGCATCAATGTAATTATACACGATGCTGGCGATGCCGAGGAAGATGACACCTGCGGTGCAAAGAGCGAGTGCAAGGCGGGTGTAATTGTCGGAACGGAATGTGGCAATGGGCGACTCGTTGGGCTGAATGTACATCGCCTTCACGATGAGGAGGTAGTAGTAAAGTGATACTACCGTATTCACGAGGGCAATGAAGACGAGCAAGATGTGTCCGCCCTTGAACGCTGCCATGAAGATGAAGAACTTCGAGAAGAAACCTGCGAAGGGAGGAATACCTGCCAACGAGAAGAGGCAAAGCGTCATGAGGAATGCCAACTTGGGGTTGGTCTTGTAAAGTCCGTTGTAGTCGCTGATGTTAATCTTACCGCTGTTTTCCTCAATGCTGCTCATCACGGCAAAGGCACCGAGGTTGGCTGCCATATACACGAAGAGGTAGAACACCAGGGAGGTCATGCCCTGTGCAGAACCGTCCATCACGCCCAAAACGAGGTAACCTGCCTGTGAGATGGCAGAGAACGCCATGAAGCGCTTGAGGTTGTTTTGACGGATGGCAAAGAGGTTTGCCAATGTAATGGAGAGGATGATGAGCCAGAAGAAGGTGTCGTTCCACATCTCAACATACTGCGCACTGCCAAATACCTTTACGAGAATCGCAAAGAGGGCAAAGGCTGCTGCGCCCTTTGAGATGACGCTCAAATAACCCGTAACCACTGTGGGCGCGCCTTGATAAGTGTCGGCAGTCCAGAGGTGGAAGGGAACGAGTGAAATCTTGAAGCCCAAACCTGAGATGATGAGCACAAGACCTGCGACGGTAAGCGGTGTCCATGAAGTTGCCGCCAATGCCTGTCCCATAGGTTCGAGGTAGAGTGTACCTGTCGCGCCATAGAGCAACGACATACCGTAGAGCATGAGTGCTGCAGAGAAGAGGGCGAGGAGAATGAACTTCGCGCTGGCCTCAGCACTTTCGTAGCGCTTCTTGTCAAACGCTACGACTGCCGCCATGGGTACGGATGCCAATTCAAGACCGATGAAGAACATGAGGAAGTGACCCGCGGAGATCATGAAGAACATACCGAGGAGGGTGAAGAGTGTGAGCAGGTAGAATTCGCCTTGCTTCACCAAGTTTTCCTCGCGGCTGAGCCACTTGTGTGCCATCAAGAAGATGATGAGGGTACCAACGGAAAGGATGCTCTTCACCACCGTTATCATAGGTGTGTGTACATACATGCCCCCAAAGGCAGTGTAAGTTTCAGAGGTGCCACATCCTGCACAAGGCAAGAGGTTGATCACCGCATGCGCCAACAGAAGGATGATGGGCAAGCAGGTGTTGTAAACACCCTTCCCGCTCTTCTTGTCGGGACACATGAAGAGGTCCGCAACAAAGAGTATGAGAATCACTGCAAGGAGCGAAAGCTCGGCGTGCATTGATAAGAATTGTGAATAATCCATAACTAATTAAGGTGGGAGGTTATTAGGTCGCTTCGCTTTAAGGTTATAAGGGGAAAGACACACTGGAAACTTAAGTCCGCATGGTCCTTACAACCTCAAAACCTTATGACCTTACAACCTCTTTACATAAACGGGTTCAAACCAATGAATTTGTCCAACTGATTAATGATAGGCGCTACGCCATCGCCAATCAAGTTGCTCACCCAAAGCGGGGCGATACCAAGACCTGCAACGCAAGCAATGAGGCAGATGACAGAGAAGCGTTCGTCCCAAGTTGCATCCGTAAGGTGGAGGTGGTGCTCGTTTGTGCAAGTGCCGTAAAGAATCTTGCCGACAAGACGAAGGATGTACACCGCTGTTACCACGATACTCGTACATGCAATGACGGTGAGCGTAGTGTAGAAGACGCCTGTGTTTTCAAACGAACCTACGAAGATGGTCATTTCTGCTACGAATCCACTCAAACCTGGGAGACCGAGGTTTGCCAAACCGGCTATCACATAACAGATAGAGAGGAAAGGCATGATGCGCATCAAACCTGAAAGTTCGCGGATGTCACGCGTGTGTGTTCTACCATAGATGAAACCGATGAGGGCGAAGAAGAGCGCAGTCATCAAACCGTGGCTCAACATCTGAAGTACGGCACCTGTGCAGGCAGTTTCGTTCATCATCAAGATGGCGAAGAGCACGAGACCACAGTGAGACACTGAAGAATAAGCGTTGATGTACTTCAAGTCGGTCTGTACGCATGCTGAGAAGGCACCGTAAACTACAGAGATACCAGTGAGGATGAGGAAAATCCAACCGAGTTCGTGCGCCGCCTGAGGCATGAGGTACATGGCAATACGGAAGCAACCGTAGCCCCCGAGTTTCATCAATACACCTGCGTGGAGCATTGACACCGCAGTGGGAGCAGAGGCGTGACCGTCAGGACTCCATGTGTGGAAAGGGAAGAGGGCGCCGAGCACACCAAAACCTACGAAGGTCATGGGGAACCACAAGTACTGATTGTCGAGCGCTACACCATTCTTGGCAATGTCGAGGATGTTCATGGTAGAAGCCCCCGAGTCGAAGTAGATACCGAAGATACCACACATCAAGAAGGCTGAACCACCCATCAACATGAGGGTGAGTTTCATGGCTGAGTACTCCTTCTTACCACTACCCCAAACACCAATCAAGAGGTACATGGGGATGAGGGCGATTTCGTAGAACATGAACATCGCAAACATGTCGATGCTGATAAAGAAACCGAACACACCCATAGAGAGGAGGGTAAACCAAAGGAAGTATTCCTTCGTGAGCGGTTTGAGTTGCCAAGAAGCAAAGGTTCCTGTAAACACGATGATTGCAGAAAGCAGAATCATTGCCACAGAAATTCCGTCGACACCTACAGAGTAGCAGATGTTAAGTGGTTCAAACCATGAGATGGCGCCCGTATAAAGCATTTCTGCGGTATCACCCGCTGCACGGTCGCCCAAGAAACGAGCGGTGAGGTGAATGGAGAGGGCAAGGAGCGCTGTGCTACCTGCTACCATTACGCCACGCACTTGATTGACGTTTTTCGCCAACCACAAACCAAGGAGCATCACCAAGGGGATGAACACAAAGGTAGAGAGATAAAGAATATTTTCCATAGTTGGCTACATGATCATAATGAGAATAATTGCGAGGATGCCGAGGAGGAACACCTGTGCATAAATCTGCACGGAACCACTTTGCAGACCGCGGAGAACATAACTCAACTTGTGAGTTCCCCAAGCGAGGAAGTTGAAGAATCCGTCCACTACATTGCGGTCGAACCAGGCAATGGGGCGGGAGATGTAAGCAAAGATGATGCGGTGTGTTACGAACTGATACACCTCGTCAAGATAGAAGCGCTTGAATGCCCAACGGTGTAGGCGGGGGAATGCGTTGTGGAGTTTTTCTGCCACAGGCTGGCGCTGCCCAGCGTAGATGTAAGTTGCCAATGCAATAGACACAACAGCAACGATGATGCTTGTAGCGGCAACTGTCCAATCCAAATGGATGTCATACGCTTCACCTGATGCACTTACGAAATGACCGAAGGGGATGAAGCCCGCAACGAGCGTAATGCAAGTAAGGACAATCAAGGGGAGTGTCATCGCAAGGGGCGCTTCGTGGGGCGTGTGGTGTGCATGGAGTTCCTTGTTTTCCGTACCCCAGAAAATTCCGAAGTAAAGGCGGAACATGTAGAACGCCGTCATTGCTGCAACGCCCGTCATAATCCAACCCACAACGGGACTGTAATGCATGCATGCCGTGAGAATTTCGTCCTTTGAGAAGAATCCTGAGAAGGGAGGAATACCCGCAATGGCAAGACACGCAATAAGGAAGGTGATGTGCGTAATGGGCATGTACTTGCGGAGTCCACCCATCGCCGACATCTCATTGCTGTGAACAGCATGGATGATACAACCTGCGCCAAGGAATAAGAGCGCCTTGAACATCGCGTGGGTAAAGAGGTGGAACATTGAAGCCATGTAACCAAGACTGGCATGGTTGTCAATCACAGCGCCGTGTTCGCCGGGAAGGCAGACGCCGAGTGCTACCATCATGAAGGCAATCTGCGAGATTGTAGAGAATGCCAACACGCGCTTGATGTCGCTCTGTACGCAAGCAACAGCTGCGGCATAGAATGCGGTAATCACACCCACCCAAACTACGATAGTCATTGCTTCGGGAGCATACTGAATCCAGAGGGGGAAGAGGCGCGCGATTTGGAACACACCGGCAACAACCATCGTCGCCGCGTGAATCAACGCACTGACTGGAGTGGGACCTTCCATCGCATCGGGAAGCCAAATGTGAAGGGGGAACATCGCACTCTTACCTGCGCCACCAATGAACATCAATACGAGGGCAGTGGGGAGCATGAATGCGCCAGCCGCGAACCCTTCTGCATTGAAATCGAAGCCGAATGACTTGCAGTAGTAACCGTAGATGAGGATACCCACAAGGAAGAACATGTCGGCAAAGCGTGTTACGATAAACGCCTTCTTAGATGCTGCAATAGCTGCGGGAGTAGTGTAGTAGAAACCAATGAGGAGGTAAGATGACACACCCACAAGTTCCCAGAAGAGGTACATCTGGAAAATGTTGGTGGCTACTACCAAACCAAGCATTGACATGGTGAAGAGGCTCAAGAAGGCGTAGTAACGCTGGAATCCGCGTTCGCCCTTCATGTAACCAAAGGAGTAAATGTGTACCATGAGCGACACCGTAGAGATGACGATAAGCATCATCACCGAGATGGGGTCGAGCAGGATTCCCATGTCAAAATGTAAGTCGCCGAGGGGCAACCAAGTAATGTTGTAGGGCACTACTTTTTCGAACACTCCATTCACGCGGTCTGCGGTGAAGTATTCGAAAGCGGTGAAGTAAGAGAGGAGGGTTACTGCTCCCAAACTCATCGTACCGATAATGCCGGCCACCGTCTTGCTAATCTTACTGTCGAGAAGACCGAGCAGCAAGAAGGAGCAGAGGGGCAAAAGGAGTATGAACAATGTATATTCCATAGTGGCTTACCATTTCATTTTCTTCAACTCATCCACAGAAATGTTTTTGAGCATACGATAAATATTAATCATAATGGCGATGGCAATAGCGCTTTCCGCAGCAGCGATGGCAATACCGAAGATGGCGAAGAAGTAACCTTCATGACCTTCGGGGAAAAGCATGCGATTGAACACCGCAAAATTGATGTCGGCAGCGTTGAGCATCAGTTCGATAGAAAGCAACATCGCAAGGGTGCTCTTTCTGGTGAAGAAACCGTAGATGCCTGCAAACAGCATTACTGCCGAGATGATGAGGATATATTCTAACTGAATCATAGTCGTAGTATTAGCGTTTACGGGCAATAATCAATCCGCCAACAATGCAGGCGAGCAGCAGAATACTCACTGCCTCGAAAGGAAGCAAGTAACCGTTTTCGCCGGTTGAAAGCATGTGATGACCAATCTTCTCAATGCTGATGAAGGAAGCGTCTGCCTCGCTGGGAGCAGAAAGTGCTGCGGCAAGGAACTGCTGCTTGAAGAACATGGCAATGAACACAGCAAGCCCCGCAATGCAGGACATACCTACTGCAACTTTCTTCATCAAATACACGCGGTTGAGCTTTTCCTGCTGACCGCTTGTTAAGAGGATGGAGAAGACATAAAGCACAATGATGCCACCAGCGTAAACCATGATTTGCACAGAACCGAGGAAGGTGTATCCCATCAAAAAGTACAAACCAGCTGTACCCAGCAGCACAAAGAGCAGGTAAGTAGCCGCACGGATAATGCTCTTGCTCACAACCGTTGCAATGGACGAGAGCAAGATGATTACCGCAAGGGCAACAAACATGATATTTTGTGAATCCATAAATATTTAATTTGAGGTTGGAAGGTTTTAAGGTCGCTTCGCTGTTTGGTTTTTAGGATTATGCAGAGTGAGATCGTTGTGAATACAGTCCTTATAACCTTAAAACCTTGCAACCTTAATCCTAATCATTCTATTTTTCCGCCACCTTACTACCTTCTTTGTTCAACACCTGGATAAGTTTTGAGCGGTCGAACACGGCATTTTCAAAACTTTGGTCAAACTCGATAGCGTTATGGGGACAAGCACGGGTGCAGAGCATGCAGAACATACAGCAACCGAGGTCGTACTCATACTTCACAAGGCGCTTTTTCTTCTTGCCGTCTTCCGTTTCGTAAAATTCGCTACTCACCTTAATAGAACCGTTGGGGCACGCCATTTGGCAGAGTCCGCAACCGATACAATGGTGTTCGTTTGCCTCGTTGTGGGGCATCACAAGCGCACCACGGAAGCGGTCAAACATCTTCAGCTCCTTACGGTTTTCGGGATATTCTTGGGTGATTTTCTTAGTGAAGAACTCTCGCATCGTAATCTTCAACCCCGTGCAGAGTGACTTGATGCCGCAGAAGAGTCCTTCGATATAATTCTTTTCTTCCATATCTTATTTAGAAATGAAGTCCGAACGCTACGAGGAGCGCCATCAAGACAAGGTTCAACATACTTAACGGCACGAGATACTTCCACTCCAACGCAAGGATTTGGTCAATACGCAAGCGGGGGAAAGTCCAGCGCATCCACATCAGGAGGAATACCACGAAGAAGGTCTTGCCAATAAACCATACGGCACCGGGGATGAAGTCCATCACATTGTTAAATCCGTCAAGACCAGCAATGTGGAGGGGCGCCCAACCACCGAGGAATACCAAGGTCGCAATACCTGCGCAGATGAAGAGGTTGAGGTATTCCGCAAGGTAGTAATAACCGAAGTGCATACCTGAATACTCCGTGTGATAACCTGCTGTCAATTCGCTTTCACATTCGGGAAGGTCGAAGGGACCACGGTTACATTCTGCATTACCCGCAATCAAGTAAATGATAAATGCAATTACGGCAGGAATATGTCCGCGGAAGATGTTCCAACCTTCGGCATACTGCTGCTCAACAATGCCCTGCACAGACATTGTGCCTGTCAAGCAAATCATCGTGAGCATGGTCATGCCGATAGAGAGTTCGTAAGAAATAATCTGCGCACCGCTACGCATCGCACCGATGAGCGAGTACTTATTATTACTACTCCATCCTGCGAGGAGAATACCTACCACACCGATTGATGAGGCTGCAAGGATGAAGAACAGACCGACGTTGAAGTCAATCATTTGCGCGCCGCGGTTCCAAGGCAAACAAGCAAAGGTTACCATGGATGCGGTAACTACGAGGAAGGGAGCAAGGTTGTGGAGGAGCATGTCGGTGTTGCGGAGGTTGATAATTTCCTTCGTCAACATTTTAAACACGTCACAGAACACTTGCAAGAGTCCCCATTTACCTACACGGTTCGGACCGAGGCGGCATTGGAAGAAGGCACACACCTTACGCTCCATATAAATGAGGACGATGGCAAACACGGCATAGAGCGTAATGATGGCAAGTGCAACGAGCACACTCTCCGTCAGAATCGCTGCCCACTCGGGCATTACCCCCGTAAGGGCGCCGTGCAACCATTCGGTAACTATTTTGAAGTCAAACATAACTATTTTTTGAAAGGAGAAAGGAGAAAGGAGAAAGGAGAAAGACCGTGCGAGGTATAATGCGCCAGCCTCTTTTTCATTTCTTATTTCTCATTTCTCATTTTAACATCTATCTATCCACATCAGGCACAATATAGTCCACCGTACCGCCGATTGTAATCAAGTCGGCAAGCATTGAACCGCTACAGAGAGTGTCCATCGCAGCAACGAGGGGAAGACCTGTAGAACGGTAGTGCAAACGATACGGACTCTTGTCGCCCTTACTGATAAGCATTACGCCAAAGATACCACGGCTACCTTCTACAGCACTGTAGTAAGTACCTTCGGGCACCTTGATGATGGGCTTCATCTTTTCCTGAATGCTACCTTCGGGAATGTTGTCCACGAGTTGTTCGAGGATGCTGAGGCTTTCAAGAATCTCGTCCATACGAATCATGTAGCGGTCGAAACTATCGCCACCCTCGCGAACTACTTCGTTGAACTTCACGCGATCGTAAGCAGCATAGGGGCGCGTCTTGCGCAAGTCGTTGTGCCAACCTGCAGCACGACCCGTACCGCCTGTGCAACCGTAAGAAATGGCTTGTTCCTTGCTGAGAACGCCCACTCCCTTTGCACGGTTCTGGAAGATAATGTTACCCGTAAAGAGGGCATGAAGTTCCTTCAAACTATTGCGCAAATAAGGAATCAACTCCTTCACGCGTGTCACGAAGTTGGGGTGAAGGTCGTGCATCACACCACCAATCGTGTTGTAGTTCAGGATGAGGCGTCCGCCACAAGTTTCTTCGAAGATGTCAAGAATCTTTTCGCGGTCGCGGAACCCATAAAGGAAGGCTGTCGTAGCCCCAAGGTCCTGCGCCAAGCAAGAGAAGAAGAGCAGGTGAGAGTCAATACGCTGCAACTCGTCCATCATGGTGCGAATCACCTTTACGCGGTCACTGACTTCTACGCCAAGTGCCTTTTCAATACACATGCAGAGCGCATGGCGGTTTTGCATGGCACCGAGGTAGTCCATACGGTCGGTAAGGGCAAGCGTTTGGGGATAGGTGAGCGACTCGTCAATCTTTTCAATACCGCGGTGGATATATCCAAGTATGGGGTCAATCTTCTTAATTGTTTCGCCTTCAAGTGCTACGCGGAAGTGGAGCACACCGTGAGTAGAGGGGTGTTGCGGACCGATATTTACGACATAATCACCGTCTGCAAAAATCGTATTGCGCTTGCTTGTTACGGTGCCATCGGCATGGAGTGTCAACTCTTCCGTGTCGTCAGCCAACGGTTCGTTGGTCATGCGGAGGGGATTGTTTTTCTCCGTCTCATCGTCCTTACGGAAAGGATAACCCACCCAGTCTTCGCGCAAGAATACGCGACGCATATCGGGATGCCCCGTAAAGCGGATGCCGTAGAAGTCAAACACTTCACGCTCATAAATATTTGCTACCGCCCAAAGGTCGCTTACGCTGGGGAGGAGGGGATTCTCGCGGTCGAGGGTTGCGGTTTGCACATGCACCATCTTGCCCGTTTCAGTAGAGGTCAGGGTGTAGATACATCCCAATCCTTCTTCCATCCAGTCAACGCCTGTAAGACATTCAAGGAAGTCCATGCCTTCAGCCTTTAAGCGTTCCATTTCTTGGCGCAACGCAGCGGGTTCGACAACGATGGGCTTTACTTCATTTTCAGCGGGCTTTGCGGGCTCAGCAGGTTTAGGCGCGGGCTTTGCAACCGCAGGTTTAGGCGCAGCAACTGCTTCTGCTGGCGCTTGTATCTTAGTGTCTACTGTTTCCATTACGCTTCCTCCTGCTGGTTTAAGAGTTCATCATTTTTAGTTTCCATCTCTGCCTTGTAGGGGTCGGTCTCCTTGCGGTTGGTAGTGCCGAAGAAATTCTCAGCCTTCACCTTGCGCTGCAACTGCATCATGCCGTAAAGGAATGATTCGGGACGCGGCGGACAACCGGGTACATAAACATCAACGGGAATCACCTTGTCAACGCCCATAACGACATGGTATGACTTTGTAAAGGGCCCTCCCGAAATGGCACAACCACCAACGGCAACAACATACTTCGGGTCGGCCATCTGGTCGTAAAGGCGCTTCAACACGGGCGCCATTTTTGTTGTGATCGTACCGCTGACGAGAATCACATCCGCCTGTCGGGGCGAGTTACGCGTTACTTCAAAACCGAAGCGGGCAATGTCGTGGCGCGCAGCGCAGACTGCCATAAATTCGATACCGCAACAACTTGTGGCGAAGGTCAAAGGCCAAAGTGAATTACTGCGTCCCCAGTTGATAAGGTCGTCAAGGGTGCTCACGATGACATTTGTGCCGTTTTGATTGAGCTCTGCAACGAGCTTTTCAAAGGTCTCGTTGTCCTTAAATTCCTCGTAGGGGATATTCTTGATTACGGGTTTCTTTGTTACTGCCATTTGAGCGCTCCTTTCCGCCAGGCGTAAGCCAAGCCCAGCACTAAGATGAACAAGAAGAAGAGCACGCTAAAGAGTCCTGCCGGACCGAGTGTCTTCATCACTACTGCCCATGGGAACAAGAACATTGTTTCCACATCAAACATCAAGAACAGGATGGCAAACAAGTAGTAGCCGATGCGGAACTGCATCCATGAGCGTCCGCGCGTGGGCACACCACATTCGTAAGCCTCTTCCTTCTGCGCATTGTAACTGCGCGGTGCAATCAGTTTGGCTAAAACTGTCACCACACCTACAAAGGCAATACCGGTCACAATAGCCGTGACGAGCAAGGTAAAGTTCATAGTTATAGGGTTTTAAGTTTTAATTATTTCCTAATGGATTGTGAGTGTAGGGTAGGGCGTATGTCTTTTGGGGCGATGTGAAATAGGGGTGGATTAAAAAGAAAATAAGGATAACCTCCATGTGCCTCCGACGGTGTCGGGCAGTGGTGTTATCCTTTTGTCTTACGGCGTTAGGGGGTGCAAATAATGCACTTTATCTGTTTCATACCCATACGCAAAACAAGCGCCGAACTTACGCTCGCCGCTACTGAATTATCTACTACGCACAAAGATAGGGCGTTACAACGCCCTGCGTAGTGCATTCCTGTTTTGCCCTTGTTCACAATGCCCAAATTTTTCCGCAAAAGTAACAATTTATATTTTATATGCAAAGCAGAGTTGCCAATTTTTATGTTAAAAATTAGAGGCATACTGTAAAGAACGTGCCGCGCTACAGCTATCAACCTGCCAATACTTCATGGCAATATGCCCGCTGCCCTGATTTTTCTGACAACTTTTGCGCGCTCCGTGATTTTATGATGCTAAACTTTTTAGGTCTTGAAAATAAGCGGTTTAGCAAAATTTGCTGTGTTTAAAATCCGTAGAAACGTGGAGATAATGGGTCGTGGTTGGCGTATTTTCAGTCGTGGAAACAGTGACTCCGGAATTTTGAAATCTCACGCGTTTGCGGAGCACTTTTTCCGTAAAATCCGTCAGTTTTCGGTGTAGAAAATTTAAGATTATTTAAGAATTAAAACGCCCCGTTTTAGACCTGCTAAAAATTTCAAGTAACCTTTTTCTTACAACATTACTAATAATTCAAATTCTTAGTAACCTAATTTCTGTAAAAATAGGTTTGCTGGCGAGAAATGGTGTTTTGTAATTCATTGATTATTAGGTGAATAAAAAGGAGGTTTTACCGCGTGTGATAAAACCTCCTTTCCTGCACTGCAAAGATAATACATTTTTAAGCGAAATGCAAATGGGGCAAATTGGGGAGCGTGTTTCGGCGCTCAAAAAATAGGTAAGAAATTGAGACATTTGAGTTGCTTAAAATAGAGCGGGGAGGGGCTTTTCCTGCCCGTTTTTGCAAAGCACCGTGTGTCAATTCTGCGACGATGTTTTCCCTGCGCAAAGCGTGAAATTCTCTGAACCTTTTGCCAAATAGCAAATATCCCCTTTAACTTACCCCTTCATTTAATAAAAATATATTATCTTTGCTCCGAAATAAGGGGATGCCTTTTTGCCGCCCCCTTTCTGTAAACAAAATGACGCTGATAAAGAAATTAGACCTGTTCATCCTGAAGAAGTTCTTGCTGGTGTTTGCCGCAGCCTTTTGCATCACACTTTTCGTGTTTATGATGCAGTTTACTTGGCGCTATGTGGACGAACTTATCGGCAAGGGGTTGACGCTGGATATATTGGCTCGCTTTTACTGGTATATGGGCATCACGCTGATGCCTCAGTCGCTGCCGCTGGCGGTATTGCTGGCTTCGCTGATTACGTTTGGTAACATGGCGGAGCAACTGGAGTTGCTGGCGATGAAGGCGGCGGGTGTGCCGCTCATACGCATTATGCAACCCATATTCATTGTGGTGTTGCTCTTGACGGGAACTTCGTTCTACTTTCAGAATAAAGCGGCCCCCGAGGCGCAGGTTAGCATGCGCCAACTGCTGTTTAGCATGAAGCAAACGTCGCCCGCGCTTGAGATTCCCGAGGGGCAGTTTTACAATGGGGTGCCTAAAGTAAACCTCTTCGTGCAGCGTAAGACGGCCGAAACGGGGATGCTCTACGACGTGATTATCTACAAAACCGACCGCGGTTTTGACCGTGCGCAGATTGTGTTGGCTGACTCGGGTAAGTTGGAAATGTCGGCAGATAAGATGCACCTCTTCTTGGAACTTTGGCAAGGTGAGCAGTTTGAAAGTTTGCAGGGACAAAGTGGTTTGGGCTTGCAGCAAACTGCCGATATGCCTTACGACCGCGAAAGTTTTGACTATAAGAAGTTCATCATTGACTTCGACGCCAACTTTAGCATGATGGACGCTGAGGCGCTCCGCAACATGCCCGAGACGAAAAACATGCGCGAGATTGAGCAGAGTGTAGACTCGATGAATCTTGTGATGGACAGTTTGGGCACTTCTTACTACGACAATATGCGTCGGGCGTACTTGCGCAATCCTGAAATTCTGCGTCGCGACTCTGCAAAGTTCGTCGCCGCAGTTGAACACGTGGCGCACTTTGACACGATTCTCGCCAAGCAGACACGCCGTAAGGTTTCCAATGCTGTGCAGGGCGCGCGCAACGCTGTGCAGTCGTACATCTTCGACCTCGATTGGAAGTCAAAGACGATTGACTATAACGAGGGACAGGTGCGCCGCCACTGGTTGGAATGGCATAAGAAGATGGCGCTGGCGCTTTCGTGCTTGCTCTTCTTCTTTATCGGTGCTCCCTTGGGCGCGATTATCAGTAAGGGCGGATTGGGTATGCCTGCCGTGGTGAGTGTACTCATCTTTATTGCCTACTTCATTGTTGATACCGCCGCCTTCAAAATGGCACGCGATGGAAGTATTGCCGTATGGCTCGGCACGTGGGTGAGTCCGTTGATTCTCTTGCCCTGTGGTACGTACCTCACGATAATGGCAAACCGCGACTCGGTAGTCTTTAACAAGGATGCCTACGTCTTGTTCTTCCGCCGCTTCTTCGGCCTTCGCACGAAGCGCAACCTTTGGAAGAAGGAGGTTATTATTTACGAACCCGACTATGCAGCGCTTTACACCGAGGTGGTGAAACTCTCCGAGGAATTCCAATACTACCGCGAGCGTAAGAAACTTTACCGTGCGCCAAACTATAAGCACATCTTCTTCCGCCGTCGCGTGGATCACACTATGGAAGACTTGAACGACCGTCTTGAAGCAGTAGTCGACCAACTTTCGAACTCGCGCAACCAGCAGATTCTGCGTGAAATCAATAAGTTGCCCCAAATCTACGTCTACGCTCACACGCATCCCTTCGCTCGTAAGCGTTACAACATTCTTGTCGGTGTGTGCTTGCCCATAGGTTTCTTGATGTGGCTCCGCATTTGGCGTTTCCGCCTCCGCCTGATGAAAGACATTAAGCAAATCGTGAAGCGCATGGACCGCTTGCATGGATTGATTGGACAGGAACTTGAGAAGGCTCAAGGATAATAGAGTAACGATAAAAGTTTACTCCATCGTAAGATTTTCTCTTGCCGTTACCATTCCGCATGGCATCTTTAGTCTTTGCGCTTTCACCTTTACTCTTACGCTAAAATACATTACCTCAAATGGAAGAAAAATATACTGTTGCTTCTATCGAAGAAGCTCTTGAAGACTACAAGCAAGGTAAGTTTCTTGTGGTAGTTGACGACGAAGATCGCGAAAATGAGGGCGACCTCATCATGGCTGCAGAACTCTGTACGCCCGAAGCGGTAAATTACATGTTGCGCCACGGTCGCGGTGTGCTTTGTGCGCCCATCTCGTTGGAGCGTTGCAAGCAGTTGGACTTGGAATTTCAGGTGCAACGCAATACCAGCATGCTCGGTACGCCTTTCACCGTAACGGTGGACAAACTTGAGGGTTGCTCAACGGGTGTGAGTTGTCACGACCGCTGTGAAACCATCAAGGCGCTTGCTAACCCCAACAGCAAACCCGAAGACTTCGGTCGCCCCGGTCATATCAATCCGCTCTATGCGCAGGACCGTGGCGTGCTTGCCCGTGCTGGTCACACCGAAGCGGCAGTTGACCTCTCGCGTCTCTGTGGTCTCCAACCCGCAGCTTGCCTTATTGAAATCTTGAACGAAGACGGCACGATGGCACGCATGCCCCAGCTTCAGGAATTTGCGAAGCGCGAGGGCTTAAAGATTATTACCATCAAAGACCTCATTGCTTACCGCTTGAAGCAAGAATGTCTCGTAGAGAAGGGTGAGGAAGTAGATATGCCCACTGCCTACGGCCACTTCCGTCTCATCCCCTTCCGCCAAAAGAATAACGGACTCGAGCATGTAGCACTCATCAAGGGCGAGTGGAAACCCAGCGAACCGCTCCTCGTTCGCGTACACTCTTCATGCGCTACGGGCGACATCTTCAGCAGTGCGCGTTGCGATTGTGGCGAACAGCTTCACCGCGCCATGCGTATGGTGGAAGAAGAAGGCAAGGGCGTGGTGCTCTACCTCAACCAGGAAGGTCGCGGCATCGGTCTCATGGCAAAAATCGCGGCTTACAAGTTGCAGGAACAAGGTCTTGACACCGTCGACGCCAATATCCATTTGGGTTACGACCCCGACTTGCGCGACTACGGCGTAGGTGCACAAATCCTTAACCTTCTTGGTGTGAGCAAAATGCGCCTCATGTCAAACAACCCCGTTAAGCGCGTCGGCCTTGAAGCTTACGGTCTTGAAATTGTAGAGAACGTTCCCATCGAAGTAGAACCCAACCAGTACAACGAGCGTTACCTCAAGACGAAGAAGGAACGCATGGGACACACCCTACACCTCAAGTAAATTACTGTTGCTGCGACGGGCAACCTCCGACATCACTTTCGGGTGTACCGAGGTTTGAATTTCGGCAAAATTTCTCCCTAATTTTTGCGCGTGTTTTAGTTGCGTGAAAAACGATAATACTTTTAGTAAAAACTATTAGTAACCTAAGAAAAATTGTTAGTAACATAATTTAAAATACATTACTAATAATTTTCAGGGGTAGTAAACCGCTGATTTTTAGGAGTGGGTTAAGAACGCAAAACTGCTACAATTTTTCGCAAAAAAATCTCATCCCGTTTTGCCGCCCAAAGACCGCCGTTTGCAGCATACTATTTTCCGCAAAAGTTAAACTCTAAAACATAGTATCTATGGAATCATCTTACATGAAATCATACTACAACAATTCGCGTTCCATTGATCGCCCCGCGGCGTTTGCAATGTTGATGCAAAAGGTATACACTTGGATGGCGCTTGCTCTTGCGGTGACAGGTCTTACTGCTTACTACTGCGCCTATAATACAAGTCTTGTGTATGCAATTGTTTCAAACTCAATTCTCTTTTGGGGATTGATGATTGCAGAGTTCGTAGCCGTTGTATATCTCACGGCACGCATCGAGCGCATGTCCTTCTCAACCGCAGGCCTCATCTTCTTGCTTTACTCCGTGCTTAATGGGGTGACCTTCTCTGTTATCTTCTTGGCGTATACCATGCAGTCAATCGCCTCAACCTTCTTCATTACAGCAGGTACATTCGGCGCGATGTCGCTCATCGGTTACTTCACCAAGAAAGACTTAAGTGGTTTTGGACGCTTCCTTATGATGTCACTCATCGGGTTGCTCATTGCTACTGTGGTAAACCTCTTCCTCCAAAGCACCATGCTCATGTGGATTTGCACCTACGTCGGAGTGTTGATTTTCTCAGGTCTTACGGTTTACGACACGCAGAAGATTAAGAACATGTTCCTCATGCACGGCGCAGAGATGAACGAATCAACCATGAAGTTGGCGTTGATGGGCAGCCTCACGCTTTACCTTGACTTCATCAACCTCTTCCTCTACCTCCTCCGCATTTTTGGCGACCGCAAGTAAACTCATCGAGATACAAGAATACTGAAATGAGCGGTAGAACTACCAGCACCTTGTAACTCTCTTGTCTACTCGTTTACTAAAAACTTGTCAACTTATACAAACTAAAATACTATGCAGACACTTTCAGCAACTCTTAATCGCCTTGCCCCTTCGGCAACGCTTGCTATGTCTCAGAAGAGCGCCGAACTCAAGGCGCAAGGTCTTGACATCATCAACCTTTCTGTAGGTGAACCCGACTTTAACACGCCCGACCATATTAAGGAAGCGGCAAAGAAGGCTGTTGATGACAACTTCTCTCGCTACTCTCCCGTGCCCGGTTATCCCGCCCTCCGCGAAGCAATCTGCGCAAAGTTGAAGAACGAAAACGGTCTCGACTACACGCCCGCGCAAATCTCTTGCTCAAACGGTGCGAAGCAGTGCGTATGTAATGCCGTAATGGCGCTTGCAGGCAAGGGCGACGAGGTGATTATCCCCGCTCCTTACTGGGTAAGCTATCCCCAGATGGTACTTCTTGCTGATGCAACCCCTGTATATATTGAGGCAGGTATTGAGCAGGACTTCAAGATTACTCCTGCGCAGCTCGAAGCGGCAATTACTCCCGCTACTCGTGCGATTATTCTCTGCTCACCCAGTAACCCCACAGGTTCTGTCTATACACAGGATGAACTTGAAGGGCTTGCAGAAGTGCTCCGTCGCCACGAACGCGTTGTAGTTATCTCTGACGAAATCTACGAACACATTAATTATATAGGCGCACACGCATCTATCGCTTCATGCGAAGGAATGAAGGAACGCACAGTGATTATCAACGGCGTGTCAAAGGCGTATGCCATGACAGGTTGGCGTATCGGTTTCCTCGCTGGTCCCGACTGGATTGTAAAGGCGTGCAACAAGCTCCAGGGTCAGTACACCTCAGGTCCTTGTTCTGTAAGCCAGGTGGCAGCTACCGAAGCCTTCGCCGGTCCTCAGGATTGCGTAGAAGAAATGCGCCAGGCGTTTGAACGCCGTAAGAACCTCATCGTGGAACTCACCAAGCAGATTCCCGGACTTGAGGTAAACAATCCCACAGGTGCCTTCTACCTCTTCCCTAAGTGCAGCAGCTACTTCGGAAAGACCGACGGCACACATGTTATCAACAACTCTATGGACCTCGCTATGTACCTTCTTGAAGTAGGTCATGTGGCAACCGTAGGCGGCGACGCTTTCGGTTCTCCCGAATGCTTCCGCATGAGTTACGCTACCAGCGACGAAAATATTGTTGAGGCAATCCGTCGCATTAAGGAAGCGCTCGCAAAGTTGAAGTAAACCTTGTGAGGCGTTAAGCACTACGAGTGTAAAATGCCTCTCACCGTAGCGCAAGGAAAAACGCTTCCCGACAGCAAAATAGTGACTATAAATTATAAATAAGGTTCTCCGGCAGGAATTTGCCGGAGAATTTTTTGTTTTGTTAAGGAATATTCTTAATTTTGAAGCGCAGTTAACATTTATTATAATTTGGATGTCCGCCTGCAACTCAGTTCAAACAGCGTGGCTGTCCAGCTAAACACACAGCATCATGAAAAACTTTATCCTTAAGAGTGTTGCAACACTTGCTTTGTTGGTATGTGTCATACCGGCAGTAGCTCAGGAATTCCGTTCGTCTTACTTCTCAAAGTCTTCGAACTTCCGTCATCAGATGAACCCTGCTTACCTGAATGACTCGTATGCTTCTGCGCTTATGGGACAAGTGAATGTTGGCGCTACGGGTAATGTGGGTCTCGGTAACTTTATTTATGAAGTCAACGACGGTTCTGACAATGACTACGTATCGTTCATGGATTCAAAGGTGGATAAGAACACGTTCCTCAATGACTTGGAACCTGAAAATACCTTCGACTTTTATTTGAACTACAACCTGTTCTCTGTAGGTTTTAAGGCATTCGGCGGTTCAAACCTTATTGAACTCAACATGCGTTCTGCTGTTAATACCTCAGTGCCCTATGAATTCTTTAAGTTTGCAAAGGAAGAAGGTGAGGCAAGCACTTACCACATCAAGGACCTTACTGTGAACACTCAGAATTACATGGAATTGGCGTTTGGTCATGCTCGCAACATCAACGAAAAGTTGCGCATTGGTGCAAAGGTTAAGGTGCTTTTGGGCGCTGCCTATGCCGACTTTAATGTCAAGAATTTGTATCTTGAGAAGCAATTGCCTACTCCTAACGACCCGACTAACTTCTACTGGAAGGTAAATGGTGACATGCACATTGAGGCGGCACTTTTGGATAGCAAGGTGAAATATTCTAATGCTGTTTCTGCAGATGGTCGTAAGCGTATCAAGGGTTTCAACGATATGACATTTGGCCTCGCGGGTTTAGGTCTTGCTGTTGACCTCGGTGCTACTTATCAGTTGACTGATGACCTCGTGTTGAGCGCAGGTGTAACAGACCTCGGTTTCATCAATTGGAACAACGTACATACAGGTACTTCTGCTGGTGAATATGAATTTAATGGTTTCGAACATAGTGGTCAGCAACTTGTTAATGGTGTAAATCCCATCGACGCAGGACTTGAAGACCTTCAGAAAGACCTTGAAAACCTTTTCGCACTCTATGACGACGGTGATAAGAGCATCAGCCAAACACTTGCTGCTACTGTAAATGCGGGCGCAGAATATACACTTCCCGTATACCGTAATTTTAGCGTCGGCGTACTCTATACAGGTCGCTTCTACGGTGATTATTCTTGGCATCAGGGTATGGTTTCTGCAAACCTTCGCCCCTTGAAGTGGTTGGAATTGAATGCAAACGCATCTGCTACCTCAACAGGTTTCACAATGGGTGCTATGTTGAGTTTGAACTCAAAGATTGCGAAATTCTATATCGGCTCTGACCGTTTGATTGGTAGTTCGCCCGCAGAAATTATGACTGCAAAGGATGCGAACTCCAACATTGCTCTTGGTTTGACAATTCCCCTTTAACTTGATTAAAGGACATTGTAATTAGTGGATTGGTGTAGGCAGTTTCTGCGACGAGAGTTGCGGGACTGCCTTTTTTGTTTTTACTCCGAATCAGTACCCGCAAAGCGCTTTTCTATTTGCGCATTTTTGAAAAATGCTGTCAAAAATGCAACTGCTATTGATACTCAAACGGTTACCAAATTTTCGCTTCTCGATATCGTTAGAAACGTGGAGATAATGGGTCGTGGTTCGCGTATTTTTACTTGAGACGACTTGCGCTTCTGAATATTTAAATCTTAGACTAAAAATTTCAATCCTTTTGACTCTTGTCTTTAGACTTTAGTCTTCAAATATTTAAGATTATTTAAGAAAATTTAACGCGCATATCTCACGTAGAAAAATCTACAAGTAACCTTTTTCAAATTGTTAGTAACCTAATTTGAAAAAGGTTACTAATAGTTTTCACAAAGTCCCATGTATTCGGCAACTGTTGCGGTTTGTATTTTATTGAATGTCAACTACATACAAAAGAGGCATTACCGCGCACGGTAATGCCTCCCTTTCTGCTATGCAAAGATAATACATTTTTGAGCGAAATGCAAATCGCGATTTTTAGGGTGGGCGAGGCGAACGGCGCGATAATGGCGAAAAATTGTTACATTGGGGCGCGACGAAATAGAGTAGAGCGACGGTTGCTGTATTATTGCCAAAATTCGTATATTTGCAGTGTAAGTACCTACGAATTATGAAAAGACTTTTACTTTCCTGTGTTGGTGCGCTCGCCCTTACGCTAAGCGCGCAGACCCTCTTACCGATGCCGCAATCCATGCGGGAGTTGTCGAAGAAAACCTTTACGCTCTCGCCCCAACTTTCTCCTACGGTTGCCGCTGGTGCACCTGCGCCAACACCCCTGCTTTGTGAGGCGCTTGAGGTTTCCACTCCCCGTGCGCAAAAGGGTGTTTGTCAAATTCAACCCTATCCTGATGCGCCCAATGATGAGGCGTATAAGTTGCGCATCACGCCCGACTCGTTGATTATTTACGCTCGCGCAGAGGGTGGGGTGACTTGTGCGGCAGCCACCCTCTTGCAGTTGCGCTCGGAGAAGGGGACTTTGCCCTGCGTTGAGGTTTCTGATGCCCCCGCTTATGCCTGGCGTGGCATCATGCTCGATGTGTCGCGCCACTTCTTCCCACTCTCGCACCTCAAACGCCAAATTGATATTTTGGCACGTCATAAGATGAACACGCTTCACCTGCATCTTACCGACGCTGCGGGTTGGCGCATGGAGATAAAGCGCTATCCGCGTTTGACAAGCCAGGCGGCGTGGCGCACGAAGGCAAGTTGGAAAGAATGGTGGAATGGCGATCGCGCCTATGCCACAGAGGGCGACTCGGCAGCCTATGGCGGTTATTACACGCAGGAGGAGTTGCGCGAATTAGTGGCTTATGCGCGTGCGCGCAATATAAATATTGTACCCGAAATCGAAATGCCGGGACATTCCGAAGAAACTTTGGCGGCGTATCCCGAATTTTCGTGTACGCATGACCCCAAGGGTGCAGCCGATGTCTGTCCGGGAAATGCCGGGACCTATGATTTTCTTGAAAACATCCTGTTGGAAGTCATGGACGTCTTCCCCTCGCAATACATTCATGTAGGTGGCGACGAGGCAGGCAAGGCGGCGTGGAAGGATTGCCCACTCTGTCAGCGCAAAGCCAGCGAGTTGGGGCTCGACCATGTGAATGCGTTGCAGGGACACTTGATTCGCCACATGAATACCTTCCTTGCGCGTCACGGTCGCACGCTTGTGGGATGGGATGAGGTGATGGCCGATACTTTAGCGCCCGGTACGCACATCATGAACTGGCGCTCTACGGAATTGGCCCGCGAGGCGGCAGCGCGCAACCTCAAAGTGATTCTCACGCCTGGGGCATATTGCTATTTAGATTACTATCAGGATGCACCGCCCTTCCAACCCGAGGCGATAGGAGGCTATTTGCCTTTGGAACAAGTCTATCGCTTCGTGTCTATGGAGGAACTGAACGCAGAGGAACGCAAGGCGGTGTGTGGCGTTCAGGGAAATCTCTGGGCAGAATACATCCCCACGGTGGCACATGCCGAATACATGCTTTACCCCCGTGCTTTGGCGCTCGCAGAGATAGGTTGGAATGGCGAAGGTCGCGAGGCGTTTGCCGACTTCCGCAAGCGCGCCGTAGCAGTGTGCGACTTGTTGCGCACAGAAGGCACAAACACCTTTGACCTCCACACCGAAATCGGTTTGCGTAAGGAGTATCTCACGCCTATATCTCACAAAGCTTTGGGCGCAACGGTAACTTATAATTTGCCCTTCTCACCTTATTATCCCGCGGCGGGAGCAAGCACGCTCTCCGACGGACTTCGCGGCGGTTGGACACATTCTGATCAGCGTTGGCAGGGATTTATTGGTGGCAAGCGCTTTGATGTGACCATCGACCTTGAAGAGGTGCAAACGGTGCGCTCTATCGCTACGGGCTTCATGCACGCTCCGGGTGCCGAAATCTATGCCCCGAGTGCCTACATCATTCTCGTTTCTGACGATGGTAAGAACTTTACCGAAGTGGCGCGACAGACATTCGACGGAACGGATGAAACGACCTGCCAAACCTATACTTGGAAGGGCAAAATCCGCGCGCGTTACCTCCGCATCCAAGCACCGCCCGCAGCAAGGGGAGGTTGGGTGTTTGCCGATGAGGTTGTGGTGAAGTGATTGAAGCAAGACATTATCAAACTGTACATAATTAGGGAATAAATTATACTCCTTAAAAAATAAACCTATTGTGGTGAAAATTATTAGTAACCTAAAAAAAATTATTAGTAACCTATTTTAAATTACATTACTAATAATTTTCGCCTCAAAAGGTTCTACCGTTTCTATAGCGTCTATGATTTTTATAAAATAAAAAATCTTTGCCCGCTTATACTAAAATCGTTCTTCCTGCGTTTCTATTACAGAAACCCATAAACCGCAGTAGCCTATGAACGATTCTACTCCTCTTTCTTCTTCCCCCAGTCAGCGTGTGCTTCAGAATTTGCGTGCTTTCGCGCGCGCTTATCGTCCCCAAAATCCTGAATTAGAGGTGGCGAATTTCTCTACTCCTCAAGGAGAAAAGGCAGTCGTGCTTCTGAAAGCATGATGTAAAGTTATCCGAATTCGTGAATAACTCATTTTTTATTTATAAATTTGCAACGCAGAACCTCTCTGCGTTGCTTTATTTTTAACGACTACTCAAAACAATAGGAGTCAACGACTCTTGATAAGCACTTATGAAAAAAATCCTTCTTCTTGGTAGCGGTGAACTCGGTAAGGAATTCACCATTGCGGCACAGCGACTTGGTCAGCATGTCATTGCGTGTGATTCTTACCCCGGCGCTCCTGCAATGCAGGTGGCTGATGAGTATGAAGTCTTTTCTATGCTCGACGGCGAAGCACTTGAAGCAGCCGTGCGCAAGCACCGTCCCGACATCATCGTTCCTGAAATTGAGGCCATCCGCACCGAGCGCCTTTACGACTTTGAGGCTGAAGGCATTCAGGTAACTCCCTCTGCGCGTGCCGTAAACTTTACGATGAACCGCAAGGCGATTCGCGACCTCGCTGCGAAGGAATTGGGATTGAAGACGGCAAAGTATTTCTATGCCACTACCTTTGAAGAACTCCAGACTGCTGCCCAGCAGATTGGCTTCCCCTGTGTGGTGAAACCCTTGATGTCTTCATCGGGTAAGGGGCAGAGCGTTGTGAAGAGTGCCGACGATTTGCAACACGCTTGGGAATACGGTATCTCGGGTAGTCGTGGCGACCTCAAGGAACTCATTATCGAAGAGTTTATCAAGTTTGACAGCGAAATTACCCTCCTTACGGTAACGCAGAAGGGTGGTCCTACATTGTTCTGTCCGCCCATTGGTCACGTTCAAAAGGGTGGGGACTACCGCGAAAGTTTCCAGCCTGCAGCAATTGCTCCCGAGCATTTGAAGGAGGCGCAAGAGATGGCAGCAAAGGTGACTGAAGCGCTTACAGGTGCGGGCCTTTGGGGCGTAGAATTCTTCCTCTCACACGAAAATGGTGTGTACTTCTCTGAACTTTCACCCCGTCCGCACGACACGGGTATGGTGACGCTTGCAGGTACGCAAAACTTCAACGAGTTTGAGCTCCACCTCCGCGCCGCTCTCGGTTTGCCCATCCCCTGCATCAAGCAGATGCGCATTGGTGCGAGTGCCGTGATACTCTCTACTTTCGCCAGCGAAAATGCCCCCGCATATAAGGGACTTGAACTCACTTGTGAAGAAGATGCCGACCTTCGCATCTTCGGCAAACCCACTACGCGCGTAGGCCGTCGCATGGGTGTTGTCGTGGTAAATGCTCCGCTTGACGCAAACCTCGATGAGGTACGCGACAAAGCCAAGCGCTTGGCGGACTATGTAGAAGTGGTAGAACAATAACCGCAACAAAAAATAAAGGGCAGCGCCGAATGGACTTTGGTGCTGCTCTTCTGTTTTCTCAAAATCTGAAATTTTAGATGACGGCTCAAACTCAAATACTCAATGCTCGTGGCATCCGTCCGACTCCCGTGCGCATCCTCATTCTGCGTGCTTTGCAGGAAAAGGATTGTGCGGTTTCGCTGATGACGCTCGAAGCAGAATTGAAAACGGTAGACCGCTCGTCCATCTTCCGCACCCTTAACCTGTTTCTTGAGCAACATCTTGTGCACCAAGTGGAGGACGGTAGCGGACAAACGAAGTACGCCCTCTGTGAAGAGCATTGCCGTTGTGGCGCAACCCATGAGCACAGTCTTTCCGACTTCCATGTGCATTTCTATTGCGAGAAGTGTCAGCGCACCCTCTGTCTGCACGATGTCGCAGTCCCCGAAGTCATCCTTCCCCCGGGCTTTTCGCTCTCCTCTGCCAACTTTGTGCTCAAAGGCATTTGCGCCGACTGCCAATCTTAATAGTTATTACCCATTCCGTCTAAGTTTTTTGTTTGCTCCACAGCGGTACCATCGCTGTGCCAATCCTCCAAGCCAAAAATGAAAAAAATAATCATTCCCCTTCTGCTCCTCCTTGCCCTTGGCATTTGGGGCTACACCTGTAAGAAATCCGAAATGCGCGCCCTCGGTTTGGGTGCAGTGGTCGATAAGACCGACAAGGTTGTTGACAAAACTTCTGACTATGTTGACGATGTTACGGACTATCTCGACGATGCCGCTTCAGATATTTCAAAGGAGGCAAAGCGCATCCACAAGGATGTAGTTAAGTCGGTGAAAGAGGGCGCTGAAGAAGTTGAGGCGACTTCCAAACAGGCGGTAAACAAGGTTGCGGGGCGCAAACTCGAACTCCCAGGTCGTCTCAAGCACACTCCCGAGCGCATTGTGGAGCATACGGGCTTCACGCTCTCGTTCAATCGTGAGCACAACAATCCCAACTGGGCGGCGTGGGAACTTACGGCAGACGAGGCTAAGGGGACACTTCCCCGTGCTAATGATTTTGAACCCGACCCCAAACTTCCCAAGAACCATCAGGTGACGCATGCCGACTACACCCGTTCTGGTTACGATCGAGGCCACATGGTGCCCGCCGCAGATATGAAGTGGGACTCCAAAGCGATGAACGATTGCTTTTACATGAGCAACATCTGTCCGCAAACGCATGCTCTGAACGCTGGAGGTTGGGAAACGCTGGAGAGTGCCTGTCGCCGTTGGGCAAAGCAGGAGGGGAGTGTTTACATTGTCTGTGGTCCGGTCTACAAGGGCACAAAGCATAAGACTATTGGCAAGGATTTGAAAATCACCGTCCCCGAGGGTTTCTTCAAGGTCGTACTCTCTATGCGCGAGGGCAAGGAAAAAGCCATCGGCTTCTATTACGCCAACTCCAATGCCAAGCAAACGATGGAGCAAACCGCTACCACCGTAGACGAAATCGAGGCGCTCACTGGCATGGACTACTTTGTAAACATCGACGATCGCCTTGAGGAGCGCATCGAGAGCTCTTTCTCGTTGAAACACTGGAAGTAAAATAACAGTAGTGAAATTTCTTACAAACACTATATAAATTTCTTCATAGGTTCAATACTCCCCACACAATATTTATAACATATAGTCTTCTTGAGAAAATCTCAGCGAAAAGAACTAATTAGTCTCTTCCCCCTGTTCATAGGGATAGTACCGCCACAGGCGGGGAGGGGGCAAAATACAGGATAGCACGCCAATTTGCTATCCCCGCCACCCAAAAACCTCAACTATTCCCCCAAAATCCAAGAAAACTAATTTTTCTTCAAAATTTTTCCTATAAACTCTTTGCCAAAACAAATCTCTGTTGTACTTTTGCACTCGCTAACGAAAACAGAACGGTTAGCACACGATCTTTGAAAGATTTTCATAAACTTTTTGTAGAGAAGTACAAGATACAAACATTGCAACGAAAGTAGCAAATTAGTTTGGGTAACATAGAATGTTATTTGTACCGTTTAATTCTTTATGATAAGGAAGGATGTCTTGAGCAAACAGATAATTAAACAAATTATTATATTACAATGAAGAGTTTGATCCTGGCTCAGGATGAACGCTAGCTACAGGCTTAACACATGCAAGTCGAGGGGCAGCAC
>JAZQVD010000053.1:0-9154 GCA_045631665.1 Alloprevotella sp.
ACATGGCTACGATCCGACTTACCTGCGTGATACAGGGATGTCCCGCAGGATTGGGCGAACCGGAGTTCGGTAAACTTCACGCCGCATTAGGTGCGGCCATGCTTAGCATCAATGCGGTAAAAGGATTTGAATATGGCGAAGGATTTGATGGTGTTAATGCATTAGGTTCTGAACAAAATGATGTCTTCACAAGCGACAATGGATATATCGCCACAAAGACTAATCATAGCGGTGGCATACAGGGCGGCATAAGTAATGGCGAGGATATTTACTTTCGTGTGGCATTCAAACCCGTTGCAACATTGCTGATGCAACAAGACACAGTGGACCATTTGGGAAACAACACCACACTGACAGCTCGTGGCCGCCACGATCCATGTGTTCTGCCAAGGGCTGTGCCTATAGTAGAGGCAATGGCTGCAATGACAATACTGGATTATTATCTGATAAGCAGAACTGTTAAATTATAAAAAACGAATGAAAATACAAAAAGCGTCAAAGATATTTTGTTAATTCAAAAATTAATTTGTATCTTTGTAATCGCTATTGAGGATTTGAGAAAATCTTTATTAGCTTAAATTAAGTCTAGTTTAGTTTTTGTGTTGGTTAACGGCAGCAGCAATTTTGCTGGCTGCCGTTAATTTGCATTTATACCCTAACACGCTAAACGAGCAAACTGAGTTGCGGCGAAACTGAACTGAAGTTGGACCACGAATTTCCATTCAAAAAATGCACTCAATAGTGCTGCCAAAAACTAAACCTATTTTCGTAAAAATTATTAGTAACCTAAAAAAAATTATTAGTAACATAATTTAAAAAAGGTTACTAATAATTTTCGCCCCTTCTGACGTGCGAAAAATTGAGATTAAAAGGCGCACGTGTACAAGTGATTTTTAACGCGTAACATCAAATACCAGTTTACTATGAAAAAACTCCCTAAATTTCTCAGCACAATAACCCTCAGTTTGCTGCTTTTTGGGTGTAATCCCATCCATCAAGAATTGACGGGAATGGAGCAAGCGAGCAAGGATTTCTTGGCGCGTCGCGCGGCCATCACTGACAGCACCTACTTCTCGGTGTTTACCCCCTCACTCAATATTATACAGCGCCAGGCATTGGAATTTCTTTATGCCTACATGCCGCTTCCCGACATCGTAGACTATCCCGGGGAGTTCCACCTCATGAATGTAGACTACACCCTCCGTGCGCGTGAAGAAATGCCCTGGGGCAAGCAGGTGCCCGACCGTGAGTTTTTGCACTTTGTGCTTCCCGTGCGCGTGAACAATGAAAATATGGACGAGAGTCGCCGCGTGTTTTACGAAGAACTCAAGGAGCGCGTGTGCACCCTCTCAATGCACGACGCCGTTCTTGAAGTCAATCACTGGTGTCACGAGAAGGTGACCTACACTCCCTCTGATGCGCGCACCAGTTCGCCCCTCGCTTCTGTGCGCACGGCATACGGTCGTTGCGGTGAGGAATCCACCTTCACCGTTGCCGCACTCCGCGCCGTGGGCATCCCTGCGCGTCAGGTTTACACCCCTCGCTGGGCACACACCGACAGCAATCATGCGTGGGTAGAGGCATGGGTGGACGGTCAATGGCGCTTCTTGGGCGCTTGTGAACCCGAGGCGGTGCTTGACCTCGGATGGTTTAACGCTCCCGCCTCACGCGGTATGCTGATGCACACTAAGGTTTTCGGCAATTACGATGGTCCGGAAGAAGTTGTGGGACGCACGGCGTGTTACACCGAAATCAATGTCACCGAAGGTTATGCTCCCACCGCCACAGCCGTAGTGCGTGTGACGGATGAGGCAGGCAGTCCCGTGCAAACGGAAGTTGAATTTAAGATTTTCAATTATTCAGAATTTTATACCGCAGCCAAGAAACCGACCGACGCAGAAGGCATCGCCACGCTCACTACGGGTAAAGGCGATATGCTTGCTTGGGCAGCGAAGGACGGCAAGTTTGGCTTTGCCAAGGTACATGTGAGCGACGCGGCGGACACCGTTGATGTCGTTCTCAACAAGGCGGCGGGCTATACGGCAATGATGGAGATGGACATCGTTCCTCCAGCTGAGCGCAACACCGTTCCCGAGCAGACGGAGGAACAGATTGCACAAAATCAGTGCCGCTTTGCGCAGGAAGACTCTATCCGCAACGCCTACATCGCCACCTTTATCACGGCGGATACTGTTGCAAGTTTGGCAACCGCATGGAGTCTTGACAATGAGGCACTTCAAACGGTCATGAAGGAATCTCGTGGCAACTATCAGGCGCTGCGCGACTTCTTAAATGAGACTCCCGCCGAAGAGCGTCCCTTGGCGTTGCGCCTGCTTCAGGTTATCGCTCAAAAAGACCGCCGCGACGTGCCCACCAATGTGCTTCACGACCACCTTAAATACACTCCGCGCGAGGCACAAGGCGATGCGCTTTTTGAAAACTATGTGTTAAACCCACGCGTGAGTAACGAACTGCTCACTCCTTATAAGAAGTTCTTCACCGAGACTCTCGACACGAATCTCGTAGCGGCATACCGTGAGCAACCTTCGCTTTGGGCGGATTGGTGTCGCACACATATAAATATAGACAACCTTTGGAATCCGCAGGCGCTCTGCATGTCGCCCGTTGGTGTGTGGAACATTCGTTTGTGCGACTCTCATTCGCGCGACATCTTCTTTGTTGCGGTGGCGAGAAGCATGGGGATTCCTGCGCGCATCGACCCTGTGACGGGCAAGACGCAATACTGGTATAAGAAGAATTGGCAGGATGCAAATTTAGACGCTGCCGACGCGGAAACGAAGGCAATTGCGGCTCCGCAAGGCATACTTCAGGCGTCTTACAAACCTTCGCGCCACTTGGACAACCCGAAGTATGAGACGCATTTCACCCTCTCAAAGATTGAAAACGGACGCCTCGTTTTGCAAAACTATGACTATAACGAGACTTGGGCTTCCCTGCTGAAAAAAGGCTTGACGCTCGACGCTGGCGACTATCTTATGGCGAGCGGAACGCGTATGGCAGACGGCAGTTTGCTGGCGCATCTCAATTTCGTGAGCGTTCCTGAAAACGGAAAGGTGCGCACCGAACTCGTACAGCGCCATAATGAAGAGGGGCTCCAAGTGATTGGCAGTTTCAACTCTGAAAATCTCTTCTACGACCTTCAGACGCAAACGCAACGCTCCATTCTCTCTGCCACAGGTCGCGGTTATTACATCCTCGCCTTGATTGCGCCCAACAGCGAACCCACCAACCATTTCCTCCGCGACATTGCGCCCTACAAGGATGCCTTTGAGCAGTGGGGACAAAAGATGGTGTTGCTTTTTGCCGACGCTTCCGAAGCCGAGCGTTTCCAGAAAGGCGACTTTGCAAACCTTCCAAGCACGATTGTTTGGGGTACGGACATCGATCAAACAAACTTCAACGAGGTTTGCACCAATATGAAACTCACCAACCCCAACCGCCCCGTAATTATCGTGGCCGACACATTTAATAGAATAGTATTCCTTTCGCAAGGCTATTCTATCGGACTCGGCGAGCAACTTTCTAAAGTCATTAGCAAACTGACTGCGGAATAACTAAAGCATTTGGAATTTCTATAACCTCTATATCATATAGATTGTATAGAAAACGTCTCCCCTTATAACCTTAAACATCCCCCTCTAAAACCTTTTCAACAATGAAATCCTGGTTCCATAAACTCGCTTGCACTTCCCTTTTTGCAACAGCGGCGTTCACTTCTACTTTTGCCCAACAAGCGACTTACCAACCCACTCCTGAAAACCTCCAGGCGCGTCAGGAATTTGCCGACAACCGCTTTGGCATCTTCCTCCACTGGGGTATTTACAGCATGTTCGCACAGGGTGAATGGTACATGCACAATGCAAACATCCATCACGATGAGTATGCCAAGGCGGCCTCAGCTTTTTACCCCGCCAACTTTGATGCAAAGGCGTGGGTGAGTGCAATTAAAGACGCTGGCGCGAAGTATATTTGTTTTACCTCTCGCCATCACGATAGTTTCTCTATGTGGGACACGAATGAGAGCGATTACAACATCGTAGACGCCACTCCCTTCAAGCGCGATGTGCTTAAGGAACTTGCAGACGAGTGTCATGCGCAAGGCATCAAGCTTCACCTTTACTATTCTCACCTTGACTGGACACGCGATGAGTATCCCGGCGGACGCACAGGGAAAGGCACGGGCCGCGACCCCAAGAAGGTGGATTGGAAGGCGTATTACAAATTTATGAACAACCAGCTCACCGAACTCCTTACGAACTACGGCGAAATTGGTGCCATTTGGTTTGACGGTGTTTGGGATCACGATGAAGACTCTGTACCCTTCAACTGGGAATTGGAGGAACAATATGCCCTCATCCACAAGTTGCAACCCGCATGTCTTGTGGGCAATAACCACCACTCCACTCCCGTTGCGGGCGAAGACATTCAGATTTTCGAGCGTGACCTTCCCGGAGAAAACAAGGCGGGACTTTCAGGACAAGAAGTGAGCCGCCTCCCCCTCGAAACCTGTCAGACGATGAATGGTATGTGGGGCTACAAAATTATTGACCAAAATTATAAAAGCCTTGAGACACTCATCCAATACCTTGTGGGAGCGGCAGGAAAAGGTGCCAACTTGTTGATGAACATCGGTCCTCAGGCAAACGGCGAACTCCCTGCGGCGGCATTGGAACGCCTCAAAGGAATGGGAGAATGGCTCCGTGCAAATGGCGAAACGGTTTACGGCACTACGGCTGGCGACATTCCCACGCAAGAATGGGGTGTAACGACGCGCAAAGGCGACCGCCTCTTCATTCATATCTTTGACCTCAAGGATAAACAACTTACACTTCCCCTTACCTGCAAGGTAAAGAAGGCGTTTACCTTTGAAGGCAAGACTCCCGTTAAGTTTAAGCAAGACAAGCAGGGCGCTGTAACGCTTACCTTTGACGAAGTGCCCACTGGTGTAGACTTTATTGTAGAACTGATTACGAAGTAGGTAGTTAGGTTTTGAGGGTGTTAGGTTCTGAGGTTTTAAGGTTGTAAGAGACCCTAAAGACCTTAAAGACCCTAAAGACCTTAAAGACTTTAAAGACCTCATAACCTTAAAACCTCACCCCATGATATTAGAAGTATGCGTCGGCAGCCTGCAAAGTGCGATGGCTGCGAAACGAGGTGGCGCAGCGCGCATCGAACTCTGCGCAGCGCTTGAAATAGGCGGCATTACGCCCTCGGCAGGACTGATGGAAGTCGCACGCGCCGTTGAGGGATTGAAAATGCATGTGCTTATCCGCCCCCGAGGTGGCGATTTTCTCTACGACAAAGGCGAAGTCGATTGCATGATTCACGACATCCGCCTCGCCAAGCACTACGGCGCCGACGGCATTGTGATTGGCGCACTCCGAGCAGACGGATCGATTGACACAGACGCCTGCCGCCGCATGATAGATGCCGCCGAGGGAATGCAAATCACCTTCCACCGCGCCTTTGATATGTGTGCCGACCCGCTTCGTGCTTTGGAAATCATCCACGACCTCGGTTGCCACCGCCTCCTGACCTCCGGTTGCGCCCCCACTGCCCTTGCCGGACTTCCCTTGCTTCAACAACTCACCGCGATGCAAACAGGCGTCATCATCATGCCGGGTTGCGGCGTGAAAAGCAGTAATGTGGCGGAAATCATCCGCGGTTGTGGCGCTACAGAGGTGCATGCCTCAGCGCGCAAGTCCTTTGCAAGCGCAATGACCTACCGCCCCGAGAGCGTCAAAATGGGAAATCCCGACCAGGATGAGTTTGCGCGTTGCGAGACCGACGAACTTGAAGTGCGCGCCCTGGTTCATCAACTCGCAGCCTTCAGTTAACTTTAATTTTAAAGCACAAAAAAAGGGACTCATAACCGTTGGGTTATGGGTCCTTTTTACGTTGAGAAAAACGAGACGGCACTTGCTGAAAATTATGTTACTAACATTTTAAAATATATTACTAACAATTTAAAATAAGTTACTAATAATTTTCGGCACGTCTCACCTACCGTTTTACAAATTGATTGTAAGGGAAACAACAATTGCTTTTGAGCAAACGGTTATACTCCCTCTTCATACTGCATGGGTTCTACATCTACATCCGTCGTTTCGTCGCGCATGATATTGAGTTGCCAAGAGCCAACGGAGAGTTCTATTTTCAGCAAAGCCCCACCGTCCATACCGGGCATGCACACCTGTGAACCAAACACGAGTTTCTGCGCCGTGCTCTGCTCATCGTAGTAGGTCATTCCGGCAAGTGTGCCACACTCACGGTCTTCCTCGCTCAAGTATTCCATAAAGTGCTTCTTGCGGAAGGTATGGCGGTACACCTCAGTGCTGTCTGCTTTCACAGAGAGGTACACGACATTGTCATAAAACTGTGTGCCCAACACGTCTGTCACTACCGGAAGCGCTTCCTCGGGGCGACGCTCTATTGTCATCTGATATACTTTTCCGCCAATGGTGTCAACATACTCACGCACAGCCACCTTTTCAGCAATAGGTGCCGTCTGCTCCACCTCCTGCTTCATCTGAAAAATCGTTTCTTCCTGAGTTTTTTCCTGCGCCTGCTTGCCACACGAAACAATGGCGAGCACCACAAGCGCGAGGGGCAACAATAACTGTTTCTTCATAGTATTTATACGTTTCATCTTCGCAAAGTAACAAAGAAACTTGCACACTGGCAAGATTTCGCCCAAGTTTCTGCCCTATGAAAGGGGAAAGGTGTAAATTTGTTGACGGAATAAACTTCCGCCCCCACTATTTTCCCCACAAATATGACTCAACGCCCATTCCTCATGCGACACATATTCCCCCTACTCTTTCTACTGCTGGGCATACTCTCATGCCACGACGACAAGTCAGAGACCACATTGCCCAACCCGCCCATTGAAACCGCCCGCCGCACAGTGCTCATCTATTGTGCCGCACAAAATAGTTTAGGGGTCTCAGGCACTTACTACAAAAGTGCTTGGACGGAAGACTCCTTGGAACTCGCAGCGGGCAAACACTTTATCAGCGACGACGACCGCCTGCTTGTCTTCGTCGACGATGCTTACCACCCGCGCCTCTACCGTTTCCGTGCCGACGCCACCCCTGAATTGGTGTGGCAATGGGGATACGATGCCAACTCTGCCAACCCTGCAACGTTTAAAGACGTACTTCTGCGCGTCAAGGAGCGCTTCCCCGCCGAGGAATACGGACTTAGCATGTGGTCGCACGCAGATGGGTGGCTCCCGTCAAGCAATACAAACTACAGTAGAACTGTCAAGAGAGCAAGCAGTCAAGAGATCGAGCCGTCAAGCTGTCGAGATTGCCATCCAGAGGGCGCTCGACTCGAAAACTCAAATACTCGACTACTCGACAACTCGACCACTCGACTACTCGACTACTCGACTACTCAAAACCTCAAAGACTCGACCTCTCGACCCTCTCTCTTCTCCTTCGGCATCGACGTCGGGCAAAACGGAAACATGATTACCGACCAAGCCCCCAACAACAACGGACTCGGAGCGCAGATGAACATCACGGATATGGCGATTGCCATTCGGGAAAGCGGACTCCATTTCACCTACATCTTCTTCGACGCATGCTTGATGCAATGCGTGGAGGTGGCTTACGAACTGCGCGACGTTACCGACTACATTATCGCCTCGCCCATCTCCATTGCCGCCGCCGGAGCGTATTACACCCACCAGTTGGAGCGCGGTTTCTTCTCCGCCAACCCTACAGACATCGCCAAGACCTATTATGAGGATGTCACTTCCGAAGAGTTGGCAAGGGTTTACGACGACTTTGGCATCGTCATCTCAGCCTTGAAAACGAAAGAACTTGATGCGCTTGCCGCTGCGGTGCGTACGGCATTGGCAGACATAGATTTCTCCGCCTATCCCGACCTCACCGACGCGCATGCCTACCATGTTTATTCCTACAATTATTACTTCCGCCCCCACTACTACGACATGCGCTCCGCCCTGCGCCACCTGCTCACCGACGCCCAATTCGCTCCCGTAGAAGCGGCACTCACGCGCGCCACAGCCTTTTATGCTGCCACCCACAAGTATTGGGTAGGGCCGCGCGATAGTGATTATCACAGCCTTGCCCTCTCCGAGTGTTGCGGCGTCTCCATGTTCTTCCCCCAAAAGGCGTATGCCGACAACGCCTCCCGTTGCGACTTTGGCAACCACAACGAAACTTACACCCAAACGGCATGGGCAAAGGCGATTGGCAAAGGGAAGTAGGCGAAAAAGTAATTCGATACCAACGATTTTAGAGAAACATTAAGACATCAGTGAGTCAATTTTTGCCGACTCACTGATGTCTTTTTTTGCCCCCTCAATCCGCGCTGCAAAGGCAAAATTTCAGAGCATTTTCATTACTTTTAGGAAAGCTTAATTATCAGTTAGTTAAAAGTTCCCCTAAAACCTTCAAAATTATTTATTGGTGTCCGGTAAAGTTTTTGCGAAGTAACGGCCTGAAAGGCCAATAAGCACCCAGCCTAGGGCAACGCCCTGGGTCTATGGATGTTGGGGTTTGCGCCCTGAAAGGGCAAAAGCATTGCAGTTCAAACTCTTGTAATTGCTTTTGCCCTTTCAGGGCGCAAGTCTCGACTGCAACAACACCCAGGGCGTTGCCCTGGGCCAATGGTTTTATCCCCTTTCAGGGGAATCATGCAAACTGTGGGGCTTATACCATTCAAACATCTTTATATTCATAGAGTTAGAGGTGTTTACCGGACAGCAATAAAAATTATTAGTAACCTTTTTTAAATTATCTTACTAATAATTTTTCCTACATTACTAATAATTTTTAGCAAGAATATAGTAGTTGACCCATCTAGAATTTATGCATGCATTGCCCCCGTAGGAGGGCACACTTGCATAACTGCGGGTGAGCATGGCGAACCTGCGGATTAGAGATAACAGTCGAGTTTCTCTATCGGTCCCCGTAGGAGGACCCACAACAACCGGATAACTTAAAGTAATTTGTAGCAAATCCAGGTGCTGTGGGTCCTCCTACGGGGACCGATAGATTTATTCGTTCGTATAGTACCACCGCAGGTTCGCCCTGCTCACCCGCGGTTAGGCAAGTGTGCCCTCCTACGGGGGCATTTCGGATGGTTAAATCCTCTGTCG
>JAZQVD010000054.1:0-46654 GCA_045631665.1 Alloprevotella sp.
AATGCAATTTACTACACAGAGGTTTCAATCCCTTACCGCCTAAAATCTCAAGGACAATCTTCAATTTATCCTCCTTACTGTACTTCATAATAGAACCGATACCAAATAGTTTTATGTCTAACTTTTTGGGGGCGGTTCAAGTTAGGGGGACGAGCAACTTTAGTTGCGGAGGGGGTCTGTTAAAAATCTTGGGGCAACTGCTATATTATTGCCTAATATTTTGGGGAACCACTAAGGAACTTATTTTTAGCCACTAATTTTCCATTCTATTTGCACAACTTTGTTGAAAAACAGGTCACCTTTGATTCTCAGCGAATTAACTCATTTTCGCCCCTTAAAATCTGTAGAAACGTTGAAATAATGAGGCGTGGCTCGCGTATTTACAGTTGAACTGACTCTTGCTGCTGAATTTTTAAATCTCAGGTCAAAAAAATCAAGACTTTTGACTCTTGTCATTAAATCTTAGTCCTAAAACTTTTAAGATTATTTAAGAAAAATTAACACGCAGATTAGACCTGCGAAAAATTACAAGTAACCTTTTTGAAATTATTAGTAATCTAATTTGAAAAAGGTTACTAATAGTTTTCACAAACTCCCATGTATTCGAAGAAAATGTAGGTTTGTATTTTATTGATAGTCAAGCGCATACAAAAGAGGCATTACCCGTATGGATAATGCCTCTCTTTCTGCTATGCAAAGATAATACATTTATGAGCGAAATGCAAATACCGATTTTTAGGTCGGACGACGGGACGCGACTGCGTTGTGCGAAAAATTGTTACATTCAGGGGTGAGGGAAATAGACGGAAATGGGAGGGCGGAGAAGTGGTTTCACCTATTTTCTACTGCGCCAAACCATCCATCCGCAAGTCATGGATGCGCAGAGTAGCACAGTCCCCACGCCGTATTTTACCCCCGCATGGGGCACAAGGCACACGCCGAGCGTTGCGACAAGGAGCAGGAACTGCAGGAGTGAGCGCAACAGCGTCGTGCGTTGTATGCGGAAGCCATAGCGGTAGGCGTAAAAGATGTTGACCGCTAAGAGGTCGTAAAAGTTTGCGATGGTCAACCCGAAACCAGCACCGAGCAGTCCGCCCTGACGGAAACCCACGATTACAGAAGTAACAAACACGACGTTGTAAAGCACTTCCATCACCAAGTAAATGCGCGAGTCGCCTTTGGCTAAGGAGAGGTAGGCAGGGGGAGTATAAACCGCCTTAAAAAACATGTAACACAGCGACGCAAGCACCATGGGCGAAACCGCAAGAAACTCCTCCGTGTAAAGCAGACGGATGATGAGCGGCAACCCCAAGGCAAAGGCAATGAGGAAGGGCGCCATGAGCATGACGAGGGCATCAATCTGTCGGTTGACAATCACGTTCATCTCTTCATGCTGGTCTACGACGGCCGTAAGGCGAGGGTAATAGTCGGCATCTACTGCCACAAAAATGATGCGGGAGTAACTGACTATCAATGTGAACCCTACGCTGTAAAAACCTACAAGCGCTTCGCCCGAAAGTTGGTTGATGTAACCGCGCACGAAGAGTTCTGCACCCGCAGTTACTACCCCCGCAGCAACAAAGGAGAGCCCGAGGCGCAACATGGGAATCCCTTCTGAGAGGAAGGAGGCGTGGCGGAAATTCAGGCGATAGGCGTAGTGGCGCGTGGTGGCCCAGAGGTAGATGCCGAGAAGCGAGAGCGCCGAAAGGTTGAGCACGGGGATGATGGCAGCAAGTCCGAAAGCCGCGTAGAGGGGCACGGCGAGGAAGAGGGTGAAGAGGGCGCCGAGCGCCGTGCAGAGCGCCAATTTCTTGAGTTGGTGGGTGGCTTTGAGCAGGGTCATTTCTCCGGCAAACAGGGCGGAGAGGAAGACAAGGGGCGACAGTGCGCAACATTCTACCCACCGACCGCCGTCTTTAAAGAGTAGCGCTGCCACCACGGGAGAGAGCAGTAACATTACGCCGGCACCGAGCACCGCCGTTACGAGCACCCACGAGCGCAAGGTGGAAATGCTGTGACGAAGTGCCTCGCCCGAGGGATTTTCTTCGTACAACTGCGCAATGCGTCTTACCCCACTAATGCCCAATCCCAACTGGGTCAAACTCCCAATTAATTCGGCTGTTCTGTTATAAAGGTCGGCAAGTCCAAGCCCCACACTCCCGATAAAAATCGCCGTCAATTTATTGCGCACAATAGAGAGGAGCAGGTGAAGCACCTGCACCCCGCCCAGCAAACTTGTGCTGCGAAGAATATGTCGGAGAGAATAGTTGATAGTAAGGTTGAAAGGTTTAAGGGGTGAGGTTTTTAGGTTGTAAGGTCTTAAGGGGAAGAGGTTGCAAGTGCTGAAAACCTTACCACCTTAAGACCTCATAACCTCATCTGTTACACCATTGGCAACGAATGCCCCTTCGTTTTTCTATAAAGGTCAAGGGCGTAGACGTCGGTCATACCCGAAATGTAATCCAATACTGCCATGAGGCGGTCGTAGAGACGTGGCGCATTCACTTGGTATTGCGTAGAGATTTGGCGCAGCAGGAGTTGGCTGTAAGCCTTTTCGGGAGAGATTACGGCGTCGGTAAGTAGGTCGAGCAAGGTATAGATGATGTGATAACCTGAGAGGTCGATGTCGGTAACCGACTTTGAATTGTAAATCTTTCGGTATGCCACGCGCTCACATTCCTTGTAAGCAGTGCGCAAACGTTCGGGAAGGTGGTCGATAAGTGACCCCTGGAATGTTCCGGCTAAGATTTCCGCTTCGTGTGCTACGAAGATGTTCACGCAGGCTTGTTCAAGGGCGTTGATGACACACGAGCGCAGGTAAATGATTTGGTCGTCAACGTCTGTGTCTGAAGCGTATGCCTCAAAGATATGGGTGCGCTCTTCTTCCTCAAAGAAACCCATGAAGAGGTCTAACGTCTCTCGGTCGCTCAGTAGTTTCAACTTGTGGGCGTCTTCGATGTCCATGATTTCGTAACAAATATCATCGGCCGCCTCTACAAGATAAACCAGGGGGTGACGGGCGTAGCGCTTTTCGCCGTCTACTTCTTCAAGCACGGGTATTCCCAACTCCTGAGCAATAGTTTCGTAGGTTTGCACCTCGGCATTGAAGAAACCAAACTTAGACTTCTTCACGCCCAACTGAGAGGAATGAGGATATTTCACTACGCTGGAAAGCGTGGCGTAAGTCATCACAAAACCGCCCTTACGTCTGCCCCCAAATTGGTGAGTCAGCAGGCGCAGGGTGTTAGCGTTGCCGTCAAAATGGATAAAGTCTAACCACTGTGCATGCGTCAGGCGGTCGCCGTCGGGAGCAACGTAATTGTTAAAGCGTTTGCCATTTCCCTCTGCAAAGAAACTACGGATGGCGCGCTCCCCAGAATGTCCGAACGGAGGATTACCCATGTCATGCGCAAGGCACGCCGCCGAAACAATGCCGCCTATTGAGGAAAGCGGGGAGGAAGAAAGTTCGGGGTGACGCACTAAAAGTTCGGCGGCAACATCAGAACCCAACGAGCGCCCTACACTTGCCACTTCAAGGCTGTGCGTAAGGCGATTGTGCACGAAGATACTGCCCGGCAAGGGGAATACCTGTGTCTTATTTTGCATGCGTCGGAAGGCGGGAGAGAAAATGAGTCGGTCATAATCTCTAAGAAATTCCGAGCGTCGCTCTGAAAGCGCTTTGTGGCTATCTTCTTTGCCAAAGCGCTTGTGAGAAAGTAGTGTTTGCCAGTTCATACTCGCAAAAGTAGTTAAAAGCAGAGAGTTACTCCCTACTTTCTGTGATAAAAAACGGGGAAGGACTTATTTTTTTCTTATTTTTGCGGGTAAATAGAATACTCCGCACCGGAAATCCCCTACAACTATGAACGTTAAAATTATCAATCGCTCTCACCATGCCCTTCCTGCCTACGCCACCGTGCTGAGTGCAGGCATGGACCTCCGTGCTAATCTTGACTCCCCTATCACCCTGCGCCCCTTAGAGCGCTGCTTGGTGCCCACAGGTCTTTTTATTGCGCTCCCCCAGGGGTATGAAGCGCAAGTACGTCCGCGCTCAGGACTTGCACTCAAGAAGGGCATCACCGTGCTCAACACTCCGGGCACAATTGACGCCGACTACCGCGGCGAGATTGGGGTGATTTTGGTAAACCTCTCGGCAGAAGAGTTTGTCATTAACGACGGCGAGCGCATTGCTCAGATGGTCGTGGCACGCCATGAGACTGTAGAATGGGAAGCTGTAGAAACGCTCGACGAAACTGAGCGTGGCGCCGGCGGATTCGGTCATACGGGAAAGGCATAACCCTCATCCTTCGCCTCCCGCCTCACTTACGTAGACCTTTATGCGCTCCGTTTTTTCACGCATCTTTCTCCCCCTCCTTGTCGTGCTCCTCACGGTCATGAGTTGTAGCACTGGCAAAAAGGCAACCCGCTCCAATGGCGCGTTGCCCCCTCGTGCGCGCCTCACGGCGACAGAGCAGCTTCACTTCAACCTGCTTTATCACGAGGCACTCGTTTGCTTGGAGCGCGAGCAGTATGATGCTCACATGGTGCTCTTAGAACGCGCTTTGGAGATTGACTCTACGGCCTCCGAAGCCCTTTGGCCGCTGGCACGTGCCCAATATATGTTTGCCACACGCCGTGATTCTGCGCAGCGCCAGTTGGCGGTGAAAAACATGAAGCGCGCGGCGTATTACAACCCGAATGATGTAGACATTTTGGAGAATCTTGCCATCATGTTTGACTATGAAGGGCGCTACGAGGAGGCACTAAAATGTTACGAACAGATTGCGGAGCAACGCCCCACGAAGAGTGCGCAAATCCAACTGGCAGAGAGTTACCGCAACCTCAAGCGTTTTGACAAGGCACTGGGGGTTTACAACCAGATGGAGCGACAGAGTGGGCGCACAAGGGAAGTGATTTGGGGTAAACTCTATGCCCTTCGCGACGGCAATGACTCCCTGCAACTCTTTGCCTTTCTTGACACCATCATCAACGAACATCCGAATGCCTACGAGTATCAGATTTTCAAGGGAGAACTTTATGCCCATCAATACCACTGCCCCGACTCCGCAGTGGCTATTTACAAGGGCGTGTTGCTCCAATCTCCGCAAAACAAGCAGGCACAATATGCCCTCGTGAAGCATTACGCCGCCGTTGAAGACCGCGATAATTTCTACGCAAGCATCAAGACGTTGGTCAACAACAAGCATATCGAAGAGCATGTGCGCAAGGAAATTTTAGACAACTACATCCGCTATTGCCTCACCGAGGACAGCCTACGCCTCAGCAGCATCCGCCAATTCCTTGACGAGATGGAGTTCGACGAAAATGCCACGGGGCAAATCTCGGCGTCTCACGTAGCCCTCCTTATCTACCTCAACGCCGACCCCGATAGCACACTCCATGCCATCAACCGCACACTGCGCCTACACCCTGAGTATTCTGAAGTGCGCCGACAGGGACTTTCTATCAGCTACTCCAACGGATATTACGACGAAGTCTTCCGCCTCTGCGAAGAAGGGCAATATTACGACCCGCAAGAGTTGCTTTACTATTACCTGCCCGCAAGTTTCTACCTACAAGACGGAAACACCGAGGCAGCACTCACTACGCTGGAGCGTGGCGAACCGCATTACATGACGCATTCCGATGACACTCTCGCCGCAGAACTTTACGCGCTCATGGGCGACACGTATCACGAAGTGGGAAAGTTAGAGCGTTGCTACGCTTGCTACGATAGTGCGCTGGTGCTCGTGCCCGACAATCCGCAGGTGTTAAACAACTATGCCTACTTCCTCTCTTTAGAGGGCAGCGACTTAGAAAAGGCTCAGGTTATGGCACACCGCGTCTGCGAACTCCACCCCAACGACCCCACATACCTTGACACTTACGCATGGGTGCTTTATCAGTTGGGGCAATACACACAGGCGAAAATTTACATCGACCAAACCCTTGCGGCAGTCACTGAGGAAGACGAGTCAAGCACTTACTACAAGCACGCCGGAGACATCTATTGGAAGATAGGCGACCGCAAAAATGCCCGCAAGTTTTGGAAGCGCGCCGAGGAGTTGGAGCGCGCCGGAAAGGAGTAAATCTTTCGCTCAGGAACCATGCGTCGGGAGGCGCAAATCCATACCCGCGTTTCCTATAATACTTTTTGCAAAAACTATTAGTAATGTATTTCAAAATATGTTACTAACAATTTAAATTATGTTACTAATAATTTTTGCCCTTTCAGACACCAGATTTTTAATACGTTATAAAAACCGCTTTTTATGAGAAATATTCTCCCCCTTTTCCTCCTTGTCGGCCTGCTCCTTACGGGGTGTAAATCCTCATCGGTAGTAAGCAAGGAGTCTCCGTTGAGTTCTGCCACCTACGTGCAATCGCTGGCCACGAAAAACATTCCCTCGCAGGTCGTTTCCGCAAAGACGGAGGTAGACCTCACGCTGGGCGACAAGCAAGTGACGGTCAACGGCAGTTTGAAGATGAAGCGCGACGCCCTCATCCAACTCTCGTTCACCTTCCTCGGTTTCGAGGTGGGGCGCATGGAGTTTACGCCCACGGAAGTGTTGCTCATCGACCGCGCCAACAAGCGCTACGTGCGCGGAGCGTATAGCGATGTGAGCCTGCTCAAGGAGGCAAACCTCAACTTCTCAACCCTGCAAGCCCTCTTCTGGAACGAACTCTTCGTGCCGGGGGCGAAAGACGTGGCGGCGCATTATGCCGACTTCAAGGTGCAACGCGAGGGTGGCGAGACGGTATTTACGCTCAGCGAAACGCCTGTGGTGAACTACGAATTCCGCACGGAGACGGCGCTCACCCGTTTGACGCGCACCACCATCATGCCTAAAAACGGCAATGGCGGAGCTTATTGTGCCTACGACAATTTTGCGACCATCGACAATACTGCCTTCCCCCAACTCATCAGTTTCGGCATAAGCGGTCGCGACAATTTGGGCATGACGCTCTCACTCTCGCGCATCGATTTCCAGGCTGCGGCACCCGCACCTACCAGTCTCTCATCGCGCTACACTCCCGTGGCGTCAAAAGACATTTTCGCATTGATTTCTAAATTATTAGGCAACTAATCCTCCCGCAATTCTCATTACGGAATGAAGCATATTCTGATTCTCCTCACCTTCTTCACCTCGCTCACGTTATCGGCACAGGTCACTACGGCAGAGATTGAAAGTTTGAAGAAGGAAGAGCAGTCCCTCAAGTCACAAATTGCCAACAACGAGAAACTTCTCAAGGTGGCAAAGAATGATGTGAAGTCGCAGCTCAATAACTTGATGCTCATCAACGCACAGCTTGGTGAGCAGCAGCGTTATGTGCAACAGGTGGAGCGCGAGGTGAAGCGCTTGAAGAGCGACATCCGCGTGTTAGAGAAGGAACTTGCCCGCTTGGTGGCAGACCTTGCCCAGTGTAAGTCACAGTATCAGCGCGCCATCCTTTACATGCACCGCAACCGCATTACTCAGGAGAAGTGGCTCTTTGTCTTTGCCGCCGAAGACTACCGCACGATGTACCGCCGCTTACGTTACGTCACGGAGTTCTCAAAATATCAGCGCGCGCAGGGACTTGCCATTCAGGAGAAGGAAGAAAAAGTGCGCCAGCAGCAGGCCGAACTCAATGCCAAGAAGCTCAAGCAAGAGCAACTCTTAGCCGATGGTCGCGCCCAGCAAAAGAAGATGGAGGAGAATAAAAAAGACCGCCAGCAGGTGGTCAACAAACTCAAGAAGCGCCAAAGCCAACTCACCGCCACCCTTGACCAGCAGCGCAAGAAGGCATCGCAACTCAACTCCCGCATTGACCAACTCATCCAAAAGGAAATTGAGGAAGCTGAGCGCCGACGTAAAGAGGCCGAACGCCTTGCCAAACAGAAGGGCGCTACGCAGCAGCAGAAGGCAGACAAACTTAAGAAGGACGCTGCCGCAGATCGCAAACTCTCTTCTAACTTTGAATCCAACAAGGGTAAATTTGCTGCCCCCATTACGGGAAGTTATATGATTTCTAACCGCTACGGTAAGTACAGCGTGGAAGGTCTGAAGAATGTAAGCTTAGACAATAAGGGCATCAACCTTACCGGTCAGCGCGGTGCCAAGGCGCGCAGCATTTTTGAGGGAGAAGTGACCGCACTCTTCAACCTCGGTGGCATGTATAATATAATTGTGTCACACGGGAAGTATCTTACGGTCTACTGTAACCTTTCTAAAGTCAGCGTTAAGCAGGGTCAGAAGGTCACTACCAATCAGATTTTGGGCACCATTGCTACGGATGACTCTGGCAACGCAACCCTGCAATTCCAAGTGCGTAAGGGAAAGACCACACTTAACCCTGAGCAGTGGATTTCAAGATAAAATTTGAGGCAACTGTAATTTACACACGACTGTCCCTCACCTACAACTACCGATAATACCCATGAATCGCATCATCCACCTCCCCATAATAGCGCTGAGTATCTTGCTCGCCGCTTGCTCACCATCGGGTGAAGAGAAGGTATGGAATCTGTCAACCGACTCCTTAAAATATTCCTCGCTGCTCACCATTGCGCGCGCCGACAGTTTCACATTGGTGACCGTAAAAGATGCCTGGAACCCCGAACGTGACTTACACCGCTACATCTTAGTACCCGAAAAGGCACAACTTCCCACAGAGCGTCCCGCAGGTACCTTATTGCGCACCCCCTTGCGCCGTGCGGTGATGCACAATGCCGTTCACGCCGCCCTCACCGCCGAACTGGGATGCGCAAGAAGCATTGCCGGACTCTGCGATGTAGATTATGTGCAGACACCTGAGTTGCAGCAACTCTTAGACCTCGGTGTGATTGCCGATGCCGGTTCGAGCGTGCAATCAGATGTAGAGCGCTACATCTCACTCCGCTCCGACGCCGTTTTCACGTCGCCTTTGGAGCATGCCAATTACGGGGTGTTGGAAAAGGTTGGGATTCCCATCGTGGAATGTGCCGACTATATGGAAACGAGTGCCTTAGGTCGCGCCGAGTGGGTGCGTTTCTTCGGCCTACTCTTTGATTGCGAGTCGCGCGCCGACTCTCTCTTTGCCGCAGTTGAGACACGCTACACCGCCCTTTGCGACTCCGCCAAACAAACCCTCAAGCGCCCACGCCTGATGGTAAATTTAATCAACGGCACTGCTTGGCACATGCCCGGAGGTGGCAGTTATTTAGGACAACTCTTTGCCGACGCGGGCGCTGATTACATCTTGGCCTCCGACACCCGTAGCGGAAGCGTGCCCTTAGGTATTGAAAAGGTTGTAGACCTTGCCGCGGAGGCAGATATTTGGTTAATAAAACAAGCACGCTCTCACGAACTCACCTACAACGACCTGAGACGAGAGCATGCCTCTTACGCTACGTTCCGCCCATGGCAGGAGCGCAAAATTTTCTTTTGTAATACGCTCACGACAAACTATTACGAGCGCACGCCCTTTCACCCCGACGTGTTGCTCCAAGAGTTAATCTATCTATTTCATCCCGAACGCGCTACGGAGGGTTATGAAGCAACCTTCTACACTCCCTTGATGCCCTAACAACCCCGCAAAAATCGCTCCATGCCCCTACTCCTAATCCTCCTGCTGCTCCTTGCCGTTGCCAACTTATTCTTTGGCAGCGTAAACCTCCCCGCTACGGAGGTGATGGCTGTGTTGCTGGGAAATGAAAGCGGAGAGGCGGCGCGCATCATTGTCTGTGAATCGCGCATCCCTGAATTGGTGGTAGCCATCCTTGCCGGAGGCGCATTGGCGGCGGCAGGACTGGTAATGCAGACGGTCTTTTCCAACCCGCTTGCCGACCCATCACTGCTGGGGGTCAACGCTGGGGCAAGTTTGGGCGTAGCCATCGCTATTTTGTGTTTTGGCGGTGCGCTAACCACTGAGGCGCTGGCGCTTTCGGGTTACCTGCTCATACTGCTGTGTGCCTTTCTTGGCGCGGTGGCGGTCATCGTGGTGCTCACGCTTTGCTCAGCACTGATGCGCAGTAGGTTACACCTGCTGGTAACGGGCGTCATGTTTAGTTTTATACTCTCGTCAATCATCGCGATACTCAATTTCTTTGCGGGGGCAGAGGGAATCCGCTCTTACGTAGTGTGGGGCATGGGCACGTTCTCTGCCGTGGGGTCAGAACGCCTGCCGCTCTTCGCCATTGCAATTTTAGGCGGATTCATCGGACTTTTCCTACTGCTCAAACCGCTCAACGCCTTCCTCTTGGGCGAGACTTACGCCGCCAACCTCGGTGTGCGCGTAACGCTTTCACGCACGCTGCTCTTAGGGTTAGTCGGACTGCTGACGGCGGTAGTCACGGCGTTTTGCGGACCAGTAAGTTTCATCGGTCTTGCCGTTCCCCACGCCATCCGCTGGATGTTTCGCACGTCAAACCACCGCAGCCTCTTGCCCTGCTGCTTCTTGGGCGGTGCCATCGTAGCGCTGGCGTGTAACCTCCTTGCCCGCACGGTTACGGAGGCGGGCGTATTGCCCATCAACACACTTACGCCCCTGCTCGGCGTGCCCATCGTGTTGCTCTTGCTTTGGAGGGGCGCGGGGCGTCAGGATGAAGTTTAAACGGGGTGTTTGAGATACTTGCATATTCAAACTCTCTCCCCACCAAGCGGGGAGGAAATTCAATTTTATAACCTCTTTGTAATCACCACACCTTAGACGGTCGAAATTATTAGTAATGTATTTTAAATTATGTTACTAATAATTTTTTTTATGTTACTAATAATTTTCACGAGAATAGGTTTAGTTTCTCGCGCAGGTGATTTGGGTGTAAAAACGCGGGAGTTTTTGAGTCGGGAAATAGGGGTGTGGGCGCAGAAATTAGTTTTCGGACCGACAATATTCTAAAGAATCTACGCCACGGGCAAGACAAAATTCGTACCTTTGCAAATTGATATGTGGATGCCGCATGCTCCGTGTGGCGCTCCGCACTTCTTGGTGACAAAAAATTAACACTACAGATATGAAACAGTACAAGCGTATCAACAACCTGGTGGGTTGGCTCGTCTTTGCCGTTGCAGCGTTTACCTACTGCATGACGGTAGAGCCCACTGCCAGTTTCTGGGACTGCCCAGAGTTTATCACCACAGCGTATAAGATGGAAGTGGGTCACCCTCCCGGTGCGCCCTTCTTCATGCTGACCGGCAATTTCTTCACTCAGTTTGCAAGCGACCCCTCACAGGCAGCGCTCTGCGTGAATATCATGTCGGCGGTGCTCTCTGCCTTCTGCATCCTCTTCCTCTTCTGGAGCATCACGCACTTAACGAGAAAGTTGATTTGCAAAGACGGCATCGTTGAAACGGGCAGTCAGATTGCTACGATTATGGGTGCCGGCGTGTGTGGCGCCTTGGCTTATACGTGGAGCGACACTTTCTGGTTCTCAGCCGTAGAAGGTGAAGTATACGCTTACTCTTCATTCCTCACTGCCATCGTATTCTGGCTCATCCTTAAGTGGGAAGACCATGCCGACGAACCCGGTAGCGACCGCTGGCTCGTGCTTATCTTCTACCTCACAGGACTTTCAATTGGTGTGCACTTGCTCAACCTCCTTTGCCTCCCGGCTATCGTACTCATTTACTTCTACAAGAAGCACCCCACGGCTAATGCCAAGCAGTCGCTCGTAGCATTGGGCATCAGTTTTGTGCTTGTAGCCCTCGTGCTCTATGGTCTTGTGCCGGGTATCGTAAAGGTAGGCGGTTGGTTCGAACTCTTCTTTGTCAACACTTGCAACTTGGGCTTCAACAGCGGACTTGTGTTCTACATTCTCGTGCTTATCAGCGTGGTGCTTGCCGCTATTTGGAGCACTACACGCAACAACCGCACGCTCATCAACCTGCTTTACATCGCGTCGGTAGGCTTGCTCGGTATTCCCTTTATTGGTAAGGGTTGGATGTCTGTGATGTTGGGCATTGCGTTACTCGCAGTCCTCTTCTTCTTACTCCGCTGGAAGACTTCTGATGGTAATTACTTGATGCGCAAGCGACTCTTGAACACGTCGTTGCTTTGCATGTTGATGATGATGGTGGGCTATTCTTCGTATGCCGTAATCGTAATTCGCTCTACGCAAAACACGCCCATGGACCAGTCATCTCCCGAAGACATCTTCACGCTTGGTAGTTACTTAAACCGTGAGCAGTATGGTTCTCACCCTATCTTCTTCGGTGCTCCCTATACCGTGAACCCCGTTGACATTGCAAAGAAGAACCACATCCAGCGTCGCGAGAAGGTTAACGCAAATGAACCCGACCGCTACGACGAAATTGAGGTGACTGACTCATATGTTTACGCCTCTGATACTAAGATGTTCTTCCCCCGTATGCACTCTCCCGCTTATGCCGACAGTTATGAAAGTTGGTGCGGAGGTGTGACGAAGAAATATAAGACTACGACCTACGAAGGTTATACCATCCCTTACGAAATGCCTTCGCAGTGGGACAACATCAACTTCTTCTTGAACTATCAGGTGAAGTTTATGTACTGGCGCTACTTCTTGTGGAACTTTGCGGGTCGTCAAAACGACATTCAGAGTGATGGCGAACTCGACAAGGGTAACTGGATTACGGGTATCTCGTTTATTGACAACTTGATGTATGGTGATCAAGATTTGCTCCCCGATTATTTGAAAAACAATAAGGGTCGCAATGTCTTCTTCTGCCTCCCCCTCATCTTGGGCTTGCTCGGTATGTTCTGGCAGGCATTTAAGGGCGAGCAGGGTATTCGCCAATTCTGGGTAGTCTTCTTCCTGTTCTTCATGACGGGACTTGCCATCGTGCTTTACTTGAATCAGACACCCGGACAGCCTCGTGAGCGCGACTATGCCTATGCTGGTTCGTTCTACGCCTTTGCCATGTGGATTGGTCTCGGCGTTGCGGCTATCGTAGACTTACTTCGCCGCTACGTTTCGCCGAAGGTGGCGACGGGAATTGCTTGTACCATCGGTATTCTCGTACCTCTTCAGATGGTAAGCCAGACTTGGGACGACCACGACCGTTCTGACCGCTACGCTTGCCGTGACTTTGGTATGAACTACTTGAACACACTTCCCGAAAAGGGGTATCCCATCATTTATACCAATGGTGACAACGATACCTTCCCCCTTTGGTACGCGCAAGATACTGAAGGACTCCGCACCGATGCTCGTGTGTGCAACCTTTCGTACCTCCAAACAGACTGGTATACGGACCAAATGCGCCGCCAGGCATGGGATTCTCCCGGTCTCCCCATTACTTGGAACCGCTACGAATATGTGGACAACAAGGGGCACGATTGGTTTAAGGTCAACCCTGCCCGTAAGGCGGAACTCGACAACTTGAAGCAGATTCGCCCTGATGTGAATCCCTATGAGTTGAGTTATCTCATCGACAACTATGTGCGCACGCAGGGTGAACTTCCTACGGACTCTTTCGTGGTAAAGGTGAACAAGGAAAACTGCCTTGCACAGGGCATGAAGGTACCTGCGGGTTACGAAGACTTCCCCGAGTATATGCAGGTGAGCATCAAGGGCAAGAGTTCGCTTACGAAGAGCGAAATGATGGTTTATGAAATGCTCGCTCGCAATGATTGGAAGCGCCCCATCTATATGTCGGTGACTTTGGGTCAAAGCAATTACGCGCGCCTCGAAAATTATTGCATCCTTGAGGGACTTGCTTACCGCCTCACGCCGTTTAATTTCGGCAGAATGGGAACTATTGACGCCGAAGTGATGTATGACAACATGGTCAACCGCTTTGCTTACGGCAATGTCAATAAGGAGGGCATTTACCTCGATGAAACCGTAATGCGCATGTGCTACACACACCGCCGCATGCTCTTGATGCTTGCCGATCAGTTACTTCGTGAAGGCAAGGTGGACAAGGCGACAACGGTGCTCGAACTTGCGAAGGAAAAGTTCCCCTCTACAACTGTTCCCTACGAACAAGACGACTACGATGTGCCCTCTATTTGGATGAAGGTGGGCAAGGCGGAAGAAGCAAATGCCGTGGCACACGAAGTGGCAGGCATTGCGATGAGCAACCTCCGCTGGCTCTCATCGTTGGGAAGCACCAAACTTCAACAATATCACAACTCGTGTCTCAAGGCTACCAAAGCCTGCCTCATGGCATTCACTTTGCTCCACGCAAATCAGGCAATGACGCCCGAGGAAATGGAGTTTATGGAACGCGCTGAACAATTTGAGGCCTTCAACATCGGTTACTATTACCTCAACCAGGAATAAACCCATTTTTTAGGGGGATAGCAACTGTAGTTCCCACAACACTACGGTCACTATCCCCTCTAAAAGTAAAAACATCCCACTCACGCTCCCGTGTTTATCGAACAACCCGCCCGCTTCATGCGTTGGCTTTATCCGCGTGCCCTGTGGCGCATGGATAAGACAGAGAAAGCCGTCTACCTTACTTTTGACGACGGCCCTATCCCCGAGGTAACGCCTTGGGTGCTTGATGTGCTTGATAAATATGGAGTGAAAGCCACCTTCTTCATGGTTGGTGAGAATGCGCGCAAGCACCCTGAAATTTTTGAGATGGTCAAGGAGCGCGGACATCGCATTGGAAATCACACTTACAACCATTGGGGTGGCGTGCTTCATAGTTCGGAGCGCTTTATAGCCAATGTAGATAAGGCGAACTTGCTACTTAAGACCGACCTATTCCGACCTCCTCACGGCTGGATGCTTCACAATCATTACATGCTCGTGAAGCGCCGCGGTTATCGCGTAGTGATGTGGGACTTGGTGACGCGCGATTACTCCACCCACCTTAACGGGCGCGATGTGCTCCTTAATGTGCGCCGCTATGCCCGACCGGGTTCCATCATTACCTTTCACGATTCGCTGAAGAGCCACGACAAGATCCTCTACGCCCTTCCCCGTGCCATCGAGTGGTTGCAGTCGCAGGGCTATGCCTTTAAGGTTTTTGATTAAAACGGTCTCCAATTTTCACACCTCCATTATGAGGAAAAATAAGTCCGAGATAGTTGAAAGTATCTCGGACTTATTTTCATTTAACTCCCAATTCGTTCCACCCAACTCCCGCAGCAAATGCTCTCTCATACTGTTCTTTCTCAAATAGCCGAATCCCTGGGCTTCACCGCCTTGGGTTGTGCCCCCGCTGCCCCAGTTGAGGAGTGGCGCGCTACGCAATGGCAGGATTATCTGAGTTGCGGGCGCCACGCCGATATGCACTATTTGGAGCAACACTTAGAGAAGCGCCTCAACCCTGCGCTCTTGGTGGAGGGAGCACGGAGTGTGGTGTGCGTAGTGCTCAACTATTTCACGGAGGAGGCGTTCCCTGCCGATGGTTACACCCTTGCGCACTACGCTCGCGGTCGTGATTACCACGATGTCATGAAGGAGCGCTTGCATAAATTCCTCGATTTCATCGCAGAAACTACGGGTAATCCGCACCCCGGACGCGCCTTTTGCGACACAGCACCTGTTGACGAACACTACTGGGCGTGGCGCACGGGACTCGGATGGCTCGGTCGCAACACGCAACTGATTATCCCCCAAGCGGGCAGCTACTTTTTCATCGGCACACTCGTTCTTACCGAGGAGGTGGACCGTTACGACGCACCCCAACCCAATCGTTGCGGCACCTGCATGCGCTGCCTCGAAACCTGCCCCACGGGTGCCTTAAGTGAGAAGGGAATCGACGCCCGCCGCTGCCTCTCTTATTTAACTATTGAGCACCGCGAGGCGCTTCCCGATTTCGCTCAAAAAGCACTCCGAGAAGCGAACGACACTCCCCGATGCCTTTACGGCTGTGACCGTTGCCAGGATGTATGTCCGCACAACCGCTTCGCCACGCCCACCTGTTGCACCGAGTTTCACCCCTCTACCGAACTGCTGTGCCAAACGGCAGAGGATTGGCAAGAATTGACGGAAGAAAAGTACCGCAAATTGTTTAAAGGGAGTGCCGTAAAGCGCGCTAAATTTGCAGGAATTTGTCGCAACATTGCTGCGCTGAAAAACTAAACCTATTTTCGTAAAAACTATTAGTAACCTAAAAAAAATTATTAGTAAGATAATTTAAAAAAGGTTACTAATAATTTTTACCCCAACAGCAACGCTGATTATTAAGTAAGTATAAGACTGTAAAAAAGCAGCAGGAGACACCCCCGTTTGAGGACGTTCTCCTGCTGCTTTTCGTTTGCAAATTCCGAGGTCTAAAGCGCGTGTCGCTACTTCACCTGCAGTGTGCGCCCAGCCGTATTCCCTGCAAATTCCGGGGCGTAGGTACAGGTCGCCGTGGCAATGCCTTGTTCGTAAGTACCGGGGCGATCGGTGTAAAGTTCTTCCACGAAGGTGTAAGTGCCCTTCGGCAATTTCTCAACATAGAAGTCGGCAGACTTATCCGTCACCATGCGGTACGCTCCCACCGATGTGCGCCAACTATATCCGCTCAAGCGCACCGCAGGTTCGGCACAGGCGGGGCGAGGCACCGTGAGGCGCACATAATCATAGTCGCGGTCGGCACGCACTACGACCACCTGGCGCAAAGGCAGGGTTCTGTCTATCGCCTCTGAGACATCCACCTCACGCCATTCCCCCTGCTGCTTCACCTCAAGGCGAAGCGACAGGCGAAGTCCGCTATCATACGCCTCAACTGCCTTCACGGGCAACGAATATTGGGCACGCGCGGCACCAAACGAGAGGTCAAATTTCTGCGATGAAACCGCGGGATTTGGCGCTCGGAGTTCCAAATGTTGATCACGGACAGTGGCGCTTGTTTCAGTAATCTCGTCGGCAATCGTTACGGTCAGCGTGTTGTAACATCCCACAAAGGTGGTATCCGTAGGCACTAACGACTGACCCTTCGGGGGAAGAATGCCCACAGTGTCCTTACGGTTCAAACAGAGTGCGAAAACGGCATCTGCCGTAGCGCGAGAGGTTTCCCAATCCTGCGTGCGCTTCGACTGAAGTAGCCACTGCTGCATCTTGCGCACCACAGCGTCGTCGCCCTCTGTGTGAAACGCCTCAATCGCTGCCGTCTGCGTGGGAATGCGATAGGAATTATACGTCATTTGTGCCTTGGGCGCATCAAAATATGCCCCCATTTCGGGCGTCTCTACGAGGTATTGGCGCAAACTTCGGAGCAAAAGTTCAGCGCGTTCCGCCTTTCCGCTCTTACGCAACACCCTGCTCATCACGGCTTTACCATAAAGCGAATAAGTGCCGTTCAACTGCTCCGCCTTGTCGAGGAAATACGCGCAAGCTTCCGTTGTGTCGGCATTAAGATAACTGCAAGCATCAAGGTAGCGCAGGGGGAGTTCGCCAAGTGGGACTTCCGCCTTTCGCTCACGCGCTTCAGTTTCCATTTCTCGGTGCAGCGCCTCAATTTCTCGGTGCATAAATTGCAGCGCATTACTTGCCGCAGCGCTCAAAGGGTGATTGCCCACGAGGAAGTCCAAGCGCGCGAGTTGCAACAGTATTTCATTTGTGATAAACCTGCTGTCGGGCATGCCTTCAAACCATCCCCACGCGCCTGACGCCCTTTGCTGACTGCGCAAGTAAGCCGCCGCCTCATCTTGTAGGGACTTGGTGCGCACGGCATCAAACTCCGGCAGTGCATTTCCCCGTTCTGCCAAATGCAAAAGCAGGGTGAGCGCGTAATAACGGCGCGCCCAATCATCTGTGCTACAAACGGGTTTGAGCGAAAGGGAGGTCAGCGCGCGCGCCGCCTCTGTAAGTGCGCTGGGGGTAAAGGTAAGTGTTATTTTTGGGGACTTCACCGCGGTTACATCCGTCCAAAGAGTGTCTAAATCGAAGGTGCGCACCCCGGGTTTTGACATCGTGAATGGCAAGTTACGCACAACCTCCACGCGGTCGGAAACTACGGGGATGCGGTGGGCTTCGCCGTCGGAAAAGTCGCGTCCTTCCACCGTCACACGGCACACAAGAGCGCTGGGAACCGACATCCCCTTCTCGGCAAGCGTCGGAGCATCCAGTTGGGGCAATGTGGCAAGGAGAGAAGCGGAAGTTTGCCCCGCTGCAAGGGCGATAGTTTGTTGCGAACGGGAGATTTCTGCCCCCGTCTCCTCATCTAAAAAGACGATAGTTAACTTACCGCTCACGCCGTCCGACTTCGTGGTGCGCACCACTACAGGAATCGAAAGGCAGTCCCCTTCGCGCACAAATCGCGGGGCATTCAGCGTGACAGTTACTTGCTTTTCTACCACGACATCCGTTTCCAGAAAGGCGTGACGCAACAGCGTGTCGTGCGCAAAGGCGGTAAAGCGCCATGTAGTCAATTGCTGGGGCAGCGTAAAGCGAATAAAGGTATTTCCCTCGGCATCCGTGACCAAAGCAGGGTACATAAACGCCAATTCATCGAAGTTTTCACGCACCATAAGGGGAGGCGCAGCAACCATATCCGACGCGCCCGTCGCCACAGCGGATTCTTCCACAACGGCGTCAGACATCACACTGTTCTTACCCCCCTTCATACGCATTGTTTGGGCAAAGCCGACGCGCAACATGGGACCTGCTACAAACGAAGCAGTTCCTGTAAAATCATTCCAGCGAGACGGCACAAAAGCGGGCACTTCTTTTAACTTCAATGCCTTGGAAGCGTACACCGAATGGAGGTATCGTTGGTACACTTGCCCATGCACATTTGCAAAACTGAGAGGTTGCAGAAAGGCTGTGCGCCACCCGTTGTGCGCCAAGGCATCCAGCGAAGCATCATAGAGGCGCGCCATCAACGAAGCCTCAACGGGGCGCCCGTCGGGAGTTGTTACGCGCAACTCCCACGCTTCCGTTTGTCCGGGAGCGAGACGGTCGCGGAAGGTTGTCCAATGCAGTTGCAATTGGGGGTCGGGTTGCGGACGCTCCAAGCGAATGTTTTGCGTGCGCAACTCACCTTCTACCAACGCCGCCAGATATACAGTTGCCCCCACGCCATACGCCGCATCATAAGCGAGACGCAGCGTGCGCAGTTCGTTAGACAGGCGAATACATTCCGAAGAAAGTAGTTTGCCCGTGCTGCTCACGACATCTTTGTAGAGAGATACATCCGCCAGTGTCGTACCTACGATAACCTGTGCCTCACTCGTGGCGGAGGAGGTCAGTTTGTGCATCAAAAAGGTGGGACTTGCAGCCGGCAGTTGTGCCGAATGTTGACTGATGAGTAAGAATTTGTGGCACGCGGTTGCCCCGGACTTCGTGCGGACTTCGAGGGTGTAAAAATTATCTGGGAAAGCGTTTAATTTTATTGGGAGATAATTTAAAATATCTCCGAGATTGTTTTCAGCAAGTGGGAGATACTCCTTATTCGCCACCGCTCTGCCCGAAACAACTGCGACATCCTGCGCATCCATAAGGCACCAATCGACAGAATCACTGACCTCAACGCCCATCATATTGACCAAATGGAAGCGCAACGGGGGAAGTTGCTCCTTGCAAACCACATCGGGGAGGTTCAAGGAGAGTTGCGTGGACTGACTGCCGACGCGCACATTCAGAGTTGCCGCTTGCGTCTCACCATTATCGCCTACGACCGTCGCATTCACCTTATAATAATGCGCATTCCAGCGCCACGACGATTGCGCTCCCACGGGTGCTGCAAGCACTACGGGAACCGAGAAATTCCCCTGCTCATCCGTACGCAAAACTCCCTCAACGGGCAGTTCGCTGGAGCTTCTATAAAAACTACTTTGGGTAATCTCGTAGCGCACCAAGGCATTTGCCATCGGCTGTGCGGTGAGCGTCGTCACCATTCCCTTCACCTCAAGCGTATCCCCGTAGGCATACGCCTCTGTTATGGGCTGGAAATTCACAGAAAAGGTTTGGCGCTTGTAGGCTTCGACCTGCACCGTCGTCATTCCTTGACAGGAAATATTTGATGCCTCTTGCACGTCGGCAAGTCGCTTTATTCGGAACGAGAAACGGCCCTGCTCCTTCCCCTCTGGGAGTTGGAAGCGACCGTAAAAGCGCCCGTAGCAATCGGTCGAGCAATCGGCTGTCGCAACCTGCTTTTGGGCGTTATCCAACAAGAGTACCTGCAACTTTTCGCCCTCACAAACGCGCAAAGAGTCCTCATGCTGCTGATAGAGCAAGCCACTCCAATGCACCTCTTGACCCTTGCGGTAAATAGCTCTGTCGGTGAATAGATGCGCCCGCATTTGCTGATGCGCAGGTGGGCGTTGGGGCGACAACCAAAGGCTAAAGGCGCTGCTGCAAGTATCTTCGGCAGTGCGGATGCGGAAGGTGTTGGTTCTATACGCATTGCGATTTTCTGCACCTCGGAGTGCGGTCAATTTTGCAGCATCCAACCACACTGCACCTCCCGAACTCTGCCATTTCATCGGTGTTTTTGCCCCCTCAACTTCTTGATAGACGGCAAAATCCGTCACTGCGGCACCCGTATGTGCGTCGAGCGCCATGATGCGACAGACCTCGCTACTCGTATGCAGGAGGTAGGGCGTAATCTGCGTGCAATGGAGCAAACAAGATTCCTTGATGCCCCCCTTTGCTGAGACTTCCAATTTATAGACTCCGGGATGCGGTAGCGTGAAGGTGAGGGTGTCCGTTTGGCGTAGCCATTTCTCGGTCTTGGGATAGGAAATCGAGGCGGTCAAAACGGGTTTCTTATCCAAAATTGCGCCCTCGCCGTTGGCAACATACACCTTGAAATCCGCCTGTCGGATATTGTTCGCCACCACCGCATAACGCAAGGGACGCTGTGGGGTGGAGCGTTGCGTGAGTGCCTTTGTCTGGAGCGTGGGGCACTCCAATTCTGCAATAAGATTCTTCAAAGCGCGCTGAGTCGTGGCATCCTTGTATTTCTGCAGGCCCTCCGTCGCCCAGGCAGTGAGTTGGCGACGCGCATCATTCTCTTCAAGGTTCAACTTACTGCGCTGCTCATTCACCCACGCCACATAGGCAATCGCCGCTTCGGGACGGTCAGCATAGCGCCTCAACACCTGCTCCGCATCTGCGTGATGCAGCGACATGCGTATGGCAGCCGCAAACAGTCCTTTGGAGGCGTAGAAGCGCTCTGCCTCCTTCGCCAAATTTTGTCGTTCTGTGGCGGAAATATTGGAGTTGTCAAGGAGTTCATACAGGAAGATATGAAGCACATCTTGGGCAAATTCATCGGCGTTTTTGCCCTGTTGCACAAGGGGTGTAAGTTCCGTAGTTTTTACGCTGTGAAGCAGTTCCATCTCACGAACTTGCGCGCACAAACCGTACTCATACTTGTGGCGCTCCTCATAGTTTACCCCACGAGAAGCCGCCATCGTTTTTGTGAAATAGGTGGTCCAAAAGAGGCTGTCGGTAGGATTTTCCAACAACTTTATCCGGCGCGCCACGCGCTCGCTATCTATAAGGAAACTATCCGGCGCAACTTCGGCGCGCAGGTGCATTTTCTGAAACAGCGCCATCAGTTCCTGCGTGGTGTCACCCTCAGCGAGCGCCTTCTGCTCCACCTGCGTTACGGCAACTATAGCATCTTGGGGGAGGTCTGCCTGCACGGCCTGCTCCACCCTACTCCATAATTTTTTGTAAGATTGAGCGGGCAGCATTCCTGCGAATGCCGACAGCAACAGTATGACAAAAACTCGTAGCATATTCATCGTTTATTTTTTGAGTTTTTTGACAGCGAAAAGATGCCGAAAAACGACACCCAAAATCACTGTCTGAAGGGTTGAAAGTAACCCTGCGAAAAACTATACCTATTTTCGTAAAAACTATTAGTAACCTAAAAAAAATTATTAGTCAGATAATTTAAAAAAGGTTACTAATAATTTTGAGGGGATTAGGGGGCGTTCTGACCGCAACGCTTTTGATGTTTATAAACCTCGGAATATAAGCCGTTTAACCACACATCTCCGCCACTAAGATACACCCACCGCTTCGCACCCCTATTTTAGGCATCCGTTAACACCTCGCAAATGTAAGATTTTCCCCTCAGCCTCCCAAAATCCACATACAAAAAAAGGGAGTATGAAACCGCAGTTTCATACTCCACGTCATATAATAATATCTAAATTACGCTACCTTTTCGAGGCGCTTCATCATGACAAACATGAAGAGGGCTGAGATGAGGCAGAGCACTACGAAGATGCCCCAAACATACACCAAAGGAAGATCACCCCAGAATGCAGAACCTACCTCTGTGAGTTTGTTACCAAGAGCAGTAGCTACGAACCAACCACCCATCATTAAGCCCTTCAACTTAGGAGGAGCAACCTTAGATACAAAAGAGATACCCATGGGAGAAAGGAAGAGTTCTGCAAATGTAAGTACAAGGTAAGTGTTAATCAAAAGGCTGGGAGAAACGAAAGTTGCATCAGCTCCAGCTGTAGCTTGTGCAGTGGGCGACAAGAGGGACATAGAGCCATATGCCATTACGATAAAACCAACTGCAGCAATAAGCATACCGTAAGCAATTTTACGAGGAGCAGAAGGTTCCTTACCCTTTGAAGCCAAGTAAGAGAACACCGCCATACTTACAGGAGTAAGCGCAACTACATAGAACGGATTGAACGTTTGGAAGTACTTAGCATCAACAGCTACGACATCAGCAGATGTTTGATAGTACTGCCAACCGAGGAATACTAATACAGCAACAACAATAGCGCCTGAAATTGCCTTTGCCTTAGCTGTCTTGCTCTGGAAGAGTGAGAAGCCAGCATATACAGCAATGATAACCGCTACGAGGTTCCATACATTAAAGAGTGTACCTAAGAAACCAGTTGTTGACTTTTCAGTAAATTCGTTTGCAAAGTAAGTGAGTGTCAAACCATTTTGGTGGAATGCCATCCAGAAGAAGATAACCACAGCAAAAACGAGGCAAAGTGCAATCACACGTGCCTTTGTTTCTGAGGGAGTAAGCTCTTCAACGGGAGCTGCCTCAGCCTTCTTGTCGTCCTTCTTGGGCGTGTTACCTTCAACGTGCTTGAACATGGGGCGACATGCGAAATAGATTACCATAGAAATGATAAGCGAAACACAAGCTACACCAAATGCAAGGTGATAAGAGTCTGCCTTCGTCATGTTAAGGGCATTCTGGCCATATTCCATAATTTTGATGGCTGCAGTAGGCGCAAAGAGAGCACCGATATTGATTGCCATGTAGAAGAGTGAGAATGCCGCGTCACGCTTGTTGGCATACTTGGGATCATCGTAGAGGTTACCCACCATTACCTGGAGGTTACCCTTAAAGAGACCTGTACCCAAAGAGATAAGTCCGAGCGCACCGACTACAGCCCAAAGTGCAGCGTCACCATTTCCCATTGGAATAGACAAGAGTAAATAACCAAGGAACATGATTGTGATACCGATGGTTACCATCTTACCATAACCCAACTTGTCAGCGAGAATACCACCCACAAGAGGCAAAAAATAAACGAACATCAAGAAGTTAGAGTAATAACTTCCCGCTTCTGCACCATCCATAAGGAAATTATCCTGCATGAAGAGTACGAAGGCTGCCAACATAGTATAGTAGCCGAAACGCTCACCGGTGTTGGCAAGGGCAAGGGCGAAAAGGCCCTTAGGTTGTCCTTCAAACATAAAATTTAAGTGTTAAATGGTTATTAATTAAGTGATTATTTCTTCTTTTCATTCTGTCGAGCGCGCTCCAAAGCCTCTTTTAAGAACTGCGCAGTGTAACCTACGCCCTTCTTCACGACTTCTTCGGGAGTGCCCGAGGCAATGAGTTGTCCACCTCCGCGACCTCCTTCTGGGCCCATGTCTATAATGTAGTCGGCAGAGCGAATTACATCGAGGTTATGCTCAATGACAATCACGGTATTGCCTTTCTCTACGAGGCGATTGAGCACGCCGAGCAACACACGGATATCTTCGAAGTGGAGACCCGTAGTGGGTTCGTCGAGAATGTATATCGTTTGTCCCGTATCGCGCTTGGAGAGTTCCGTAGCGAGTTTCACGCGCTGACTTTCCCCACCCGAGAGCGTCGTTGAGGCTTGTCCGAGTTTGATATAGCCAAGTCCGACGTCCTGCAAGGTCTTTATTTTGTGCAGAATGTGGGGCACATTTTCGAAGAACTCAACCGCTTGGTTGATGGTCATATCCAAGACGTCGCTAATGCTCTTGCCCTTGAAGCGCACCTCGAGCGTTTCGCGATTGTAACGCTTGCCGTGACACTCCTCACAGGGAACATAAACGTCGGGCAAGAAATTCATTTCAATCGTCTTGAAGCCGTTGCCCTTACACGTCTCACAGCGCCCACCCTTTACGTTAAAGGAGAAACGACCGGGCTTGTAAGCGCGCATTTTTGCCTCGGGGAGTTCCACAAATAGGGTGCGGATGTCGGCAAATACGCCTGTGTAAGTCGCAGGATTGGAACGCGGTGTGCGACCAATAGGACTTTGGTCCACAGCAACCACTTTGTCAATCAATTCTAAACCCTCGATGCTATCATATGCCAAAGGTTCGCGCAGGGAGCGGTAGAAGTGTTGCGAAAGTATGGGTTGGAGCGTATCGTTAATGAGCGTAGATTTTCCAGAACCCGAAACACCCGTCACGCAAAGTAATGTACCCAATGGGAAGTCGGCATCAACGCCCTTTAGGTTATTTCCTCGGCACCCTTTAAGGCGCAAGAATTTTCCGTTTCCAGGGCGACGCACTTGTGGAACGGGAATCGCCAGTTCTCCATTTAGGTAACCAGCCGTTAAAGTGCTTGTGCGCAGCATTTCGTCGGGCGTACCTTGAAAAACAACTTCTCCGCCCAAGCGACCTGCCTTTGGTCCCATGTCTATAACATAATCTGAAGCGCGCATCATGTCTTCATCGTGTTCTACGACTACTACGGTGTTGCCCGTGTCCCTCAAACTTTTCAGCGAAGTAATCAGGCGCACATTGTCGCGCTGATGCAAACCGATAGAAGGTTCATCAAGAATGTAGAGCACATTTACGAGTTGCGAACCAATCTGAGTTGCGAGGCGGATGCGCTGACTTTCGCCACCCGACAAGGTCATTGTGGAACGCGAAAGGGAAAGATAATTCAAACCTACATCAAGTAGGAATTTCAATCGCGTACGCAATTCCTTTAATATCTCAGTGGCTATCGCTTTGCTCTTTGCGTCGAGTTGCTCTTCCACACCATCCAAAAATTCATAGAGCTCCTGGATGTCCATTGATGAGAGTTCGTAGATATTCTTTCCCGCAAAGCGATAGGAAAGTGCCTCAGCGTTGAGGCGTGCTCCGTGACATTGCGGACAGAGTGCGGTGGTCGAGAACTGATCTGCCCACTTCTGTGCCGCAGCCGTCATTTCGCTATCCGCCATCTGCTGGATGTACTTGACAAGTCCGTTAAACTCTACATAATAATCGTCGCTCGTCTTCGCAATCGCCGCAGGGATGCGCAAACGGTCGGGAGAGCCGTTCAAGATTTCGTCAATCGCCTCCTCGGGTAAGTCTTCAACGGGCGTTGTTAGGGTGGCGCCGTGTTTAATCAAGACAGCCTCAACTTCCCAGAAGATAAGGGCGTTGCGGTATTTACCCAAGGGCAAAAGGGCTCCCTCACGGATGGATTGAGAAGGGTTAGGGCAAACCTTTTCAAAGTCAATGACGTTGACATACCCCAAGCCGTTACACTTATGACAAGCACCGCTCGTAGAGTTGAACGAGAAGTTGTGCGGAGCAGGCTCACGATACGCCAAACCAGTGGTGGGGCACATCAGCTGCTTGCTTAAATAGCGCGCCTTTCCCGCCTCGTCGCTCATATCCAGGACCATCATGAGGCCATCCCCCTGCTCGAGGGTGTGATGCACGCTTTTCTTCAAGCGCTCTTCGTCTTTCTCACGAACAAGCAGGCGATCGACCACCACTTCAATATCGTGATTTTTATAGCGGTCCACCTTCATACCCTGCACTACCTCGCAGAGTTCACCATCAATGCGAACATGGAGGAAGCCCTTCTTGCGGATGCTCTCAAAGAGTTCCTTGTAATGCCCCTTTCGGTTGCGCACAAGCGGCGCCAAGAGGTAAATTTTGCGCTCTGCATATTCGTCAAGGATGAGTCGGAGAATGCGCTCCTCGGTGTACTTCACCATGCGCTCCCCAGTAAGGTACGAATACGCCTCTCCCGCACGGGCATAGAGCAGACGGAGAAAGTCGTAAATCTCAGTAACCGTGCCGACGGTAGAACGGGGATTCTTATTCGTAGTCTTCTGCTCGATGCTAATCACAGGGCTTAACCCCGTAATCTTATCCACATCGGGGCGCTCAAGGTTGTCCAAGAAGTTGCGCGCATAGGCAGAGAAGGTCTCAATATAGCGACGCTGGCCCTCAGCATAGAGGGTGTCGAATGCCAACGAACTCTTGCCGCTACCACTCAAACCTGTGATAACGGTAAGACTGTTGCGCGGGATTTCAACATCCACATTTTTCAGGTTGTGTACCCGCGCGCCATAGATATGTATCTTATCCTTCATCTATGCGCTGACATTAAGAATTGCAAAGGTACTATTTTTTATTTAAATATAGAGGCGGGAGCAAGAGAAAGGAGAAAGGGGAGGGGCAATTTGCCTTGCGGAAGACCTTGCAAAGCAGGTTTAACCCCTCTCCTTTCCCCTTTCAGAAAACCTATTTGCCTCTAAACAAATAACTAAAACTCAGCAGCGCCGAAACGGGTTTGCGCTGCCCATCCACTTTAGTAAAGGCATAACTGAAGTCCACCCCGGCGGTCACACCATTGCTGAACTGATAGCCCACGCCCACTTGTGCGCCCACCTCAAAGCGCTTGCAATCGCCATCGCTGAAGGGGTCGAAGTCATAATAGTAACGCTCCGCCCCAAGTCGGTCGGTGTCGCCCTTCACCTTGGTCTTGCCCGAAATGCCATAGGCAGCGTAGGGACCTGCTGAGAACACGACATACTGACGCTCCTTAGTGCGCAAATAATAATTGAACAAAAGGGGCACCTCTACATGATAGGTGATGGTAGAAACATTCTTCACGCCCGTCAATGGGGTTCCCGTCTCAGGATCAAGCACAGGGTTGCCATCATTGTCCTTTTTATCCACGATTTCATCGGGGGTTTCCCACCCTTTTATGGCAAAAATCACAGCGGGCGAGAAGGTCCAATGCTGGTCAAACTCTAATTCGTAACCAGCTCCCAAGCGCCACGCAGGAACTACGCTTGAACTGCGGTCTAACTTTGAGAGGCCTCCACCCACCTTAAGTTGCAGGTGTTGTGCATGACTTGAAACTGCGAAACACAGGAGGATAAGAAAAATTATTCTTCTCATAATCAAAACGATAAGTTTTTAAGTGGACAAGTTTATAGGTACGAGTAAACAAGAAAGTATGCAAGGCAAACAATGGTCGCCTGCGCCAGTAAATCGGCACTCCATCTTGTCTACTTGTTTACTTGTCTACTCGTCTACTAAAAATATTAAAATACGATTTCGCCCTTTCCCCACTTGCGCAAGTAATCATTGGTGAGCGTAAAGTGGTGATTTCCGAAAAATCCGCGGTAGGCAGAGAGGGGCGAGGGGTGTGCGGATTGGAGCACGAGATGTCGAGAACGGTCGATGAATGCGCCTTTTTTTTGCGCGAAACTTCCCCAAAGGATAAACACAAGGTGCTCCTTTTCTTCCGCCAACTTGCGGATGACGGCGTCGGTAAATTGCTCCCACCCCCGTCCTTGATGCGACCCTGCCTGATGGGCGCGAACGGTAAGGGTGGCGTTGAGCAAGAGCACGCCTTGCTGTGCCCAGCGCGTAAGACTTCCGGAAGTGGGAACGGGAGTGCCCAAGTCGGCCTTCACCTCCTGAAAAATATTGCGCAACGAGGGCGGATGCGGCACGCCCTCAGCCACGGAAAAGCAAAGACCCTCCGCCTGCCCAGGTTCGTGATAGGGGTCTTGACCCAAGATAACGACCTTCACATCCTCGAAGGGGCAAAGGTCAAAGGCCTTGAAAATGCTCTTACCGGGCGGATAGCAGGTGCCCGCAGCATATTCCGCGCGCACAAATGCCACCAAGTTTTGAAAATATGGGGCTGAAAACTCGTCGCTCAAGCGAGCCGCCCATGAGGGTTCGATATTTACTTGCATGATGCAAAGGTACGAAAATCGGAGTGAAATTTTAGGCAAACCACGCAGGTTTTCTTTCTTAAAAGTTGTCAAAAACGGGGTCACGACAGGGCAAATTTACGGAGGAAATCACTGTTTGCAAGACCGCCCCTTTTTGCTGTAAAAACTATTAGTAACCTACGAAAAATTATTAGTAACCTTTTTAAAATTATATTACTAATAGTTTTCACAAAAATACTCTCTTTTTGGGGTGCTAATAATCAGCGCGTTGCAAAACCTAATTTTCAACCCCGAAAATCTCATTTTTTGACGCGCGCCGTGCACGGCTGAATCATTTTATCAAATGTTAAAAAGATTTCAACGCACCCGCCCATTTTCTGGATAAAAAAGGCGGGTTATTCGCAAGATATTGCTTACATTTGCAAGGACAGGACTAACTTAAAATTCACACTCCTATGAAAAGAAAGAGTTTACTCGTTGCCGCCCTCGCCCTTTGTGGCATGGCTTCGGCATGGGCGCAACACGTAGTTTGGTTTGACGAACCGACTTCGCTGAAGGGCAAGCAGATTTGGTATTCTGCCAACCCCGATAAGTATAAGAATGGCGAAAAGCCCATTGCTGCGGGCGATGGCAACTGGAATCCCGACCGCGAATGGGAATACCGCTCACTGCCCATCGGTAACGGTTCGATCGGTGCCAACATCTTGGGTTCGGTAGCTACGGAGCGCATCACGCTCAACGAGAAGACGCTTTGGCGCGGCGGACCTGGCACGGCGAAAGGGGCTGCGCATTATTGGAATGTCAATAAGCAGTCGGCACACTTGCTTGACACGATTCGCCAGGCCTTTCTTGACGGCGACCAGCAAAAGGCTGCGCGCCTCACGGCCTATAACTTTAATTCGCCCGTGCCCTATGAGGCGTGGCGCGAACCCGAATTCCGCTTCGGTTCGTTCACTACAATGGGCGAATTGCTCATAGAAACAGGCACAGGTGCCGACCCCGCAAAGGTGCAAAACTACCGCCGCGAACTCAATATCGACCGCGCCGTAGCAACCGTAACTTACGACTATGAGGGTGTGAGTTACAAGCGCGAAAGTTTCGTGTCGTTCCCCGAAAATGTACTGGCGGTGCGCTTCTCTGCCAATCAGGCGGGCAAGCAAAACTTGCTTTTGGGTTACACTTGCAACCCCTGTTCTGAAGGTGAGATTACGCCCGATGGCGAAGGGGGCATCGTCTTCAACGGTCGCTTGGACAACAACGGCATGCAGTATGTCGTGCGCATCAAGGCGATTGCCGAGGGCGGACAGGTGAGTGTCGTTGACGGACAACTCAAGGTTGTGGGCGCAGACGCCGTTCTGTTCCTCCTCACCGCCGACACAGATTATAAAATTAACTTCAAGCCCGACTATAATGACCCCAAGGCGTATGTAGGTGTAGACCCCGTGAAGACTACAGCCAAGTGGATGAAGAAAGCGGCGAAGATGGATTATGCCAAGTTACTTGCGCGCCACACGAAGGACTACACTGCGCTCTACAACCGCGTAAGTTTCTCACTCAAGGGGGAAACTTCTGACCTTCCAACGAACAAGCGCCTCGCGGCATACCGTCAGGGTGCGAAGGATGCGGGACTTGAAGAACTCTACTACCACTTCGGGCGCTACCTCCTCATCTCTTCTTCACGCCCCGGCAATCTTCCGGCAAACCTTCAGGGGGTGTGGCACAACAATGTAGACGGTCCTTGGCGCGTAGACTACCATAATAACATCAACCTCCAGATGAATTATTGGCCCGCGCTGACTACGAACCTCGCGGAGTGTGCCGAACCGCTCACTGACTTTATCCGTACGCTCGAAGAACCGGGTAAGATTACGGCAAAGGCATATTGGGGCGCTCGCGGCTGGGCTGCGGGAATCTCGGGCAATATCTTTGGTTTCACCGCGCCACTTGAAAGCACGGACATGAGTTGGAATTACAACCCCGTGGCTGCGGCGTGGTTGGCAACCCACCTTTGGGAATACTACGACTTTACCCGCGACATCGACTTCCTCCGCAAGACGGCTTATCCCTTGATTAAGGGTTGCGCACTCTTTGCTGAAGACTACCTTTGGTTGAAGCCCGACGGCACCATGACTGCTGCGCCTTCTACTTCGCCCGAGCATGGTCCGATTGACGAAGGTACGACATTCACTCACGCAGTTATTCGCGAAAATCTCCTTCAGGCGATTGCCGCGGCCAAGATTTTGGGCGTTGATGAGGGAGAAGTGGCTACTTGGGAAGGCATGCTTGAGGCATTGGTGCCTTATAAGATTGGCCGCTACGGACAGATTTTGGAATGGAGCACAGATATTGACGATCCTAACGACCAGCATCGCCACGTAAACCACCTCTTTGGTCTCCATCCGGGTTCTACAATTTCTCCCATCACTACTCCCGAACTCGCTACGGCATCTAAGGTGGTGCTTAACCATCGTGGCGACGGCGCAACGGGTTGGTCAATGGGTTGGAAGTTGAATCAGTGGGCGCGTCTCCACGATGGCAACCGCTCTTACAAACTCTTTGGCAACTTGCTCAAGAATGGTACGGCGGACAACCTTTGGGACGTGCATCCTCCCTTCCAGATTGACGGTAACTTCGGCGGTACGGCGGGCGTAACGGAAATGCTTTTGCAGAGTCACGCAGGTTGCATCCACCTTCTCCCTTCTCTTCCCGACGCTTGGGCAGAAGGTAGCATCAAGGGCCTTCGTGCACGCGGCGCTTTCTTTGTAGATATTGAATGGAAGGCAGGAAAACTCGCCGAGGCGCGTATCAAGGCGACGCAAGACGGAACTTGCAATGTGCGTTACGGAGAACTCAGCGCTTCTATCCCAATGAAGAAGGGCGAAGTGTGCCTCGCAACCCTCGATGGCGACCATTTGAAGTTGCGCAAGAAGTAAACTGAAAGCATCTCCCAATTCAGTTCTACCCGATTGGGGTAGTAACTATAAGAAAACAATAAATCTACATTAATAACCTCCCAGAGAAACCATACATTGATGACATTATGAATATGATGAACAACGAGACAATAAAGCGTTTTCAATTATCGGCATTCGCTTTCTTTGCCTTCACGAATGTTATTGCTATCGTAGGATTTATCCTCCGTTTTTGGGGCATAGAGATTGTTCCCTCCGAATTCTTTGGAGGCGGTGAATTAGGAGCAGTCCTATTCAACCTTATCTTATTAATAACTACGTTGAATGCCTATATCATACTTAGCATAATTGCTGCAAACCGCGCCACAAGAAACATTGTAATGATAACTGCATTCATCATGTTTGTGGTAGGGTTACTTCGGAATATGGTTCCGTTAGTGTTCTCTGAAATTCCCGTTTCCGACATTTTCGCAACACTGACGAGAACCAGTCTTTACCTGTTGTCAAGCTTGGTAGTGCTCTACATGTTCGGAGGTATTGAACGCAACAATCCCAATTGCAAGCAAGCTCAAAAGGCAATGCTTACAATGTTTTGGATCTGCACAATCTTACCGATGTTCATGAACTATCTGATGGTCTATCTCATCACAGAATCGTACGCACTGTACAACCTTTACCATATTTTCTTGCAGTTGGTAAGTCTCGGAGGGTTCTATTTTCTGGCAACGTCATCGGTATTCGCAGGAAGAACCGACAACAACCCCGCTCCCAAAGGTGCCTATAAGATTTGGAACAGATATTTTAAATACTACCTATTGTCCTACCTCCTTATTATTGTTGTAACAATCCTTGGTACAATCGTTACAGAGGTTATTTAAGTGTAGAATATTAGAGCGAGCAAGCATCCCTATTGAGATACTTGCTCGCTCTGTTTTTAAAGGGCGGGAGAGGTTGCCGACTTGATGCGTTTCAGGGCGCACCGCCTTGCGGGTGGTTTATAGAAGTCATGGAGTAAAAAATCCCCAAAGCGGGTTATACTTTTTTACATGTAACCTTTTTTAACTAAAAATAATCACTACTTTTGCCAACACGATAACACAAAACACTATGATTATGAAAAAAGTTATTCTCTTTTTCCTGTCCCTAATGATGACAGGCGTGATGACAGCACAGACGTTCTGCATCCCGAATGATTCACTTTCTGACTTCCTTAAGTACCATAGGGAGTACGAAGGAGCATGCAGATTAGAGCCTGAGGCGTTGAGAAAATTCGCTTTAGCTTGTGCTATTGACAGGCGCTTAGACCTCGCCGTTCAATGCCTAAAGAAAGCATCAGAATTAGGCGATGCTGAAGCGTCAATGGAACTTGGTACAATGCACATCAATCCAAGATATAAGACAGACACAATTCTGGCCATGAAATACTTGGAGTTGGCTCTAAAACAAGATAAGACCGGAAGAGTTCATGCCTCTTATGGTATGTTATTAGAGGGGGGAATGCCTTTTTACCAAGACTTTGGAAAAAAACTTCGCCATTCCAAGAATGACTCTGCAAGTACATACTACCTGAAAGGCGCTAAAATGGGTGACTCTTTCGCACAGGCTTGCTTAGCGCAATGCTACTTTAAGGGTGTTGAGTTAAAGCAAGATTATCTGCAAGCGAAGTTTTGGGTAGACAAGGTGTTGGCACATCCAGACACCATTACCAATATATGGAGCAAAGCAATGGCAAAAGAAATGCTCCTCGAGATGTATGAAAAAGGTTTGGGGGTAAAACGAAATCTCAAGAAAGTCCTTGACATACACGTAGCTGATAGTAATTGGATAAAGGTTGCGGAATGCTATGCCACTGGTTATGGAGTAAAGAAGAATGCCAAGAAGGCCGCACATTACTACGTCTTGGCGCTTTCCAAAAAATATGCGCCAGACGAAGACTACGAAAAAGCTGCGACGTGGTTGCAAGAAAATGCGAACCAGAAAGACACCGCCGTTCTCTTCTCCTTAGGTAATTATTTTTCTAAGAAAGCAACGCAAGAAGACTCCAAACTTTCCTATGAATACTGGAAACAGGCAAGACAACACAAGTCATTTGATGGAGCTTCCATATTCCACGAAAAAGCATTTGAATACTGGGAGTCAGCCGCTAACAACGATCACGTTGAAGCCATTAAAACACTTGTAAATAAGTATAGGTTTGGCGATGATGTGAAAGTCGATAGTGTAAAAGCGGCTGAGTGGGTACGCAAGGGCGTAAGTATTTCCAACGATAAAGATTTGCTCTTTGACATGGCGTGGTACAACGCCAAGGGTATCGGTATGCCCATCAATGAAGCGGAGGCCGTGAAGTGGTATCACAAAGCAGTGGAGGCTGGGCATACTATGGCTGCCGTAAACTTGGGTTGGTGTTACGACAATGCCTTTGGTTGCGAAACTGATTACGAGCAAGCTGCGAAATACAACAAGATTGCAGCCGACGCTGGGGAACCTCTTGGCCTCAACAACTTAGGATTTGCATACGTACGCGGACGAGGTGTGCCTGTTGACCACGAAAAGGGGATCAATCTGATAGCTTTAGCCATTGAAAAAGGATACACTCAAAACATAGGGACTCTTTTTAATATGCTTAACTATGGGACATTTGATGTAACCCCTAACCCTCAAAAGGGAGCCGAAGTATTCCGCCACTTGGACGACAAGTTGAATCATTCTAACTTAGATTGCCTCGGTTATCTCAACTTCTTTATTAAAATGCACCCAAATTTGGCGACGGATTCCACTGAAATGATTCGCCGTTACACGTTGGCTTTGAAAGACATGCGACCTTACCAATTGCGCCTAAGCGATACAGAAAGTGCATTGAATGAATTGGGACATCTTCTTGAAACGAATAATCATACAACGTCCAAGGATTTCGTAGAAGCCCTTGAATGGGTGCGTGCAAAGAGCAAGGAAGGCAATAGCAAAGTGTCTGAAATTTTAGTTCAACTTTTGGAAGCACGTCCCGAATTGACTACAGAACCTTCAGAAGCATTTAATATTACAAAGACATTGGCTGAGGGAGGAGATAACCATTGGCAATTCCAATTAGCATGGAAGTATGAGCAAGGTATCGGAGTACCCATTGATTCAGTAAAGGCTGTGGAATTGTACACTTTAGCGGCTGAAAATGGTAACGCTCAAGCATATTATCAATTAGGTAAAATGTACCTCTTTGGGAACAATGTTGAAGAGGGACTTAAAAACCTTACTGCGCTTGCTGAATCACATCAAGAATTTGCCGGAGAAGCCGCGATGGTGCTTGCCGAATATTATTGGAAGAACAACGAGTTTGAGCAGATTATCACACTATCAAAGAATTTTAAGTCCAAGACGGGAGCATACGATAATGTGCTATCTTTTTATCGTGCTATGGTGCTGATAAAGCAAGGAAAAACGGCTGAGGCTTATAAGGTGTTAGAGCATGGGTGGCGCTATATGTCATACCCAAGGTTTAACTACACACCTATTTACTTAAAAGAAAACAGTTGGCAAATAATTGCAGACTTTATCCCTGTAGGGATTGCACTTACTGATGAAGTTAAAGCGAATCCGACCCCTAAAACTATTGCTCAACTTTTCAATATGAAGGAGGAGGATATTCTACAAGTAAATACTCTGGATTGTGACCCTGAAAATGAGCAACCTCACATAATTTTCATTGATGTTGTTACGCGAGAAAAGAATAGATACCACCACCTCAATGAGAGCACCACAAATGAGGTTTTTGCAAATATGTACGGAGACTTTGCTGATCTGCTGATATCGGTTGTTGGATACCCTGAAAAAGACATCTGTTATATTGCTTATGAAAAGGCGCTTGAACACGACCCCAATAATGCATTATACCTCAATAATTACGCTTATGAATTAAGCAAGCATAACAGCAACTTAGATAAGGCTTTGGAGATGAGTGCAAAGGCGATTTCAATTGAAAGCAACAACTATCATTACCTGGACACCTACGCTTGGTTACTTTACCAAACAGGAAAGTATGACGAAGCAAAGAAGTACATGGACAAGTGCCTCATCTTTTTAGGAGAAAAACAGCATTACGACATCTACTACCATGCAGGAGACATCTATTTCCGTTGCGGAGAAAAAGAAAAAGCAATCCACTTCTGGGAAAACATTGTAGATCAAACCTATGAAGCTGGCATAAGAAAGTCCCTGCTTGAAAAGATTAAATCGGCGAGTACTATTGAACAATAATTATTTAATCACCAGCACAAATGTAGCGTGTTACAACGCGTAGCACACTGCATTTGTACTTTAACATCAATCACAAAATATCTATGGACAACAATGTATCACAATACAACTCTGCATTTCAAGAACTGACCTTCTGGCAACGCGTAAAGATCCTCTATAGTTTTATCTGGAAAAACAAACTTGCGTTTGTTAAATTTACCTTTCCTATATATGCACTCATACTCGTTTTCGCCATCATAGGAATCAGGGCAGGAGATGTAATGATGGGGGTTCTTTCAATCTGCACTTTTGCGTTACTGAACATTTACAAGAAAGAGGGGCACCTCAATCAGGTAACCCTAAATAAATTTAGCACATCAACTGGGGAAATATTCCTTAGTTCGCTCGTTTATGGCATCATCTGCTTTCTGTGTCTCATCATACCCATTATCATAGGGGCAATATTCATTATAGGAAACCCAGTGTTGGGTAGCATCGTATGCGCCTTATTCTTTATCCCATTTTTTATTATCTCAGGATTTGGGTACTTCAGAATGCTTTGGCACGACCCCAACAACGAGGGATTCTTCAAACATATCAAATACGCTTGGAGATTGATGAAGGGCAACTGGCTGAACACCCTTGCATACTACTTTGTCTCATACCTTACAATCACAATTATCAGTTGGGGGATACCACTAATTATATGGGCAACAGTATGGACGTGGGCTGAAACGCAATACGGAATAGATATCATAGATGAATACACAGACCTAACAATGGCACCACTGTGCCTTCTCCTATATTTGGGATTCATACAGCAATACCTCCCTGCGTTCTTTCAGTTTGAATATCTGCAACGCAAATATGAAAAGAAGCTAAAGAACAACCCCGAGGAAGATAATTACAAGGGAGACCCATTGTATCGTTTAATAAATGAAGAAGACTAAATTATGACGTCTGCATTAAACGAATTACCACAACGCTATATGCAGAATATCCCCCTAAACCCATTGCGCAAAAAACAAAACCACTTGTAGTAAAAATTATTAGTAACCTAAAAAAAATTATTAGTAAGATAATTTAAAAAAGGTTACTAATAATTTGGGGTAGGTCTAACCTACTGATTATCGGGCGTATCACATGGCGAAAAATTGTTACATTTTTGAAGCAAACAGATACCCTCGTAACAGCGCCTATACGCTTACCTTAAATGAAGTCGGACTTCGGTTTCAAGCACGCAGAAATAGACATCCGTCCGTCCGACATAACTTCACCGACATCAATCCTTAATCGTTATATGACAACTACAGACCAAAAATTAGTGGTGAAAAAAATCCAACTTATAGCGTTTGGCTTTTTTGCTATACCATCTGTTATCACAATCCTGCTTGATGTTTTAAATATGTCAGGCCACCCGCTTACAGAGTGGGTAAGTGGCGAAGACATGACCACGTTTCAGCTCAATCGCGGACTGATTGGAACCATCGCAACCTGTGTTGCCTACTACGCCATAAGTGTCATTGCCACAAACAAGGCGACGAGCCTACTTATGGCGGTCATGAGTACTGCGATGCTGGCGATAGGAATAACAAGATTCATCGTATTTTTGTGTTACACGGGTGAAGATTGGAGCAATGTAGCCTCACAACTTTTGTTCTCCTCTTTCTACTTTGTAACAATGCTCCTCACCTTCTATATGTTGGGAGTTTTGGAGCGCAATAACCCCACCGCGCTACGCACGAAGCGTGCTGCGCTCATCATCTTTTGGATGGGGTATATTGTCCCCCTCTTCTGCGTACAAGCCATAAAATTACTCGCAGCATGGTCTCCCATCATTATGAACATCTACTTTATAGTTATAGAAGGAGTAGTCTTGTGGGGGTCCTACATGCTGATGACTTCCGAAGCATTCGCAGGAAGAACCGACAACAGCCCAGCCCCCAAGGGCGCCTACAAGGTTTGGAACCGCTATTTCAAATATTTCCTGTGGTCACTCCTGGGTATGGCGGCGGTGAGCATTCTATATCTTATCGTCACCGAGGCTATTTTGAAATAACCCCATAAAATTCGAGCGAGCAAGCATCCCTATTGAGATACTTGCTCGCTCTGTTTTTGAAACATGAATATGTGGGAGTAGGATTACCCTAAAAGTTCCTTGAGCAAGGCGAGTGCCTTATTTTCTTCCGCCTCCATAATCTCGCGCTCTCCGGGCCCCTTGTCGTTTATGCCGCAGAGGTGGAGAATGCCGTGGATGATGACGCGGTGAAGTTCCTCTTCGTAGGTGGCGCCTATGTCTTCGGCGTTCGTGCGCACGGTGTCGAGGGAGATGAAGAGGTCGCCACTGATTTTATTTCCCTCCGTGTAGTCGAAGGTTATGATGTCGGTGTAATAATCGTGCTGGAGGAACTCGCGGTTGACCTCCAAAATTTTTTCATCGTCCACAAAGATGTAGGCAATGGCGCCACAGCGCTTGCCGTGCGCCTTTGCCACGGCATTAACCCAAGCCGTCGTTGCAGCCTGGTCAATATCGGGGAGGGGAAGATTGATGCTGTCGTAAGTAATCATAGAATGGGTTGAGGTTTTGAGGTTGTAAGGTCTTGAGGTTATGAGGTCCGTGCGGGCGGCATAGTCCTTACAACCTTATAACCTTTAAGCAAAGCGACCTAAAAGAACTATTCTTCCTCCTCTCGGCGCTGCTTTTTCTTCTTCTCCTTCACCGTCTCTGCGCCCTCTATTACGAGGACAAATTCGCCACGAGGTTCGGTTTCTTCAAAGTGGGCGAGGACTTCGGCAATCGTGCCGCGAACGCTCTGCTCGTACATCTTTGAGATTTCACGGCAGGCGGACATACGGCGGTCGGCACCAAAGACTTCGGCAAACTGTTGGAGGGTTTTGACTACGCGGTAGGGGGATTCGTAGAAGATCATCGTGCGCTCTTCCGAGGCAAGTGCTTGGAGGCGTGTCTGACGGCCTTTCTTCTGAGGGAGAAAACCTTCAAACGTAAAGCGTTCGCAGGGCAACCCGCTGGACACGAGGGCGGGCACAAAGGCAGTTGCACCGGGCAAACACTGCACCTCTACACCGCGCTCCACACAGGCACGCACCAACATGAATCCAGGGTCGGAAATGGCGGGAGTGCCCGCATCAGAAATGAGGGCGATATTCTCGCCTGCGGCAATGCGTGCTGCAAAGGCGTTGGCCGTTTGGTGCTCGTTGAACTTATGGTGTGAGCAAAGCTGATTCTTAATGTCAAAGTGCTTGAGCAGAAGCCCCGAAGTGCGGGTGTCTTCCGCCAGAATGAGGTCTGCTTCCTTCAAGATGCGGATGGCACGCATCGTCATGTCTTCAAGATTGCCCACCGGGGTAGGCACTAAATAGAGAGTTCCCATACTGCAAAGTTATTTGATTTACGGATAAGTACATAAGGTTTGGGGGATTTTTCTTAAATTTGCCACTGAATATTTACCGCACTGCCTGAAAATGGCAGTCTGATTTCCTCGAAACTATGTTTCAACAAGAAATAAACTTCGACCGCTTCGTGCGCGGAGCCATGCTTGCAGGCGCCATTATCCTCTTTGGATATGCCGTTCACGCACTGAGTAGCGTGCTGCTCCCCTTTGTGCTGGCGTGGGTATTGGCATATATGCTCAACCCCGTAGTCACATTTCTGCAAGTGCGTTGCAAAGTACACTTCCGCTGGCTCAGCGTCACCCTCACATTAGTCCTCCTCGCCGCCATCTGCGCCGGAGCATTTATGCTGATAGTGCCCCCGTCGATAGAGGAATTTTCGCAACTCAAAAGGTTGATTATTGAGTACCTCCGAAATGGTTCAGGCAACGAAAGCATACCCGCAATTGTCAGCGACTTTGTCCGCGAAAACATGCAGCACGAAGAAGTGCGCAGTTTCCTACAAACCGATGACGTTCAAGCCTTTCTGCGCCATAGCATTGAGCGCATGGGCAACTTTCTGTGGGCTACTGCCAACGCCGTGTGGAGCCTCATCTCATGGTGTATTACCCTGCTCTACCTGTTCTTCCTGCTCATGGATTTTGAGAAGGCTTCACGCGCCTGGATTAACTACGTGCCCAAGCGCTTCCGAGGAGTTGTAGAAACGCTGGCGGTTGACGTACAGACGGGAATGAGTGCTTATTTCCGCGGGCAAGCGTTGGTGGCGCTCTGCGTAGGCATCCTGTTTGCCACGGGTTTCTTCATCATCGACCTCCCTCTTGCCATTGGCTTCGGACTCTTTGTAGGCGCGCTCAACTTCGTGCCTTACCTGCAAATGATTTCTATACCGCTGGCGGTGTTACTCGCCCTGCTCAAGGCGGCAGAGACGGGTGAAAACTTTTGGGGCATCCTCTTGCTCGTAGGACTTGTGTATGTCATTGTGCAACTGATTCAAGACCTTATCATTGTGCCAAAAATCATGGGGCACATTATGGGCATTTCTCCCGCTATCATCCTGCTGTCGCTCTCCGTTTGGGGGTACATTTTGGGGTTCCTCGGCCTCATCATTGCCCTACCCTTGACGACGCTCATCCTCTCTTATTACAAACGCTATATCATAAAAGACTGACACTCCCACACTATGGAAGATACCTTTGACATACGCGCCGAACAGCGCTGCGTAAGCAGTTCTGAAAAGGAATTTGAGAAGGCGCTACGCCCCCTAAATTTCAACGACTTTACGGGACAGCAGCAAGTTGTAGACAACCTGCGCATCTTCGTAGAGGCGGCAAAGTTTAGAGGCGAACCGCTAGACCACACCCTGCTCCACGGACCTCCGGGGTTGGGTAAAACAACGCTCTCAAACATCATCGCCAACGAACTGGGCGTAGGATTCAAAATTACCTCGGGTCCCGTGCTCGATAAACCCGGCGACCTCGCTGGTTTGTTGACTTCGCTGGAGCCCAACGATGTCCTTTTCATCGATGAAATCCACCGCCTGTCGCCCATCGTGGAGGAATATTTGTATTCCGCCATGGAAGACTACCGCATCGACATCATGATTGACCGCGGACCTGCCGCGCGCTCCATTCAGATAGACCTCAATCCCTTTACCCTTGTGGGTGCCACGACGCGAAGCGGCTTGCTCACCGCTCCCCTCCGTGCGCGCTTCGGCATCAACCTCCACCTGGAATATTACGACGCTGCAACGCTGCAGAAGATTGTGACGCGCTCGGCAAACCTACTGGGCGTGAAGATTGACGGGCGTGCGGCTGCAGAAATTGCAGGAAGAAGCCGTGGCACACCCCGTATTGCCAACTCGCTCTTGCGCCGCGTGCGCGACTTCGCACAGGTAAAGGGCAACGGGAATATCGAACTCGACATTGCACGCTATGCCCTTGAGGCACTGAATATTGACAAGTACGGCCTCGACCAGATTGACAACAAGATTCTTACGACAATCATCGACAAGTTTAAGGGCGGTCCCGTGGGCATAACGACCATCGCAACGGCGGTAGGCGAAGACGCGGGAACGGTAGAAGAAGTATACGAACCCTTCCTCATCAAAGAAGGTTTCATTCGCCGCACACCCCGCGGACGCGAGGTTACAGAATTGGCATACCGCCACCTGGGGCGCACACCTCAAGCAGGTTCGCCCATCATGCCCTCGCTCTTTGATTTCCCCGACGAGGGGTAGGCGGGGCGTACGGCGGTTGTCTGCCACTTATTTTGCATCCCTAAAACTGGCAATTCCGTTTTTATTTAGTCGCGAATGGCACTAACGAACACTAAAATCCTGCGGAGTAAATTCACTCCGGATGAAATTCGTGTTCGTTAGTGCCATTCGTGGCTAATACCAAACACGTTATGTGGTACAACAGTCTAAAATCCCCTCAATTTTTACCGCAAAAAACGTGATAATATTTCGCCACAAATCACTCTTGGCAATCAATAGGTTAGACCACCCCGAAATTATTAGTAATGTAATTTAAAAAAGGTTACTAATAATTTTTCTTAGGTTACTAATAATTTTCACTACAATAGATGTAGTTTTTTGCACGGCTGATTCCCGCTGAAAAAAGTCGGAGTTTCGAGCACTTAAGGCGGTGCAAAAAAAATGCCGGAACGCGCCCATTTTTTACAAAATCACACACCTATATATAAAAAAGAGGGGCTCGGCGGTGAAAAACCCGCTCTGTAGCACGGAATTAGAAAAATTATCCGTACTTTTGTACTCAATATGCTCATTAGTTTGAGAACTGTGCTGAACAATCCAGTGATATTATATAATTTTAAACACACAATCAGATGAATGTGATTACAAAGACTGTTACCCTTGCTGACGGACGCACTATCAGCATTGAAACAGGTAAACTCGCAAAGCAAGCTGACGGTAGCGTAATGCTCCGTATGAACAACACGATGTTGCTTGCTACCGTTTGTGGTGCCAAAGAAGCGAATCCCGGCACCGATTTCATGCCGCTCCAATGCGACTATAAGGAAAAATATTCTGCAGCAGGCCGTTTCCCCGGTGGTTTCACCAAGCGTGAAGGCCGTGCTTCTGATTACGAAATCTTGACCAGCCGTCTCGTAGACCGTGCGCTCCGTCCCCTCTTCCCTGGCGACTATCACGCAGAAGTTTATGTGAACATCATTCTCTTCTCTGCCGACGGCGTAGACCAGCCCGATGCACTCGCAGGTTTTGCTGCTTCTGCAGCACTCGCTTGCACCGACATCCCCTTCGAAGCGCCCATCTCTGAAGTTCGCGTAGCACGCATCAATGGTGAGTACGTGATCAACCCCACTTTCGAACAAATGAAGGAGGCTGATATGGACCTCATGGTAGCTGCAACAATGGACAATATCATGATGGTGGAAGGCGAAATGGACGAAGTGCCCGAATCTGCCCTTCTCGAAGCGCTCAAGGCGGCTCACGAAGCAATCAAGCCCATGTGTCAGCTCCAGCTTGACCTCATGAAGGAACTTGGCACAGATGTAAAGCGCGAATACTGCCACGAAGTAAACGACGAAGACCTTCGTAAGTTGTGCCACGAGCAGTGCTATCAGAAGTGTTACGACATCACAAAGAGCGCCCTCGAAAAGCACGCACGCCTCGAAGCTTTCGAAGCTGTTCGTGAAGCATTCAAGGAAGAATATGCTGCTGCTCACGCAGAACTTTCAGCAGAAGAACTCGAAGAAAAGAACGGCCTTATCAACCGCTACTACCACGATGTAGAAAAGGACGCTATGCGTCGTTGCATCCTCGACGAAGGCATCCGTCTTGACGGTCGTAAGACTACAGACATCCGTCCCATTTGGTGCGAAGTTGATCCTCTTCCCATGCCTCACGGTTCTTCAATCTTCACACGCGGTGAAACACAGTCGCTTTCTACTTGTACGCTCGGCACAAAGCTCGACGAAAAGATGGTAGATGACGTTCTCGACAAGAGTTATCAGCGCTTCCTTCTCCACTATAACTTCCCCCCCTTCTCAACAGGTGAAGCAAAGGCACAGCGTGGCGTAGGCCGTCGCGAAATTGGTCACGGTCACCTCGCATGGCGCGGTTTGAAGGGACAGATTCCCGCAGAATTCCCCTACACAGTACGCGTAGTGAGCGACATTCTCGAGTCTAACGGTTCTTCTTCTATGGCAACAGTGTGTGCAGGTACTCTCGCACTCATGGATGCCGGTGTTCCCATGAAGGCTCCCGTAAGTGGTATCGCAATGGGTCTTATCAAGAACCCCGGAGAAGACAAGTACGCAGTGCTTTCTGACATCCTCGGCGATGAAGACCACCTCGGTGATATGGACTTCAAGACAACAGGTACGCTTAAGGGTCTTACTGCTACGCAGATGGACATCAAGTGTGACGGCTTGTCTTACGAAATTCTTGAAAAGGCTTTGGCACAGGCAAAGGCTGGTCGCGAACACATCCTCTCTTGCATGATGGAAACAATGAGCGAACCCCGTGCTGAACTCAAGCCCCACGTTCCCCGCATCGAAGCATTCGATATTCCTAAGGAATTCATCGGCGCTGTTATCGGTCCTGGCGGTAAGATTATTCAGGGCATGCAGGAAGAAACTGGTGCTACAATCACTATCGAAGAAGCTGACGGCGTAGGTAAGATTCAGGTTAGCGGTCCTAACAAGGAAAGCATCGAAGCGGCTATCGCTAAGATTAAGGCTATCGTAGCAATCCCCGAAGTTGGTGAAGTTTACAATGCAAAGGTAGTGAGCATCATGCCCTACGGTTGCTTCGTAGAATTCATGGCAGGCAAGGAAGGTTTGCTCCACATCTCAGAAATCTCTTGGAAGCGCCTTGAAAGTGTTGAAGAAGCCGGACTTAAGGAAGGCGACTACATCACTGTGAAGCTCCTTGAAATCGACCAGAAGACTGGCAAGTTCCGTCTCTCACACCGTGTGCTCGAAGAAAAGCCCGAAGGTTGGGAAGAACGCCCCCGTCGTCCCCGTCGCGAAGCGGCAGATGGCGAACGCCGTCCCCGTCGTGAGAAGAGCGAATAATTTGCCCTTTATGAAAATAAAATAAGAGCGTTTTGCGGGTGCATCAACTTGGTTGGTGCACCCGTTTTTGTATTTTAAATGCCCGCCACATAGAAAAACGCGCCCGAAAAACAGACCTTGTTTTTTAGGCATTTATAACACCGAAAATTATTAGTAACCTTTTTTAAAATATGTTACTAATAATTTAAATTACATTACTAATAGTTTTTACGAGAATAGGTATCGTTTTTCGGAACACAGAAAAGTGGGGTAAAAGTTCACTACGAACCTTTACCCCACCACTTTATTTTTCGCTTAAAACTTAGTCGCGACACACGGTCTTTTCTTCTACCACGAAAGTTTCTTCTTTAGGAGCGACATCATCCTGCGCCAATTCATCTTGTCCACTAAGGATAAGGTAAACTACTACAAGCATTGCATTTGTAAAAGCAAATGCTGGGACTAATCCAATCCATAAAAGCATTGAACCTATAGACGTAATCACGTAGGCAATGACGCCCAGCAACAGAAGTTTTACGACATTGCCCTTTGTAGCGTTCCAACTCTGCTCAATAGCATCACCGATACCCATTTTAGGGTTATCAATAATATATATAGGTGCAAGCATCACGCGGGGGTAGATAATGAAGAATGGTATGTAGCACATACACGCAGCTACAACCGCAATGATGACCACAATAATTGTGACCGCAAAATAGTTCACCACGGTCGACAGCTCCAGAGGAATTGTCTTTCCCTTAGCTACACTCAGAATCGTTTTGTACAAGAGCATTATTACGTAGACACTCAATACGCCCCCGATAAGGATAGCCAAAAGTATAACCCCTCCATGCGAACCAAATGTTTGCCCAGAATTCAACGCATCAAGGTATTCTTCATCCATTCCGGGGAGTGCCACGGTCGCAGACACTATCCACAACGGAACAATCATTGCAACATACATCAGCAGAACCAGCCCCGAGAGTTTCAACCACTTTTGCTTAAACACATCCAACGCCCGGTTCATGACGAGTGTCAAGTCTAAATCTCTTTCCATGATTTATTTTTTTTCGTATAATAGAAATAACGAGGGGAACAACTTAGTCGCGACACACGGTCTTTTCTTCTACCACGAAAGAAACTTCTTCGTAATCATCAGCAGCATTATCCGCCCCGCCCTGACCACTCAAGAAGCAATAAATGACTACCATCATGATGTAAGTAAGTACCGACGCCGGCACAACACCAATGAAGCAGCAGCACACGCCTAAACTGATTATCAGCACAGCAACGATGCCGAGCACGATAAGGTTCACCACATTGCCCTTCGTAGCATTCCAACTGCGCTCAATTGCTTCGCCCACTCCCATATTAGGATTGTCAATCACATAGAGCGGCGCAATGAAAAGTCGCGGCGCAATGAAGAGCACGGGGATAAGGCAACAGAACGCAGCTGCGTATGTTGCAATGCCCACGATGAGACTCACGGCGATGTAGCGGAGCACTACGCCTGCGTTAAGAACGGGCGCTTCGCCCTTGATGCGCTTGAAAGTTTCATTGAAAAACCATGCCATAAGCGCTACCTGAACTCCGGCAGACAAGAGCGACCATGCGTAATAGGGCATGCCATTTTCGACGTACCAATCTATGAGTGCATCACCCTGCAACCCCACGGGCACTTGGTAAGGATTGAGAAAACTTACAGCCACCGACACAAACATCACCGCCAAAAGGATGAGCGAGAGCATCAACCAATGCGCTTTAAATACGCTCCAGGACTGCCCCATTATGAGCGACACTTCCAAATTTTTATTCATACAATTCCTGTATTTATTGTTCACTAATTCGTTGCAACAAAATTAGTATTTATTTCCGAATCACAACACGCTATTGGTAAAAAATAAGAGTCTGCACACGCATGCGGCAGACTCTTATTTAAAGGGAACTTACTTTTCAACTTCGCCCCACTTGTTAGCCTCGGGCTGGCTTTCTACGCAGCAGAGGTAGAGGTAGAACAAGTTTACTACGGGGATTAACGCCAAGAGTACGAACAAACCGCTCTTACCAATATCGTGCATGCGGCGTACGCCTACTGCCAACGCGGGCAAAAAGAGCAAGATGCTGAGGAGGTTTACCACGGGAATGATACCTACGATGAAGCAGAGCAATGCGAACCACCAGTATTCAGAACGTGTTGCGCGACCGCTGAATGTTACGTACTTGCTGAAGCAAGTCTTAATTGATTGACCAAAAGTCATAGTAATAATGTGTTTAGTTAATAACAGAGGGTTTGTTTTACCGCAAGCAGGAACCCTCATGTACCCCGCCTTGCAGCAATTTTATTTCTTAGAAAATCGCAGCCCACACATTGCGCGCCACGCCCCACATGCACAGCAGCAGGAGCACTGCAAGCACCATGCGACCGGAGGTGCACCACGCATAAACTCTTGTGCGCGCCACCCTCTCGGAACAACTGCCCAACAACCATACGCCCACATAGGGCAATAGGATCCACAGCGCAGGATTGTAGCGCCACGCGGCAAGCAAATCGCCGTGAAGAAAGGCATGCACCGCTCGTTGTAATCCACACAAGGGACATTGCCACCCCGTAAGTTGAAACAGCGGACACTTCAACCACCACGCTTCATCGCCAGGCGCTCCAAAATAGAGCACGGCTGCTATTGCGAGCACCGCCAAGGGGATTAAAATGCGCGTGAGCCTCATGCCGAATGGGTGATTTTTTTATTCACAACCGCAAAGGTAATACAATATTAAAATATGTTATTGTTAATTGGTAAAAAAATTCTTTTGCTGACTAAAAATGGTCTCATTTTTTCGCCTAAAATAGGGATCAGAAAAACGAAACCTATTTTCGTAAAAATTAGGCAATAATATAGTAGTTGACCCATCTATAATTTATGCATGCATTGCCCCCGTAGGAGGGCACACTTGCATAACCGCGGGTGAACGCAGTGAACCTGCGGATTAGAGATAACAGTCGAGTTTCTCTATCGGTCCCCGTAGGAGGACCCACAACAACCGGATAACTT
>JAZQVD010000055.1:0-15689 GCA_045631665.1 Alloprevotella sp.
GCCCCCGTAGGAGGGCACACTTGCTTAACCGCGGGTGAGCAAGGCGAACCTGCGGATTAGGGATAACAACTGTGTAGTTCTATCGGTCCCCGTAGGAGGACCCACAGCACTTGGATTTGCTATAAGATTGTTTTACTTATCTTGTTGCTTTGCCCCTCACATGTCTAGTCAGACAACTATCATTGGTTGTTGTGGGCCCTCCTCCCGGGACCGATACATTCATTCGCCTGTAGTCAACCACCGCTGGTTCACTGCGTTCACCAGCGGTTATGCAAGTGTGCCCACCTACGGGGGCAATGCACGCATAACTACCAGTTGTTATATCCCATTTTTGTTTGCCTTAGGCGATGGGAACTATCCGATAACTCTGAGTGCTCTGATTCCTCCGATTCCTCCGAGAATTTTGATCCCTCCGATCCCCTCTGACTCCCCTCCACTAACAACAAAGGCGCACCCACCAGGATGCGCCTTTATTATAAGTAATGATGTATTAGTCCCATTCGAGGATAACCTTACCACACTGACCTGATTCCATGATGTCGAAGCCCTTTTGGAAGTCGGCAATGGGGAACTTGTGTGTGATAACGGGAGTGAGGTCGAGGCCTGAGATGAGCATCTGCTCCATCTTGTACCAAGTTTCCCACATTTCGCGGCCGTAGATACCCTTAATGGTGAGAGCCTTGAAGATGATTTCGCTCCAGTCAACTGTAGTTGTGGGAGGAAGGATACCGAGCTGTGCAATCTTTGAACCGTTGTACATGTTGCTCACCATGTCGCGGAAAGCGATGGGAGAACCTGACATTTCAAGACCTACGTCGAAACCACGGATGCCGAGCTGTTCCATTGCTCCAGCAACGGTTTCACCCTTTGAAGCGTTCACGGTGTGAGTAGCACCCATCTTCTTCGCAATTTCAAGGCGGTAGTCGCTGAGGTCAGTCACCACGATGTTCTTCGCACCAGCAAACTTAGCGATAGCCGTTGCCATTGTACCGATAAGACCTGCACCTGTAATCAATACGTCTTCGCCGAGGAGGGGGAAAGAAAGGGCAGTGTGAGTAGCATTACCGAAGGGGTCCATGATAGCCGCCATATCGTCAGAGATACGATCGTCGAGCTTTACCACGTTGCATTCGGGGATGCAGAGATATTCAGCAAACGCACCATCGCGGTTTACGCCTACGCCGATGCTGTTTTCACAGATGTGTTGCAAACCACGGCGGCAGTTACGGCAATGACCACAAGCAATGTGACCTTCACCCGTTACGCGGTCGCCCACCTTAATATTACGCACTCCGGGACCTACTTCGGCAACAACGCCTACGTATTCGTGACCAATGGTCATGGGAGTCTTAATAGTCTTTTGGCTCCATTCGTCCCACTTGTAGATGTGCAAGTCAGTTCCGCAAATAGCAGTCTTCTTAATCTTGATGAGAACGTCGTTCACGCCAACTTCGGGCATGGGAACTTCTTCCAACCAAATACCCTTCTGGGCTTCTTTCTTGACTAAAGCTTTCATTGTCTTATTTTAGTTAAAAAGGTAAATCATACTTTCAAAAGCAAAATTACAGATTTTCTTTTTTTGAAGGTATAAATCCGCCAATTTTTTTACAGACTTTTTAATTCATGCAAAGAAAAAGGAGACGGCACGGGGTGTGTCGCCTCCTCATGATGCTACCGCAATGAAGATTTGTTTTTACTCTTGATATGAACGCATGAGGGCGGTAGCGGAAAATAGTGAGTAGTGAGGAGAGAGGAGATTGTAGTTTCTCCATGTAGGGTGTATTCTTGCACCCCATCACCACTTCGTGGTCCCCGATTGATTTCGCTTCGCTCATCTTCCTCCTTCTCGTAAGGCATAGTACAAACAAGTTTGTCCTCTGCTCTTACTTCGTGCGTCGGTTCCCCTATAAACAGGGGAAGAGCGCCATCCGGATGGTAGTTGTACTCTGTACTCTGTACTCTAATAAAGTTGTACTCTGTTCTCTGTACTCTAACTCTAAATTTTACTTTCCTCCCAAATTCAAACGATAAATCGCATGGAGCATGACGTAGCTGAGAAAGCATTCGGTGCGGCTGAAGGTGCGCGAGATGGCGCTGAGGTGGCTGAATTCCGAGGTGCGTTCTTTCAGCAGGTCGGTGACTTCGAGTTGGAGGGTGAGCGACTTATCCTTGAGGAAGGTTTGCGAGACAGAGGCGTTGATAATCCATTGGTCGTGGTTGAGCATGGGGTCGGAGAAACCCGTGCGGGTGTAGAAGATGCACTGAGAATTTATCTTCATGCCGAAGGGGAGGTCCACTTGTGGCGAGAGGATGACTTCGTAGGTGTGTCCGTCTTGGTTGTACTGAGGTGTTTCCTTATAGCGAGTGTAGCGCCCTTCGTACATCCCGTTGAGCGACACGCTCCAAATGTCCTTGCGATAGCGAAGACCGAGGCGCGCGGTGGTGTTGACATTGTTGATGCTGGAAAGTCCGAGGGCGTTGCCCATGGCGCCTACAAACCCCGTAGAGTGGTCGTAACTCATGTAGAGGCTTGAGGTGAGCGTCCAGTGGCGCGCCGTGTCGAGCGGTTGCTCTGTGCCTACCGAACCCCACGTGCGGTAACTGCCATTCACGTTTTTCTTGTTGTAACGTGTGAAGCCCGTTGCGGGGTCAACCTGCATGGTGGTCACTACGTCGTTAGACGATTGGCTGAAGCCACCATACACATTGTACGAGTCGCCACGCTTCGTGTTGAAGAAGCGACTGGAGAAGTAAATGTAGTTAAACCATCCCGTCTTCAAGTCAGGATTGTTCACCGTTTCCGACATGGGGTCGCTCGTGTCGCGAATGGGGAGCAGTTCCTGGAGGTTGGGGCGGAAGGTTGAACCTTGATAATTGAGTTGAATGTAGTTTTGAGCGTCAAACTTATATTTCAATGTCCCGAAGAGGTTCCAATGCGCCGATGTGCGGGTGGGAGCAAAGAAGTCCTTACCCTTCTGATAATAAAGATTCTCATTATTGAGCGTTACCAACGGAGAAATCGCCATGTCCACCTTATCCCATTGCCCCTGAAGGCGCAAAACGACGCGGTGGGCATTGTTGTAAAGGTCGGAGAACGTGGAGTTTTCCACATTGCGCACGAACTCTAACGAATCGCCCGGAGTGGGGCGGAAACCTACGGGCACGTTGGGGTTGGCGTAGTAATCATAGCGGTCAAGCTGGTAAAGGTCGTGGCGGTTGTCCTTCTTCTCGTGCGTGTAATTATAAGTTGCCTTGAGTTTCAGGTGTTTGCTCAAGGGTTCGCTATAACTCACTTCGCCCGTCAAGTAATAATTATCGCTGGGACCATACGTGAATTGGCGGCTGGTCAATTCGGGGCGCGGAGCGTCGGGGCGGAAGTAGCGGTAATGTTGCAGGGCGTCGCTCTCGTTGTTCGTAGTGTTGTAATTCCCCGTAACGTAAAAGTCGATGTTGCGACCCGCCTTTTGGAACACGTGTGTATAGTTGCCGTAGAAACCCACTCTGTGGTTGTTATACGTGCCCAATCCCGCACTGCGTTGTGCATTCACCGCTTGCTGGCGGAGCGCTTCGGGAGCGTCGTTTGCCATAAGACTACCCGCCAAGTTGCCATTGTCGGTGGGCGCTTCGTGATAGGTGGATGAGAAAGATTGGCTCTTACTATCGTTGGCGTTATACGAATAGTTGGCACGCAAGTAGATGCGGTTGAGCGAGTCGATGTTGTACGTGAGCGTGGCATTCGCATCTCCACCTACGCGATGCGCCTTTTGCTCAGCGTGAGCAAAGCCGTATTGCGACTTTCCGCCTCCGAGGAAGGTTTCATTGTTGTTGTCGGTGATGCTCGTCTGGTCGTTGTGCCAGAGGTTGACGTTACCGTTCACGCGCAAGTTGCCCGCCTCCTTATTGCCCTTGCCGTTGTCCCACTGGAGCATGGCGCCCGCCTTGCGATAGGTGTAGATGCCGTTGAGACCACCCCAATACGACCAGTTGCCGTTTTCGTCCACACTCTGATTCTGACTGACGTTGTTCACCTGCCCAAAGATGGCGGTGCGACGGCGGTCGGTGAAGTTCGTGGTAAACACCTTGCCGATGTAGCGGTCGTGAGTGCCAGCGCCGAGGTCGATGTTTGCCATCCACGACGACTTATATTCGTCCTTAATCGTGAGGTCCACCACGGTAGCCTTGTCCGTGTCGAGTTCGCCGCGAAACTCCTTCTCCTCGTCCGTCTTCTCATACATCTTCACGTCCTTCACGGCGTCGGTAGGCATGTTGGCGAGTGCCGTACTCACATCGCCGAAGAAGGGTTTGCCGTCCACGAGAATCTGACTCACCGTCTTGCCCTGAAAGGTGAGGTTGCCGTCTTTGTCAATGGAAATGCCGGGCAACTCCTTCATCATTGCGGCGAGCGAAGCGTTGGGTGGAAGGCGCAGGGCCTTGGTGTTAAACAAGAGGGTGTCGGCCTTCACGGTCATCATGCGCGAGAGGGCGGTGACTTGTGCTTCGTCGAGTTGGTAAGATTCAGCCGTAAGGGTGAGTTTGCCAAGGTCGATGGCGGATTTCTTTGTGGTCAATTCCACATTGTGATAGAGCGTTTCGAATCCCACCATTTCGGCGCAGACAATGTACTTGCCCGCCTTCTTGGCTTTGAGCAGAAAGGCGCCTTGCTCGTTGGTCGTGGCGTGCGATTCGCGCACGGAGTCGGTGGTGAGCAGTTGCACTTTCACCGTGGGAAGTGCGTCCTTCGTACCTTCTTCAACGATGGTGCCCTTCACGCTGAACTTGAAGGTTTGCGCCTGTGCCGAGAGGGCGAAGAGCGCAATGAGGAGGGGGAATAAGTGTTTCATGAAAAATATGGGTTAAGAGTTATAGATAGTCGTTTCGCAAGAGCTCAACTCCATAGGTTATGAGGTTCTGAGGTTATAAGGTTTTAAGGCTGTGCAGGAATTGAGCTCAGAGTATAAAAGATGCGTCTCTAATTATATAACGATCAAGAGGCTTTTTTGTGACAGATTTTTTAGGGAAATTTTATATTTTTTTCACGATCGGGGTGTAAGCTGGTGATTTAGAGGGGCTGTAGAAGCAATGGTTGAGATATGAAAAACTATTCGGCACTTAATTCAAATTATCTCCGACTTAATTTTAACTAAGTCCGACTTAATTTTAACTAAGTGGGATATAATTTTGTGTTATACTATTTTTATAGTATATCGCTGGGGGGAAAAAGGGGAACGGAGGGGTGAGGGACTTCCGCTCCCCAGATTTGTTGATGCGTATGAGTTTATTCTATGACCACGGTTTCCTTAAATGTGGCGATGTGTTGTTGTGCTTGAAGCGTAGCGACCTTGATTTGATACATATTTTGGCGTAGTGACCATCCGTTTGTGCCCAGCACAGGGGTAGGAGAGGGACCGCCGTTGATGATGTCTATCGTGGTGCAATGCTCGGGCAAAGGCGGGAAGACGAGCACACGGCAATGCCATTCGCCTGGCACACCCTCAATCCAAAACGTCTGCCCCAAGGGGTAGCCGAGGAGTCTAACGATGGGGTAAGTCTTGCCCGTTTGGCAATCGCGCAGGTGAAATCCGTTGGGCGTGTGATAGTATTTGCTCGTGTAGTCTTGCTTGTCAACAATGGCGAGATAGGTGGCTTCGTGTGTGCACCACATCGCCAGGGCATTCGTGCCCGTGGAGTTGAGCAAGGGCGCCACGGTGTGGGAATGGGTATAGACGGCAAAGGTCTTGGCATCGTGAGGTGCATAATGTTGTGCCGCTTTTTTGAGTGTGGCAAGGCGAATTTCAGGATGGGAGTCGTAGGTGAGTGTCGCTTTTTCTAATTGCTTTGTCACCGCTCGGTCGTATTCCGTCATCTCCATCATGGAGAGAATACGCCCATCCGCATCGCGCTCGGTAATGATATAGTATTTCGGTTGGCAGGCGGTGAGGAGAAAGAGGAGGAGGGGGAGGAGAGGTTTCATGGAAGTGAGGAGTTAGAATTTATCCGGACGGCGCTCTTCCCCTGTTTATAGGGGAAGGGGACCACCGCAGGTGGTGATGGGGTGCAAAAATATTGAGGACTTAGGAGTGAGTGTATGTATGCCGTGCGTATGCTGCACCCCCTCACCGCTTGCGCGGTCCCCTCCCCCTATGAACAGGGGGAGAGCGCCGTCCGGAGGGTGTTTGCATTTCCCTTTACTCCATAATCTGCGCCACCTTCAGCATTTCTCCGCTCTGCTTGTCGCGGGTCACTTGATAGAGTTCTATCCACTCAGTGGAGTCGGGAATGCGGGGGAAGACTACGGTCACTTCGATGATTTCGCCCACCATATCCTTGACGTAGAAGTAGTGCCACGCATAGTCGGGGATGCTGCGGCGCGCTTTGTAATGCACCCCTGTGGCGGAGTCAACGATATAACTATCTGGACCTCCGAAGCGCACGAGTTCGTTTTCGTTCCTGATTTTCTTGGCAAAGGTCAGGAAGGTTTCGTCGCCCTCGTGGCGGAGTTTGATACGGCGCTTGTCGTTAGGGTCGTGTTGGGGTAACTCTGCCACGTAGCGCCATCCGTTGGGCGCATAGGTAGGAGCGACATAAGGGTTGTCCAATTCTTGACTTCTGTCGTGGGGAGTTTCCGCGTTGCTGGCTATTTCCTTATTCTCCTCTTGTTGAGGCGCGGGAGAGGGAGTGGTTGGTGCTTGCGCAACATCTTGGAGCAACTTATCCACGTCTGCCAATCTGAGCGCGGTTTGCACCTGATTTTGTATGCGACCCGAAATCGCGGTTGCTTCTTCTTTTGAGCGCGCAGGGATTTTGATGATAAAGCGTTGTGAATACGTGCTGTCCTGCTCTTCGAAGACGATGTGTGTAATCTCCGTAGAGTCCCTATTCATGTGTACGATGTATGAGGGTTGCGTTATGGTTACTTGCGGTGGGATTGCGCTTTCTTCCACATAGCAGGTGTCCACGCCCATAACGTGAGTCTCTCTCATGACTTGCACAATCGTAGCAGGTTTTTGGGGTAGGGCAAAGGCAACCGTAGCGCCCGTAAGTATAATTACCCAAAAGGCGGTAAGGAGTTTGCCGAAGCGACTAATGCCTACGCGCTCGGTGCGCTTCATTTCCTTGATGCGACGGCGGATGAAGGAATTGTTGAACCCGTTCGCAATGATGGTACAATCCTCCGAGGCTTCGCTCACGAGGAGGCATTGGTAGGCGTATGCGTCCGTGCCTTGTTCGAGTACGAGGCGGTCGGCTTCAAATTCGTGAAGGTCGCGTAGCATTTTGCGCACCATCCAAAGCACGGGGTTGAACCACATGAGGCGCGTGAGTAACTCAATCGCCCAAACGTCTATGTAATGTCGGCAAGCGATGTGGGCTTGCTCGTGAAGGATAAAGAGGCGCTCTTCATCGGGAGTGCGCCCCATGGGCAAGAATATCGTGCGTCCGAAGGAGAAGGGCGTTTGTATCCATGAGGCATGCAGGATGTTGCCGTCGGAATGAGCACCCTCATTCGTTTCTTTGCGCATCATGAGGCGCAAGCGTACAAGGGGGATAATGATAACAAGGAGCAAGATGACCGACACCGCGGGAATGGCAATGCAGAGAGCGGTGCGCACATTCTCCGCCGTGAGTGTGAGGACTACTGGTGCTTCCTTCGTAGGTGCTTCTTCGTGATGTGTTTCCTTGGAGGGGATTACGGCATTTTGAGGTTGCTCGGGGAAGGGCGAAACGTCTACTTCCACCACCGCTTCGGGATGCAAGGCAAGGTAAGTCTCTGCTTCCTCCTGCGTCATCGTCATGACTTCAGGCACGTGTTTGCCTTCAACATAAGACTTTGCGAAGTAAGCGCCCACCTGCAACAAGCACACCACGGGAATGGCGAGCAAGTAACTGCGTTGGAAGCGGAATGAGTGCTTCCTGGAGAGGAATATGAGGTAGAAAGCCACCAGCAAAACGGACATGAGCAACATGCTGGCGTAACCGTAGAGCAGGGGATAAAATGAACTTATCATGGAGCGGGAGAAATTCGTTGAATGGGTTTAATATCTCTTGTGTAATTCCGTTTACTTCTCGCCATTGATTTCTTCAAGAATTTCCTGAAGTTCTTCCTTGCTCAACTTCTCGCTCTTTACGAAATAAGAGAGGAAGTTGCGGAGTGAACCGTGGAAGAGCGTGTCGCGCGTTTCGTGCATAAAGCCGTTGATGTATTCCTCGCGTGAGAGTAGGGGGCGGAACACGTGTGCCTTACCTCGTCGTTCGGGAAAAACAACTTCCTTGCGCGTCAATACCTGCATCACGGTGAGCACCGTGGTGTAAGCGGGTTTCGGTTCGCCCATCTCTTCAATAATTTCACTCACGGTGGCTTCTCCTTTCGCCCAAAGTATGTTCATCAATTGTAATTCTGCCTTCGTCAAATTCTTTTGTTTCATAGCTATAATTGTTGTGTTTTTATTTTCTACGGCAAATATAGTAGTAAGATTTTAATTGGAAAATACTTTCTACGATAAAAATAGTAATTAACTACGATATTTATAGTATTTTAAGATTTTGTAAGGGTGAGGAGTCCTTTTTTAAGCCATAAAATAGGGGCTGTTTGAAATGAATGGGAGTTGCTAAAAACTAAGTATCTAATAGAAAAAACTATTTGAGACTATTGCAGTCCGGAAAACGCCTCTAACTCTATGAATATAAAGAAGTTTGAATGGTATAAGCCCCACAGCTTGGACGATTCCCCTGAAAGGGGATAAAGCCATTAGCCCAGGGCAACGCCTTGGGTGTTGTTGCAGTCGAGACTTACGCCCTGAAAGGGCAAAAGCAATTATAAGAGTTTGAACTGCAATGCTTTTGCCCCTTCAGGGCGCAAACCCAAACATCCATAGACCCAGGGCGTTGCCCTGGGCTGGATGCTTATTGGCCTTTCAGGCCGTTACTTCTCAAATACTTTACCGGACACCAATAATTTGAGACTTAGTTTTCTGCAAGTGAATAGGTGGTTAAACGGGAGGAGATAGCGTTTCATTTTTCAAACCAACCCTAACAAAAAAGAAATCCACACTACCTTGTTATCGGCAATGTGGATGTATGAATTCTGGTGTTTCAATCGTTGTAGAACATGCGCTCGTTACTTCACAAGCACCTTTTTCTGGTCAATGATATTGATGCCCCTTTGAGGCGCGCTTAGGCGTTTGCCCGCCACGCTATAGATGGTGCTACTTTGTGGTTGTGAGTTGAGCGTGCCTTGAATGCCGGTGGGGGCGTTAAACTCCGCGATGATTTCGCTTGCTTGTGCTAAGTCGCACTCTAACCAGCATTGGTTGGCGGTGATGGGTTGCGAACCAGTGAATGCCTTGAACGTTTTTTCGGCAAGGAGGAATTTCGTTGCATCGCCCGTTTGTGAGAGATTTGCCTCTACATAGTTGCCCTTGAGTAGGGAAGAGGGGAGGGAAGTAACGGCTTTGCTATCGGACATCGTGATGACAAACTGATGCGTGCCTTCGCTTCCGCTCACAATTGTGGGCGTGCCGCCCTTGAGGGTTTCGCCGGGCCCTGCTATGGCTTGCATGGTGCAACTATACCTATTCGCTCCGTTCTCCTTAATGTCGGTCGGCGTTGCATCATAGGCAATGACGCCTTCGGGAATGATGACATTGAAGGGCAGGCAGAGGGAGGTTACGCCGTCGGAGGGAAAGGTGAGGGGAAAGGTGGCGACTTGCTCAATGGTATATGTGGCAAGCCCTGCCTTGGTGGCCTTGTCGTTGCCCGCTACGCCGTGTTCCCTATAGACATTCATGTAGTTGATACCCTCGCTACTGCTACGAATCTTGTAGATGTCGGCCGTTGAAGTCTCTTCAAAAAGGTAGATACCCGCCTCCGTCTCATTATCGGAAAAGAGGATGTGCCCCCACTTGGTGAGTTTGGGCTCCTGAAGCACCTTGCCCTGCATCGAGAGCGTAAACCCCGCTCCCGAGGGCTTCACGATGCAGATTTCATCGCCAGGCGCGGTGGTAGAGTAGTGGTCGGGGGAAATCAGTTTGTAACCTTCGCTCCCGCTATTGTCGTGGGTGGTGTTGTAACCGATGAATAGGGGATTGCCGTTGTAATTGATGTGGTAGGCGCCGTGAAACTCGGGGTTGATGATGACGGAGAAGAGGTATATCGTGCCGTTGGGTAGGGTCACAACTCCCGTGTGTGCACCGTCACTGAGGTCGCTCTTGATGGTAATCTTCTTGAGGTCGGTGGCATCGCCCGAGATGAAGTCGCCCGTTACGATGGCCCCTTCTTGCGCCCCGAAATAGGGAGTTAAGTCGATCGTTTCTCCCGCCTTGGCGATGATGGAGATTTCATCATATTGTCGGTTGCGAATCTTCTCGAGTTGGGCAGAGAGGTTGTCCACAATGGCGGGGTTGTCAGTGGCGAGGTTCTGCGTTTCATCCGGAGTGCTATCGGTGTACTTGAAAATCTGGGGAGTGGTGGAGTAACCCGTTTCAATCTTCGGTCCCCAGGGAATCATGGTTGCGCCTCCCTTGGGCTCGATGAACTTCCAAGTAGCCGTGCGGAGCGTGAGCGTGTGGTTCTGAGCCATACCCATAGCGAAGGGTCGCCCTTGCGTGTCGTTGCCAAACCATGTTGCGACCTCTCCGGGGAAACCATCCGTTGAGCGTGATTCGCCATTCCCGGCGCCCGAGATGCTTGCCATAACGTCGAGGAAGTCAATCTGTGAAACGAGGGCATTGCTCACCGCCTGCTCCTTAATCACGGCGGGCCAACGAACGATGAAGGGCACACGCGTGCCACCCTCATAGGCGCTATACTTACCGCCTCGCAAACCGCCCGTAGGACTATGCTCGCCCACGAGTTCCTCTGCCTGATCTACGTAACCGTCGTCAAGCACGGGACCATTATCGCTCGTGAGGATAATCACCGTATTTTCAAGCAAACCCTGCTCTTCGAGCGCACGTACAATCTCGCCCACGCTCCAGTCAAACTGAACGATGGCATCGCCACGCAAACCCATTTCGCTCTGTCCGCGGAAACGAGGGTGGGGGAAGCGGGGCACGTGAACGTCGTTCGTAGCGAAGTACATGAAGAAGGGCTTTTCGCCCTGCTCCTTGATGAAGTCCACGGCGTGCACCGTAATGCTGTCCGCAATGTTCTCATCCTTCCAAAGCGCCTTGCCGCCACCCTTCATGTAACCAATGCGCCCAATGCCATTCACGATAGAATTGTCGTGACCGTGGCTCGAGCGGAGGTTGTAACACAATTCAGGGTTAGCAGCCCCCGTAGGTTCGCCCTCAAAGTTCTTATTATAATTCACATAAATGGGCGCCGAAGGGTCATAATTCGCCACCGCCCCATTCTCGATAAACACGCAGGGCACACGGTCCGCCGTAGCCGCCATGATGTAAGAATAGTCAAAACCAATGTCCGCCAACGCAGGCGTGATGGGCGCATTCCAATTCTGCTTGCCCGTTTCCGCCCCGAGTCCGAGGTGCCATTTACCGAAGGCCGCTGTGCGATAGCCCGCCTCCTTGAACACATCGGCCACCGTCGTCTGCTCGGGCGTAATAATCATCCCCGCATCGCCCGCCGCCACGTCCGTACCCGCCTTGCGCCAAGGATACTGACCCGTGAGCAAGGAGTAGCGCGAAGGCGTACTCGTAGCCGCCACGGCATGCGCATTCGTGAAGCGCACCCCATTTTCCGACAAGCGGTTCACATTCGGCGTCCTCACGCCCTTGGCGCCATAACATTCCAAGTCGCCAAAGCCCAAGTCATCCGCATAAATCATCACCACATTCGGGCGCATCTTCAAATACGGTTCCACGTCCGCACGCTCCTGCGCCACCATCGGTTCCGATAGTGCCGCCAGTGTTAATATTCCAATGTTAAATTTCTTCATATAAAAAGGGGGGAGTTTGTTATTGTAACTTACGCATTGTGCTGATTAATCAAATTGACCACCACCTTCACCATCACATCCTTCTCCTCCGTTCGGCTCTCGGCAATCATCAGTGTGAGTGCCACGAGGGTGTTGTCGGCAATGCGTTTGGTGCCGTCAGGGCGATAGAGGACTCCGTTGTTGTTTAAGAACCATAGAAACAAGGTGGCGGCAATGCGCTTATTGCCATCGCTGAAAGAGTGGTTCTTGGTTACGAGGTAGAGTAGCATAGCAGCCTTTTCTTCTACCGAGGGATAGAGTTCTTCACCTCCGAAGGTTTGATATATCTGCCCGATGCTACTTTTGAAGGAATCGTCCTTCTCGTTGCCAAACCACTGACTGCCCCCAAATTTGGCGTGCAGGCGGCGTATTTCAGTCATGGCATTTTCATAAGTAGCGTGAAAGGGAGTTTCGGGCATTGTAGTGCGCTCAATAGCGAGGCGTTCGTAGTCGTAATTGTCGAGTGTGTCGAGGGCGTAGGTGTAGTCCACCACCACATCAAAGAGCGCCTGTCCATCGGTCGTTTGAGTGATGTCTTGACTCTGAAGTGTGCGACCTACGACCTGCACCAATTGGCGAAGTTCTCCCAACTGATCACGACGCAGACGGTCATTTACGGCATACCCCTTTAAGAGGTAGTCCTTCAAAATCTTGTTCGCCCATTTGCGGAACTGCACGCCACGCTTTGCATTCACACGATAGCCGACCGAAATAATCATGTCCAAATTGAAAATGGGGACTTGTCGGGTAACCGCTCTGCTTCCCTCCATTTGAACTTGTGCAATTTTTGCACAGGTTGATTCGCGCTCTAATTCTTCTACTTTATAAATGTTATTGATGTGGCGCACAATAGAGGTTCTGTCTGTTTGAAACAACTCTGCCATCTGCGCCTGTGTAAGCCAAACCGTGTCGTTCTCCATACGGACATCAACTTGTGTCTGCCCGTCCTCAGATTGATAGATGATTATCTTGTTGTTTTTGTTCGTCATACGTTTACCACCCAATATGCCAAATCTTCACATCATAAGATGTGGTTGTATTGTTTGATTGGGACAAAGGTACGAAAAAAAGAAGAAATGAAAATAGAGAACAGATAACAGAGTTCAACTTCCGTGCGGGGGCTTCGAATGTTTTATTTGTTGATGTTTTGGATAAAAAATATTTCCAATTATATAATTTTAATTAAATTTGCAACAATTCAACACCGCGTATGCGGGTTCGAAGGACTTTACAACTGGGTGTTATTGAAATTATCTTCTAAAGTCAAACTTCGCAACTTTGATTATAGCATGAAGATGATAGCGGTAGCACCACATCTATGGTTTGTACAGCCATTATTGGCTTTTTGCATAACCTATGGTGTGGGCTATTGCTTTATCCATGCTATAGGTAATGCGAAGACCTGACTTTAGGATAAAGCCAATAGAGTTCCCACACCTTTATTATTATAAATGCTTTCATCGGGGGACTATGAAATCTAAATTTATTCTAACGTGAAAAAATTATTATTTCTTTTAGTTCTTGCCGTAATGAGCAGTACTTTTGCTTTTGCGCAGAAGGTCACAGTAAAAGCAGGTACTCCTGTTCCTTTACAAGTAGTCAATCCAGTGAAAGCAGCAGACCTTGAAGTAGGTCAAAAGGTTTTGTTTAGAGTATCCAGAGACATTAATGTAAAGGGAGTAACAGCTATTCCATATGGTACAATAGTTCAAGGTTCTGTATATGAAGCCAAAAGATCTAAATGGTTTGGGATTAAAGGGCGTTTGGGAATAAATATAAATGAAATTGTAACTTCTGATGGTACTGTCGTTCCATTAACTAATGGAGACATCTATGTAACAGGGCAGAATCGAACAGCATTAGCAGTTGTTGTTTTCTTGTTTACTTTAGTCCCTCTTCCTTGTGGTTCTAAAGCCCATTTACCTAATGGTTATGAAATAGTTGCAAATGTTGCTACAACTATAACATTAGATGCTGAAACTGAATAAGAATAATATTATTTGTTGTATAAGGTAGGAAGTTGACTTCCTACCTTTTTTATCCCGCCTCCCCAATAAACTCCTCAATGATTCTCACCTGTGTGCGTGTGATCAAGCAACTTGTGGGAGTATATCCCGCGTATGGTTTTCCTAATTCACATCGGAAGAGATGTGTGGCATATTACTTTTCCCTATTCTCCTTCTTTAAACACATTAGCGATGCCATTCTATTTCAGTTGTTAAAAATTGATGTTATAGAAAAACAAAATAAGGACGCACGAGCCGTGCGTCCCTACTTGACAAGTGTATTTCACCACAGTTGGCAGTTGTACTCTGTACTCTATTCTTCCACTTTCGACCATTGTGTTGAGCGGTCGCAGTCTGCAACAATGACCTTTCCTTCTTGGTTGATGATGGACCAGGATTTGCCCTTTTCTATCTTTGTGAGTCCTTCGGAGAAATCGGTAATCCAATTGTAGATGCAGGGGACGACGACTTCGCCCTTGCGGTTGATAGTTCCGTATTTTCCGTTTTGCTTTACACGGGCAAGACCTCCATTGAAGTCACCAACTTCGCGGTATGTGCAGGAGATTGCTACTTCTCCTTTGGTGTTGATGTATCCCCATTTGCCGTTTTGCTTGACTCGGGCAAGTCCTTCGGAGAAATTTTCTGCCTCTTCAAATGTACGAGGTATGATTGCTTCTCCCTTGGTGTTGATGTATCCCCATTTGCCGTTTTGCTTTACGCAGGCGAGGCCTTCGGAGAACGTCCTTGCATTCTCATACGTGCAGCAAAAGACTTCTTCTTGCTTGGTGTTGATGAAACTATATCTCCCATTTTGCCACACAAGGGCGAGTCCTTCGGAGAAGGGATAAGCATACGTGTAGATGCAGGGAATAACCTCTTCGCCCTTGGCATTGACAAAACCATATTTCCGATGCTGCTTGACAAGGGCATGTCCTTCTGCGAATGCGTCGCCTTCATCGTAAATGCAGGGAACGACCTTTTCGCCCTCTGTGTTGATAAACCCATATCTCCCATTTTGCTTTACGCAGGCAAGACCTTCGGAGAATTCTCCAGAATCATTCCTGCTCCAATCATACACGCAGGGGATAACTACCTCGCCTTTGGTGTTGATGTACCCCCATTTGCCGTTTTGCTTTACACGGGCAAGTCCTTCGGAGAAAGGTCCCACGCCTTCAAATTGCTTGTTAAACAGGCGGTTCCCATTGCTATCTACAAAATATCCCTCTCCATGAGTGGTATTTACGGCTATAATCACTCTTGGGGCGTGATTTTCGCCTTGCTGGCTACTTTGCCCCCAAGCGCACACCATTGGCATCAGTATGCCGAGAAGGAGGAGTTGAATGCTTTTCATAAGGTATTCAGATTTTGGTGTTTGAGCAAAGGTATGAGTTTTTGGGGAAATATGAGAAAGGAGAGGGGGGATTTTTTAGAGAACTGAGTACAGAATACGACTACCATGCGGGTTGGGGGGGACTTGATGCTGAAAAGAACCGGATGGCGCTCTCTCCCTGTTTATAGGGAGAGGGGACCACGTATGTGGTGAGAGGGTGCAAAATATACTCCGCATGGTAACTCCTCACGTCTCACTCCTCACTCGCATTCGCACCCCCTCCCCGCAAAGCGGTCCCCTCCCCCTAACTTGAACCGCCCCCAAAAAGTTAGACATAAAACTATTTGGTATCGGTTCTATTATGAAGTACAGTAAGGAGGATAAATTGAAGATTGTCCTTGAGATTTTAGGCGGTAAGGGATTG
>JAZQVD010000056.1:0-26493 GCA_045631665.1 Alloprevotella sp.
CACAAGGTATTCGTAAGCCCAAGTGATGGCTTCCTTCTTGAAGTAGTCGCCGAAACTCCAGTTACCGAGCATTTCAAACATCGTGTGGTGGTAAGTGTCGTGACCTACTTCTTCGAGGTCGTTGTGCTTACCGCTCACGCGCAAACACTTCTGCGAGTCAGCCTTACGGCGGCACTTGGGTTCGCGGTTGCCAAGGATGATGTCCTTAAACTGGTTCATACCGGCATTAGTAAACATCAAAGTGGGGTCGTCCTTAATCACCATAGGAGCTGAGGGTACGATGAGGTGACCCTGCTGCTCAAAGAATTTCTTATACGATTCGCGTATTTCTTTTGCTGTCATCATAATCTTAAATCGTGACACTATTATATTAATGTATACGAGGTGTGAGTTTTTTTAGTATTTGCATACAAAGGCAGAGCCTCGAGTGCACTGTGCATCCGGCCCTGCCTTTATATATATGAGTCAGCGACTACTTCTTCTTACCAAAGAGTCCCTTCTTTTTCTTCTTATCATGGTTGTGACCGTAACCATAACCATAAGAATAACCATAACCGTAACCGTAGCCGTAACTTCTGCGCAAGTCAATATCATTGAGCACGAGCGCCATGTTACGCAACTTCTTGTCGCGGTTCAACTTGTCGAGCTGCGGGATGAATGAAACTTCTTCTACACCCATACGAACTACGAAGAGTGTAACATCTGCAACGCGGTCTACGATACTTGCATCGGCAACAGAGAGCATCGGTGTTGTATCGATTACGATGTAGTCGTACACCTGCTTTGCTTCTTCAATAAGTTCTTCCAAGCGTGTTGACATCAACAATTCAGAAGGATTGGGAGGCATTACACCACCGGGCAAGAAGTCTACACCCTTATAGATGAGATCCTTTTCAATGTATTCAGCAAGACTCTTTGTGCCAGAATCTTCATTGAGGTATGAAGTCAAACCCTTACGCTTCGTATTTGAGAGTGCGCGGCTGATAGAGCGCTTACGGATGTCGGCATCGATAAGAAGAATCTTCTTGTCTGCCATACCCAACACCGTTGAAAGGTTCTTTGAAACGAACGACTTACCCTGGTGAGGCGTACTTGAAGTAACAACAAATACCTTTGCGTTGTGACGGAAGAAGTTCAACTGATAGCGGAGCACGCGGAACGATTCTGCAATAGGAGATTCTGATTCGGCATTCGCAATAGTCTGAGTTTCCTGATAGTTGTCCCACTCGGGAAGTTCACCCACGATGGGCACACTTGTAGCCTTTTCAACATCGTAGCGACGCTTCACAGTTGTGTTAAGCATTTCCTTGATGAAGATAACTGCAGTAGGAATCAACAAACCAAGCACGAGGCTCACGAGGAGAATCATAGAACTGCGAGGACTTACAGGGAAACCTGAACTCATAGGTTCTTCTACAAGACGCACATTTGCTTCTTCGATAGCCAACTGAAGGGCAACTTCTTCACGCTTGTTCAAAAGATATGTGTAAAGCGCTTCCTTCAATGCCTTCTGACGCTCAATGTCAAGAGCCTGACGCTGCTTTTCAGGAAGTTTAGACTTCTGCTTGTTTGTCAAATTCTGCAAACTGCGTGCATCAGCAAGTTGCAATTCAAGCGCCTTCAAGTTGCTTTCCAAACCAGCCTTGATTGTGCTGTAAAGCGCTTCAAGACGGCGTGAGATGTCGCGCATACGAGGACCATCCATTGACGAATTTTCTGCACGACGCACAAGTTCCAATGTAAGTTTATTGTATTCAGCAATAGAACTTGCAAGTCCCGTGCCTAAACCACCAATTACAGGAATAGGTTGATTGTTCCCTGAATTATCAATCACATAATCTGTGAGGTACTTTGTAACGGCGAGTTCTGTTTCCAATTCAAGCAACTGCTTGCGCGCTTCTGTTGTCTGTGCAAGATATGCATTTGCGTCCATCTGGAGGTTGACAAGACCATTCTGCTCCATGAACGACTCGTAAGACTCTTCAACAGAATTCAACTCCTTTGAAATAAGGTCAATTCTGCTGTCGATAAAGTCGGCAGTATTCTGAGCAATACGGTTCTTATACTCAACAGCATCACGCTTGTAAGCGAGGAACACTTCATTGATCACATCGTTTGCACGAGCTACATTGTTGTCGCTACAAGAGAGCACGATGAGCGAGCTTTCCTTGTCGTATTCAGAAGCAGAGAGGCGTGCACGATAAGCAAGAGTTGCGTTGCGCACAGAGGTACGACTCACCTTTACTTCAAGTTGATTAAATTCGCCCGTCTCCTTATCCAAAAGCGACTCCATGCTTTCCTGCTTTACAAGGCAAATTTCGCCCACAGGAGTCATAAGAGGAGCATCAAAAGTACCTGTAAGTTTTGCTTCAAACTCAGCAGGTTCGGTAGCACCGGGATAGAAAGCCTTCAAATCCTGCAACTCATACTTGTCAAGGCCAAGAATCTTAACCTCAAAGCTTACGCCAGTGGGAACACTGTCAGAGAATGTTGCAACAAAGGGAGTTGAACGATAGAGCGAACGAGAGTGGAGCGATTCAGAAACTGAATACTCTACGTTCAAGTCCAAACTGTCTACCACGCGCTCCATCAAGCGACGTGAGGTCAATACGAAAATTTCATTCTTCAAGTTGTCACCCACGTTGATACCGTTGAGTTCCAACAAAGAGTTCATGCCGTTTCGCATACGTCCACCGCCCATACCAGAGGGGTCTGCTGATTCGATGAGCATTACAGCCTGACTCTGGTAGATGCGAGGTTGACGCTGCAAGTAGATGTAACCAACGACCAAGCATACTACGGCTGAGAATACAAACCAGCCCCAGTTCATCTTGAAGTGCGCGTAGCAAACTTTCAAGAGGTCAGCAAGCTGCATGTCATTTTCTTCTTCAACAAAAGGTTGTTTGTTGTTATCCATATTGTTAATTGATTAAGTTATCGAGTAATGTAGTCGGGCGGAATAGGCACACTCCACCCCATACTTGTGGCAAAAATACAAATTTATTTATACTTGTAGTGTATTTTGCCCTTGAAAATCAACGCGCGCCTGCCTAATTCCTAAAAAAATCTTAACTTTGCAGGGAATTTCAACGGCTTATGACCTCAATACTTATCATTTACACAGGTGGTACTATCGGAATGATTGAGAACCCCGAGACGGGAGCACTCGAGAATTTTGATATGGAACAGTTCCGCCATTATGTGCCCGAGCTCAAGCGCTTTAACTTTAACATCGACGCAATTACTTTTGAGTCTCCCATTGACTCATCAGACATGGACCCTCAATACTGGGTGAAGATTGCGAAGATGATCAACGACAACTACGACCGCTACGACGGTTTCGTTGTGCTTCACGGCACCGATACGATGGCGTACACGGCTTCGGCACTGAGTTTTATGTTTGAGAACCTTGGCAAACCCGTCATCGTTACCGGTTCGCAATTACCCATTGGTAAGCTCCGCACAGACGGCAAGGAAAACCTCCTCACCTCTATCGAAATTGCCGCAGCCCGCAATGCGCAAGGCGAGCCCATGGTGCCCGAAGTGTGCATCTTTTTCCAAAGCGCCCTCATGCGCGGCAACCGCACCACGAAGATTAACGCCGAGGGTTTCAACGCCTTCCGCAGTTACAACTTCCCACCCTTGGCGAAGGCAGGTATTCACATCAAGTATGAAACCCACCTCATCCGACGCCCCGACCCCACAAAGCCCTTTAAGACGCACTATTTGTTGGACAACAACGTCGTCTTCCTCACCCTCTTCCCCGGCATCCGCGAAGAGATTGCCGACGTCGTTTCTCAGGTCAAGGGGCTCCGAGCTGTAATCCTCAAAACCTACGGCGCGGGCAACGCTCCCCAACGCCCCTGGCTCGTTGACCGACTCAAGCGTATGACGGAGCAGGGCATGATAGTGGTCAACATCACCCAATGCTCCAAGGGTCGCGTAGAAATGGGACTCTACGAAACCTCGCTTCAACTTCTTGAGGCAGGCGTAGTAAACGGTTACGACGCTACCCCCGAAAGCATGATTGCCAAACTCATGTTCCTCCTCGGGCACGACCTTTCGCGCGATGAAATTGTAGAGAAGATGAACCAAAGCCTGCGCGGCGAAATCACAACAGACTAACGCGCAAGCATCCAACACTTTACACCGAACACAAAGGCAACCTGCGCCCGCTGAAATCCCCCGAAAAAACTCCCCTCTTACTCCCTATTCACCACCATGAAGAAATCCCTATTCCGCCTTGTCTCACGCCTACCCTTCGGAATACTTTACGTCATCTCAGACGTCATCTACGCGGTGCTTTATTACATCGTGCGCTACCGACGTCGCGTAGTGCGGATGAACCTTCAAAACGCCTTCCCCGAGAAGTCGGAGGCGGAGCGCCGAGAAATTGAGCGCGGCTTCTTTCATTTCCTTTGTGACTACGGTGTAGAGTCGCTCAAACTCCTCACTATCAAGCCCGAGGAAATGAAGCAGCACATGGTGTTTAAAAACTGCGAGGCCGTAGACCGCGCCCTTGACACACACGATTTTGTCTTCGTCTACATGGGACACTTCGGTAACTGGGAGTGGGTTTCATCCCTTCCCCTTTGGCTCCACCCGCGCACCACGCTTGCCGAACTCTATCGCCCGCTGAAGAGTAAGACGATGGACGAACTCTTTATCGAACTGCGCGAGCACCACGGTGCGCGATGCATACCCAAATACGACGCCCTGCGCGAAATCATGCGCCTCAAGGCAGAGGGCAAGAAGAGCGTCATCGGTTTCGTTGCCGACCAAACGCCAAGTCCTCAGAATGTACACCTTTGGATGGACTTCCTCAGTCAAGACACCCCCATCTTTACAGGCACAGAGCGCATTGGCAAAAAGGTGAATGCCGCCATCTTCTTCCTCGACATGCAGCGCACGAAGCGCGGACGCTATGAGGGCACCTTCAAACTCATCACCGAAGAACCCAAGCAGTATCCCGACTTCCAAATTTCAGAAATCTGCACCCGCGAACTCGAACAGACCATCCGCCGACAGCCCTCCTTCTGGCTGTGGTCGCACAAGCGCTGGAAACATAAGCGCGCACAATAAAACAAAAGTCCAACCACCCGCCTCAGGGTCGTTGGACTTTTTCTTTTTCCTACTGCTCTAAAAACTATATCTATTCTCGTAAAAATTATTAGTAACCTAAGAAAAACTATTAGTAATGTAATTTAAAAAAGGTTACTAATAATTTTCGTCCGCTTCGGTTTGCTGATTATCATCACTTTATGACAACGCATTTTTGTAACATTTTTTCAATCTGACAGCAACCATTTACTGCCCCATAGGAGGGCATTACCACGAATCCATTACTGCTGCGCCCCACCTACTCTTCCGCCTCACGCCTTTGGGGCAACTCCAGCACGGTAGATACGGGGAAGTGGTCAGAATAGTGGCGCTGCTGATAGTCGCCGTCGGGTGTTTGCGCCCAATAGAAGGGGGTGAGCAACCCGTAGCGATACACGTTAAAATGCTTTGACACAAAGACGTGGTCAATGCGTTCCGCTTTCCAACTTTGAGGTTTAAATCCGTTAAACGTGCCATTCTCAGCCATGCGATGGCGGGCACGGTCGTACGCATCTACAAAGTCATCCGATTTGAGCAGTGTAGCATACACGTCGCTGTACTGATCGGCATTGAAATCGCCGGTCAAAACGTAGGGTTCGTCGCCACAGAGTTTCGCAATCTGCTTCAACACCAAGCGGGCGCTCTTCACGCGCGCCTCTTTGCCTACGTGGTCGAGGTGTAAGTTAAATACCCACAACTTCCATTGGGTAACCTTGTCCTCAAAGCAAGCCCAAGTGCAGACGCGCGGCAATGCGGCATCCCATCCCTTTGAGCCTACCTCTTCGGGCGTTTCTGAGAGCCAGAAAGTGCCTTGTTTGAGACACTTCAAGCGACTTTTCTTGTAGAAAATGGGGGCATACTCACCCTTCGTAGCACCGTCTTCGCGACCCACGCCTATGTAATCATAATCCTTCAATCCCTTGCGCAAGTCTTGCAACTGTGCGTGCAACACTTCCTGCATTCCCACTACGTCCCACGCCTCATAATTCACCAGCGAAGCAATGCGCGGCGCACGCTCCCACCACGAATTGCCCTTCCGAGCATCGTTTGAGTTGGCGTAACGGATGTTGTAACTGGCCACAGAGAGCGTCTGCGCAGTGGCGTAGAGCGTCGTAGCAAGAAGAGTGAGAAGTAAGAAAATTCGTTTCATGTCGGTCATAGTTTTTGCGGGGGTAATGCCCCTTAAAGTATTGTAAATCAAAACCCAGGGCACGCTGCGATAGGAGCATCACCCTGGGTTATTTCTATTTGGGATGTCACACTCAAGGAGTCGTGCCTAAACCTTCGCCGTAACCTTTTCCAACCACTGCTGGTCGGCAGCGTCGGCAAGGTGGGGCATCAACTGGCAACGCACAAGGGCGTGGTAGTCATTCAACCACTTCTTTTCTGATTCTGTGAGGAGGCTGAAGTCAATGGGGCGCGTATCGATGGGGCAAAGTGTGAGGGTTTCAAACTGGAGGAAGTTGCCGTAGGGCGTCTTTTCCTTTTCTACCACCATAAGGAGGTTCTCAATGCGAATACCAAACTTGCCCTCTACGTAAATACCGGGCTCGTTAGTAATAGTCATACCTGCCTTGAAGGGAACAAGGGTGCAGGCGCGCACGTTTTTGCGAATCTGGTGCGGACCTTCGTGTACGCAGAGGCGAGAACCCACGCCGTGACCCGTGCCATGACCGAAGTCATAACCTTCCTGCCACATGGCGTAACGCGCAGCGAGGTCGAGTTGAAGACCCGTAGTGCCTTCGGGGAAGACGCACTTTGAAAGGGCAATATGTCCCTTCAACACGAGCGTATATGCCTTGCGCTCTTCAGCAGTTACGGGGCCGAGGGCAATCGTTCGGGTAATGTCGGTCGTACCGCTACGGTAGTGCGCACCGCTGTCGCAAAGCAAGAGTCCCTGTGGGAGCAGCGCGCTATTATCTTCGGCAGTCGCCTCACGGTGTACGATAGCGCCGTTGGCAGCATAGCCCACGATGGGAGCAAACGAGAGGCCGCGGAATTCAGGATGCTCGGCGCGAAGAGCATTCAGCTTTTCCTGCGCATCAAGTTCGGTGAGTTTTCCGCTCACAACATTCTCGTCCAACCAACGTAAGAACTTCACCATCGCAATACCGTCGTTGCTCATCGCACGGCGGAATCCCTCCTGTTCTGCAGGGTTCTTCACCATGCGGATTGCCTCAACGGGACATTCTACAACGTCGTAGTCTACACCAAGTCGCTCAGCGTAGTGCACAATGTCGTAGTTGATGGTCTGCGGGAACATGTAATACTGCCCGTTGTCGTTGTGGTCGGCAATGAAATACTTCAAACCGTTGTAATCTCTCACCTTCACACCCGTCTGCTGGAGGTATTCGTTCACCTCAGGGGTCAATTTGCGCTTATCCACGAAGAGGATGGCACCCTTAGCGTATACCAAGAGATAAGAAAGGAAGACGGGGTTGTAGACCACATCGCTACCGCGCAAGTTAAGCGTCCAAGCGATTTCAGAAAGGTCGTTCATGATGAGGTAAGTACCCTCGCTCATGTCTGTTGCCTTACGGATGCGCTCAAGTTTGCTTGCCACGCTCTCACCTGCCAAGTGCTCATACTGAATGCGCATGGGGGCATTGTCAAGGGCGGGACGGTCGCGCCAAAGGTAGTCGAAGGGGTCTTCAATCGCCTGAAGCGTGAGTTTTTCAGTAACTGCCCACTCCTCAAATTGCGAGATGCTAACCATTTCTCCCACAAAGACTACGATGTCTTCTTCCTCCAACTCATCTTCTAACCATTCGAGAATCGTGGGCGTACCTTCCACACCCTCCTTCATCAGTTCGTAGGGGGTGTCTTCAAGTTGCATCGCCGCCTGAATGAAGTAGCGCGAGTCGGTCCAGAGCGCCGCAGAATTCTTAGTAATCACCGCCGTACCAGCCGAACCGTTGAAACCCGTAGCCCACTCACGCACCTTCCAGCGGGCGGGAGTGTATTCACTATTGTGGGGGTCTGTAGAGGGGATAATGATGGCAGAAACATTTTCAAGGTTCAACCAATGGCGAATCTGCGCCACGCGAGAAGAGATTGACATACCGTAGCAATTATAGGGTGAGGTTCGTTAATTTTATCAGGATTGCAAGCATCGAGATGCCGAGTCGGCGCGCCGACAAGTAGCCAAAAAGTAAAAGACTTCTACTTGTTTACGACACAACCACTTGCAAACATACAAATTTTCAAGGAAATGCCCACACAATCCGCCTTGTTTCTTAAAAAATAGTTAAAAATTCTGTCTACACCCCTCAGATTATATAACTTGCCACCCTTAATTCATATAAATATATGTACCTTTGCGCCAATTTTAAGAAACTAATTTATTAAAACAACCTTAGTATGAAGAACATCTTTAAGATTTTCACACTCTTGTTTGCCGCAATGTTCTCGGCAAACGGCATGGCGCAGCAGATGCCCGAGCTTCCCTTGGACCCTGCAGTGCGTTATGGTAAGTTGGAGAATGGTCTGACTTACTACATCCGTCACAACTCAGAACAGAAAGGCCTTGCCGACTTCTACATTGCGCAGAAGGTGGGCGCCGTTCAGGAAGAAGACAGCCAGCGTGGTCTTGCGCACTTCCTCGAACACATGTGTTTCAACGGTTCAGAACACTTCCCCGGAAGTGACGACCTCGTAAAGTTTTGCGAAGGCATTGGCGTAAAGTTTGGTTACAACCTCAACGCTTATACCGCTTGCGACGAAACTGTTTACAACATCAGCGACGTACCCGTTACTGCTGAAAATGTAGAAGGAATGTTCAACATTCTCTACGACTGGGCAGCAGGTCTTACCCTTCCCGAAGAAGAAATTGACAAGGAGCGCGGTGTGATTAAGGAAGAATGGCGCATGCGCAACTCTGGTGCAATGCGTATTTACGAACGCGCATTCCCCCTCCTTATGCCCGGCAGCCGCTACGGTTATCGCCTTCCTATCGGTACAATGGAGGTTGTAGAAAACTTCCCCTATCAAGAACTTCGCGACTACTACGAAAAATGGTACCGACCCGACCTTCAGGGTATCATCATTGTGGGTGACATCAACGTAGATGAGTTGGAGGCAAAGGTTAAGGACGTATTTGGCAAAATCAAGATGCCCGAAAATGCTGCGCCTTACGAATTCTATCCCGTGCCCGACAACAACGAGGCAATCTATGTAATTGATCAGGATAAGGAACTCCGTCAGGCAAGCATCTCTATCTACTTCAAGCAGCAGCCCCTTCCCCTCGAATTGCGCAATACGCAGGTGGGCGTAGCAACTAACTTGATTACTTCAATGGTATGCTCAATGCTCAACGCACGCCTTGAAGAATTGTCACAGAAACCCGATTGCAATTTCATCGGTGCAGGTGCTTACTACGACAACATGGTTGTTGCAAAAACTATTGATGCTTTCACTGTAAGCATTTCTCCAAAGCCCGGCAAGGATGCTGAAGCTGTTCAGGAAGTGATGCAGGAAGTGCAGCGCGCAGTGCGTTTCGGTTTCACAGGTGGTGAAAAGTTCCGCGCTCAGGAAAATATCATCAGTTCACTTGAGCGCCTCAATTTGAATCGCGACAAGCAGAAGAACGAAACGTATGTCAACTGGTACGTACGTCACTTCCTCGACAACAAACCTGCTATGGACATCGAAACTACCTTCATGGTTTACAAGCAGTTTGCCGACGCGCTTCCTCTTGAAGCTTACTCACAGACTTTCGCACAGTTGGCAGCAAGCACTGACACCAACTTCGTGTTCTTCGCTATGTATCCCGAAAAGGAAGACGTTGCTGTTCCCACAGTTGACGCTATGAAGGCGGCAGTAAAGGCGGCAGTTAATGCAGAACTCACTCCTTATGTAGACAATGTAAAGAACGAACCTCTCGTTCCCGAACTTCCCGCGAAGGGCAGCATCGTTAAGGAAGAAGCGGCTGACTTTGGTTACACAAAGTGGACCCTCTCAAATGGCGCAAACCTCTACTTCCGTCAGACGGACTTCAACGACGCTCAGGTGATGCTCCGCGCTGAAAGTTTCGGCGGTATGTCACTTGTGAAGGATGAGGACGTTAAGAACGCACGCATCCTCCGCGAAGTCATGAACAGCACAGGTCTTGGCAACTTTACCGCTGTAGAACTTCAGAAGAAGCTCGCGGGTAAGCAGGTAAGCACTTCTGTTTCGCTTGGCGACCACATGGAGCACATCTCTGGTAGCGCTACCCCCAAGGACCTCCGCACGCTTTTCGAACTCCTCTACCTCCGTTTCCAAAAGCCTGCTAACGACCCCGACGCTTACGCTAACTTCATGAGCTACCAGCGCACCAGTCTTGCCAACGCCTCTAAGTTGCCTCAGAAGGCTTGGAGCGACTCTATCTCAAGCACACTCTATCCTGGCGTAGAACGTCAGCGTCCGTTCACTATGGAAGACCTCGACAAGATGAGTTACGAAGAAATCAAGCGCATCTACAGCGAGCGTTTCGCTTCTGCGGGCGACTTTAATTTCTATGTAACTGGTGCCTTCAACCTCGACTCTCTCCGCGTGATGACTGAGACTTACCTCGCTTCACTTCCCGGTTGCGCAAAGCGCGAAAAGTTTGTTGACCTCGGCATTGACGCTCGCAAGGGTGTAGTTGAAAACCGCTTCTTCCGCGAAATGGAAACGCCCCAGGCATTCCTCGCACAGATTTGGCACGGTGAGAAGAAGTATACCCTCAAGGACGCTCTCACAGTAAGCGCCTTTGGCGATGTGCTTTCACAGCGCTACCTCAAGAGCATCCGTGAAGACGGCGGACTCTCTTACTCTGTACAGGCTGCGGCTTCAATGGACTATGGCAGAAAGGATGAATACTCACTTCAGATTGTGTGCCCCTTCACTCCCGAAAAGTGTGACTCTGTGCTCCTCCTCATGCAGATTGGCATTCAGGACATTGCTCAGAAGGGCGTAACTGACGAAGAACTTGACAAGATCAAGAAGTTTGAACTCAAGCAGTTTGCTGACAGCCAGCGCGAAAACGCTTACTGGCAAGGCCTCATCATTGAGAAAGTTGAGTGGGGTAAGGATGGTCAGAAGGACTATGAGAAGATCATCAACGGCCTCAACTCTAAGGACATTCAGAAGTTCGTAAATAAGACACTTCTTAAGAAGCCCAACACTTCTACGATTATCATGCTGCCCGCCAGCTTGCAGAAATAAACCGAACCTACAGGTTCCGTAAACAATCAAGGCGCAGTGCCCACATGGGTGCTGCGCCTTGCTGTTTACTGGTGGATAGGTCGAAAAAACGAGGGTGGTCGCTCAAGCGAAACCTCCCTCGTTGGTGCTACCACCTATTTATTTACTTCATTCATCCACTTGCCGTCTACGAGCACCATGTCAAAACTTGCATCGTCCTTACTGCCGTCGCCATAGGTAAGTTCAAACTTCACCTTTGCCTTACTGCCGTCTTCTGAAATCTCTTCGCTTACCAAGTTGTAGGAATCAATGCCGCCCTTCTTATCAAAGGTCTTATCCGCCTTCTGTTCAAACATCGAGCAGTAGAATTCCTTTTGCTTTTCCACCTTGGCGGGGTCCTCATCCTTAAACTTTATGGTTTCCACAAAGCCTTTATAATCCTTCGCCTTAATGAGTTCCAACCACTTAGCTGCTTCATCGGCGGGCGTAGGTGCTCCGCAAGACGCGAATGTCAAACTTGCTACGAAGCACACGAGGGCAAACAATAACTTTTTCATACATTAAAAAATTAAGGGTTAATAATACGGTTTGTCAATAACTAAAAATGGGGGTGAGCAGTGAGTTGCGATGCACGTCAGCAGGCATAATCACATCGGCATGCACCCCAGGAACGCTAATGCTCGTGATGCGCCCCTCGGCAAGGTCGATACCCACGTGGGAGTAGAGCAACTGTAGCAGTTCCGTACAGTAAAGGCGCACGGTGTCTTTATCATCATAGTCGTGGTCAAACTCCACGCGCTGCGCCACTTTCTCAAGCGCCCTTTGGCTCAACTCCGCGCGCTGCGCATCACGCATCGGCAGGCGCATCACCTTTCCATAAAGGGCATTCTCAGGCGCAAAAAACTCCTGCAGGGTCTCTGCACGCACCAAGTCTTCACCCGCCTGCGTAGGGTGCGACCCCGGCAGTGCGTGCACCGCCATCAGTCCGCTGTCCGTACTGACAATCATCCCCACATGCGAGTATTCGCCCTCGGGGTCATTAAACGCCACAAAGTCACTGGTCATCCCCTCGCCACGGCGAAAGATAATGTCGCCCGCACGAAATTCCCCGAGCGGCAACTCCACCGCGCGACGCACCTCACCACTGCTACACTGCACCAACCCACTGAGCAGGCAGGCAGCAACTATCAGAATGAAAAACGGGCGCAACATAAGGGATTTTCTTCTACTTTCTGAGCAACGAGAAACGGTGTTCAGCGCCCCAACATGGGCACTCCGCAGGGCGCACAGCGCGAAAATCTCACCGCGCCCCAACCTGCTCACACACTACTCACTACTGCAAATGTAGACTTTTATTTGTAACCCGAGGAGGTATTTTGTAAAAAAAATTAAACAAGGATTTTGCGCAAAAATATCTTGATCATCTCATACCCCCTCTCTCTAAATCCACCACCCTCCAATGTAACAAATTCTTACCTCTTTCGCGCCATCCCCTCCCTCTACCCTAAAAATCGCGATTTGCATTTCGCCTCAAAATGTATTATCTTTGCATAGCAGAAAGAGAGGCATTATCCACGCGGGTAATGCCTCTTTTGTATCCACCTGATTATCAGCGGAATCCAAACCTCGATATTTGCCGAATACATGGCACTTCGTGAAAACTATTAGTAACCTTTTTCAAATTATGTTACTAACAATTTCAAAAAGGTTACTAACTATTTTTTCTACGAGAGATTTGAGTGTTAATAATTCTTAAATAAACTTAAAAGTTTTAGGGCTAAAGTCGAAAGACAAGAGTCAAAAGTCTCAAAATTTCTGCCCTAAGATTTCGATTTTCTCCACCAAACCCCAACACGACTAAAAATATCGCAGCCACACCCCATTATCTCCACGTTTCTAATGATTTCGGGGTGCGAAAATAAGGTAATGCGCTGAGTATCAAAGACGACTTATTTTTCATCAAAGGAAGGCAAATAGAAATTCCGCAGGAGTGGTTCCACCCGAATATTTTTCACGCAGACTCAGCAGATTAACGCAGGAACGCTACGGTTTTTGTTTCACACAGCACGCACGGAATTCACAGAACCACGCACGTTACACTTGCGTGCCGCCTTCCGGAGTGAAGCACAAACGGGGCGCAGCAAAATTCTGTGGTTTCTGTGAGTTCTGTGTGACCCCACAAACGACGGCAAATCACAAGTGTTAGTCCGTGCGTATTTGGTAAACAAAAGTCCCCTAATTGGCGAACCAAAAAGGGGACATACAACTCAATATTTTTAAGGTTTAACAACACGCTTCAGGCAGCGCGTTGCGCGCAAGAGTGATTTAGATTTTCACCGCCGTACCTGTACACACCAGCATCAGCATTGAGCCGCTCTGCCCAATGGCTTCGTAGCTAAAATCTACGCCCACCACGGCATTTGCTCCCATAGCCGCTGCGCGTTCTGAGAGTTCGCGGATTGCCTCATCCTTTGCCTTTTGCAACACCTCCTCATACGAGCGAGAGCGTCCGCCAACGATGTCGCGGATTGAGGCAAAAAGGTCGCGGAAAAAGTTGGCGCCAAAAATTGTTTCGGCGGTAACGATGCCCAGGTACTGCTGTACGGGGCGTCCTTCAATAGTGGGGGTTGTGGTAAGTAATAACATAAGTTGTATTTTAAATGTGAATGAATGGATTTCTTGAATAAGTCTGTTGGAAATCAGTTTAAACCGATGCGAATTCTAAGTTCTTCAAAACGTTTACAATCAATCTTCAAACAAAGTCTTAAATTGTGCGTCTAATTTGGTGAAACAAGAAGCCTTAAGTCTTAAACTGTTTTTCCTATAATAGGTGTAGTTTTATATAGGTGTCAGGTGAACTTTCTTGTGAGGATGTGGCCTGAAAGGCCTTTTATCCTACAGCCCAGGGTAACACCCTGGGTCTTGTATATGAGAGGGGCACGCTCTGAAAGAGCAAAATCCAAAGCCTTCAATTGTTTATAATTGCTTTTGCTCTTTCAGAGCGCAAGAATCGACTGTAACAATCCCCAGGGTGTTACCCTGGGCTAATGGATTTATCCCCTTTTAGGGGAATCAAGCAAACGGCGGGACTTATACGATTCGAATAACTTTATATTCCGAGAGTCAGAGATGTTTATCGGACACCAATAATAGTTTTTCCTCTAAGGCATAAAAGTCATGGCAGGCGTAAGTGGGGATTTCGGCTTTCTCACTCCCACATTCCCATCAAACTCTTGAAACCGCTTAAATCCGTACCCCCTCCACGCAAGTTGGAAAGGGTTCGGATTTGAAGGTGGAGACATCGGAACAAAAGAGGGTGAAACTGGCGTTTAGTTCTTTTGTTCTTCTGTCAGAATAACCTATGTAGATTTATGCAACCTAAGAACCTGATGATGTGTGTTATTCAGACATCTCTTCGATTAATTTGGGGGCGTATTCCGTTAACAGTTCTTCCGCAAGTTCATCTACTTTTTTCAGGAACTCAGCGTTGATTTCGGGAGAGTCTAACATGTCGGTTGTAAACTGTGAGCGGTCGAACGTTCCCTCTGTTATGTGAATCATGGGGTAAGTTGCGTTGCCCTTTTTGTGAATGGTGACAAATTCTTTCACGACCTTGGCGTCGCCCAACAAGTAACATTGCTGCGTGTTGCCGTCCTTAGTGGGTCTTTCAACCAGTTCGAAACCATTGTCCAAGAGTTTCTGAGTTTCAAGTTCTAATTGCTTGCAAAACTCGGGGACATTCGTTTCATTGATAACCATGCGCATCTTCTTAATCTTCGCTTTGTTCTTCGTGCCTTTATTCATGATTTTCAGGATAAAAGAAGGAAATTTCACGGATTCCGTACCTGAAACTTGCTTCATACTTTCGTAAAAATCTTTGGTGTTCTGAGCAAAAGAAAATTGACTTACGAGCGCAACGATGAGAGTTAAAATAAGGTTTTTCATAGTATTAGATTTAAGTTAAAAGGTTAGTTTTCAGATGGATTTAAGGGTAGTAAGGATTAGATAAGGTTCTCAGGTTGCAGTAAGGTTATTAGAAACTAAAGGTCAAGCCCACGTAGGCACCGTTAAAGTTCTTGATGGCATTGTTGTGGAAATTGTTGTGGCGATAACCCAAGTTGAGGCCCATCCAGTCAAGATTTTTTGTAGGCATGATGGTTATGCCCGCGTCATAGTAAGTGTAGTTATACGCAGCATTACCGACGGTGCTACCCATTGTTGCTGTAATCTTGAAACGTAGGTATTGCTTGGTGTCGGCATCCAAAAGAAGGTCGCCCAAGCGGAAGGTAAGACCGCCACCAAGAGTCAACGCATCGTCCCAATCTTTATTGCCATTCACGTCGCTTAACATAAGGTTGCTTCCAACTTCTCCGACAACGCCCAAGCGCCATGCAGGAGTGTAAGAAAGGCGAACGGATGAATTAAAAAATTGCTTGCCTTTGTTTTCGGTAGTTCCGTTGAAGTTGAAGTCTAATGAAAAGGGGCAAGACTTTTTAACGGTGTTTTTTTCAACGGTGTTTTGAGCAAATACACTGGGTGCTACCATGCACATGAGTGCAAGAATCATTTTCTTCATAATCTTATTTTTTTTGATAGGGGTTAATATTCTGTTTGAATAAGGGGTGTTCTAAAATGTGAAGTTAAAACATTTTACTCATAGTCTCCTCCGCCTTCTTCAGGAAGTTTTCGTCGATGGCAGGTGTGTTGTTGAGGTCACCCTTAAGGTTATTGTAATCAATATTTCCCTTCATGATAATAATCATTGGGACTGCGCCCTTGCCAACTACGCGGTAAACCAATTCGTGAGCAAATTTGTCGTCACCAAGTGTGTAAGTCTGAAGCGTGTCACCCTCGGGCTTTTGCTTTTCACTCAGTTTGAAACCATTGTCAAGGAGTTTTTGGAGTTCAAGTTCCAGTTGTTCGCAAAACTCTTTGGGGTGGGTCTCGTTAGCAATAATAGTTTGGCTCTTAATTTTAGTTTTATCCTTCCAACCTTTATTCATAATCTTTATAACAAACGAAGGAAACTTAACGACCTCCGTATCTTCCACCTTGTTTAAGGCCTGAATCAATTTGTCAGTAGTTTGCGCAAACGCCATTTGAGAGGCGAGCAGTAGCGCAAGGGTTATAAAAATTCTGTTCATTGTCTTGGGAATTAAAAGTTGCAGGTTTAAGGTTGTTTGTGTAATTCTTTACCGAGCAGTTCGGTAACGTCTGATAGCGAGATGCCGAGTTGTTGCAGCTGCTGCGCAATGCGGGGCACTTCTGTCTCAAAGAAATGGCGACGTCGGTTGTCAAGAATCAACTGTTGCGCCTCGGGGGCTACGAAATATCCCAAGCCGCGCTTGCTATACAGCACTCCGCGCTGCGCAAGCAAGTCATACGCCTTCACGGTAGTATTCACATTTACCTCCAAGAGCACAGAATAATCGCGCACTCCAGGCACACGGCTATCTGCAAGGTAGATGCCCGCCAGGATTTCATCACTCAGTCGCTCGGCAATCTGAATAAATATGGGTTGTCCGTCTATAAAATTCATGGTTGTCGGATAGAGGGGTGAATATTAGAGCGCCTGGATGCGGCAATAGCGATGGTAGGCAAGGTAAGTCACTCCTGCGGCGAGCGCAGCGATAAGGAGGGAGTAGATCATGAGGATTGCGGGGTGTGACAAGAAGAAATTGTCAAAGAATGCCGGGATATTGAGAAAGATTCCGGGGTTCACGAAGAGCATAATGGCGGTTACTTTCACGAATGCCATTTTTCGGAAAAACGCACTGCCCAAGATGTACAAACTGCAAGCGAGCAAGTGGCACGCAAGTACGAGGTAGGGCGCAGCGGGAAGCATTTCTTCGAGGTCGGCGTAGAAGGTGAAGAGTTTACAAACCTCACTTAGTTGCAACATCAAACTATTCTGCGCTACAGTTCCCGCCCCGTGGGCAACCAATGTATAAAGGGCATTGATCAGTTCGGAGCAGAGGTAACTCACTATGAATATGAGTTGAAAACCAAGGATGGCGAGCAGATGGCGCACCGCGGCCTTCTCCAGATTTGAGGCGGGAAGCATAAAGTTTGCGATGCGGCGCTCCTTCGTGTCGATGTCGGCGTAAACAAGGCTCAGGGCGTAGCACGACCCTATGATTTGTATGGCAGCCACACAGAATAATTGCACAAAAAAGCGGATGGGCAGTTCCTCAATAGCGTTGCCGAGGAAATGAGTCAAGGTGTTGGCGATAAAGAGTACGCCGAAGAATGCCAAGTAAGTGCGGCGGTGCTCCACAAGGTCGCGACGGAGCACATTGCAGAAGCGAGAGTATGAAAAGTGAGTCATAGCGGAAGGTTAATGAGGGTAATACGCAGCATTTTTCTTCGCCTGGCGTGCCGTCTCAAGGAGGTTGGGCACGGCATGTACGGCATTGAAGAGCAGTTCAAGGTTGAGCGGAGTTTCTTCTCCCTCGGTGTTGGCACGCACTACGAGGTGGCCGCCAATATAGGGGTAAGCGAAGAGCGCATCTTCGGTGGGCGCACCCATAGGTCGCTGTTCGAAACACAGGAGGTCGGTAATCTCCGCCGTAGCGCAGTTTGCGAGGAGACGACTTCGCTCAAGAATCGTCACATAGTCGAGAAGCACATCTACATCGCCCACCTGGTGCGTAGAGATTAGGATGGTGCGCTCATCGGTCATGCTTGAAGAAATCACCTTTCGGAATTGCCCCTTCGCAGGTATGTCAAGTCCGTTCGTAGGTTCGTCCATCAGCAAAAGACTGGTGTTTGTGGCGAGCGCAAAGCTCATGTAGACCTTCTTCTTCTGCCCCATGGAGAGACTGCCCAGGTTGAGCGACTCGGGAAGGTCGAAATCGCGGAGGTTGCGTCGGAGGTCGTCCCAACTGAAGCGCGGATAAAAGGGGGCGTTGATACGCACATAATTTTCAAGGCTCATCTTGGGGAGTTCAAACTCCTCGGGCACGATGAATATGTCTTGCAAAGTCTCGGGCAAGCGGCGCTGCGGCACGAGAGCGTTGACGGTAATCTCACCCTTCACGGGGCGCAGGAGTCCGGCAATCAGGTAAAGCAGGGTAGACTTCCCCGTGCCGTTTTTTCCTAAGAGTCCGTAGATTCTGCCGGGCTCAATGGAGAGCGAAAAATCCTTAAACACAGAGTTTAACTTGCCTCCGTAGCCAAACGAGATGTTGTTTACTTCTATCATAATCGGAGATGTGTTTGGGTGTAATAGTTTAATATGACACTGCAAAAGTAATTCTTTTTTCTATACCTCAAAAATTTTCTCACAATATTTTGCAAAAAAAATTGTAATGATATAGGAGTTGACCCAATATAGGGATAAGAATCATACCCCCTCCCCGCCTGCGGCGGTACTCCCCCTATCTTAAGGGGAGAGCGCCGTTCGGAACGCAAATAACCCGATTATACCGTGTAAACCATCTGGTCATTTCTCGTTTGAATTGTTTTAACGGAAGTATCAAACTAACTCTCCCCTTAAGATAGGGGGAGGGGACCGCTTTGCGGTGAGGGGGTATGAAATCTGACTTTTGGGTCAACTCCTATATTATTGCCTTATCTTTTCTCTTTACGCTCAACAACTCATCCCTGCTTCCCACCCACGTAGTGCGTAATAACGAAGGGGCGCTGCATTCCCACTACGGTGATGACATCAAAGCGGATGGGGGTGTCGAGTTTGTGGAGGTTCAGGTAGTGTGAGGCAGCGAGGCGCAGGTGGCGCAGTTTCTCTTCATCGACCGCCGCAAGTGCGGGTAAATAGTCCTCACTTGACCGCGTTTTCACCTCCACAAAAACCAGTTCGCCGTAACACTCGGCAATAATGTCGAGTTCCAAATGCCCGTAGCGCCAGTTGCGCTCCAACAAGGTGTAACCCTTGCGCATGAGAAAGCGACAGGCCTCTTCTTCGCCTATTCGCCCGAGGATGTTATGGGTAGCCATGAGGAAAATTTAGGGTTCTAATTACTTGCGCTTGCGCTGAAAAAACTCTTTCATCAGCGCCCCACATTCTTCTTCAAGCACGCCGCTCACAACCTTCGTTTTGGGATGGAGCGCCTTTGGGGCAAAAAAGGAATAACCACGCTTGGGGTCGGAAGCGCCATAGACAAGGCGCCCCAATTGTGACCAACCAATGGCGCCGGCACACATTATGCAAGGCTCAACCGTAACATAAAGCGTACAGACATCCAAGTATTTCCCGCCCAAATGCTCTGCCGCCGCCGTGATTGCCTGCATCTCGGCGTGGGCAGTAACATCGTGGAGTAGTTCCGTAAGGTTGTGCCCACGGGCAATGATTTGATCGCCACAAACTACGACGGCACCCACAGGAATTTCGTCTGCCTCGAAAGCAAGACGGGCTTCCTCCAGTGCCTTGCGCATGTAGCGTTCGTCAGCCGTCATGGTCATGCGTTTAAGCCTTTCATAGTGAGCGCTACGCGCCCGCGTTCATAATCTATATCCAACACTTTCACCTGCACGCGCTGTTGGAGCGTCACGACTTCGTTAGGGTCGCGCACAAATTTGTCTGCCAGTTGCGACACGTGCACAAGGCCTTTCACCTTAATGCCCATATCCACGAAGCAACCGAAATTGGTGATGTTGGAAATGATACCTGGCACAATCATACCTACTTCAAGGTCGTCAATAGTGCGGAGGGATTTATCGAAACTGAATACGGTTGCCATGCCTCTCGGGTCGCGTCCGGGTTTGGCAAGTTCTGCCATAATGTCGGTGAGCGTTGGGAGTCCCACTTCTGCCGTGCAGTAGCGCTGAAGGTCAATGCTGCCACGCTTCTCTGCCGAAGCGATAAGTTCGGGAACCTTACAACCGGCATCCTTCGCCATTTGCTCCACAAGGGCATAGCGCTCGGGGTGAACGGCTGTATTATCCAGAGGATTTTTTGCATCGGGGATGCGCAAGAAACCCGCACATTGTTCATAAGCCTTGGCTCCGAGGCGTGGCACTTTGAGCAATTCGCGACGCGAAGTAAAGGCGCCGTTTTCCGCACGGTAATCCACAATATTTTGTGCCAACGAAGGACCAAGACCTGAGATATATGTGAGCAAATGTTTACTTGCCGTGTTGAGGTTTACGCCAACCGTATTCACACAACTCTCAACCGTGAGGTCGAGCGAGTGCTTAAGCGCCGTTTGATCTACATCGTGTTGGTACTGCCCTACTCCAATGCTCTTCGGGTCAATCTTTACGAGTTCGGCAAGGGGGTCTGACAAGCGGCGTGCGATACTTACGGCACCGCGAACGGTAACATCGTAATCGGGGAACTCATCGCGGGCAATCTTTGAGGCAGAATAAACCGACGCACCGTCTTCGCTGACAAGGAAGATGGCTACATCTTTCAGGTGCAAAGACTGTACGAGCTCTTCCGTCTCACGCCCAGCCGTACCGTTCCCAATTGCCACCGCCTCAATCTTATATTGTTCAATCAGCGTGGATAGTTTGCCACACGAGCGTGCCCATTGCTGCTGCGGTTGGTGGGGATAAATCGTTTCGTTATGGAGCAAGTTGCCCTGAGCGTCGAGACACACCACCTTACATCCCGTGCGGAAGCCCGGGTCTATACCCATGATGCGCTTTTGTCCGAGAGGCGCTGCAAGAAGTAACTGCTTGAGGTTCGTGGTAAACACACGAATCGCCTCTTCATCCGCACGCTGCTTCGAACTTGCGGCAAATTCCGTTTCGATAGAGGGTTTCAACAGGCGCTTATAGGCATCGGCAAGCGCGAGTTTCACCTGCTCGCCCGACTTTCCGTACTTGGGATAACGGCGTCCGAGGCGTTCAAGGCAATCCTCCTCATCGCGGGGATTGATGGCAACACGCAAGAAACCTTCTTCCTCACCGCGACGAATGGCCAAGAGACGGTGACTTGTGCAACGGTTCAAGGGCTCACTAAAGTCGAAATAGTCGCGATACTTCGCCGCTTCCTCCTGCTTTGTCTTAATAACTTTTGAAGAAATCACTGCATTGAGCTCAAAAGTTCGGCGCAGCGTGTTGCGCACCTCCTCATTCTCACTCAACTGCTCGGCAATAATGTCGCGCGCACCCTGAAGGGCATCTTCAATGGTGGGAACTTCTTCTGTGAGGAAGTCCTTTGCGCGCACTTCGGGGTCGTTATTGGGCTTGAGAAGGATTTCATTTGCCAAAGGTTCAAGCCCTTTCTTGCGCGCCACCTCAGCACGCGTTTTGCGCTTGGGTTTGAAGGGCAAATAGATGTCTTCGAGCACCGTAGCATTCCAACAGTCTTCAATGCGCTTGCGGAGCTCGTCGGTCAGTTTGCCTTGTTCTTCAATAGTTTGGGTAATGTATTCCTTGCGATGGAGGAGTTCGTGAAGTTTTTCGTTTTGCTCGGCAATCTGCGCGATAGCCACTTCATCAAGTCCGCCAGTTGCCTCCTTGCGGTAGCGCGACACGAAGGGTATCGTGGCTCCGTCGTTCAACAGATTCACGGTATTTTCCACCTGGCGCTCACGCAGGTTCAGGCTTTTGGCAATTAGGGAAATTATTTGTTGCATCAATTATTAAGAAGGTTATAAGGTTGGGAGGTTTTGAGGTTATAAGGTTGGGAGGTTTTGAGATGCCATGCGAGCTGCATAGTCCTTAAAACCTGTAAGCGAAGCGACCTAAAACCTTATTCCTCTTCTGTTACCACATAACCGCACGCCTCAATAGCGTCGGTCACAATCTTTATGCACTGTTCGCAAGTGGGGATGTCGGCTGCCTCTGCCATGACGCGCACGAGGGGTTCTGTGCCCGATTCGCGCACTAACATACGGCCGTTACCCTCAAGTTGCGCTTCCGCCTGCTTAATGGCGTCGTTCACCAAGGGAGCTGCCATCACCAACTTCTTATCCGTCACGCGCACATTAACGAGCAATTGCGGGTAAAGCTTAACGGGGGCTGTGAGTTCAGAGAGTTTGCGTTTCTTGGCGAGCATCACTTCCATCATCTTGATACTTGTCAGGATGCCGTCGCCCGTAGAAGCGTGCTTGGCGTAAATAATGTGGCCCGACTGCTCACCTCCGATGATATTATTGTGTGCCGCCATGTAGTCGTAGACATTCTTGTCGCCCACAGCGGTCTTGGCATAGTCGATACCGAGTTTGTCGAGCGCCTTAAACAGGCCTATGTTCGACATCACCGTAGCTACAACCGTATTGTTGTCCAACTGGTTGCGCTCCTTCAAGTATGCCGCTGAAACATAAAGTATCTTGTCGCCGTCAACCACATTACCCAATTCATCCACGCAGAGACAGCGGTCGGCATCGCCATCGTAAGCGAAACCAACATCGAGGCCCTTTTCTACAACAAACTTTTGCAAGCCCTCAATGTGCGTACTGCCGGCATTGCGATTGATGTTCGTGCCATCAGGTTCAGCATTCATCACATAAGTCTTGGCGCCGAGGGCATTAAACACCGAAGCGGCAATATCCCAAGCACTTCCGTTAGCACAATCCAAGCCCACCTTCATACCCTTGAACGAATGTACGCCCAGAGAAATCAAGTAACCGATGTAACGATTGCGCCCCTCCACATAGTCAATGGTGCGACCAATCGCATCTTTGGTAGCGTAAGGCGGAATGCCCGACTTGCCATCCAAGAAGTCCTCAATGCGACCAATGGTAGTATCGTCCATCTTCTCGCCATTGCTGTTGATGAGCTTAATACCGTTGTCGTAATACGGATTGTGGCTCGCAGAAATCATGATGCCGCAGTCAAAACTGTCGCACTTGGTGATATAAGCCACCGAGGGCGTAGTCGTTACATGCAAGAGGTAAGCATCTGCGCCCGAAGAGGTTATCCCTGCCGCGAGGGCGTATTCCAACATGTAGGAAGAGCGACGCGTGTCCTTACCAATTACGATGCGACCGCTACGATTGGGGGCGCTGAAATACCAACCGAGGAAGCGCCCTATCTTGAAGGCATGTTTCGCCGTGAGCCCTACATTTGCTTCACCACGAAAGCCGTCTGTTCCGAAATATTTTCCCATAAAAAATTACTGTTTGGGGAGTTGAAAAACCGTGCCGACTGGGGCGAAGAATGAAGACGGTTGGAGAGTTGCACTACCCTTTTGAAAATCACCCTATTCACCACTTCGCAAAAACCACATCTATTTCAGTGAAAACTATTAGTAACATATTTTAAAAAAGGTTACTAATAATTTTTCTTAGGTTACTAATAATTTTCACTACAATAGGTATCGTTTTTCAGTACTGAGAAATGGGCGAAAAAATCATACGCACTCCGCTCCGCATTTCACCCCGCACACGGATTTAAAATAAACCATAAAGCAGCGCATGAAACATCAGGCGCTGCTTCTTTTACTGTATCAGTGACGTGTCAAATATTCAACGTATCACGAGTCATCCGCCCTACACAAGTCGTGCAATCCACTCTTCGCGGTCGCCTGCAAGATAGTCAACCACGGGGATTTCCACCATTGTGTAGCAACCGGGGCGCTGACGCATAGCAGCACGAGCGGCACAAACAAGCACCTGACCCGTGAGGGCAGGGTTGTTAATCTTCATGTTAAACTCAAACATCTGGTTCTGCGTCTTGCCCGAAACGCCCTTACGCACGAGGTTCACACCGTGTCCCATGTCGATGACATCATCTACGCAGGGCACCTGAATTACATGCGTCTCGTCGTTCACAAAATAAGCGTCGGCCTTAATCGCAGCAGCAACGGTGGCAAAGTCATGACCTTCTTCCAATTCGATATACACCATACGGCGGTGAATACCCTGACCCGTGGGGATGGTCATTGAAAGGGCAGCCTTCACACCCTCAATAGCCTTTACGGCAACGGTGTGACCCATTGACATACCGGGTCCGAAATTCGTATAGGTAATTCCCTTGGGTGCTACTGCCTGAAGCAAAGTGCGCACAACGCTGTCACTTCCGGGGTCCCACCCTGCAGCAATCACGCTTACGGCATTGCCCGCAACGGCAGCTTCGCCCAAACTTTTGCGAAGGGGAACAATCTGACTGTGAATGTCAAAACTGTCTACGGTGTGAATACCCTTGGCAAGGATAGTCTTTGCCATCGCTTCTACACTGCGCGTAGGTGTAGAAAGAATAGCCACATCTACATCCTTCAGTTCCGCAATGTCGCTCACCACTTCGTAAGCAGCCAATTCCGCAGGCTTATTTGCTGCACCAGCGCGGCGCACAACACCTGCAACTTCCATATCGGGCGCCGCCTCAATTGCCTCGAGGGCGTAACGGCCTATGTTTCCGTAGCCCACAATGGCTACTCTGGTTTTCTTAGTTGTGTTCATAGTTATCTGATTTTATGTTGGTTGTTGTTTGTTCTAGATAATCTAGATGCTATAGAGAATCTATATTATCTAGAACATCTATACAATACACTTTATTATCTCACTCTTTTACTTCCCCGCGGGGCGCAATCTGCGCTCGTCGTTCAGCTTACGCTGGAGCTCGAGCACTTCGCGGTGCTTCTTTTCCAACTCAGCATCCTTACCCTTTACGATTTCGCGGAGGTCGTTGATTTTTGCATTGAGCGCATCCACTTCGGGACGGTCGTAGAGGCGACTCTTCGTGATGTAGCGCTTGCCGTTAGAGCCCTTAAAGTAATAAGTTACGCCAGCCGTCAACTGCACTTGCGCATGCCCAGCGTGATAAGCATTTGCCGAGAGGTCCCAAACGATGTAGGGGCGCAAGGTAATGCCCCAAGCCTTCGTTTTACCCAAACGATAGTTGAAATTCATACCCGCCGTAGAAGTGAAGTGCTCATGATCTTCGCCCTGGTAAGAAGGCACATACCAATGGTTGTGACCGAAGCCATAAACAGCCTCCATCTCAAAAGTGCGCGCCTGACGATAACCATAAAATACATTCGAGAGGTTCAAGCGTCCCAAGAGCGACGAGTGAATATTGTCAATCGCGTTCTGCGTTCCGCGCTGCCCCACTCCACTTGTATTTATGCCGAGCGTCGTTTGGAGTTCTACCCCCACCGTGGGCGTAAACTGCTTACCGAGCTGGAACCCCATCAGCGTGCGTGCGCTGCCAAAGAACGCATGCCCCTTCATGGGCGTCGTGCCCCCGAGTTGCACCCCTGCATAACAATTATCAAAAGCCTTGTGGCCCACATATTGCGCCGAACCCGTCAGCGCTACAGCTCCCATAAGGAGCGAAAGCATTATTTTCTTCATAAGCAAATTACTATTTCATAAGTTTCTATCATTGCAAAAATACAAACTTTGCACCGTATCACTGACAATTTAACATATTTTTTTATGCCTCATGCTAAAAACTGTAAGCAAGAAAAAGGAGACAACCCCAAAATACAGGTTGTCTCCCACACAATTTTTCCATTTAGGAGAATATTTTACGACTTTACGCCTGTCCTACACCAAAAGGATTGGCAGTCTTGCCACCCTGAGGTGCTTCCTGAGGCGCTGCCAATTCGATGGGGCCGAAGGTCTTTTCGTACTTGATGATGTTATCCTGAAGGGCGAAGAGGAGGCGCTTTGCGTGCTCGGGGTTCATCACGATGCGACTGCGCACATTTGCCTTAGGCACACCGGGCATTACGCTTACAAAGTCTAATACCATTTCTGTCTTACCGTGAGAGATGATGGCCAAGTTAGAGTATGTGCCACCTGCTACTTCGGGCGTGAGTTCAATCTGAAGTTGTCCGTTGGGTTGCTTCTGTTCTTGCATAGTTGTATAATATATTTAAATGTTTTGTGTCTGTATAGAGTAATGCAAAGAGTGTGCCAAAAATGGTGTTTGCACTAAGAGGGTTGAATGAGTAAGTCCTATAAACTTAGGGAAACACCTAAAAAATCCACCTTATGGCATTGCCCAAGAAACTAAACCTGTTTTCGTAAAAACTATTAGTAACCTAAGAAAAATTATTAGTAACCTTGTTAAAAATAGGTTACTAATAGTTTTGGGGGAGTTAACCTATGGATTTTCAATATTATTGCTGTCGGGTAAAAAGTCTCACGCAAAGAGGGCAGAGTTTCTCAAAGACTGTGCAGGGTAATAATGCTCTTCTCTTATTATTGGTGTCCGGTAAAGTTTTTGCGAAGTAACGGCCTGAAAGGCCAATAAGCACCCAGCCCAGGGCAACGCCCTGGGTCTATGGATGTTCGGGTTTGCGCCCTGAAAGGGCAAAAGCATTGCAGTTCAAACTCTTGTAATTGCTTTTGCCCTTTCAGGGCGCAAGTC
>JAZQVD010000057.1:0-80765 GCA_045631665.1 Alloprevotella sp.
ACCCCTCTCTAGAGGGGAAAAGAGACATCCTCCAAGAAAAAAACTCCGTGGAACTCCTACGACTCTGTGGTGAAAAATCAGAAATCATAATTCATAAATCAGAAATCAAAAAATGGAAAACGAAAACAAAAGCATTTGGAGTAAGATTCTTTAAATCGTGATTACCGTATTGACTGCCGTGGCAACCACCTTCGGCCTGCAGGCATGTTATTAATGTCTGATGTTTGATGGCTTATGTCTGATTTTTCATTCGGACCTCACATCATACATCATAAATCATACATTTTAAAAATGAGCAACGCCATTTTACATAGTTCGCAATACCAGAACTACCGTCGTATAGACCTAATCGTGATACATTGTAGTGCTACCCGCGCCACGCAGCGTTACACCGTGGACGACTGCCGTCGTGACCATCGTGCCCGTGGCTTTGCCGATATCGGCTATCACTACTACATCACTCGCGACGGGGTGGTTCATGCCGGGCGTGCCCTCTATACCGTGGGGGCACATGCTACTGGCTATAATGCCCACTCCATCGGCATCTGCTACGAGGGTGGGCTTGATATTCGTGGACGGCCTTCCGATACTCGAACGCCGGAGCAAAAAGATACTTTGCGGAAATTATTGGAAAGACTGAAAGAAGATTATCCGGAAGCAAGGGTAGTGGGGCATCGGAACCTGCCGAATGTAAAGAAAGAATGCCCATGCTATGAGGTGTAAAAATAATAAGAGGAGTGATGTTTGTCACTCCTCTTATTATTATCTATGATCAATCCAATGAATATGGCTTGCGATATTCGTAATGGAGCTTAGAATTAGCTTCCACATCGTTCATGAACTTCTGTACGATAGGATTCCATTGCAAAGGACGATCGAGTTCGTAAGCGATGTTACCCAATGTACACATTGTACAAGAGCTGTGACCTACTTCTACAGGAACACTCGGATCGCGACGTGAACGGATACTGTCAATGAAGCTCTGATAGTGAGGAACGTTGGTTTCGTATACCTTCTGTTCGTCCACCTTGTTCGGCATGAATTCCGGTGAAGAAGCGAGGAATTTGCCACGGCCTACAATAATCCAACCGTTTTCACCATATACCTTTACTGCCTGACCATGACCGAAGTTCATCTGTGCTACTTCGATACCATTGTCATAGCGGAAAGTAAGACAATCGTATGGGCTGACAGAAGGAGGGAGGATTTCAGACGGACCTGAACCATCCTTACCGATACACCACTGAGCGATATCGAACATGTGTGCACCCCAGTCGGTAGTGAAACCACCACCCATGCCTTGGTACCAACGCCATGCACCCCAACATTCATCGTTTCCGTCTTCCTTGATCAGCGGATTCAATTCATGGTTGTAGTAGAACTTTTCATCCAATGGTCCTAACCACAAGTCCCAATCCAAACCTGCAGGTACTTCTTGCTTAGGCAAGTTGTATGGCTTTGGACCTTCACCTACGTATGCCTTCATCATAGAAACCTTACCCAAACGGCCTTCACGTACTACATTTGCTGCATGGATAAACTCAGGAGATGAACGTTGCATACTACCTACCTGAAGGATGATGTTGTTTTCACGAACAGCTTTTACCAACTGCTGGCCTTCATAGATAGTAAAGGTAAGAGGTTTTTCCAAGTAGATGTCCTTCTTTGCTTTACAAGCTGCAATAGCCATCAATGCGTGTTGGTGGTCTGGAGTGGCAATGACTACGGCGTCGATGTCAGGGCGTGCCAACAATTCTTCGTAGCGTGTATAGATAGTAAGTTTGTTCTTGATCTTATGATCAGCGTAATACTTGTTTACACGTTGTTCGAAGCGGTCACGCTTGATATCGTAAATGTCGGCACCTGCTACTACACGTACATCAGGAATAGTGATGAAACCGTTCATCAAGTTGATGGCTTGTTGGCCCAAACCGATGAAACCGATGTTAATCTTATCGTTGGCACTGCCTTTCTTTGCCTTGGTTGGTGCAAACAAAGGAGCTTCGAGAGCGTTGGCTGCCGATGGAATCATCAGTGCCGATGTGCCCAATGCAGAAAGGCGCAAAAAGTTGCGGCGAGAAATATTGTTGCTCATAGTATATAAGATTTTAATGATTTTTGTTAATCGGGTATAAAATTAGTGAATGAATGGGAGAAAAACAAAAACGGCGCTACTTTTTTTGAGTAGCGCCGAAGGAAAATGATGAAATATGTTTATTTCTCTACAATCTGTTTGCCAAATGGAGTCAATGCCAAGCCTGCGAGCTTGAAGTGCTGGCGACCAAACGGAATACCGATGATGGTGATGCAAAGCAAAATGCCGAAAGCAAGGTGTGTCAGACTGATCCAAATGCCACCCAATATAATCCAGAGGAGATTCATGATGATACTCAAGCATCCACCGGATTGCGGAGTAGACTCAATGCTCTTGCCGAAAGGGCAGAGGGCAAGCAGACCAATTTTCAATGTTTGGATACCGAATGGAATACCAATGATGGTGACCATCATGCCTACACTGGCTACGATGTATTCTACAGCGGTTACTACACCACCCAATACTAACCAGAGAATATTCATTAATAGACTCATACCTTATTTATAGATTTAAAAACTGATACCAAATGTTCCGTAGAACTTTTCAATTGAAGGATTGTAAGTAGCTTTTGCAAAAAGCGTAGTGCTGAAATTCTTGGTAATCTTGATTTCCTTCGATGCACCCAAGCTCAAATCGCATACGGTGAAACCACTGGTGCCGTAGTATTCGGTTCCCCAAGGAGTGACACCCACTTCGGCTTCCCAATCGAGCGTCAAGAGGGAGAAAGGAGCGGTGAGCGTGAAGTAGGAAGCATATTCCTTTTCTGCGTCATGCAAGTTGGTATACCAATTGGCTGCCACCACGCCGAAGTCGTATCCCACTTGTGCTTCGAGGGTGTGTTCATCGTCACCATCAGTCAACCAATAATCGGTCAGCGAGATGCTGAAGTTTCCGGTTTCGTATGCCAATGTCAAATCGATTTCATCATCGTCTTTGCCGTCGAAGGCAATAGGACTCCATGCAGAGAGTGAGAAACCCTTGTAAGCTACTGAAACGTTTGTATGTATGCCGGCATTACCAAGCTTCTGGCCACGCCAAATGTATGAGCTTACCACGTCAATAGTTGCATCTAACTCTACTTTATCCTGCGCCATTGCAGTAGCAGGAAGGGTGATTGCTGCTATCAACAACAAAACCCACTTTTTAAGACTTTTCTTCATTCTTTTGTTTTCTGTTGTAAAATTTATCGGGCGCAAAAATAAGACAAACATTTAAATAATCTTGCATTTACGTGGCAGAAAATGAAAAGTTTGAATAAAAAAGCATCATTTGGTTATAAAAAATGGCATTCAGGCGACCGAAGGGAGGAAGAATCTCGGTAACACATAGGTGAATGCTCACGAGATTCTTCGTCGCTTTGCTCCTCTGAATGACAGGAAAAAAATGGGAGGGTAGTGCTCAATCTTACTTGATACCCAACTTCTTCTTCATATCCTTAGGGATACCATCCTTATGAACCAAGATATAGATAGTCTTGGCACGTACATAGCTTTCAGACATGTTCAAGTAACCGCCGAAAGTATTGCGTTCTGTACCCCAAGAGTTCTTGGTGATGTAATACTTTGTACCGTTCTGGTCCTTAACGATACCTGTCAAGTGCATCAAGTGGTCGTCTGTAGTGACGAATGATTCATAACCAGCCTGACGTACTTCAGGAGTTACGTTGACTTCCGGACATGGAGCGGCAAACTTGTATGCTTCATCCAAACGAGCCTTTTCGTCCATCTTTTCGAAGCGTGCACGGTCAGTTCCGCTCATGTCTTCCAACTTCTTCACTTCCGGATTGATAGCTACACCATTCTTGTGAGAGAAGCCCTTTTCGCTTACGTCACCGTCCCAACATACTGTATAGCCATCCTTCAAGGCATAGTCTGTAATGGCAATCATTTCATCCAACGGTACGTTGTACATCAACTTGCGTTCCCAGTTGTCCGGTACTTCCGGAGCAAATTGTTGGTAATAAGGTTGGTGAGTGAAGCTGGTGATTTCAATGTAATCGTCCATGTTCAAGCCCAAGCTTTCTGCAAAGCTCTTCGGAGTGTATTCCTTACCTTTATAAGTAAACTTGGCTGGAAGTTCACCCAAATAAGTGTCGAACAAACTGTTGATGAGCTTGTAATATTCAGGGCTGCGTTGTTTGTTCTTGATAGCTACATCGGCAATGGCATGGATGTATTGGTTCAATTCACGGTGATTATGCTTGTCCGAATCGTAATTGATGCCATCGTATACTTCTTCCGGAACGATACCTACTTCATTGAAGGCGTTCTTCCAGGCATTGGTGATACTTCCTTGACCCAAGGTACCTCTACCACGACGGATGTAGTTGTCCTGCAATTGGTTCATGTACTTCTGACGAACGATGAACATTTCCGAGAGGTCGTATTCACCCTTGCCCATGCGGAGCAATTCGGCTTCCATGAAGGAAGTGGTAGCAAAACACCAGCATGTACCGGTAGATGCTTGGTTCTTAACTGGAGTTACATTGATTCTGGCTACATCAGTAAACTGGTAACCAGTGTTGTTTTCTTGTGCAAATGTTGCCGATGTGCCGGCCAACAAAGCTGCGAGTGCGATAAATCTTGTTTTCATATGCTTTTGTTTTTCATTAGTTTATTCAAATTTTCATTCATGGATTACAAACCGAAACGGCTTTGAATCCAATAGTCGCGTGTCATTTCATCCCAACGTACGATGGTAGCACCGAAGAAGTCGCTGGTATAGCCTGTCAAGAAATCCTTGGCTGCATCTTCACCCTTTTCGGCAGCAATCTGCTTATAGGTAGCTTCTACGAAAGGAAGTTCGCGCTGACCCTTTTCTTCAAAATACTGGATGTTCTTTTCCATCACCTTGCGGTAAGTGCCCCACTTCGTAGCAGCCAACTTATTGGCTTCACGATAGTGCCACAAGGCAGCATCATCACGATAACGGTGATTACCGCAAATATCGAAAAGGGCAGGGAAGTCCTTCACACCACAGAATACAGGTACGCGTGGGCTTTGGCCAGGATTGTCCAATGCGAACCATGCGATGCCACCGATTGCATCAGGTAACCAGCTGCGGAGTTGGATAACGGTAGAGTAAGCACATTGCGGTACGGCGATGTTACGCACTTGAGTTACTGCATCGTCCTTGATACCCTTCAGCATCTTGATTTCATCCGGACGCATCCATGGATTGGCTTTCGGACTGATGATGGTGTCTACCTTTTCACTACCTCTTTCCTTGACAGTGACTTTCAGGTTTTGGGTTACATCCCACTTGGTGCCTTCATAAGTCTGACGGAGGAATGCCATGACATCGGTTGCAGATACTTGCTTCTCAGGCTTTACGCTGAAAGGAAGTTCTTCTGCTTCATAATCCAACTTCAAGGATGGAGCCAATTGGTCAAGAATGAAGAATTCACGTACACTGAATGCTTTCTTGCTTCCGTATGCTTTCCAGAATTTGAATGGTTCCTTACCGTCCCAGAAGCCCAATTTCTTGGCTACTTCGAACACGTTTTCAGAAGCCATGTAGTGGTCCTTGTCCTTCAAGTTCAAGGTGCTGATACGAGGAATGTTGGCCGATACACCTACATGATCGTCCGGAATGCGGACAGCTGCCCATACACCACCAATCTTGTCCTTACCTTCACCGAACACTTCGAAATGCCATACTTCGTTCGGGTCAGCGATAGTCAGACATTCACCGCTGTCGGCATAACCATACTTCTTGATGAGTTCACCCATCAGCTGGATGGCCTCACGGGCAGTTGTACAGCGTTGGAGAACCACACGTTGCAATTCTTCAATCATGAACATACCGTTCGGGTTACGCAATTCGCGCTTGCCGGTAATGGTGGTTTCACCGATACCCAATTGCTTTTCGTTCATACAAGGATAAGAGGTGTCCATGAAAGCATAGGTCTGGCGTACTTGAGGTATTTCACCTTTTACGGTCACTTTCGTCATGTCAGTTATCCATTCGGTGTGCATACGGCCGTCATAAATGGCCATGGTCGTATCACGTTCGTACTTTTGTGCTGGAACCATGTCCACCCAAGTACGATACCAGCTGTCGCAGGTATGGCTGGTGATGACCGAACCGTCGGTTGTTGCTTTCTTGCCCACCATGATGCTGGTGCAGCTTTCTGGATCTTTCTCATAATTTGATTGGGCGCTGACAGTCGAGGTCAGGAATAATGCTCCAATCACAAGGTATTTGCTTATTTTCATATAGTAGAATATTAATAATTTGCCCAAAAGTATATAAAAAAAGCTTGTTGACCTAATAATCTGGTAATAATTTGTTATGATAAAAAAATAAAGGACCAAGCTCGCTCGCAAGGTCCTTTACTACAACACAAAAACTAAACTAGACTTAACTAAACTATTTTGTAAAAAATAGTGGTCGTTATCTCTCGACAACACAACAAAAATAAAGGGCAAAAAGTTCATAGCAAACTTTCTGCCCAGTTAATTTAGATTTTTATTAAACTTTTAACATTTGACTATGTTGTTTAACATAATATAGTCAAGAATGACCATCGCTGCCATTGCTTCTACGACGGGAACGGCACGGGGTAGAACGCATGCGTCGTGGCGCCCGCGAGCGGTTACAAGGGTGGGGTTTCCGTCAAGGTCTACCGTTGCTTGTTCGCGCAGTAATGTTGCCACCGGTTTAAAGGCTACGCGGAAGTAAATGTCTTGTCCGTTTGAAATTCCTCCCTGTATGCCTCCGCTGAAATTGGTCTTCGTCGTGATGCCTCCGCCTGGTGCGGGAACGAAGATGTCATTCTGCTCGCTACCACGCTGAGTGACTCCTGCGAAACCGGCACCGTATTCAAAACCCTTAACGGCGTTAATGGAGAGCATCGCACTGCCGAGCGCGGCATGGAGTTTGCCAAAAGCGGGTTCGCCGAGTCCAACAGGGCAACCCTGAATGACACCCGTAATAATGCCACCAATGGTGTCGCCTTCGCCCTTCACTTCCTTGATGAGCGCCGCCATTTCCTCGGCCTTCTGAGGGTCGGGGCAACGCACGGGATTTTTTTCAATTTCTGAGAAATCGTAAGCGGTGTAAGGGTGTTCTAAAGCAATTGTTCCCACTTGCGAGGTGTAAGCCGTCACTTGTATGCCCATCTGCTTGAGAACGAGTTTTGCGAATGCGCCACCTACGACGCGCGAAATCGTTTCGCGTGCCGACGAGCGCCCACCTCCGCGATGGTCGCGCAGACCGTATTTCTGCTGGTAGGTGAAGTCGGCGTGAGAGGGTCGGAACACGTTGCGCAAGTTGTCGTAATCGGAAGAGTGTTGATTCTCATTGCGCACAATGAATCCGATGGGTTGACCCGTAGAGCGCCCTTCAAAGACTCCCGAAAGGAGTTCTACCTTATCACCTTCCTTGCGCGCCGTCGTTAAAAGGCTTTGCCCAGGGCGACGACGATCTAACTCGGCTTGAATAAAGTCGAGGTCAATCGCTATGCCCGAGGGGAATCCATCAATTACCCCCCCGACGGCAGCACCATGGCTTTCGCCGAAAGTGGTAAGGCGGAAGTGCGTTCCAAAAGTATTCATAGATTAGGGATGAGGTTACGAGGTTATTAGGTGTGAGGCTGGGAGGTTCTGAGGTTTAAGGTTCAGAGGAGGGATGCGGTCTGCATGGTTCTAAAACCTAAAAGCGAAGCGACCTTAACCCTCACACCTCTTTTTTTAGTGCTTGCAACCGCAACCATGTTCGTGGTCGCCGCAACCGCAACCTTCGCTGTCGCAACCACCATCGCAACCGCCGTCACAACCACAGCCGCAGCCACAACCACCTTCGCCTGACATCATCTTGATAAGGGCTGTAACTTCAGCGTCAGTAGCTTCGCGAGAAGTAACTACGCTACCCTTGAAGTGAAGTTCCTTGCCCGCAAGAGGATGGTTGAGGTCGATGATGACAACGTCTTCCTTAACTTCCAATACAAGTCCCTGGAAGCGGTTGCCGTCGGCATTAACGAGAGGGATAACTGCGCCTTCGAAGATGACATCGTTCTGGAAACGTCCGTTGAGCATGAATGTAGACTTGGGAAGCTCAATGACGTGCTCCTGTTCGTAAGGTCCGTAGGCTTCGTCAACACTGAGTGTGAAGTCAAACTCATCGCCGGCGTTGAGATCCTTGAGCTTTGCTTCGAAAGCCTCAAGCGCTACGCCGAGTTCGGTAATAAACTGGAAAGGATGCTCTACGGGAGCCTGTTCTACGAGTTCGTGAACGCCTTCTGAGTTATCTGTGTAAAGGCTATACGCCACTGTGATGTACTTGTGCATGATGTAGATTTTTTTATGCGTTGGTATATAATATAATAATGTGTGTGCGGTGAAAGATGTTGTGTTATCTGAGTAGGTAGGAGTCAGATAAACGTCTCAACCTCTGTCGTTGCGATTAGCAATACTCTAATCCGAGTCCCTTTTGCAACCTCTGAATCATTTGATTGTTTTGCAGAAGTTCTGCCCAGTGTTCGCGAGGCGTTTTAACCTTAGTGGGTTCTGCAAGTTCCTCAATCTCAAATGTGAAATCCACTTGTGCGTTACGCAAACGGGTACGTATGAAGTCAAGCATTTGTTGCTTGATGGATAAGAAGCAATCTGCTACGGGCTGGCTCTCAAAGACAATGTGCCCCGTCCATTCCTTGACCAATTTAGGTTCAATGTTTTTCAAGCGACCAGTGGTTGCGGCATATTCCCTGGGCAAACTGTTGAGAAAGTAACGCCATTCGTGACACAAGTCGTGTTCGCTAAACGGGCGCACTTCAGTTATAGTTTGTGGCGCGGGAGACGTGGGAGCAACTACTTTACTCGCCGTGGGTTGTTGGGTAGTCAATCCTCCGCGTAAAGAGAATGTCTGAGGTCTTCCCTTAAATGTGGGCGTGGCGGTCGTAGAAGTCGTTGCGCTTACCGCTTGTGGCGGCGTCACAATGGTTGTTGTCTGAATTTTCGGAGCAGGTGTTTGGGGCGCTTTAGGTTGCGCGGCGGCGACTCTTTGAGTTGTCGCCTTAAAGATGGGGCGAAGAGCAGTCTTGGGGCGAACCCCAGAACCTTCTTCTGTAGCTTGTGCCAATTCTATGAGGGCAATCTCTACGAGCAAACGCTTGTTGCGACTCGTGCGATAGTTCATATCGCAGTCGTTACAGATTTTCAGTGCTCGGTAAAGGAATGCTGGTTTGCAACGCTTGGCTTGTTGAGCATAACGCTGGCGCACATTTTCAGACGCCTCAATAAGTGAGAGTGTGCGTTCGTCACTTGCTACAAGGAGTTCGCGGAAGTGTGACGCCAGACCGCTCATAAAATGCTGCGCACTGAATCCCTTTTGGAGAATACTGTTCAACTCGAGCATCAAGTCGGGAATCTTTTGGTCGATGACAAGGTCTACAACTTTGTAGAAACTTTCAAAGTCAAGCACGTTGAGACTCTTGATGACTTGGTCGTAAGTAATATTCCCCTCGGTGAAACTTACAATTTGGTCGAAGATAGAAAGTGCGTCGCGCATGCCTCCGTCGGCCTTCTGAGCAATAATGCTGAGCGCCTCTTCCTCATAGGTAATGCCTTCTGAGGCAGCCACGTTTTTAAGGTGGTTGGTAATATCGCTCACCTCCATACGGTTGAAGTCATACACCTGACATCGGCTGATGATGGTGGGCAAAATCTTGTGCTTCTCAGTAGTGGCGAGGATAAATATAGCATGCGCAGGCGGCTCTTCAAGTGTTTTAAGAAACGCGTTGAAGGCAGCCGTCGTCAGCATGTGTACTTCGTCGATAATAAACACCTTGTACTTTCCAATCTGTGGGGGAACCAGCACTTGGTCAATGAGGTCGCGAATTTCATTTACCCCATTGTTTGACGCAGCATCGAGTTCGTGAATGTTGTAGGAGCGACCTTCGTCAAACGCCTTGCAACTCTCACACACACCGCATGCCTCCATTTCGCCATTAGGGGAGAGGCAGTTGATCGTCTTTGCAAAAATGCGGGCGCAGGTAGTTTTCCCCACACCACGAGGACCGCAGAAGAGGTAGGCATGTGCCAGTTTCCCTGTGGTAATCGCATTCTTCAGCGTAGTGGTCAGTGCTTGCTGACCCACAACTGTGCCAAAGGCGGTAGGGCGGTATTTGCGCGCCGAGACAATATAGTTTTCCATAAGGGTAAAGTTTAGGACGCAAATTTACAGAATTTTTCCAAAATAAGTAGTGCACTTCCCGCCCTCTTTTCCATTCGGAGGCTTCTTTTATACTTACTTACTATCAAAATTCTTGCTACTCAAGTTGTACAGGTGACAAATTTAGTGTACATTTGTCACCTAAAACATTTACACACAAGTTATGAAATTTCGTTTTCCCCTCTTAGTAGCGCTCGCATTAGCGCTTAATTCTTGTTCGAGTAGTGATGATTACGTGCCCCTCATACAGCCTGAACTTCCGGCTGAGGGAAGCAGCAGAGTGCGCAGTATTACGCACGAAGGTTCTATGCCTCAGACGTATGATTGGACGTTTAATTATGATGCCAACTACTTGGTTTCTGCCGAAGGTAAGCTGCTCGGCGATACTGATGGCACATACAAATACAGAAGTCAGTTGTATTACTCACCCAATGGTGTTACGATTGTAAACTCAAACGCTAAGAACATGGCGGCAGTGATGGATGCCAAAGGCAACATCGTAGAGCTTGCGGTTAATAATAATGAGTATTACTTTGAGTATACTGAGGGTCGCCTTACCTCTTGGAAGAAGGTGTTGAACGACGAAAATTTTGGTCATGAAGAGTCTGCTACTACGGGTAAACTGACGTATAACGCCGCGGGCAACCTTGTGCGCATTGACCATGTGGGACACGACGGCGTCACTACGGTTGTTACGCTCACTCCCTCTACTACGCTGAATAAGAATGGCATTTTGCCGCCCACGCTTTCCTCACAGATGGGATGCTTCGGCTTTGAACACCTTTATTACGGCGGTATGTTGGGCAAACCCTCTACGCATTTGGTGAAGACAATCAAGGTAGACAACGCTAAGGGTACTGCCAACGATTATCAGATTGATTGCACTTATTCTTTCTTCCCCGAAACGGGCGACACAAAACTTTGTAATTTCACTTACAAGGGCGAAGCCGCATCGGTAATTTATAAGTACGAATAACGATACCTATTGTCGTGAAAATTATTAGTAATGTAAAAAAAATTATTAGTAACATAATTTAAAATACATTACTAATAATTTTTGCTTTTATAACCACTTGATTTTTAATAACGCATACGCCCCGTCAGCAATCACTGACGGGGCGCTTATTTTTAGGCCTGTGAAGGGGGAGGATTACGCCTCTTCCTTCTTCTTGCGTGTGCGGCGCTTGGGTTTATCTTCTGTAGAAGCGTGTTCAATCTTTACGCCTGCGAGTTCGGGGTCAATCATGATGCGACCGCAGTATTCACACACGATAATCTTCTTACGCATACGGATGTCGAGCTGGCGCTGGGGCGGAATCTTGTTGAAGCAACCACCACAAGCATCGCGCTGCACGTAAACGATACCAAGACCGTTGCGGCTGTTCTTACGGATGCGCTTGAATGAGGTGAGGAGGCGGGGCTCAATGCAGAGTTCGAGGTTCTTAGCCTTCTCGCGAATCTTTTCTTCTTCAGCCTTGGTTTCAGAAATAATTTCGTCGAGTTCAGACTTCTTAACGTCGAGGTCGTCGCGACGGCTGCGGAGCGTGTCAGCACACTGGTTCATGTCGCGCTGCTTAGATTCGATGCAACGCTGTGCCTCGTTGATTTTCTTTTCGAGGAGCATGATTTCAAGTCCCTGGAATTCGATTTCCTTAGTGAGGATGTCAAACTCGCGGTTGTTGCTAACGTTTTCCTGCTGCTGTTCGTAGCGCTTCATTGCCTCTTGAGCTTCGCTAATCTGAGCGTTCATCGTTTCGATGTCAGCCTTGTGGCGCTCGATTTCATTGTTGTACTTTTCGAGGCGGTGTGTGAGCCCTTCGATTTCAGCGTCGAGGTCTTCTACTTCAAGGGGAAGTTCACCACGAAGAGCCTTCAACTTGTCGCTTTCAGAGAGGAGCGACTGCAACTGATAAAGATTTTTGAGCTTCTGCTCTACGGACATTTCTGTAATGTCTTTCTTTACTGCCATAATATTTTTAGGTTATGAGGTTTTTAGGTTGTGAGGGGGTAAGGGCTTTAAGGTCTTTAAAGTCTTTAGGGTCTTTAAGGTCTTTAGGGGAGAGCGACTTCCTTCCTCTCTCAACTACTACAAGTAGTGAATGGGGTTTGTGTTTACCTTTGTTTCAACGATGCGCAAGTTGGGGTAGGCGTTGCGCAAGATGCGCGCCATGAGTTGCACGGTAAACTGCTCGCTCTGATAATGCCCTAAGGCGGCAATGAGGATTTGATTGTCGTAACCAAAGAATTGGTGGTAACCCATTTCGCCTGTCAGAAAGGCGTCGGCATTACGCTTCAGCGCGTCGCTGAGTAAGAAATCACCCGAACCTCCGCAGAGCGCCACGCGTGAAACCATTCGTGTGAGGGGCAGGTTATGCTGCAGCGCCTCTACGTGAAACGTTTGCTTCACAAGGTGGAGAAAATCAAGCGCTGGGAGCGGGTGGGGGAGTTCGCCGATAATTCCGCTACCGCCTTGTCCGCTGGGAAGCGGTTGCAGGAAGGTTACGTTTTGAAGTCCCAAGCGCTCAGCGATGGCAAAGTTTACTCCGCCCTCGGCGTTGTCAAGGTTGGTGTGAGCGGCATATATGGTGATGCCCGCTAAAATAGCGCGGCGCACACAGCGCTCTACAAGGTTGCGGTCGGCAATACATTTCAGACCGCGAAAGAGTAACGGATGGTGGGCAATGATGAGGTTACAACCCTCACGCTCAGCCTCTTCGATGATTTCTTCCGTCACGTCAAGACACAATAATACCCCTGAGGCGTCTGCGTCTGTTAATCCAATCTGCAAGCCAGCATTATCGTAACTTTCTTGCAGGGGCAGAGGTGCAAACCGTTCAAGGGCTTCTGCTACTTCCTTTATCTTCATAAGGGAAACCAATTATGTTGTGCAAAAATGCGATGCAAAGTTATAAATTTATTTTTATTCACGCTCGCTGAGTGAGGTAAAATTCGCCAAGTATGAGTAATCTTTTTGCCCTTCTGACCTCCTGAAAATTGTTAGTAACATATTTTAAATTACATTACTAATAATTTTTCTTAGGTTACTAATAGTTTTTACGAAAATAGGTATAGTTTTTCGGGTGTGGGATGTGGGGATGATAAGGCGTATAAAATTCGGAATTTTCTGGCATAAAAATCCAATATTTTAGGATGCCGTCGCCGCTATGTCAGCGTTTTTGCGTACCTTTGCAGTTCGATAGTATGCAAACCTAATTTTGGTATGACGAAGAATTCAGTGCAAGACATAAAGCAGCGGTATAACATCGTGGGCAACTGCGATGAACTCAACCGTGCGCTTGACACGGCGCTGAAGATTGCCCCCGTTGACCTCTCTGTGCTTATCATTGGTGAAAACGGGGTGGGTAAGGAAATCTTTCCCCGCATCATTCACGACCACAGTGCGCGCAAGAAGAAAAATTACATTGCCATCAACTGCGGTGCCATACCTGAAGGTACGATTGACTCAGAACTTTTCGGTCACGTTGAAGGTGCGTACACGGGAGCCGTAGGTGAGCGCAAGGGTTACTTTGAGGCGGCCGACGGCGGCACACTCTTTATGGACGAAGTGGGCGAACTGCCCGCTGCTACCCAAGCAAGACTTTTGCGCGTGCTTGAAACGGGGGAATACATCCCTGTTGGCGCAAGTCAACCCCGAAAGACGAATGTGCGCATCGTGGCGGCGACGAACGTAAACCTTGAAAAGGCTATTGCCGATGGGAAGTTTCGTCAAGACCTCTACTACCGCCTTAACTGCGTAACCATTGACGTCCCCCCATTGCGCCATCGTGGTGAAGACATCCTCATGCTCTTCCGCATGTTTGCCCTGAGCATGTTTGAAACACACAAGATTCCGCCCGTGCGCCTCACTCCCGAGAGCGAGCAACTGCTTCTGGCATATTCATGGCCGGGAAATGTGCGCGAGTTGCGCAACATTGTGACCAACATGAGTATTACGGCAGAGGAGCGCACTATTACGCCCGAGATTTTGTCGCGCTACCTGCGCAAAGAAATGCACCGTGGCGAACTTGAAGTAGTGAAGCAAGAGGAAGCGTCGGTTGGTGGACAGTATGAAAAAGACCGCGCCTTCATCCTCAATATGTTGCTCCAATTGCGCAGTGAGGTAGACGAACTCAAGCGCGCATACAATTCTAAAACACTCCCTGCTGCGCTCTTGCCCACCAAGTCGGAGCAGCGCTCTGCCACAACTTCTGTGGCGCTGAAGGGAGAGATTATTGACGCCGACGGAGTGGAACTTTGCGACGCCGAAGAGTGGGCGGAAGAGACGGGAGATAAACTTGCCAACACCTCAACCACTATTGACGAAATGGAGCGCGAGTTGATTCGCAAGACTCTTGAAGATTGTCATCACCACCGTAAGAAGGCTGCCGAGCAGTTGAATATCTCGGAGCGTACACTTTACAGAAAAATTAAAGAATATGGCATGGAATAAATACGGCATCTGCGTAGCGGTATGCACCATCGTGTTGTTGCTCTTCACGGCTTGTAAGGTAAGTTACAAGTTTACGGGCACCTCCATTGACTATAACGTTATCAAGACCATACAGATTGACAACATTGCTAACCGTGCTCCCTACGGTTGGGCACCTATGGAGGCCATTTTCAATAATAAATTGCAAGACCTCTATGCCAACCAGACGCGCCTCGAATTTGTGAAGCGCAATGGCGACCTTCATATTGCGGGCGAGATTACGGGTTACGACCAGTTTAATAAGGCGGTCTCTGCCGACGGTTATTCTTCGCAGGTGCAGTTGAAGATGACTGTCAACATTCGCTTTGAAAATAAGAAGGCCAATGTGGCGTGGGAAAAACAGTTCTCTGCAACGACTCAGTATGACGCTAATCAGCAGTTGGCGGCTGTGCAGGAAGAACTTGTTACGGAAATGACCCGCGACATTGCTGAGCAAATCTTTAATGCTACTGTGGCAGATTGGTAAACCTCTAACTCTTCACCCTTAACCCCTCATTAAAATTTACTGTGGATTTAAAAAATCTCATAGTTCACCCCGAGCAACTGAATAAAGAGACCTTGCACAAGTTGCGTGAGTATGTGGCAGTCGCGCCGTTCCATCAAGTGGCACGCCTGCTTTACTTGCAAAATCTCTTTCTCCTTCACGATGCAACCTTCGGCGATGAGTTGCGTCGTGCTGCCCTCTTTATTCCCAATCGAAAGGTGCTCTTTGATATGGTAGAGGGAAGTAATTACGAGGTGCGCCAGGTAGTTAATAAAGTTCCTCAAGAAGCAACTCCCGAGGTGGAATCTGCTGACCGCACACAGAGTCTTATTGATTCTTTCTTGGCTACTACGGTTGAAGTAGGTGTAGAGCGCACCACACGCAAACTCACTGCTGCCGATGCAACTACCGACTATGCCGCCTTCCTGCTCTCTATGGACGACATAGTTCCCGAAGAAACTCAAGCAGATGAGCGCATTGATACTTATTTGAACCAGGCGACGGAACGTATTGTGTTGCAGGAAGAACCAGAGTACACCCCCGACCTTTCAGAAAGCACGGCGGCAGGAGCAGAAGAGGAGTATTTTACCGAAACTTTGGCAAAAATTTATATCAAACAGGGTAATTATGACAAGGCAATTGAAATTATTACCCGCTTAAATTTGAATTATCCGAAAAAAAGTAGTTACTTTGCAGACCAATTGCGTTTCCTTCGCAAATTACAACTAATAAATAACAAAACTAAATAACTAAAACAATGTATTCAGTACTCGTAATTTTGGCTGTTGTTGCAGCTATCTTGCTCATCCTCATTGTGCTTGTTCAAGAGTCAAAGGGTGGTGGCCTTACCTCAAATATGGCAGGTGGTAACTCTATCATGGGTGTACACAAGACTACAAACTTTGTGGAAAATGCTACTTGGACACTTGCTATCGCACTTGTTGTGTTGAGTATCGCTTCACACTTCTGCACTCCCGAAGAAAAGAACACAGACGCTGTTGTTACAGAAATGAAGGTGGCTCTCCCCTCAGTTCCTGCGGCAACTACTGCTCCCGCTGCGCTCGAAATGACTCCCGAAGCAGCACCCGCTCCTGCAACAGAAGCACAGAATTAATTCTATTAGGCAAATATAATAAAGGCGCACTGAGATTACTCGGTGCGCCTTTATTGTATTTCTGCGTGAGGGGGATTAGTTGCTGGATAAGTGTGAGTTTAGACACTCGGATTGTTCTAAAATTCGGGTGATGAGTCGGGGAAGAGCGTAATTATTAAGTTCGCTGATGGGGATGACAGAGTAGGGAGCGGCGGGGGCGGATGTAGTGGAAACTGCGTCGGATGTTGTATGGAGTGTGTCGGACGTAAGTGGGCGCGAGGTACGGAGTAGGTATGCCCAAGTACGAAGATTTTGATGACTCAGTTTGTGTGTCATGTCTGCCGCAAGGGGAGTGAGCGTTGTGTCGGAGGTGAGAAACGGAGAGAGTGAGGTGCGTGCCAAGAGGTCTGGGAGGGAACACTCGGAGTCCGTCTCAATCAACACAGGTTCGTACAGTCCTTGCCAAATGTCTCCTTTAGCGCGACGGTGCAGTAAGATATTTTCTCCGTCGGTAATGAAGATATAATTTAAGAAGCGCGTGCGCACTTGCGTACGCTTTGCTTTTACGGGGAAGTCTTCAGGGCGGTTTTCAGCGTGGGCAATACAGGCATCTGCAAGTGGGCATGCGGCACATTGTGGGGAGCGCGGCGTGCAGATGAGTGCTCCGAGATCCATTATTGCTTGGTTGTGGAGCGCAGCATGCTTGGGCGGTAAAATTTCTTGGGCAAGTGCTGAGAATTGCTGCTTTCCTGCCGTAGTATCAATGGGAGTTGCGATGCCGAAGAAGCGGGAGAGCACGCGGTATACGTTTCCGTCAACCACGGCATGCGGTAATCCGTAGGCGAAGGAGGCAATGGCGGCTGCGGTATAGTCGCCCACGCCTTTTAGTGTGCGAATTTCGGCGTACGAGGTGGGGAATCCGCCCATGCTCACCACTTGGCGTGCTGCCTCATGCAGGTTTCGGGCACGACTGTAGTAACCTAAACCCTGCCATAGGCGCATTACTTCATCTTCATCGGCACTTGCCAACAACTCCACCGTGGGATAAGCCTCGGTGAAGCGCAAGTAATAATCCATCCCTTGCTCCACGCGGGTTTGCTGCAGGATGATTTCAGAAAGCCAAATCTTATAGGGATCCTTAGTGCGGCGCCAGGGAAGGTCGCGTCCGTTTTGCTGATACCAGGGGAGGAGGGGGGAGAACATATATTGGTGAAAGGAGAAATGGGAAAGGAGAAATGAGAAATAACCATGCGGACTCCGTGTGCCAGCATCTTTCTCATTTCTCCTTTCTCATTTCTCCTTTATTAAATTAGTGGAACAGTTTAATGCGTTGCTCTTCAGAGAGCTTGCAAATCATGAGTGTGCCCTCTTTTTCTACTACGATGTAACCGTCAAGTCCTTGTACGACAACCTTTTTCTCACCCGTAGTGTGAATGATGCAGTTGTGGGTTTCGTAGGTGTCAATGTTGTCGCCGATGCAAGCGTTGCCGTATTTATCCTGCGGCACTTGTTCGCGCAGAGAACCCCAAGAACCGAGGTCGCTCCAACCGAAATCGCCAGGATATACGAAGATTTCTTCCGCACGCTCCATGATGGCGTAGTCAACAGAGATGTTTTCACACGTGGGGAAGAGTTCGTTGATGCGTTCCTGCTCTTCGGGCGTGTCGTAAATAGGAAGGAGTTTTTCGAATGTGCGAGAGATTTCAGGGTGGTACACGCGGAAGGCATTAACGATGGTGCTGACGCTCCAAATAAAGATGCCGGCGTTCCACAGGTAACCCTTTTGCTTAATATATTCCTGCGTCACCTCGAGCGTAGGCTTTTCCTTAAATCCGTCTACGCGATAGATGTTTTTACGTCTGGGCGATGCGTAACTAAGGTCGCCCTTGATGTAGCCGTATCCCGTTTCGGGGCGCGTGGGCTTGATGCCGAGCGTCACGATGGTGTCAGTCTCTGCCGCAAATTCAAGACATTCGCTAATCGCTTGGCGGAAGGTGGGCACGTCTGCGATGGTGTGGTCAGAGGGTGCCACTACGACGTTTGCCCTCGGGTCGCGCTTCTTGATGCGCCAACTTGCGTAGCAAATGCAGGGGGCTGTGTTGCGACGGCAAGGTTCGAGCAAGATGTTATTTTCCGGAATCTGAGGCAACTGTTCCTTAACGAGTTCCTCATAATCCGCAGAAGTCACCACCCACACGTTTTCCGTAGGGATGATTCCCTCAAAGCGCTCTACGGTAAGCTGAAGCAGGGTTTTGCCACAACCTAAAACGTCAAGAAATTGCTTGGGCTTTTCAGGGCTGCTCATGGGCCAAAAACGGCTCCCGATGCCGCCCGCCATTATAACGAGGTGGTTATGTTTTTCCATAAAATAATGTGTGTGTAAAGTTTAGTGAGAATGGTGGGGAGTAACAGGGGGTGAAACGCACGTCAAAACCTGTAAAATCAACCTATTTCTCAGCGAAAAATTACTCCATTTTTTCGTCTGTTATAAGTTTAAAAAAATCAAGGGTTTGAAACGGCGAAAATTATTAGTAATATATTTTAAATTATGTTACTAACAATTTTTTTTAGGTTACTAATAGTTTTTACTAAAACAGGTTTCGTTTTTCGGAGTATGGAGGTTGGGGTAAAAAATGGGCATTTTTTCTCCGTTAGTTTTACCCTCAACGCTTAAATCTTTCACCCCGCGAGGTTATTTCTTAGGTTCGTCTTCGTTCATCGTACCCTCGATGGAGATGCGCGTAATGGGCGTCTTGGCGTTTGAGCGCACTGTAATCGACTTGCGGAAGTGGCCAAAGAGTTTGCCCTTGCCGTTGTAGATGACTTCCACTTCGCCCGTCTTACCCGGCGCTACGGGTGTCATCGTGTACTTAGCCACCGTACAACCACACGAGGTGATGGCCTGATGAATCACTAAGGGCTCGGTGCCTGTGTTGGTAAACTTGAAAACGGTCTTTTGCGTTTCGCTTTCAGTAAATGTGCCAAAATTATGTGAACTCTTGTCAAACTTAATTTCAGCCTGCGCAAAGGCGCTCATGCAACTCAGCGTGAGCAGCGCTATGAATGTTGATAAAAATCTTTTCATGTTTGATGTGTGATACGAATTGTCACTTGCAAATGTAAGATTTAATCTGTGAATACGCGCTATGGTTACTAAAAATATTCTGCTCCTGGGGGCGAAGTGCCCATTCTTTTTGTAATTTTGCGGTAAGTAAGTATGAAAACTACATCCTCACCTTCCGTTTCTTCGCCCAAGGAAAAAATAATCTTGGGCATTGACCCCGGCACGAATCTGCTGGGGTATGGATTGGTGCGTGTGTGCGGAAAGAAGGTTGAGATGATGGCCATGGGTGTTATTGACATGCGCAAATGTGCCGATGGTTACTTGAAACTCGGCAGAATCTATGAGCGCGTTATGGGAATCATCGATGCTTTTCACCCCGACGAACTGGCGATTGAGGCTCCCTTCTTTGGCAAGAACGTGCAGAGTATGCTCAAACTTGGGCGCGCACAGGGAGTTGCTATTGCCGCCGCGATTAGTAGGCAGATACCCATTCAGGAGTATGCTCCGATGAAGATTAAAATGTCTATTACGGGCAACGGGCAGGCAAGTAAGGAGCAGGTGGCGGCGATGATTAAGCGCATGCTCAATATTAAGGAAGACCCCGTGGGCTTCTTGGATGCTACCGACGCACTCGCCGTGGCGTATTGCCATCACCTGCAAAGTCTTCGCCCACAGGCGGCAACGGGAGGCGCACATACGTGGGCGACTTTCGTAAAGCAGAATGCCGACAGAGTGAGAAAGTGAGGCGTGAGAGTGAAGGCTTTCTCCGCAGCGCAGTTCTCAAGACGTAAAACAAGCAATTATTTTTTTGAACACTATGAAAAAAATCCTTTTAACCCTGCTCTTGGCGGTGTTTGCCTTTGGTGTGAACGCACAAGAGATTTATAAGATTGTCTATCAGAGCGCTGAGCAAGTGCTTAATGACCCTACGGCCAGCGTAACAAAGGCAAAGATTGCCCAGTTTAAGATTCACCAACTCACATACCTGCGTCAAAAGGCGTTTGCTACGATGCCCGAAGTGACAGATCGCTTTCTCGACGTGCAGGCTTACTACCTCTCAGAATTTATGACGCTCTACCAAACAGAGTTAGTGAAGAGCGGTAAGAGTAGTGGCGAGGAGCGCTCAAAATTAGTAATGATTTTCCTTGACGCAACCGTTTCTAACCCCCTCTTTGGTGATACAGATGAGGAGGTAATATACGCATATATAAAAGAGGGTACTGAACTGACGCCTTTCTCTCTCGACACGGATTGGCAAAAGGCGCTTGCGGCAGTGAAGTCGCAATTGAAATAGGGTATGAATAACGGCGGGGCGCGAACCTCACTTGTCGTGTCCCGCCCAGAACTTTTATCGCTCTTTACGAGTAACTTAATTTATGCAAAATCCAGAACTAAATAAAGCGTGGCAGGCCATAGCAAATACCAATGTGAGTTTGTTTCTCACGGGTAAGGCGGGGACGGGGAAAACCACCTTTCTCCACCGTCTGCGTGAGCAGTTGCCAAAGCGCGTAGTGGTTTGTGCCTCAACGGGTATTGCCGCCATCAATGCGCAAGGCGTCACGCTGCATTCTATGTTCCAGTTGCCTTTTGCACCCTATATCCCTGAGACCACTTTCAATAATAATCAGCGTCGCTTCTCTTTCCCAAAACATAAAATTCGCCTCTTGCGCAGCATTGATGTACTGGTGATTGATGAGGTGAGTATGGTGCGCGCCGATGTGTTAGACGCTGTTGATTGCGTGTTACGCCGTTACCGCCACCGCTATAAACCTTTTGGCGGCGTGCAACTATTGCTCATCGGAGACCTCCAACAATTGGCGCCTGTAGTGCGACAAGAGGATTGGAACTTGTTGGAAAAACATTACGACACGCCTTACTTTTTCAGCAGTAAGGCACTTCAGCAGTTGGATTATTATACCATCGAACTCAAAACGGTTTATCGACAGAGCGATCCTACCTTCCTTTCGTTGCTGAATAAGGTGCGCGAAAATCGCATTGACTCAGCCGCGCTCGCACATCTCAATACGCGATACATCCCTAACTTTGAACCGTCTAAGGAAGAGGGTTACATCCGCCTGACTTCCCACAACCGCCAAGCAGATGCCATCAATCAGCGCGAACTTGAGGCGCTCTCAACCAAGCAACACATCTTCGAAGCCAAGATTGAGGGAGAATTTCCCGAAATGTCTTACCCCACAGACAAGGTATTGGTTTTAAAACAGGGGGCGCAGGTTATGTTTGTAAAAAACGACCGTGAAAAGCGCTTCTATAATGGTATGATTGGCACGGTTGTAGAGATTGATGACAACGGCATAACGGTGTGTCCCACAGATAGTAAGGAAGAAATTAAGGTTACTTCTGACGTGTGGCAAAACTGTAAGTACGTGCTTGACGAGGAAACGAAAGAAATTTCGGAGCAAGTCATCGGTACGTTTTCCCAAATCCCGATGCGCCTGGCGTGGGCAATCACGATTCATAAGAGTCAGGGCTTGACCTTTGAGCGTGCTATAATCAATGCCAAGCAAGCCTTTGCCGCAGGGCAAACCTACGTGGCGCTGAGCCGCTGTAAGACGTTTGAGGGACTCGTACTGAGCGACCCCATTCCTGCCCACGCAATCATCACAGATTATAATGTGCGCACTTACACGCAGCAGATGGCGGAGCGCGAACCCTCTGAAAATCAGATTCAAGAGCAACAGCGCAACTTCCTTTACACCACGCTGGAGGAACTCTATAACTTCACGCCCGTTCTCTATGCATATGCCGATGTGGTGCGCGTAATGGAAGAGCATTTCTCTAAACTTTACCCCGAACAGATAGCACGCTTCAAGTCCTTAGATCCCGACTTAAAAAACGCTGTTGAGGCGGTGGCAAAAAAGTTTGGCACGCAGTTGGATTACCTCATACGTACGGAGGAAAATCCTGCCGAGTCACCGACGCTTCAAGAGCGTATCGCCGCGGCTACTGCTTACTTCTTAGAAAAACTTGCCCCCCTCATTGCGCAGACAAGTGACCTCTCGCTGCCCACAGATAGCAAGCGTATAAAGGAGCGTGCTGAAAATTCGATTGATACCCTCAAAGAATCCCTGCGTATTAAGGCGCAATTGCTTAACTATGTGAAAAACAAGGGTTTCTCGCTGAGCACATACCTCCGCCGTAAGGCAGATATTATGCTTGATGCTTCAGACAACGCAGAACCTGAAGCAGTTGAAAAGCGCCCAAAGACTACCCGTAAGAAGGTTGAGAAGGAAGAAAAAATTACCGATGTCCCCCAAGACATTCTGCATCCTCGCCTCTTCAACGTGCTTCGAGCTTGGCGTGCTGAGCGTGCGCGTGAACTTTCATTGCCGGCTTATGTCGTCTTCTCGCAACGCGCGCTTGTTTCTATGACGAATATGCAACCGCGCACGATGGGAGAACTGAAAAAACTCCCAGGTGTGGGTAAGGCGCTCCTTGAACGCTATGGTGAAACCCTTTTGGAACTCATCAACGAGTATTTGTTAGAGGAGGACAATTAGGGGCGAAAAAACTAAACCTATTGTAGTGAAAATTATTAGTAACCTAAAAAAAATTATTAGTAAGATAATTTAAAATAGGTTACTAATAATTTTGCGCATTACAGCGGTGAAATTTTAAAGGGTATACAGCGCTGAAAATAGTTGAGTTATACGATTACAAAGAAAACTGGAGAAGATTCTGAATTGAATCCTCTCCAGTTTTTATTTTGGAAGTAAATTTTCATGGCGTGTTGCTTACACCAAAAACTCAATTTCTTCGTGCATCACCCCTACGCTGAGGCGCGTGGCCTCCGTGCGGTGAATGCGTCCGTCAAGGCTGATGGGCGCTTTGTTTGTGTCAAGAATTTCAATGTTTTTCGCGCGCCAAAAGTTGACATTGTTGTACGACAGAAAGCGGTTGGTAAAGAGCAACCACAGTCCGTTTACCGTCTTTGTTAAGGGGGCTTGTGCGATGGAGGTAATGTCGAGCATCCCGTTGTAAGGCACGGCGCTCGGCGTTTGTCCGTAACTGTGGGCAGAGCCAATGCATAGTCCGGTAAGGTCTATCTCGTGGTCTTCAAAGTGTATGTTAAACGCCATGCGGAATTGCTGGCGCTTGAAGACGAGTTGGAGCGCTGAGATAATGTTAGAAAGTCCGCGTGACATCCATAGTTCTCGGGTGGTGCGCTTTAAGTGGATGATGTTTGCCACTACTCCAATGTTCAGGCAGTTTAAGAAATAATGGCGTGCGTCAACTTCTGTCGACTCTGCCACTACGCCCACATCAATGCGGCGCCTTGTGCCACGCTGCAGGCGGGCAATAGTGCCCTCAATGTCGTCGGTATGGTAGTCCCAATAATGGGCAAAGTCGTTGGCATAACCATTGGGAATGACGCCGAGGGTGGGGTGCGTTCCGGTGGGCGACTCGGTGTGCATAATGCCGTTGATGGCCTCGTTTAGGGCAGCGTCTCCACCCACAACGATAATGGTCTTATACCCGTTTTGAGTCATCATCGCCGCCAAACGTTCCGTCGAACCATCGCCTTCGCTTTGCACGAAGTCAAAAGGTTGACCTGCTTCTTTCAAGGCCAGAAGTATTTTCTTCCAACGGCGCTTGGTGCGTCGGGAAGGGTTGGGGCTATAGATGATACCCCATTTTGAGTAAGATTTAGAGTTATCTACCATAAATATTTACTTGCGGAGTGTGGTCAAGGGTGGGAGTTTCGCTTGCGGGAGTGGAGGGAGCGTCGGGTTCGGTGGGAGGCGTGTCTTCTTCAGGCGGAGTTGTGCCTTCCGCGTCCTCAAGTTCGTCAATCCAAAAGTTGGGGTGCTTAAATCCGTTGACTTTAAAGTAGGTGGTAATTACACCCTTCGCAACGACAGCCTGACCTATCAGTTGGGGATTGAGATAGAGGTTGAACACGAAGTGCTCATCCGTGCCGCTCTTGAGTTGTATGGGGAAGCAGCGCGCGTAATTCGTTTCCGCCTTACTGTCAGCGATAATCAAATTAGTGTTTGCCTTCTCCGTAGGAGCAGAAAATTTGGCTTTGCTAATCGCTGTGCCGTCTACGAATCCCACGATGTAACCCTTTACCAAGACGCTCTGATTGGGTTGTGCCTGAAGCGCTTGCATCACCGTGAGTGTGTCGGTCGCGTTGCTATTACCGTTGTCCTCTCCTCCCTCGGGGCGCTCCGTGTTTGGGGAGTCAACTTCTTCTTCCTCAAGTTTTGAACACGCCAATACTCCCCACGCGAGCAGCGTGAGTAACAGGAACGTTTGAAGTAGGCGAATGTTCATTGTGGGAAGTGATTTCGGGGAGACGGGTTAGTTGTCAGCGCAGATTTCTTGGGCGATGGCGCGTACGGTTTCAGGCGTGTTGCTTACCCAGCGTATGGGCGTACCACGCTTCTCCATACCTCTGAACCACGTCATTTGGCGCTTGGCAAATTGGTGGATGGCAATTTCAAGTTGACGGTACATTTCTTCAAACGAAAGCTCACCAATGACGTGCTGCGTCAGGAATTTGTATTCAAGACCGTAATATATAAGGTCTTCGGCGGTAATGCCTTCGCCGAGAAGCGCACGAATTTCGTCGAGCATGCCTTCTTCAAGGCGCTGGCGCAGACGCTTGCTGATGCGCTCGCGACGCATCTCGCGGTCAACGTCAATGCCGAGTGTCAAACTGCTCAATGCGGGGAAGGGGCGCTCCTCCTTTGGTTCGTTTTTGTAATACTCCTCAATCTCAATGGCGCGGATGGCGCGTTGGGCGGTATCCACATCCGTCGTGTTGTGGAGTTGTGCCTTATACGTCTTGAGAATGGCGGTGAGTTCCTCAAGCGTTTTTCCCTCCAACTGCTTTCGGAGTGCGTCATTCTGTGGCACGGGACTCAAACGGTAGGCGCGCAGAATGCTTTCTACATAAAGTCCGGTGCCACCACAGACAATGACGCGCTTCCCACGGCGGCGAATGTCCTCGTATGCCGCCAGAAAATCGCGCTGAAATTCAAATACATTATACTTTGTACCGGGCTCAGCAATGTCTATTAAGTGGTAGGGAATCAGTGTGCCGTCGGCAGCCGTATAATCCGCCAAATCCTTACCCGTTCCCAAGTCCATACGGCGATATACCTGACGCGAATCGGCACTGATAATTTCAGCGTCGATAAGTTGTGCCAAGGCAGTGGCAAATTTCGTCTTGCCCGATGCCGTAGGGCCAACGATGGTAATTAAGTCGTAGTGTGTTGACATGGTTGTAAACAGGGTAGGGATTTCTTTACTGCAAACTTATCAAAAAAAAGGCGGATGGCGAAAGGTTGGGGCTTAAAATCGTTCGGGGTGTGTTGGGGGGACTTTGATGATGGTTTTATAAAATACTGAATATCAGATGTTAACAAGATAGTCTAAGGTTGTAAAAATTATTAGTAACCTTTTTTAAATTGTTAGTAACCTTTTTTAAATTGTTAGTAACCTTTTTCAAAATATGTTACTAAGAGTTTTTCGCAACAGTAGTTTTCTTGTTTTTTATCCTCAAGAAATGGTCCTTGTTAGAGTGAAAATTTTTCTAAAAAATGTAACTTGCTGTATGTCTGTAGGGTTACGATTTTTTGTAAAATTTTGTAAAGAAAAAGGGGGTAAAACAGGTTGTTGGATTAAACAAATTTTACTAATTTTGCACCATAGTTTCGCCCTTAACATAGGGGCGATTTGTCTTCTCTCTGATTATCATTCCTTTAACTCAAAAGCGTGATTGCATTAGCTCGACATATCGAAAGTTTGCTCTTGAAGCACGACTGCGTAATCGTTCCCGACTTTGGCGGATTCGTTACGCAGCAGGTCTCTGCGCGCTATGTTGAGGATGAAGGTTTGTTCTTGCCTCCTTACCGCAGTGTAGGCTTTAACGGATGCTTGAAGTTGAACGACGGACTCTTGGCGCAGTCGTACATGAACGCTTATGGCATCGGTTATCTTGAGGCGTTGCAGCAAATTGCTGCGGCTGTGGCAGAGGTGAAGGCAGAGCTCCACGCTACAGGTTCGTTTGAATTGGGTGGCATTGGCGTTTTCACACTCACCTTGAGCGGTATGTATGAATTCCAGCCCTGCGAGGCGGGTGTAGTTTCGCCCGAATTGTACGGCTTGGACGCATTTATCGTGCGCAAGGAGGAAGAAGTGGTTGAAGACAAGGCTGAGGAAACACGCATTGAGGAAGTTCAACCCGCGAAGTTCCTTGAGCGTTCGGCTACGCACTACACCATCCGCATCAGTCGCGAAGTGGTGAATTATGTGGCGGCTGCCGTGGTGATGATTGTATGTTTCTTCGCATGGTCAGTGCCTGTAAGCAATTCCAATGAGGCCAGCGTGAAGCAAGCAGCGCTCTTCAGTGCGCAACTCTTTGCTTCTGCAGAAGAAAAGCCTCACCCCCTGCTCGTTCCCGCAACGACTTTTGCTGACGAAGCGGAAGAAGAGGTGACGGAAACCCAGACGGAAGTTGCTATCCCCGAAGAAGTCGCTCCGGCACCTGCACCCGCAGCAACAGTTGAAGCTCCTGCTGCCCCTGCACGCTATACTTTGGTGGTTTGCAGTTGCGTGCCTCGAAAGAATGCCGAAGCATTGGTGGCGAAACTTCAAGCGAGTGGCATCAGTGGAGTAGAAATTTTTGTAAAGAACGACATCCTGCGCGTTATTGTCGGAGGTTATCCTACGGCAGCGGCAGCTACAGAGGCGTTACGCGCTTATCGCAACGAGCGTAGCGGATTTGAGCAAGCGTGGGTGCTTCGAAAATAAAGTTAAAGCCTTGAGGCTGTGTCAAATTTTACTTTTGACGCAGCCTTTCGCTTTATAATGCCTGCGCCTTTCCCTGTGGCGCGTGGTTAAAGTTGTGAGAACCCTATTTAGAATACTTACCCCAAAGAATAATTCTTATCATGAAGAGAATACGATGCCCCAAATGTGACGAAGCTATCCTTTTCGACGAAACGCAATACGAACCCGGGCGCAGCCTTGTGTTTGAGTGCCCCGAGTGTCACAAGCAGTTCAAATTGCGCATCCCTATGCCGAAACCCGTTGAGGAAGAGGTGGAGGAAGAAGCGCCCGTGTTGGGATGGCTCACCGTTATCGAAAATGCATTCCACTTCAAGCAAGTGCTCCCCCTCTACTTGGGCGATAATGTAGTGGGCAGACAGGTGAAAGGTACGAAGGCAAACACCCCCATCAAGACTGTGGATCCCAGCGTAGACACAACGCACTGCGTAGTGAATGTGCGCGAGAAGAAAGATGGCGAATTGGTTTTCACAGTGCGTGATGCGCCCTCAAATACAGGGACTTTCGTTCACAATACGCTCGTTGGACTTAAAGAACAAGTGCGCCTGGAGTCAGGAGACATTATTACAATCGGTGCTACAACAATGATTTTCAGCACAGAGTTGGAAGAAGAAGCGTAACTTCAAGGCTTCATTACATACAAAAGTTTGTTGCGTTGAAGCACAACCGACTTAATAAAAAATATCTGGGAGATAAATCAAATTATCTCCCAGATATTTTATTTTATCTCCCAGTTAGTTTACGCCCTCTCCCTATTGGTTTTTAGGAAGTGGGAGAGGCATGCTATGAAGTGCTTAAATGAGTTCTACAACCGTGATGCCAGCGCCACCAAATTGGACATGCTCGTCGTGATAACGCATGACGCCTGTCGCCGTGCTGAGGTATTGGCGCACCACTTGGCGAAGCGCTCCCGTACCTGTACCGTGGAGAATGCGTACGCTGGCTTGTCCTACCTGAATTGCGTCGTCGATGAAATAAGCAACCGCAGTCAGCGCCTCATCTACGCGCATGCCGCGCAAGTCAATGTCTTGCTTGAAATTAAGTTGCTTTTCCTGCATCGCATCGCGTGTCTCCTTGCTCACAAAGGTGGCTGCCTTCATAGCGTTGTCCTCCTTCGGTTTGTCAGCAAGTTCTAAACGATTGATAGGCAGTGAGGTGTACATGCTTCCAAACAGAATCTTTGCATTTTTACCCTGCACACTTTCCACTTTGCCCACAGCAGTTTGTCCCTTGATACGCACATATTGACCTGCTTCGAGGTGGAGGCGTGTGGAAGTCTCAGTGGTGATATTCTGTGCCTCGGTCGCAATTGACGAGGTGGTGGCAGCGGTAGTATTTCCTGCTTTTGCTTGCTCCTGCTTGGCTTGCTTACGCTCCTGACGACGCTTGATTTTTTCAATCTTGCGAGCGATAATACTCTCTTCGTCAGATGTTTGCGCTAATGCCTCACGGAAATCCGAAAGTTCCTGGCGAATTTCTCGTGTGCGCTCCTTCTCGGCTTGCGTCTCGCGGATTTCACGAATCGTATTCTCAATCTTGGCGTTCGTATCCTTCAAGAGTTGCTGCGCCTCCTCCTTTGCTTGTGCCATTACCGACTTGCGCTGCTGCTGGAACTGCTGCATTTCCTCTTCGTAGCGGGCAACGGTTTCCTCCAACTGCTTTTCGCGTGAACGAATCGTCTGACGCTTCTTCTCCCAATACATCTTGTCGCGCACAATGTCTTGCAAATACTTGTCGCTCATGATGTAATCCTTACCTACAAGTTCTGAAGCATAGGCAATTACATCTTCAGGAATACCAATCTTGCGGGCAATTTCTACGGCAAAAGAACTACCGGGATTTCCAACTTGAAGAATGAAGAGCGGCTGCATCTGTGCGCGGTCGTAAAGCATGGCACCATTGATTACAGCGGGTTCTTGTTCAGCATAGTGCTTCAAGTTTTGGTAGTGGGTGGTAATAATTCCCCAAGTGCCAGTCTTCACGAAGCGGTGAAGGATTCCTTCTGCCAAAGCACCGCCGATTTGTGGTTCTGTACCGCCCCCAAATTCGTCGATAAGCAACAGACTTTTATTGCTTGCCCCCTTCATCATCAACTTCATGTTGAGTAGGTGAGAAGAGTAGGTACTTAAGTCATTTTCAATGCTTTGCTCGTCACCGATGTCGATAAATATTTCTGAGAAAATGCCGAGTGTGGAGTTCTCTCTCACGGGAATGGGAAGCCCGCACTGCACCATGTATTGCAAGAGTCCCACCGTCTTTAAACATACCGACTTACCTCCGGCATTAGGTCCGGAGATGAGCAGAATGCGCCCGTTGCGCAATGTGATGTCAAGGGGTTGCATCTTCTTGCCGTGGCGCTGCAACGACTGCTGAAGGAGAGGGTGATACGCCTGACTCAAATCAATCGTTGGTTCTTCCTGAATGCGGGGCACGATACAGCCAAAGGATTCCGCAAAACTCACCACCGCGCGCAGGTAATCAATCTGTGCGAGGAAGTGTTGGGAATGCAAAATAGCATTGATGTGCGGGCGAATTTCTGCCGAGAGTTCTTGCAAAATGCGAATAATCTCGCGGCGCTCCTGTGCTTTGAGTTCGCGAATCTTATTGTTCGCCTCAACAACGGTTGCGGGTTCGATAAACACCGTCTTGCCCGTAGCCGATTCGTCATGAACAATACCGCGAATCTTGCGCTTTACGCTGGGCGAAACAGGGATTACCAAGCGACCGTCGCGGAGTGTGGGCGACACATCGCGCTCAATGTAACCCTCTTGTTGTGCCTGCTGAATGATGCCACGCAAGGAGTGACTCAAAGTGCGGGTGTTCACCTCAATAGAGTGGCGAATCATGAGCAACTCCTTTGAGGCAGTGTCCTTTACCTTACCATATTTATTCAGCACATTATCAATGCGCAAAATAATGTTGGGGAAGGTCTGCACATCACTTGCTAAAGCGGCAAGGGTGGGGTACGTATGCGTGATTCCTTCCCCCTCCTTGGCATTATCATCCCCCTTGGTGAAAAATTCCACCAAGGCGTGTACGGTGATGAGTGAGCGCTTTAAGTCAAAAAGGTCAACCTCCTCCAAATGGGTGCGCTCAGGGCGCATGCGCAGCAGTGCTTGACGGACATCAAAGAAGTTTTCTTCGTAAATATCGTCCTCCGTTTCTACGAAGCGCTGAAATTCTGCGGCGAGGTTAAGGTTGTGGGTAACTTTATTGTAGTCGTTTGAAAAGGTCACGAACTTATCCACCCACTCGGTGCCGAGTGAGGAGATACAACGCCCTTTGAGCAGCGTTCGGACATCGTCAAATGCAAGTTTCTTTTCTATGTTCATCATTGTGAGACGCGCAACAAACCTTATTTGTTGCAAAATTCCCACAAAGTTACAAAAATATATCTATGTAGCAGGTGGATATATATAAATATTGTGTTGCTAAAAAACTTCCCCTCTCTTTCGGTCATTCAAATATCTCTTTGTATTTTTGCGTTCAGGAATTTAATGAAAAAGACTATGAATAACTTTGGATTGAAGTCGCGCCTCGTGGCGATGAACTTCCTTGAATTTGCCGTTTGGGGGGCTTACCTCACCTCAATGGGCGCTTATCTTGCCACAAATGGTATGGGGCCGAACATCGGATGGTTTTATGCCGTGCAGGGAATCGTGTCAATATTTATGCCGGGACTTATGGGCATTGTGGCCGACCGTTGGATTCCTGCGCAGCGCCTTTTGGGATTGTGTCATTTAGTGGCGTCAGGATTTATGATTGCCGCAGGACTTTATGCACTTGAAGCAGGCGCCGCGGTAGAACTCGGGCAACTCTTTACACTCTATGCCATCAGCGTAGCATTCTACATGCCCACTCTTGCATTGAGTAACTCTGTGGCGTTTAACGCTTTGACAAGCAACGGATTGGATACGGTGAAAGCCTTTCCTCCCATTCGCGTGTTTGGTACAATTGGTTTTATCTGCACCATGCTCGCCGTGAATTTCTTGGGCTTCCAACAAACGCCCCATCAGTTCTTGCTCTCGGGCGGATTAGGGTTGCTTTTAGGACTCTATTCGCAAACGCTCCCCGCGTGTCCCGTCGGTGCAAAGTCGGGCGAGAAGCGCAGTATTGTTGAAGCGCTGGGGCTTGATGCCTTCCGCCTGTTTAAGCAACGCAAGATGGCGGTGTTCTTCATCTTCTCCATGCTGCTCGGGGTGAGTTTGCAAATCACAAACGGATATGCCAACCCCTTCATCACCTCCTTCAAGGAAATCCCCGAATTTGCCGATACCTTTGGCGCACAGAACGCAAACGCACTCATCAGCCTCTCGCAAATCAGTGAAACCCTCTGCATCCTGCTCATCCCCTTCTGCTTGCGCAAATTTGGCATCAAGCGCGTGATGATGATCGCTATGTTGGGGTGGGTGTTGCGCTTCGGACTCTTCGGATTTGGCGACCCCGGTGCAGGCGTGTGGATGTTCATCCTCTCCATGATTGTTTACGGTGTAGCGTTTGACTTCTTCAACATCTCGGGCGCTCTTTATGTGGATCAAAACACGACGACCGACATCCGTAGTTCGGCACAAGGATTGTTTATGATTATGACCAACGGACTTGGTGCTACGCTCGGCACACTTGCGGCGCAAGAAGTGGTCAACCACTATGTGTACAACGACGCAGTTGCGGGGCTCTCAATGATTGATGGCTGGCGCACTTCATGGTTCATCTTTGCTGCCTATGCCCTCGTCGTATTGGTGTTCTTCACCTTTATTTTTAAGGAAAAGGAATAGTAGGTTTCAACTGTATATCGCAGGAGTCGCTTGAGGAAAGTTGCTCCTGTTTTTCTATTTCACATACCCCGAAATGTAACAATTTTTCGCCATCAGCGCTCTCCCTCATCAAAATCCCGATTTGCATTTCGTTCAAAAATGTATTATCTTTGCATAGCAGAAAAGGAGGTTATACCCATCGCGGTATAACCTCCTTTTTAACTACTTGATTATCAGCGTATATTTTCATCCTGTTTTGTAAGAGCATCCCTATTGTACGGTGAATTATTAGTAATCTAGTTGAAAATAAGTTACTAATAATTTAAAATAAGTCTCTTTTAATTTTTTCTGCGTGAGATATGCGCCTTATTTTTTCTTAATTTTAGTTAAATTTTTCGCCCTCTCATCGCGCTAAAATCTCATTTTTGAACCGCTGAGAATTCGTTTTTTTCAACGAAACCCCATCACGCTCCGAAATACGCCAACCACGGGGCATTATCTCCACTTTTCTAATGATTTCTGGATGCCCTAATTTTTGTAAAGTCCCTATTTTTAGGGCGCTACGTTTTTTTCGGGATTCTTATGCAAGGGAGTAATGTGGCGTGAGATATTTTGCTTCTATATCATCAACAAACCATTTATAATTCCTTAAAGTCGGGCACCTCCTTTAGGTAATTCATGGAGTTGTTCTCGTAATCCAATTTGCAGCAGTAGTGGTGCAGACCGTTGGAGACGATGAGGTAGTCGGCGCGGAGCACGCTGTTGTATGAGGAGATTTGATGAAACACCTCCTGCGTGATGTTTACATGCGGTGCCTTGTATTCTACGATGACGCGGGGGCGCATGCCTTCTCGGTCGTAGAGCACGGTGTCGCAGCGACGCACATTGCCGTTGATGTTGATGCCCACTTCGTTTGCCAATAAACCTGCGGGGTAGTGCTTCTGCTCCACAAGGTAGTGGGTGAAGTGTTGGCGCACCCATTCCTCGGGAGTGAGTTTGAGCCATTTGCGGCGCAAAAAGTCGTGGACTAGAATATCGCCCTCGGCGTCCTTCTTTAATTTTATGTCAAAGGGGGGCAGGTTTAATGGAATCATTTGTGTATTTTTGCAAGGTAGTATGGCATAATGCCCCAAAGTTACAAAATTCTATGAAAACGAAAGGTGAAATTGTAGGCAACTGGTTGCAACGCTATACAAAGATGCCGCTTGAGGCTTTTGGAGAATACATATTGCTGACAAACTTCAACAATTATGTGGATATGTTTTGTGAGCAATGTGGCGTAGAACCCGTGGGCTTCGGCGCCAATATGCGTGCGGTTACTGCCAATGGTATTACGATGATTAACTTCGGCATCGGGAGTCCGAATGCGGCGTTGATTATGGATCTGTTGGCTTCGGTGAAGCCCAAGGCGTGCTTGTTCTTGGGCAAGTGTGGTGGCATTTCGGGAAAGACGGCTTTGGGGGATTACATCCTTCCGCTGGCGGGGATTCGTGGCGAAGGTACTTCTAACGACTACTTCCCTCCCGAGGTTCCTGCGCTTCCGGCATTTATGTTGCAGCGTGCAGTGTCAACGGCGTTGCGCGATAATCAGTATGATTATTGGACGGGTACGGTGTATACCACCAACCGCCGCGTGTGGGAGCACGACGAGCGCTTCAAGCAATACTTGCGCGACACACGAGCAATGGCGGTGGATATGGAAACGGCTACGCTTTTCTCCTGTGGTTTCTACAATCATATTCCTACGGGTGCGTTGCTCCTTGTGAGCGATAATCCCATGGAACCCGAAGGGGTGAAGACCGAGGAGAGTGACAATCATGTGACGCAGAACTTTGCGGCTGCACATGTGCGCGTGGGAATTGAAGCGATGCGCCTGATTATGGGCGAGCGCAAGACGGTAAGGCACTTGAAATACGATTGGTAGGCGAACTGAAGTTTCTGCCTACACACTATATATAATATGGCAATAGCAAAACAAACAACTCCTGGCTACGAAGATGTTGTTCGCGAGATTATGAGCGGGAAATTTCATCCCGTTTATTGCTTGATGGGCGAGGAGGATTATTACATAGACAAGATTTCAGACTTGCTTGTGGAGAAATTGCTTACTCCCGACGAGCAAGCGTTCAACCTTTTCACCTTCTATGGCACAGAAACCACGGTGGATGCTGTGGTGAGCGCGGCGCGAGGGTTTCCGATGGGGGCAGAGCGCCTGGTGGTGTGCGTAAAGGAGGCGCAGAATATGAAGCAACTGGAGAAGTTGGAACTTTATTTTGCGCAGATGCAACCTACGACGGTGCTTATCATCTGTCATAAGAATGGCAATTTGGACCGTCGCAAGAAACTCCCGGCATTGATTGAGAAGTTTGGCGTGCTCTTTGAGTCAAAACCTTTGCGTGAGGAGCGCATCCCTGGTTTTGTGGCAACCTACCTTAAGCGTAAAGGGCTTGTTATTGAGCAAGAGGCGGCTGCTATGGTGGGTGATTTGGTGGGTACAAAGCTTACGAAGGTGGTAAATGAACTTGAAAAACTGTGTGTGGGACTACCTGAGGGGCAAAAAATGGTGACGAAAGCGCAAATTTTAGCTACGGTTGGTGTTAGCCGAGATTTTAATATTTTCGAACTACAGGACGCGTTGGCGAAAAAAGACGTTTCTCAGGCAACGAAAATTGCGCGTATTATGGCAAAGGATGAACGCGATTTTTACCTCCCCGCCACCCTCACAATGCTCTTCCGCTTTTTCTCGCAACTCATGTTGGCGTATTATGCCCCTGAAAAGTCACCGACGGGAATAGCAAACTGGTTGGGGATTCGAGAATGGCAAGCTACAAAAAATGTGATACCCGCCATGAAGTCGTATTCCGGTGTGAAGGTGATGCACATCATTTCAAAGATCCGAGAAACGGATGCGCGATGCAAAGGTATCGGAAATGGGGGAGTGACCAACGCAGAACTTTTCTCCGAACTCATCTATTTCATCCTTCACTAAAATTTGAAAATGCCGACCTCAATGATGAGGTTTTTAGAGTATTAAAATTTCAATTTTAGATACTAAAATCAGACTTGAAAATACACCCGAAAAGGAGACTTTAAGGCGTAAATTTTCAAGTCTGATTTTTTATGTTTTTGTTGATACAAGTGTAAAAATGTAAATCGGTGGATTTACTAAATATTAGGGTGGGGAATAACTCTAAGATTCCCCTCCGTTTATTCGAGTTTTCTATTTGTAACCCTAAAAAACACCCAAATTTCTAATTTTTCTGGAGATTTTTGGAAAATGCCTAAAAATGGCTTTATCTTTTGTAAATCAGTGTTTTATGTAAATTTTGGCTTCGTGAGACTTTTGTGGATGTTTTTATCTCGCCAGTTGTACGGAAATAGCGTAAGCAGGCTTAATTTTGAGGTAAAATAGGGGGTGAAACACGTATTTTAAGAATTTTAACATTTTAATTTAGAAATATCAAATTTAATACATGTAGATATTTACAAATAAAGTCAACAATTGCAGATGTAGAATAGGGATTTGCAAGTGATTTATAATATAAAACATTAGATTTGTAATTTATAAATCAAAAGGATGAATAAATGAATTTATAAATATGCAATACTATTTACTTGCTTTAACATGCAGAAAACCAGTGTTTTAATAACATTTCCGCAAGTGTGGAAAGTATAAAGTGGTGTAAATGTACAAAAATCAGTAGTGCTTGTTTCGAAAAGTATTCGAATGCTAGTTTTTTAAGTATAATATAATCAGTTAAATACGATGATTTGTTTAATTTAAATATAGGATAAAAATACCTGTGTTTATTTACAAAATCAAAGGACTTGCGTTTGTGGATTGGTGGTGGGGATTTACGAAATAAGTTAGTGTTGTAAAATGTGAAATATTAGTTTTGAAATTAATCTTTACAAATGTTGGTTATGTCAGTGAAAAGGTTTAACTTTGTAAACGCATAGAAAAACGGGAATTTTGCCCTTTTTTTGCCTCCCTCGTATGTGCGAGGTGCTGAATACCGAAAATTACAGTGTCAGTGATGTGCGAAAAAATGAGACAAATTTAAGTGCTAAAATTAGACGCTGAGTTTTCGAGTTTCAGGTTAGAGTTTTTTTAGTCAGTTAGAATTTTATGAAAAACAGAATTAAAGAAGTGATGCTAAAAGCTAATCTTTCGCAACAAGATTTTGCTGCAAAATTAGGGGTGTCGCCCGCATCAATTTCAAGCATTTTTATTGGAAGAACAAACCCAACTATTACGCATGCGTCAGCAGTTCATAAAGCCTTCCCTGAAGTGAGAATGGAGTGGCTTCTTTTTGGTGAAGGAGCAATGACTGAAGGAGAAAATTTGGATGCTTTCTCACCAACAGAAGATGAACTTTTGAATGGCGCTATTGAACTTGGGGGTGATCTTTCGTTAACTCCTGAGACAAAAGGGGGGCAAAATTCACATCCAGAAACTTCTTCTGCTGAAACGCAAACAGGTTTTCGTGCGCCGACTTCTGGAACTTCAAACACAACTTCTGTATCTCGACCTGTACAACCCGTAGAAGTTCCAGATTATGCTTCACAAAATCGTTTCCCGACTTATAATGACCTTCAAAATGCGAAAAATTGTGACAAACCTGAGCGCAAGGTTAAGGAAATTCGTGTGTTTTATGATGACGGAACCTATGAAATTTTTATTCCAGCAATGAAATAAATGAGAGACTCCAAGCAGATTTACTTGCTTGGAGCCTCTTTTTTTTAGTGTAGTTAGGTGTATTTTATGGGGGAGAAACCCCTTGGTATTCTTGGTTGGAGGACGTTTATAAGGTATAAACTCATGCTTTTTATAAAAATATGGTGTTCCTCTTCCCCTAATCATGATAAAGCACTACCTTTGTATCCTACACAATATATATATAATAAGTGTATTTTTAGAATGTCTGAAAATTTAAAAGAGAGCACTGCTAAAAACTTCTTTTGGGCGGCTTTAAGCAATGGTACTCAGCAAGTGGTGATGCTGCTTGTAGGTATATTATTGGCGCGTCGTCTTGAAGTTTCTGACTATGCCATGGTGGCAATGCTTACCGTGTTTTCGGCGTTAGCGCAGAACCTACAAGATAGTGGTTTTGCAACAGCTTTGTGTAATAAGCGCGACGCTGAACACCGTGACTTTAACGCCGTGTTTTGGTTGAGTATTTGTATAAGTGTAGTAGTTTATACCACCCTTTTCTCATGCGCTCCCCTTATAGCCTCCTTTAATCACACTCCAGAACTTGTCTTGGTTGCGAGAATCATCTTCTTAGGTTTTGTGGTAACGAGTTTGAATACAGCGCATTGGGCTTATCTGTACAAGCACTTGATGGTGCGTGAACGTACTATTTCTCAAGTATCTTCGTCGCTGATTTCTTCTGCGATAGGTCTTATCGCAGCCTATGCTGGTGCAGGATATTGGAGTCTTGTGGCAATGGATTTGGGGTACAAAATAAGTATCTCCATATTCTATTGGCATTTTTCACCCTGGCGACCCACCTTTGAGTTTAATCTGCGCCCTGCATTTGCGTTATTCCGATTTAGCAGTAAGATATTGATAACCAATTTGCTTACCACGCTCAACGGTCAAGTCTTGCAGGCGCTTATGGGGCACTTCTTTCCCCGCAAAGATGTGGTGGGACACTATTCTCAAGCCAATAAGTGGTCGCTGATGGGGACGAACATGCTTTCAGGGATGATTACTAACGTGGTACAACCCGTTTTGGTGACCGTCACAGATGATGCAGATCGTCAAGTGCGCGTTTTTCGAAAGATGCTCCGCTTCACCTCCTTCCTCGCTTTCCCTGCGCTGTGGGGATTGGGAATGATTGCTCCTGAATTTATCCCCCTCACCATTGGTGATAAGTGGAATCCTTGTGTGCCTCTGCTTCAAATCATTTGCTTTGCCGCGCCCTTCCTTCCCTTAGGACAACTCTTTGCACAAATGCTTATAAGCAAGGGTAAATCTACGCGTTACATGCTGATTACAAGCACATTCCTGCTCCTGCAATTAAGCGTTGTCATTGCACTTCATCCCTATGGCGTTGACCGTATGCTTTATGCCATAGCACTGCTCAATATGGCATGGTTGTTTGTCTGGTGGAGTGGGGTTAGAGGGTTGATTCGCTTTCCGCTCACGAAAGTGTTACAAGATGTTTTCCCCTTCTTCTGCTTGGCACTGCTCACAACACTCTCAGCTAATTATATAGGCAACCTGATTCCTGATATGCTCCTTCGCCTGGTGGTTAAAATAATCATCGCCGCCGCACATTATTGGGTGTGGATGCATATACTCAAACCAGTTGTTTATTTAGAGTGTGTAGCGTTTTTTATGAAGAAAATAAAAAAATAGATTTTTAATAGAGTACAACTAACAAAGTACAGATAACAACTACCACATTCAGTGCTCTGTTAATACTCTCATTCATAACCTTCTATCCACTTATGTCTGATTGGAAATCTCGTTTGGGAGTGGTTTATTCCACGAACCCCGACTATCAATTTACTACAGAAGAAGATTGTGTAGAGGAGCAAGAAACGCTTCCTGCTGCACAACAAAAATTGCGTGTTCGAATGGAGCGCGCCGGAAGAAAGGGCAAAACAGTAACTTTAGTGACTGGGTTTGTCGGAACAGAAGATGACTTGAAACAGTTAGGTAAACTCCTGAAAACCAAGTTGTCAACAGGTGGCACTGCTAAGGATGGTGAAATTGTTATCCAGGGTGATGTGCGCCAATCGCTTGTGGAATTGTTGCGTAAGGAAGGTTACACGCAAACTAAGTAATGGCGTAAAAATTAACTTGTAATTGCACACTGATGTCTCGTCTTTTTCTTTCCCGTTCAGAGAAGCGAGGACTTCTGCTTCTCCTCTTTCTGCTACTCTGTGTGTGTGGCGGAATGCTCTATGTGGGGATGAGTGAAAGGGTAGGGACTTCGGTGCAATTATCTCCCGAAGATGTTGCTGAGTTAGAGGCATTTGCTACGCTTACTAAGGAGCGGAAAAAGCGTCAAGAGGAAGTTCGCATGCCGGTGCAATCCTTCCCCTTCAATCCCAATACTGCGGACAGTATGACACTTTTGCGAGTGGGGTTAAAACCGTGGCAGGTGAAAAATCTTATGGCGTACCGTCGTGCTGGAGGGCGATGGAAGGATGCTGATGACTTTAAGCGCCTCTACGGACTTTCGGATGAAGAATTTCAGCGCTTGCGCCCTTATGTTCAAATTCCCCCAGCGGTTAAGGAGGTCTATTTTACGGAGCATGATCGTGCGCGACAAGATTCGCTTCACCACCTGCGACCGGAAAAGTTTACTCAACTCACTGTGCTTGATTTAAACACCGTAGACACGCTTACTTTGCGTAAAATTCCAGGCATTGGGGTGGGGTACTCTCGTTCTATTGTCAGTTATCGCGAGCGCCTTGGTGGATTTGTGAGTGTAGCGCAACTAAAAGATATTGAGGGACTTCCTGCACGCATTGAGGAGTGGTTTTCTGTAGAAGAGCAGGTTGCGGTACGCACAATATCTATTAATAAAAGTGACTTCAAAACCCTTGTGCGACACCCCTATTTGAGTTATGAACAAGTAAAGGTTATCACCACGCACATTCGCAAATATGGTCCCCTTCGTTCGTGGAAAGACCTGCAACTATATCCCGAATTTACGCCCCAAGACTTTGAGCGCTTGACCCCCTATTTTGTGTTTGAATAACTCAAACTCTCGGAGAAACAACTCCCTAAATATACCATGCTCCTGCCTCGCCTCATAGTTTGTTTTATCGTCGGCATCTTCCTTGCCGACTCGTGCTATGAGTGGCTTTCGGGGTATGAACTCCCCCTATTTATTGGTGCTCTGTGCGCCTTTCTCGTGTCCTTTTTTACATGGCGAGGAAGGCGCATATTTTGTGTCTCACTGGCTACGTCATTTCTGTTTATAGGCGCTGCACTACTTGTGAATGAGCGCGACACTCTTCGTGTGTCGTGGAGTAATGACGAGCAGGTGTGTGTGGCGACGCCGCTTTCCGATATTAAGGAGAAACCTAAAAGTTATCAGTTGTTTGCGGAGGTAGAAGGGCATCGTGTGCGGTTGACGCTCATGAAGGATAGTACAACTGTAATCCCCTCGCCGTCAGATAGATTATTGCTTTCCGCACAGTTTAAGGCGCCTAAAAATGCAGGGAATCCTGGTGAATTTGATTACGCCAACTACCTACACCGCCAGGGAGTTTCAGGCACAGCCTTTTGTGATACAGGTGCTTGGCGCATACTCAAACCTGCAGAACGCCAAACGCTTGTGCACCACCTTACAGCGCTCCGCACACACTTACTCCAACGCTTGCGCACACACCTTGATGGGCAATCCTTAGAAGTTGCCGCCGCCATGACATTGGGAGATAAGCAGTTGATAACCAAGGAGACGCGATTGCTTTATTCGGAAACGGGGGCGAGTCATATTCTTGCCCTTTCGGGGTTACACTTGAGCATACTCTTCGCCCTTTTCAACCTCCTCCTGTTGCGCCCGCTACGCTCCATTCGTTGTGTAGGAACCGTCGTACAACTCGTGTTCCTCTCTGTCCTTTGGGGATTCGTTGTAATGGTCGGTGCGCCTCTCTCTTTGGTGCGTGCCGCGGTGATGCTCACACTGGTGCAATTCAGCGTGTTACTACGGCGCGACCGCATCTCTCTGTACAACCTCTCCCTCGCAGCCTTGCTCCTCCTGCTGTGTTCGCCACAATCCCTTTTTGATGTAGGTTTTCAACTTTCCTTTATGGCGGTGTTGTCTATCCTTGTTATAACGCCGCGCCTCCCGCGTTTGACGCCCGTTGTCGGAAACGAACCCCTCTTGCAACGCCTCAAATGGTGGATGATAAATGCCGTGCAAGACCTGCTTCGCGTCAGTATTGCGGCGCAAATAGGCACGCTCCCGCTTGTGTTATACTACTTCCACACCTTCCCAACTTACGCCCTTCCCCTTTCGCTTTGGGTCATTCCTCTTGCCGGGGTGGTGCTGACATTGGCGTTGTTGTTTTTCTTAATCCCTTGTGCATCAGCGCTCTTGGGCGCTTTATTAAGCGGTGCATTGTCTTTGATGCATACGGGATTAGAAGTCGCCTCGCGCTTGCCTTTCGCGTCCTTCCACCTACCCGTAACGCTCCCCACCGTGGTACTGCTTTTCAGTTTGGTACCCCTCACGATTTGGGGCATGTCGCACTTCCGTCGGCGCCCACGCCTGCTGCTACTCCTGGGATGTGTGATCATCGCGTGTGGCGTTATAGAAAGCAAGGCGTTTTACGAGCGGAGGGCAGAAGCGCATGCTCCCCAACTCATTATTTATAATGTGCGCAACGCAATGGCGGTGCACGTTGTGCGTTCTGCTGAGGCGCATTATTTGTGGACGGCAGATAGCGCCCGTGCCCAGCAGGAATTGGCGTATGTCTCTGATACTTATTGGGAAAAGAATGCTTGGAGCGCTCCTCGCTATCTATCAACTGACACCCTTTTGGACGGTGTAAAAGTGCGTAGTGGCGTTATGCAAGCAGGAGGTTACCGCATGGCGCGCCTGGGGTATTACAAGGACGCTCCCTTACCACCGAGCGCTCCCACTATCCCCTTGCCCGTCGACGCCCTCTTGTTGCTACGCGGCAGTGTTACTCCGCTTGCTCAGGTGTTGTGCTGTTATGCCCCCGCAACAATAATTCTTGATGCCTCTATGGGAGCGCATCGCAAGCAGGTGTATAAGGCGGAGGCGACAGCGTTGGGACTTCCCGTTTATGATATTGCGGAGCAGGGCGCATTCATTGTGAGTTTGACAAATAAGTAAACGAGTAGGCAAGAAGGTACGACGGTGTTTCCCCTTGTCTACTCGTTCCGTAAATAGGCAGTTTTTGCTACGAAATTAGTGCCTCAAATTGCCTTGAATTATAGAAAATTTAATGCTTTTGTAAGTGTTTGAAAATAAATAGGTAAAGAGCCGCGAAATTATTAGTAATATATTTTAAAAAAGGTTACTAATAATTTTTTTTATGTTACTAATAATTTTTCTAAATAGTATTGTTGTGAAAAATGGTAGGGATTTGCCCCTTTCTACCTTCGCTTTTCGCGCCACAAAAATGTATGTGATTGTTTGGAAAAAGTCTTCTGTAATTTTTTCGGCATTTCGCCTTGTGACATAGGGACAAAAAAAAGAGGGGCTTTCGCCTCTCGGACTTTGAAACAAGCGTGCTTGTTTCGGTGCACTACGATTGCCAATCTCGGAAAAGTAGGGCGGATGCATTCACTAATCTAATAATCTTTACTTAATCATTCTTTAAACCGTCCGCAGGTTCCCCTCTTTATATAAACCCTAACCCTACTGAATTTTCATTTAGTCAGGTCTAGTTTAGTTGTGTTAAGCGTTGCAAAGTTACGCCCTTTCTTATTGAAACAAAAAGATTTACGCGAAAAAATAGTATTTCTATGAAAGTTTTTTGTGCTATCCGTATGCTTTGAAATATGTGTTTGACAAATTGAAAGCAGATGAGGAAATTCTCTGCCCAAAAGCATTGCGGATGTTAGGTTGCGTTGCTTGTAAAAAGGAAATTGGGTGTGTCAAAAAAGCAATTTGACACACCCAATAGTGAGTAGTTTTTTCAGTTACTTCAACGCGTCTTTTGCCTTAGTGATAAGGTCGGCAAGGTTGGCGTAGTGGAGTCGCGTTGCCCTATCCGTTGCGCGCGCATTGAGGAGGCGGCGGTGGAGGCGTTCGTAATAATCCATGAAGTAGGGGCGATTGGGACTATCCGTAGCGTATTCCGGGAAGCGACGGTAGGCAGCGTTCAACCGAACTACCGCCACTGTCTGCATCAGTCGGCGGTGGGCATCAAGGGTAGTGCCCTTGTCCAAACCGCGGAAGAGGCGCTTGTCAACTTCTTCGAGGTAATCCTCAAAGGGAAGTTCTTCGTTGAAAGCATCTCCGATAATCCAACCTGCGATGTCGAAAATGTAGTTGTTCAAAACATCTTCGCAATACGTATCCGTAAGGTCGGCGGGACGGGGATAGAGACGCGCTACGAAGGGTTCGTCAATAAGCCATGAAGGACACGTAAAGACGTGCTCGTCAATGAAATCGAGGGCGCGGAGTTGCTTTTCGCGTGATGTGGGAGTGTAAACCTTGCCAGGTTCATCCACCGTGCGGTAATTGTATTGCACACCACCGATATTACGTGCCACATGTCCCATATAACGTCTGTATTGGTTGAAGACATTTCCAAGACCACGCTTCAAGTTGGTGTGATGGATGTCGTTACTTTCGTAAGTCCACTCGGGGAGTTGCTTAATGATGCGCTTGAGGTTGAGAATGCCGTAATGGCTTGCCTTCATCGCATCGTCGCCAAGGTCTTCCGTTTGACAACGTGGGTCGTTCGTCTTGTTAGTTTCGCCATCGCCAAACCAAAGTCGGGGATTGTGGGGAAGGTTTGCCTGAACGAGTTTCTCGAGTTCCCAGTGGTCGCTCTCGGCATCGTAAGCGTCGAGCATAGGAGTGTAACCCCATTGAATTGCCCAGATGTCGTAGTCGTTCACACGGGGGAAAAGTCCCTTGCGTGAGATGCTATCTTCGGGTTGTGCCACATAGTTGAAACGGGCGTAGTCCATGATAGAAGCGGTGTGGCCATGCTTTTCCACCCACTCCTTATTGCGAAGACTATCAACGGGTGAGAGGCTTGAGGCTCCGAAATTGTGGCGCAAACCCATGGAGTGGCCGACCTCGTGACTGGAAACGAAGCGAATGAGTTCGCCCATGAGTTCGGTGTCAAACTTCATCTTGCGCGCTGCTTCGTCAAGCGTGCCCGCCTGAATCATATACCAGTCGTGAAGCAAGGTCATGACGTTATGATACCAGCACACGTGACTCTCAATTATCTCTCCCGAGCGTGGGTCGTGGACATTCGGTCCGTAGGCATTCTCAATGTTAGAAGCAAGGTAGCGGATGACGCTGAAGCGTGCGTCCTCGAGCGACATGGTAGAGTCGTTGGGCCACTCCTTACCGATGATGGCGTTCTTAAATCCCGCCTTTTCAAAAGCCACCTGCCAGTCGTTCACGCCCTTAATGAGGTAGGGAATCCACTGCTTGGGAGTGGCGGGGTCAATGTAGTAAACGATGGGCTTCTTGGGTTCAATGAGGAAACCGCGACGCAACGAGTCGGCCGCAAGTGAGTCCTTGGGTTCCAGGCGGTAGCGAGTGATGAACGTCTGTGTGCTCACCGTCTGCTGATCGTCGGTAAAGGGCACGCAACGGTTGGCAAAGTATCCCACACGAGGGTCGAAGAGGCGACGGCGCATGGGTTCCTTGGGAAGGAGTACGAAGGAGATGTTAAGACCAATCGTAGCGTTGCCCGTGCGTTGCGCTCCGAGACTTCCGCTTGAGGCATAGTAGGTCTTGACAAGGCGCACCTCAACATTTGTGGGGAAGCTCTTGATGCTCTCAATGTAAGAGAGGTCGCGCTGAAGGCTTGAAACGCCCAGCGCCGTCTTAGCGCTACGGTTAAGTCCGAGGGCGGCATCGTCGTCCTCAAAGAAGGAGTTTACCTTAATCTTATACCCACGAGAGGAAGTGCCTTCAATCTTAAACGCACCGATGATGGGGTCGGAAGAAGAGACATGCACCGAGCGACTGATGTTGTCGGTAGAATCTGTTGCGGCAAAAAACATGTTTGCACGGAGCAAGAGTTTATCTCCAGGGGCTTTCTCCCAATACACCGATTGCTGGTTTGCCTGCTCACCGCCATATTTAGAGGCATTTGCGGGAGTGTTGGTGTAGCGCACCGTAGTGAGGAAAAGTCTGCCAATGAGCGAGTCGGGGATTTCAAAGAAATAATTTTCGCCCTTCTGCGTCACGGTAAACATGCCCGATTGCGTGGAGGTTTGCTCTTGTGCTATTGCTTGTGTGGGGGCAATCGTTGCCGACGAAGCAAGCAAGAGGAGTGAGAATAAGTATTTCATTGCTGATTGTAAAGGGATTAGTCAAAACTATAAGTGATTTAATTAAAATTATGAGGGACTTAATTTCAATTGTTAGTGACTTAGTTTTAGTCAAAACACGCCTTGAAGGTTTCGTAACTCTGGTCGAGGCGCGAGAGTTCGTAGGGTTGAAGCGTGAGTGAGAAGGTGCCGGGAATTTCTTCCAATCCGAAGTAGGAAACACACAAACTTGCCAAGCGGAAGGCGCGAGCATCGCCACGCTTCATGAGGGCGATGCAGGTGGAGCGGAGCTGGGCGAAATCTTCTTCCTGCGTTTTCATTTCGCGGAAGAGTGTGTAGGCGGCGGGTAGCGTGTTGATGCGCAACAGGAGGGCGATGCGTTGTTGCACGTCAGAGGTGAAGCATCGGAGGAGGAAGGCGATTTCCTCATGAGTCCTTGCAAGGGGAAGTAGTGCTTCAAGCACCTTGCGGCAATCTATTGGTGTGATGCCTGTTTGTGCGTATCTCTCTAATACTTCGGAGGTTAGACTTAATTTCCCTTGCTTGTGAAGCGCCGTTGCAGCCTTTAAGAACGTGCCGAGGTAAGCCTTTGCGTTTGTGGGCACGATGGACAAGAAGCATTCCCAAAAGAGTTGTTCTTCAAGCGTTGGGAGCACCTCTTCGGCAAGCAGGAAACCAGCCGTCTTAAAATCCATGCTCTTGAGGTTTGCAAGAATGTCTTGCAAACCCTTTACGTCGCCCGTTTGCAATGGTTGCATCAGGCGTTGGCGGAGGATGGGATTATGACGGCGAAGCATGGTGGGAGCGGTTAGGGGAGTGATTGAGTGTCGGAGTTATCTGAAATTTCAGAGTATCCGAGAATACTAAAAAACTCGTTACTCCTTGATTTCCAAGAGCACAACATTCTCAACATGGTGCGTTTGTGGGAACATGTCAACGGGTTGAACCTTAATGACACGGTATTGAGCGTCAAGGAGTTGGAGGTCGCGCGCTTGTGTTGCGGGGTTACAACTTACATAGACAATACGCTTGGGGTGTGCAAAGAGGATGGTGTCGATAACATCTTGATGCATACCTGCGCGGGGAGGGTCGGTGATGATGACATCGGGGCGACCGTAAGTTTCAATAAACTCGCGGTTGAGGATGTCCTTCATGTCGCCTGCGAAGAAGAGCGTGTTGTCCAACTGATTGATTTGTGCGTTCACCTTTGCGTCTTCAATGGCTTCGGGAACGTACTCAATACCAATGACTTTCTTTGCCTTCTTGGCCACGAAGTTGGCAATCGTACCCGTACCCGTATAGAGGTCGTACACAAGTTCTTCGCCCGTCAAACCGGCAAATTCGCGCGTCACTTTATAGAGTTCGTATGCCTGCTCGGTGTTTGTTTGATAGAAACTCTTGGGACCTACTTTAAACTTCAAGTCTTCCATCACTTCGTAGATGAAATCCGTGCCGTGATAGGTCTTGATGTCGAGGTCGCCAATCGTATCGTTGCACTTTAAGTTGTTGACATAGAGCAAGGAAGTCACTTCGGGGAAGTTCTGCTTGATGTGCTCCAGGAGTTGCATGGCTTGTGCTTCCTCCTCGCGGGTGGTGTAGTGGAACTGAATCACCACCATGAGTTCGCCCGTCGCAGAGTTGCGCAACATGATGTTACGAAGGAGTCCGCCCTGGTTACGGAGGTCGTAGAAGGTAAGTCCGTGCTCGAAGGCATAGTCACGAATGCCATTGCGAAGGCGGTTGTTGATGTCGTCCATGAGGTGACACTTCTCAATGTCGAGAATCTTGTCAAACGCCCCAGTGATGTGGAAACCAACGGCGTTCATATTGTCGAACTTAACGCCAGATTGCACCTGTTCGAGGGTCAACCACTTCTTGTTTGAGAAACCAAATTCCAACTTGTTGCGATAGCCGTAAACCTCCTTACTACCGAGGATGGGGGATATTTCGGGAAGTTCAATCTTGCCGATGCGTGTGAGGTTGTCCGTCACTTGCTTCTGCTTGTAAGCCAACTGATGTTCATACGCCAAGCACTGCCATTTGCAACCGCCACACACGCCGAAGTGCTGACACACGGGTGCCACGCGCTTGTCCGAGAGTTTGTGAATTTTCACCGCCTCTGCTTCGGCATAACTGTGCTTCTTACGCTTGATTTGGAGGTCTACGATGTCGCCAGGCACCACATAGGGTACAAAAATCACGAGGTTGTCCACCTTTGCAATTGCTTTGCCTTCTGCGGCAACATCGGTGATGAGAATATTCTCGAGAAGGGGGAGTTCTTTCTTTTTACGAGCCATTTTATATATGGATATGGGGGTAAACTATTGGGGTTAAGGGATAAAAATGTCGAGGTTGTCGTAGGCAAATGCCACATTGGGGGGCAAAAGTTGTGCACTTTCAGCATGCAAACCCGCCGAATGTGAGAAATGTGTGAGCCATGTTTGGCGCGCTCCCACACGTTGTGCGAAAGCTACGGCTTCCGAGATGGATTGGTGCGTGTTGTGCGGTTGTACGCGAAGTCCGTTTACAATAAGCGTGTCAATGCCTTTGAGCAAAGCCTCGTCCTCTTCGGGGATAGACTTCATGTCGGTGATATACGCCACGCGGTTGTTGAAGATAAACCCGAGAATGGGCAACTGACCGTGCATCACACGAAGGGGAAGGATGTTGACGCTACCAACGGTGAGCGCTTCGTGCGGACAAATGTGGCGGAGTTCGATGCTCGGCACGCCCGGATATTTGTTTGTTCGGAAACAGTAAGGCAAGCGTTGGCGCAAGTTGTTCGCCACTGTCTCTTCGGCATAAATACACACATCCCCAAACACTTGGAAGGGGCGCAAGTCGTCAATTCCCGCCGTATGGTCGGCATGCTCATGAGTAATCAGCAGGGCATCGATGGGGAAAAGGCGCAGGTTATGAGGATTATCAGGGTCGCCACTCCCCACTTCGCGGAGCGTTGCAGGGTGAAGGGCTTGAAAGTTCAATACTTGTTGGCGGAAGTCCGCACTACAATCAATCAGGATGCACTCGCCATTGTCGCCTTCCAAGAGGGCAGAACAGCGCAAGCGCTTATCGCGAGGGTCAGAAGAGGTGCACACAGGGCATGTGCAACCTACTTGAGGCACACCCGTACTGGTGCCGGTGCCGAGGATGGTAAGGCGCATGGGGAAGGGAGGGAAAAGTTCTTGAGGAGTCGGTATATTACCGCCCACTTGGTGTATTAAAAGGTAATCTCTCGCTTGAAAAACTAAAAGTAACTTAGTTGAAAATCTTTGAGACTTAATTAAAAATCTTCGAGACTTACGAAAGCGCAATTCTAAATGAGATTAGCTTCGGGCGTAATCGTGATGCCAAACTTCTTGCGCACATCTGCTACGATGGTGTTTGCAAGCGTCGCTACTTCAATGCCCGTTGCGCCACCGCGATTGACGAGCACGAGGGCTTGTTTTTCATAAACGCCTGCTCTGCCGAGCGATTTGCCCTTCCATCCGCACTGCTCAATGAGCCACCCTGAGGGGATTTTTATGCCCTCTGCTTGGGGGTAGTTGGGTATGTCGGGGTTGGAGGCTTTGAGGCGCTCAAATTCCGCCTCGCTCACTACGGGATTCATGAAGAAGGAACCCGCACTTCCCACTTCTTTGGGGTCGGGGAGTTTGGCGTTGCGGATGTCGATGATGACTTGGCGGAGTTGTGATGCGGTAGGTGTCGTGATACCGCGCTTGGTGAGTTCTTGCTCGATGGTTCCGTAGGCGCACTTCGGTGTGAACGTGCGGTTGAGGCGTAAATGCACGCGGGTAATGGCGTACGCACCCTTGCCTTCCTTCTTGAACACGCTCTCGCGATAACCGTATTTGCAAGCGCTGTCGCTAAAGAATTCGTGAACGCCCGTTTCGAGGTTAATGGCCTCTACATTCGCCACGAAATCAGCAATTTCTACGCCGTACGCGCCGATGTTTTGCACCGCCGCTGCACCCACTTCACCAGGGATGAGCGAGAGGTTTTCAAGGCCGTGATACCCCTGTTCTACGCACCACGCCACGAGGTCGTCCCAGTTTTCACCCGCGCCCACAATGAGCATCACCATGTCGGGACCTGCAAATGCTTGCTTGCCCTTGATGGCGGAGTGAAGAATGGTGCCGTCGAAGTCCTTTGTAAAAACGAGATTACTCCCCTCACCGATGTGCAGAAGGGGTTCTTCAGCATCGCGTGAGCGGAGAAATTCTTGCAATTCCGCCTCGCTGGAGTATTCCACGAAGCGCTTACACTTGGCGTCAATGCCAAAGGTGTTATGGGGGAGGAGTGAGTAATTTTCTTTGATAAACATAGGAGGGAAATGAGAAATGAGAAATGAGAAATGAGAAAGTTGCTGGCGCGCTTAAGTTCCGCATGGTCTTTCTCCTTTCTCCTTTTTCCTTTCTCCTTTACAAATCAGTTTTCCAATTGCACCAACTTCCATTGCCACTTAATCAAGCGGAATTTGAGGGTTGATGAAATGCCCGTTGAGGGGCTTGTGATGACCAAGTAGCGCTCGTGGGAGTCGCGTCGGCATTGTCCGTAATTGATGTTTGTGAGCATCTCCTTGGGCAATTCGGGGGAGTAATCCCACCAAGTGTCTGCTGAAACATCGCCAAAGACTTCCTCGTTGCTGTATTCGTCGTAGGTCTTAAACACATAAGGATTGCGAATGCGCTTGCGTTGGAAGAGCGAGTCGGTCGCAAATTGCTTGTAGAAGGCGTAAAATTCGCCGTTTGCATGGCGCTTAAATGATTGCCAATTCAGTCCTGTGAGCTTCCAGCGCCCCTCCAAACGGTTGAAAACATACTGCTTCACACTGTCGCAATGGAAGAAGATGAACTCCACCTTCACCTCATTCACGCTCGTGTCCTGCGCGCAAGTCATGTCCGACTCCTTGTCAAAAATCATCGTATTGACCTCTTCAAGCACCTCCAAGCGGTCAAAAGTCCACTCTTCGCGCTCAATTTTGCTCATTTCTCTGCCATTTTTGACGGGTAGGGGAAAGGCAATGCGCTCTTCCTGGAAGCGGCTGTTGCGCACGAAGTTGAACATAAAGTCGTCAAACAACCCATCGGCACCCGAGGGAATTTCAAGCTCCTCCCACTCCAAGGTGTCGGGTGGTAGGGCAAGCACAGAATCTATGTTGATAGAGGGGCGATTTTCCTCTACGGGAGCCTTTCGACACGCCGTAAAAATGCTCATTAAGAGCAGCCCCAACCATAAACTTCTTTTCATCCGTTAATTTTGAACATTTACAAGAAGCAAATTTACACCTTTTTCTCCGAAACTTACCGACCTTTCTCAAATAAAATACCTAACTTTGCACGAAAATCTCAACAAGGGTTTGAGGTTCGTATGGTTAAGGTTATCAGGTTATGAGGTTGTCAGGTCGTAAGGACCTTGCGGAGAATAGCCTCAAACCCTCATAGCAAAGCGACCTTAAAACCTTAAAACCTCACGACCTATTACCTCAATTATCTATGTTAGAACGCATTTCAAATTTACTCGGTGAAATCCAAACTTTGAGCGCAGCAGACGAAAAGGAACTCGAAGCGCTCCGTATTAAATATCTTTCGAAGAAGGGCCTTTTGAACGACCTCATGGCTGACTTCCGCAACGTTCCTGGTGAACAGAAGCGCGAAGTGGGTATGCGCATCAACGAACTCAAGACGGCGCTCCAGGAGAAGCTCGCAGAACTCCGCTTGAACATCGCGACTTCAGAAGACGACCTCTCTGACCTCGACCTTACGCGCACGGCTTACCCCGTGAAGCTCGGCACACGCCACCCCCTCTCGCTCACAAAGCGCGAGATTATCGACATCTTCGCACGCCTCGGTTTCGCAATGGCTGAAGGTCCCGAAGTGGAAGACGATTGGCACGTGTTCGGTTCAATGAACTTTGCCGATGATCACCCCGCACGCGACATGCAAGACACCTTCTTCATCGAAGCGCGCCCCGACATCATCCTCCGCACGCACACCAGCTCTGTGCAGAGCCGCGTAATGGAGCAGTCACAGCCCCCCATCCGCGTGATTTGTCCCGGTCGCGTATATCGTAACGAGGCCATCTCGGCGCGTGCACACTGCTTCTTCCACCAGGTAGAAGGTCTTTACATCGACGAAAATGTATCGTTCACCGACCTCAAGCAGGTGCTCCTCACCTTCGCTCGCGAAATGTTTGGTGCCGACACCAAGATTCGCCTCCGTCCCTCATACTTCCCCTTCACAGAACCCTCTGCCGAAATGGACATCTCATGTAACATCTGCGGTGGCACAGGTTGTGGTTTCTGTAAGCACACAGGTTGGGTCGAAATTCTCGGTTGCGGTATGGTTGACCCCAATGTGCTCGAAGCAAACGGCATCGATAGCAAGAAGTACAAGGGTTATGCCTTTGGTATGGGCGTAGAGCGCATCACCAACTTGAAGTACCAGGTGAAGGACCTCCGTCTCTTCTCTGAAAACGACACTCGCTTCCTTGAAAACTTCATGTCGGCTAACTAACATCCGGCACACAGATAGAAAAAAATAACGGCGGTTACTCCAATTTGCAAGGGTAATCGCCGTTTTTTTTGTGACGGTAGGGACGCAATACATTGCGTCCGCCATCCGCATGGTTGAAACAACTCCGCATGGTTGAAACAGTTGTTAATGTGTCCGTAAAATAATAGGGCAATGCTGGTTGTGGACGCAATTTGCGTCCCTACGACACGATTGTGAGCGTTTAAATCCGAATGGATTGACTTGCGCGACCTTCGGTTTGTGCTCATTAGTGGCTAAAAGAAAACAGAAAAATTGTGGGCAAAATTTGGTGGAATCAATGTTGTTACAACTAATAAGAAGGAAGCAAAATAAAAAGTTTCTTCATATTCAATGCATTACTGATAGATTATCTGTAATCGTTCTTTAGCTATTTCATTACCTTGAGCAGCCGATTTTTTCCACCAATACTTAGCTTGCTCAATATCCTTCTTAATCAATATTTCATAATCAGGGACTTCTTTCCAAGCATATAAATCGTATTTATTGTAAAGACTAGGGTCATAACCCGGCTTTAGTTCTTTATGTGAACCGATTTGGATTTTTACACCTTCCATAAACAAATCACCATAGTTCCTTTGTGCCCAATCTTCGCCTGCTTCAGCACCCAATTTCAGATAATGAACAGCCTTTCTTAAATCAATTTCCACACCATTCCCTTCCTTGTAGGCAATGCCAAGATTGTTGTACGCTGGTGTGTAGTTCTGTGAAGCGGCTTCATTCCACCAATAAGCGGCTTTAGTTAAGTCTTCTTGGACATAATGGTATCGTGTTTCAGCCCATCTGTATATTTGTCCTAAACAATATTGCCATCTTGCTTCACCAGCATAAGCTTTTGATTCAATTAACTTGAAAGAACTTTCACAATAACCATAACCATACAATACTAAAGAAATATCATAGTCACTTACATCTTCAAAACCCCATTCGTGTTTCTTATCCAAAACATATAAGGCGTATTCAGTTTTGATAGAATCATTGGGTGAATTGATCCCAACCTTAATTTCTTCAATAGCAGCATTCAACTTTTTTTCAGGAATGTAGGTGTAGGTATAATAATCATACGCGGCAACACCACCAATGATTAAACCACCGATGATTACAACCCCTAAGATGTACTTCCATATCTTCTTCAATAATCTACCTAGCCAAAGGATACACTTTAATATACCCTTAAAGAATGCCATTATAACAGTCTTACACTTTTCTATGATCACAAGAAGCCAATGCTTTTGCTTGTTGTTTATGTTCAAATTAAGATCCATAGCTCTATATTTACCCTGTTACAGATAATCTTTATATGAAATGTAGTTTGTTGTTTATAGTACAAAGTTCGTATAAAATAACTAAACTACAAAATAATATCAAGGAATTACGCACTCCTAATGGTACCGTGTATGGTAGGAAAGGGTAAAGAGCAAAGGGTAAGGAGTAGTTACCATGCGGGGCGGGCACACTAACTACTAATTACTACTTCCTAACTACGATCTCCTCCCACTATCTCCCATTTACTATCTCCTAATTAGTATCTCCCAATTAGTTTCAACTATGTGCCGATTAGTTTGAATTATCTCCCTGTTACTAACTCTCGATTACGAAAAAAGCGGAAATCATCCCTTGGGGTTGGGGGACAATTTCCACTTTGATAAGTGCTCTTTGGGTGTTGGAGTCAATTACTTCTTTAAGAAGGCTGCAATCTTCGCTTCGGTTTCTTTGCGCGCAGGAACCAAGGGGAGGCGGAGTTCGTTCTTAATCACTCCCTGGAGGGCAAGGGCGCACTTTACGCCCGAGGGGTTGCCGTCGACGAAGAGGAGTTTGTAATAGTCGTTGAAACTGTGGTGAATGGCTTGTGCCTTGAGCATGTCGCCTGCCTGGATGGCGTGAATCATGTCGGCAAACTCGCGGGGGTGGGAGTTACCGATGACGGTGATGGCACCTGTGGCACCGGCGCTCATGAGTTCGTAGGCAATGCCGTCGTCGCCGCTGAGGACTTCAAAGCCTTCGGGTGCGCCAACGATGATTTCTTCAATCTGCCCGATGTTGCCCGATGCTTCCTTCGTAGCAATGACATTGGGACAATCGCGAGCGATACGCAGGGTGGTTTCTGCGGTGATGTTTACGCCCGTTCTGCCTGGCACATTATACACCACGATGGGGAGCTTGGTAGCTGCCGCTACGGCCTTGTAGTGCTGATAGAGTCCTTCCTGCGAGGGCTTGTTGTAATAGGGCGCTACGATGAGCAGGCCGTCGATGCCTTCGGGGATGTCCTTGAGGCCGGCGATGACCTTGCGTGTGTCGTTGCCACCAGCCCCAAGAAGGAGGGGCACACGACCGGCTACGCGGTTGATGAAGAACTGGGTGATGGCACGGCGCTCCTCGGTGTCAAGCGTGGGCGTTTCAGCCGTGGTGCCGAGCACGCAGAAGAAGTCAATGCCTCCAGCCAACTGGTTGTCGATAAGGCGCGCGAGAGCGTCGAAATCTACGCTACCGTCCTCCATGAAGGGAGTGACAACTGCTACGCCGAGGCCCTTGAAGATATTTTGTCTCATTGGATTTTTAGGTTGTGAGGTTAAGAGGTTTTTAGGTTGTGAGGTTAAGAAGTTCTGAGGTTCTGAGGTTGTCCATGCGGGGACGGATAACTCTTATAACCTTTAAGCGAAGCGACCTGATAACCTTGTTGCCTTACTCTAATTCAGTTTGCAAATTTAAGGATTTTCTGCAATTCAGATGTGCGAAAGTTAAAAAGTTTGAGAATTTTTCTTACATTCTGCATTCATTCTTCGGGCTTACGCTTTCGCAATGACATTTTGCCCTGCCTTTCCCCTTACTCTTCCGCCTTAATTCTCTCCAAAAAGCTTCCCTCATCCACAATCTCAACGCCGAGTTTTTGCGCCTTCTCGAGCTTTGAGGGGCCCATGTTTTCGCCGGCAAGGATAAAGGTGGTCTTCTTTGAAATGCTTGACACATTCTTGCCTCCGTTGGCCTCGATGATGGCCTTGTATCCCTCGCGTGAGTGGTGGGTGAAGGTGCCACTGATGACGATGCTCATGCCCTGGAGCAGGGTAGAGGAGAGTTGCGTTTCGGGCAGTTCCATTTGAAGTCCCGCTTCACGCAAGCGGCGGACGAGGTCGAGGTTGTCCTGCTTGCTGAAGTATTCCTGCACGCTCTGCGCAATGATGGCGCCTACACCCTCCGTTTCGAGGAGTTGGTCGAGGGTAGCGACTTGCAGGGCGTCGATGGTCTTGAATTGGCGCGCCAGGAGCTTTGCCACCACCTTGCCCACGAAGCGGATGCCGAGGGCAAAGAGTACGCGGTCGAAGGTCACTTCACGGCTCTGCGCAATGCCGTCAATAAGGCGACGGGCGGACTTCTCACGCGTGCCGTCCATGCCCATGAGTTGGTCGATGGTGAGGGCGTAAAGGTCGGCAGCATCGCGAAGGATGCCTCGCTCAAAGAGGGCGGCTACCGTCTCGGGCCCAAGGCTGTCGATGTTCATCGCTTCGCGCGAGATGAAGTGCTCAATGCGCCCCTTGAGTTGAGGCGGACACTGGGTGTCGTTGGGGCAATAATGCGCCGCTTCGCCTTCGTAGCGCACGAGGGGGGTGCCACACTCGGGGCAGGTGGTTCGGAACACGACCTTCGGCCCAGGCATGAACGAGCGCGCTTCGGTATCTACGCCCACGATTTGCGGAATGATTTCGCCCGCCTTCTCTACATACACATAGTCGCCCAAGTGGAGATCGAGTTGAGCAATGATGTCGGCATTATGCAGAGAGGCACGCTTCACGATGGTGCCCGCAAGTTGCACGGGTTCCATATTCGCCACGGGAGTCACGGCACCCGTTCTGCCCACCTGGAAGGTGACTTCGTTGAGCAGGGTGCGACCACGCTCGGCTTGGAACTTATAAGCAATGGCCCAACGCGGACTCTTGGCGGTGAAGCCCAGGCGCTCACGCTGGTTGAAGTTGTCGACCTTCAGAACGATTCCGTCTGTAGCCACGGGGAGCTCCTTGCGCATCGTGTCCCAATAGTCAATGAATTGGAAGACCTCGTCAAGCGTATGCACCACGCGGGTGGCTTCGGAAATCTTGAATCCCCAACTGCGAGCTTTCTGAAGACTCGCATAGTGGCCCGCAGAGGCATCGTCGGAGGCATGGAGTTCGTAGAGGTAAGCGTCTAACTTGCGCTGTGCCACGACGGCTGAATTCTTGCTCTTGAGCGTTCCTGAAGCGGCATTGCGGGGGTTGGCAAAGAGTGTTTCTTCGCGCGCTTCGCGTTGCTGATTGAGCGCTTCAAAACTCTGCCAGGGCATGAGGATTTCTCCGCGAATCTCAAACGACTCGGGATAGTCGGCACCTTCGGGCAAGAGGAGCGGAATGGAGCGAATGGTGCGCACATTGCGCGTCACATCGTCGCCCACCACACCATCACCACGCGTCACGGCACGCACGAGTTTTCCCTCCTCATAGTGAAGGGAAATGCTCAAACCGTCAAACTTGAGTTCGCAACAAATGTCGAACGCCTCCCCCTCTAATCCCTGGCGGATGCGCTCGTAGAAGGCTGCCACCTCCTCACGATTGTAAGTGTTGCCCAGGGAGAGCATGGGGCGCAAGTGAGTCACCTGCTCGAAGTCGCCCGAGAGGTCGGAACCCACGCGCTGAGAGGGCGAATTGGGGTCGAAGAGCAACGGATTCTGCGCCTCCAAAAGGATGAGTTCGTCCATCAAATGGTCGAACTCCTGGTCAGAAATCGTGGGCGAATTCTTGACGTAGTAATTATAGTTGTGGTCGTGCAAAAGCTTGCGCAACTCAAGGATTCTTTGTTCTTGCATGCTTAATCGTTCGTCGTTTACCTTTCGTCTCACAAAATTACGGAAATCCCAAAGATAATGCGTATTTTTGCAAGTGAAATTTTAGAACCATCTTTATAGAAAAAAACTATGCGTATCGATATCATCACCGTTGTGCCCGAGATGTTGCACGACTTTATGAACCTCTCCATCCTTGGTCGCGCACAGAAGAAGGGGCTTGTGGAGATCTATGTTCACAACCTTCGCGACTACACCAAGGACAAGCACCGCCGTGTGGACGACTATCCCTTTGGCGGATTTGCGGGCATGGTGATGCAGTGTCAACCCATTGATGATTGCATTGCGGCGTTGAAGGCAGAGCGTGATTACGATGAGATTATCTTCACCTCTCCCGATGGCGAACAGTTCAACCAACCCATGGCGAACACGCTCTCGATGAAGAAGAACATCATCATCCTTTGCGGTCACTACAAGGGCATTGACTATCGCATTCGTGAGCATTTGATTACGAAGGAAGTGTCCATCGGCGACTATGTCCTCACGGGTGGCGAATTGGCGGCGGCGGTGATGACGGACAGCATCGTGCGCCTCATTCCCGGAGTGATTGGCGACGAACAGAGCGCCCTCTCTGACTCCTTCCAGGACAACCTCCTTGCCGCACCCGTTTACACCCGTCCTGCGGAATATAAAGGGTGGCGCGTGCCCGACGTGCTCCTCTCGGGGCATGAGGCAAAGATTAAGGAATGGGATTTGCAACAATCCTTGGAGCGTACCAAGCGCTTACGTCCAGATTTGTTGGAGTAAATAGTCATTGAGATGGAAAACACATTTTACATACCCGAAGGAAGCGTAGGGGTTGTTACTATTTGTAATAATAAAGAAGGTACATTTCTCAATGTATTTACAAAAAATAAATCTCATCGCGACATCCTTTGCCGTGTAGGGGATATGATAAATATCATCATCCACACTCCTGATAGTTTTGGTATTTCACATTTGTCTTCTTCCAAAGAGGCTGATAGCCCTCCTTCAAACTTTGTTGTAGCAATAAACGAAAAGACTACAAAAATCCCGTTCGTTAAAGGTGAAGGTAGTGCTTCAGTTTGTGTTATCACAATGAAAAATGGAACAACCACAATAAATGTAGGTACTATTGTGACATTCCCAAAAGAAAATCCTACAGATTATATCAATGAAGAATTACAACACGGAGATAGCGTTTCTGTAAGTATAGGATAACCCCAATACGAATGGTTTTCTGTGTGTTGCGAAAAAAACGAACGGCAAAACTCATCCCCTCATAACCTTCACCCAATGAACATCCTCTTCGTATGCCTCGGCAACATTTGTCGCTCTGTAACTGCTGAAGAAGTCTTCCGTACGCTTGCTCGTAGGGCAGGTGTGGGCGACCAGTTTACGGTTGATTCGGCGGGCATGATTGACTATCACGAAGGCGAATTGGCAGATAGTCGTATGCGTGCGTGTGCCTTGCGCCGTGGTTACAATCTCACGCACCGTTCGCGCCCCGTCAAGACGGCAGATTTCTCCCGTTTCGACCTTATCGTGGCGATGGACGACAACAATGTGCGCCAACTTCATAACTCCGCACCTTCGGAAGAAGCGAAGCGCAAAGTAGTGCGCATGGCGGATTACCTCACGGAGCACAATTACTCCTACATTCCCGACCCTTATTACGACGGGCCCGAAGCCTTTGAACTCGTCGTGACCCTGCTTGAAGATGCTTGTGGGGAGTTGTTGAGAAGGGAAATGGAAAAGTAACTGGATTCTTTAGAAAAACATCAAGGGCTACATCAACTTGTGATTGGTGTAGCCCTTAATGTTATTAGATTTGTAAAAAATGAAGAGGTTAGGTTATGAATTTTATTCGCTAAATCCTTCAAGCATAGCAATTTGCAACTTTTTACGATTTGGAACTGTGTTGTTCTTATATGTTATATATATTTATTTCCCTTTTGTGATTTTGCAAAATTCTGCTTTACCATCGTTACTTAATTTATATGTACCAGGAGCAGTTCTAATATAATAACTATATTTATCTTGTGAAAGATTTCTACCGACTGTCATATCTGGAGTTTTTCCATCTGTCATATAGAAACCATTACTTAAAATCCTTTCTGTCACTTCTGTGTAGTGTAAAGCACAGTTGGCATCTCCTAAAACATGAATAATTGCGTGATCCCAAAGTTTGTAAGGTTTGATCATTTGTAAAAAGATTAAGTGGTTTGAGAATAAAAATTGTTTTTGTTGCTGCAAAAGTACAATGTTTTCTCAAATATCAGTCATTAGATTAGAAAAAATAATCAGAAAAATATCAGTTGTTAATCATTAAAAATCAGATTGTTATGTTGATTGTTAATGATGTAAAAAATAATCAGATGTTGATTCTCCCAATCAGATGTTGATATTTCAATTGGATTTTTAATCGGTGTATTAATAGAATAACTAAAGGTTGCGCCAATTTAGGTGCAACCTTTAATGTTATTATAATTTTAGATTAGTGAGGAGTTTATGCCACCGTCCATTTGCAACGGACGGGAGAAACGATGGCGCCTTCTTCCTTGAGTTGCTTCATAGCCTTGTCTACTTCCTTGCGGTCAAGACCAGAGAGTTCGGCAATCTTACCTGCGTTGAGGGGTTCGCCTGCTTCCTTCATAGTTGCGAGTACTTTATTCTTTGTTTCCATAGTCGTAAAATTTTGTTTGTAAGGTAATTAGGTATTAGGGACTGAATGGTTAATTGGTATTCTTTGTTTGTTTAACTCAATGCCTTGATGAGTTGCTGGGCATGTGTCTTTGTGTTGATTTGCTTGGGGGTGAAGATGTGGGTGATGGTGCCCGTTTCGTCGGCAACGTAGGTCGTGCGAAGTGTGCCCATGTATTTTCTTCCGCACATTGACTTTTCGCCCCATGTGCCAAAGAGCTGGTGCAAGTTGAGATCGGTGTCGGCAATCAGCGTGAAGGGAAGGTTGTTCTTCTCAATAAACTTCTGATGTGATGCTGCCGAGTTGCTACTCACTCCGATGACGTTGTAACCGAGCTTTGCCAATTCGTGATAGTCATCTCTCAAACTGCATGCTTGCGCCGTGCAACCCGATGTGTTGTCCTTGGGGTAGAAATAAATGACTAATTTCTGACCGTTGAATTGTGCGCGTGTCACTTCAACTCCCGCTTCATTCGTACCGAATACTTCGGGTATCTTATCTCCAATGTTTAGCATAATTGTATTCTGTTTTTTCTGTTTGATGATGCAAAGGTAGGAAGCAATTTTGAATTGTGCAAACAGATAAAATCTATAAGAGTATAGATATGGTTGATAAGTACGAAGGGATATAAATAAAAGCGAACTCGGTGATTGATTGCTACCAGGTTCGCTTTCATGTGTATTTTAAAGAGATTCTTATAAAACCAATTATTCCACCTTCATCTCGCCATCTGCTTTAAATCCACGAAGGAAGTCGGCAATGTCCATACGCTTCTTGCCTGCAAGTTGGATTTGGCGGAGGTGGAGGTAACCGTCGGCGAGGGCCACTTTGAGGTAGGTCTTACCATCGGTGTGGAGGGTGCCGAGGGCGTGTGCGTGTGTGGTGAATTCCTTTTCGGTTTCATACACTTTGAGCACCAAAGTCTTGCCACCAGCGGTGAGTTCCGTCCATGCGGCGGGGTAGGGAGAAAGGCCGCGTACGAAGTCGTAACAGCGCTTCACACCCTTTGTCCAATCAATGCGACAAGTCTCTTTGAAAATCTTGGGAGCAGGGCGGAGTTCTTCGCAGGTCGCCATCTCTTCTTGAGGAATGGGCTTCACGGTGCCCGCAATGATATTGTCAACGGTTTCCGTCACGAGAGTGCCACCGAGGTGCATGAGCTTGTCGTAAACAATCTCCACATTGTCGGTGTCGGCAATGGGTACGCGCACTTGTTGGATGACATTACCCGTGTCAATTTCGTGTTGGAGGAAGAAGGTCGTAATACCCGTTTCGGTGTCGCCATTGATAACCGCCCAGTTGATGGGAGCCGCACCGCGGTATTGGGGAAGGAGTGAGGCGTGGAGGTTGAAGGTGCCGAGGGGAGGCATGTTCCACACCACTTCGGGAAGCATGCGGAAGGCCACGACGATTTGGAGGTCTGCATGGAGTTCACGGAGTTCGTTTACGAAGACTTCGTCCTTCAAGCGCTCGGGTTGAAGTACACGCAAGCCTTGCGACACAGCGTATTGCTTCACGGGTGAGGCTTGGAGTTCCGTTTGGTGGCGCCCAATGGGTTTGTCGGGCATGGTGACAACAGCCACCACGTTATAACCGCCCTCAACGAGGGCACGAAGGCTCTCCACGGCAAATTCGGGAGTGCCCATATAGATGATGCGTAAGTCTTGTTTGGTCATGATTGAGGTTGTTAGGGGTGAGGTTATGAGGTTGAAGGAGCATTCGCGCTACAAAGTTCTTAAAACCTAAAAAACTGTAGCGGAGCGACCTTAAAACCTAATTCATTTACTCTTGCGAGAAGTCCTTCATCACCTGTCGGTAGTGCGCATAGAATTTCGTGCGTGACACGAAACCGGCGAAGGTGCCGTCGGTGTTGAGAACGGGGAGGGTGGAGTAAGGCGTTTGTTCGAGTTTGTCCATCACCACTTGCATGGGGTCGGCCGTAGTAAGGAGGATGGTGGGCGTGTGCATGAGTTGGTCAACCGTGTAGAGGCGGTAGAGTTCGCTACGGAAGATAATCTTGCGGATGCTTCGCAAGCCGATGACTCCCACGAGCAGGTTCTTCTTATCCACCACGGCGAATACATCGGAGCGTTCGTTAGAGATAATGCGCACCAACTGACCGAGGTTCATGTCGGCTGAAAGGGTGGGGGTGTCCTTGATAATCACTTCATCGAGCGACATGAGCGTGAGTACAGAACTATCCTTGTCGTGCGTCAAGAGTTGACCTCGGCGTGCAAGACGCATGGCGTAAATGCTGTGAGGTTCGAAAGAGCGAATCACCAAGTAAGAGCACCCAGAAACAATCATCAAAGGGAGGAAGAGGTCGTAGCCACCCGTGAGTTCGGCAATGAGGAAGACACCCGTAAGCGGAGCGTGGAAGACTCCCGCCATCACTCCCGCCATACCCAGCAAGGCATAGTTTTCTTCGGGTGTAGCAACATCCCACAAACCGTAACTATTCCACAATTGTGCGAAAATAAAACCACCGATACAACCCAAGAAAAGACTGGGCGCAAAGGTACCCCCGCAACCGCCACCACCATTAGTAGCCGAAGTGGCAAACACCTTGGTGAGGAGAATCAAACCAAGGTAAAGCAACAGGAATTCTGAATGCCCGTAGAAGAATGAGTTGTTAAGTACATCCGTTGCATTCTCCTGCCCCGAACTGTTGAGGAGCATGGTGATAGTAGAATAACCTTCTCCGTAAAGCGGTGGGAAAAGGTAGATGAGCAACGCCAGCACGGTGCCACCGAGTGCCAAGCGTGAGAACATCCCCGTGCCGAAGCGTGAGAACACCTTTTCAAAAGCATTCATCGCCTTGGTGAAGTAGAGGGAAATCAAGCCACAGAAGATGCCGAGAAGGATTACCGTGGGCACATCCTCAACGGTGAAGGGTGTCTTCAACGAGAAGGGGAAGAGCGCCTGCATATCTCCCGAAAGGAAGTAGGTGAGGCATGTGGCGGTAATGCAACTTGTGAGCAACGGAAGGAGTGAAGCCATCGTGAGGTCAATCATCAGCACTTCAAGCGTGAATACAAGACCTGCAATTGGTGCTTTGAAGATACCTGCTACGGCTCCCGACGCGCCACAACCGATGAGCAACATCAGCGTCTTGTGGTCAAGGCGAAAGGCTTTGCCCAATGAAGAACCAATGGCGGAACCCGTCAAGACAATAGGCGACTCTGCCCCTACTGATCCCCCAAAACCGATGGTGATGGCAGAGGCAACTACGCTCGTGTAGCAATTGTGATTGCGGATGCGCCCCTGCTTGCGCGAGAGGGCATAGAGAATCTTTGTCACCCCGTGGCCAATGTCGTCGCGCACCACATACTTAATAAAGAGTGCGGTGAGGAAGATACCCACGACGGGATAAACGAGGTAAAGCCAATTGGATTGCGTGGTGTCAAAACTATGGGTGAGCAATCCTTCTATTTCGTGAATAAGCCACTTCAATGCCTGTGCCGCAAGTGCCGCACCGATACCCACAAAAAGGCTGAGCACGAGGATGAACTGCCTCTGTGTGAGGTGCTTATTACACCATATTCTTAAATACTGAAACATAGTGTGTTTAGCGTATGATTGTAACTTCTCCACCCGCACCAAGCTTGATAATGCTTGAAGCCGTTTGTGTGGGAGGTTCGTCTTGGCGAGAGGTGCAGATGTAGTCAACTGCCTTTTTAATTTCTTCCGAAATCTCGGAGAAGCAACGCGGAGCGGGTTGTCCGCTGATGTTTGCTGAGGTCGAAACAACGGCGCGCTTCATGCGCATGCAGAGCTCCTTGCTAAAGGCTTCCTTGGTGATGCGAATAGCCACGGAGCCGTCCTCCGCCAAGAGGTTGGGCGCAAGGTTTCTGCCTCCGTCAAACACGACGGTCATGGGCTTCTCGGAGAGCTCCATCACATCCCACGCTACCTCGGGCACTTCTTTGACATAGAATTGCACCTTCGTTTCCGAGTCAACGAGTGAGATGAGCGCCTTTGCGTCTGTGCGTTGCTTGATTTCGTAAATACGCTTTACGGCTTCGGGATTTGTGGCATCGCAACCGAGTCCCCAAATCGTATCGGTGGGGTAGAGAATTACTCCACCCTGATTCATCACCTCAACGGCGCGACGAATGTCCTCCTTGCTCTCTTGTGAGAGACGCTGAACGGGAGATGTTTCTTTCTTTGCCATAACTAAGTGGAAATGTGAGGGTTAATCTTCACCCTTCAAGTTGGGAAGGTGAAGTTTATAGCGCACGGCAAGCAAGCGCATGATGATAACGGCGCCCGCACAAACGATACCCGACCATACGTAGTTGAAACCAAAAAACTCGTGGCATAACCAATAGAAGATACCGCCGATGACGCACGCAAGGGCATAGATTTCCTTGCGGAAAATGAGGGGCTCTACGTTGATAAAGATGTCGCGAAGCACACCACCACCGGCACCCGTCAAAGTACCCATGAGAATGGCTGTCCAATAGGGGAAACCGTTGTCGAGCGTCTTCTCAATCCCCGTAATGGCGAAGACGGCAAGACCAATGGTGTCGAAAATGAACCATGTGTTGTCTTGCTTCACCAAGTGCTTGCGGAAGACTACTACCCAAAATACGGCAAAGGCGCAAATGAGCAAGTAAGTGGGGTCTTTCAACCAGAAGATGGGGACATTGAGCATAATGTCACGCGTTGTACCACCACCAATAGCCGTGGCGATACCTACGATGTAAGCACCAAAGAGGTCAAAGCGCTTTGCCGAAGCGAGGCGCACACCCGAGATGGCGAATGCAAGCGTACCGATGTAGTCGCAAGCAGAGTAGAAACTGATGTCGAATAACATATGTGGGGATGTGAGGTTTAAGGGTTGAGAGTTTGGAGGTCTTGATTGAAGCGATTTTACCACCGACTTTTAATTTACTACATTCGTCGGCGCACCATTCAAAAAAGCCTTGAGATTGCCCACGAGAATGTCAATGATGCGTCCGCGTGCTTCGCGTGTTGCCCAAGCAATGTGGGGCGTGATGAAGGCGCGGGGCGCAGAGAGTAGGGGATTGTCGAGCGTGGGAGGTTCGCTTGAGAGCACATCTGCGCAGAAGGCCTTAATGCGATTTTCCTTCAAGGCATCCGCCATGGCGGGTTCGTCAATAAGTTTGCCACGCGCCGTGTTTACGACGATAAGGTTGGGATTTGCCTTGCTCAAAAGCGCGGCGTTAATCATGCGCTCGTTGTCCTTCGTGAGAGGGCAGCAAAGGCTGACAACATCACAAGTTGCTACGGCATCCTCAAGGCTGATTTTCGTCACGCCTTCGGGGAGTTGATTTTGGGGTTTTGAACTTACGGCAAACACTTCCATGTAGAAGGCTTTTGCCAGGCGTTCAACCTCGCGCCCAATGTTTCCGTAACCCACAATAGCGATGCGCTTACCGCAAAGTTCGGTCAAGGGGTTGTGCCAACAACAGAAGTCGCGACTCTTTGCCCACATCTTCTCTTCCGCATTGAGGCGTGCGTAATGCGCTACGGATGAGCACACTTCAAGCAGGTGGGCAAACACCATTTGCGCAACGGCGCGCGAACTATAACCTGCACAATTACAAACGCATACGCCGTGATGGCGAGCCGCCACCGTGTCAATTACGTCATACCCCGTAGCCGCTACGAGCACTAATTTGAGATTGGGGAGGTTGGCAAATTCCGCTTCTCCGAGGCGCACTTTATTCGTAATGATGACTTCGGCTTCCTTGGCGCGCTCAATGACTTCTGAAGGCAAGGTGCGGTCGTAGGTGACGAAAGTGCCAAAGGGGTGAAACACATCCCAACTCAAATCGCCTGGGTTGAGCGTGTAACTATCGAGAAATACGATGGTCATAAGGGGTAAGGTTATGAGGTTTTAAGGTTATGAGGTTTTAAGGTCGTAGTGTGATGCGGTTTTTAGAAGGTCGGAGTTTGTGAAAATTAAGTCCGACATATTTTAATTTATGTCCGAGATAATTTTAATTAAGTCTAATGGTGTAAAATGCAACACTTTACTTTACCACCTTCCATCCCACCAAACTATCGTAGCGTGCGCCAAAGGGGCGTGCGTAAACGAGGATGAGGTACTCATTCTTGGTTTGATAGAAATTGCCCTCCACGCTATCGTCGGGGGTGTCGTAATAGTAGTTGTAATATCCCTGCTTGAGCGTAACGCTGGCTTCGTAGAGGTTCGTTTCCTCGTTATAGTGCATGCGATATGTCTCCCGATTGGCATTCGTTGCCCAAGTGCCGTACACATAAATGGGGCAATCAAGGCGCAAGGGGGCATTGAGGCGGAAGCGCACATCTATGTAATCGCTCTCCGTGTCGTTGTCGTAATTGTCCGTGTTGCGGATGATGAACCCACCCGTTTGGTCTTCATCATAGAGGTAATTCTTGCGCACCTCGTCGGTGTAGAGCGTTGCGGCGTAAGTGTAGCGCTCGGCATCCCACTTCATTTGGTCGACATGAAGGCTGGGGTATTCCGTTGAAATCGTTTCAAACTTACGAAACTCATTGCCCGCGTTAAAGATAAGGTCACGGCAATGTTGCCACTTCATCTTGTTAAGCGTTAAGAAGGTCGGCGCAGGACACTTGCGGATGTCGCTCCAACGGCGGTTTTGAACGATGTAAACGCTCAACTCCTCTTCAGGCCTGCTGAGGCGCAAGGCGCTGAAATCCACCTCTATGGTGAGTTGCTGGTGGCGGTTGTTGTAATCCGCATCCGTCATTGTGGAGAGGGAGGGGTTGATGCTCACGCGTTGTTCGCCCACCATGAAGAATGCTTCGGCTACGGTGACAAATTCTTCCTTCTCGTCCTCCGCTTCACGCAAAATGCTCAAGCGGTAGTTCCCCGGTAGGAGCATGCGAAGGTCTTCGTTGGGGAGCAGGATGGAGTAGTGGTTGTAATTTACCGTCGTGTTGCGCGAAGGCTCGTAGTTGTCGATGGGCAAAGTGTTTTCCGTGGCTTGCAAGTAACTACTTTCCAAGAGTTGCTCCGTAGGGCGGAAGTGTTGGTCGCAATGTTCTACGCGGTAGAAGTAGCGCTCGTAATTCGTGTCGAGGTCGTCAAAACTAAATTCCAATTGCTTCTCGCCTTTGAGCGGAAGAATCGGCAAACCTCTCACCTCATCCGCAGGTTGCAGGCGAGGCGTCATAATATTGGGGGCAAACGCGCGCATTTGTTGTGCGTGAATGCCGATACTGCCCAATATCAAGGCGAGAGAGAGGAAAAGAGACTTCATCTTGCAAAAGTAATGATATTTTTTTATAACTTCGCACTTGAAAATGGAAATGTGGGATGAGGTAGAAGGTTATTAGGTTGCTTCGCTTAAAGGTTGTACGACCTTGCAAACCGAATGGTCCTTTAAACCTCAAAACCTACAACCTTAAAACCTAAAAATATAGAGAACAGAAGAGCTGCTTATCGCGTGCATCCCGTTGCCTTGCGCAATGTAAGTGGTGCAGGAGGAAAGTCCGGGCAGCATAGGGCGCTCCGCTTCTTAATGGGAAGTAGTCCGTGAGGGTTAAGTCGTGCAGAAGAAAATAACCGCCTTGGCGCGTCTTGTTTTCAAGATGACAGCTTCATAGGTAAGGGTGAGAAGGTGGGGTAAGAGCCCACCAGTCGTGTGGCGACATACGAGCTGTGCACATCGGAGGCTGAAAGTTCATGTATACCGGCGAATGAGGATTGCCCGTTCGAGATTTTGTTCCTCGTGAACAAAGCGCGCCGGAGGGTAGAACGATAGAGCGCATCAGTGATGTTGCGTGCGGATAAATGATAAGCACCCTCGTTTCTGGGAAGTTACACCTCCGTAATGCCCTGAGGGTACAGAACCCGGCTTATCGCTCCTCTGTTCTTTTTTATAAAAATGAGGCGAACCGTCAATAGAAATACTATTGGTGGTTCGCCTTGTTTTAATGCTCTAACGCATTTGCTTGAATAAGATTCTTAATCACTATGCGCGCATCGTCAGAACCTGCGAAGTCGATAAGTAGGATGCCGCAAGGGGAGGTTAAGCGAGTGGTGAGGTTCGCTAACTTCGCGTTGACAATGTGGGCAAAGGCTTGCGGACCTTCCTCGGGGAGGGCGGTGGCGCTGGCAAAAGTAATGTGCCAAGTGAAGTCAGAGGGCTGATGCGCTTGCTCTTGCGTTGCTTGTAGATGTTTCCAAGTCGTTTCAACCTTGTAGGAGGCACTTTTTGAGGAAGAAAATTGGTACTCATCCTCAACGCTCACCAATGTTTCGTTACCTTTTGCATCTTTGAGCGTTACATCGCAAGTCGCATTGTCTTTCCATCCGTGACATTGAACTCCGGGAAACTCCGTCAGGAGGCAATCGCGGTGTATCAGTAGGATTTTTCCGCGACCTTCGCCGAGAGTGATATCTTTGTGAAAATCAGGGATAAATAACGGTGCGCATAATGTGCCGCTGAGGCTTGTGGAGAGCAATGATTTGAAGGCTTCTGTGTCACCACCTTCCCTTTTTATAAATACGATGAGCGTTTCGGAGGGGTGCTCTTGAAGAAAGTTGCGAAAGGCGGGGAGCACATCGGTTTCCCAATAGGCATCTTGAAAGACAATGCTATGGTAAACGCCGAGTAGGTTGTTGTCGCAAGCCTTTAGGCGGATGTCGAAGCAACGGATGCCCGCCTCAAGTTGCTCTTCAATGGTGAGTTCTTGCGTTTGAAAGGCTTCTCCGCCGTCGAGTGCTCCGCTATCGTGAGTGCCTGGGATGGAAAGTTGGCAAAGTAGTGTGGCGTCGGGCACGGACTTCATCCACTCGCAGAGGTTCAGATTTTGCGAGAGTGTAGGGAGGGCGGTGAAGAGGAGAAGGGTTAGAAGGATGCGCATAAATATGTGATTGGTAAGTATTTGTAGAAAATAGAAATGAGTAGTTAATCATGAGTCATGCTTCTTTAGAACCGAATGGCATTGCTCATTACTAACTACTCATTACTCATTGTTTAATAATATTATCGCTTCATTGCACGATCCATTTCTCGGCGGTCTTCCTTTTCCTTGATGGATACGCGCTTGTCGTATTCCTTCTTACCGCGACAGAGTCCGATGACAAGTTTAGCGCGTCCGTTCTCGTCAATATAGAGTCTGAGGGGAACGAGGGTAAAGCCGGGTGACTTGGTTTCGTTCATGAGGTTGTAAATCTCTTTCTTATTGAGGAGGAGTTTGCGGTCGCGACGGGTGAGGTGGTTGTTGTAACTTCCGAATTCGTATTCGGCAATGTACATATTCTTCACCCACACTTCGGCGTTATGGATGTAACAGAAGGTATCAACAAGTCCAGCCTTACCGATACGGATGCTTTTGATTTCCGTACCCGTAAGCACAATGCCCGCCGTGTAGCGGTCAATGATGTGGTAGTCATATTCCGCACGGCGATTCTTGATATTTATATTGTTTTTAGGCTTGAGTTTCTTTGCCATAGTGTTATTAGGTTTTAGGTCGCTTCGCTTTAAGGTTAAAGGTTATAAGAGGCGTCCGCAAGGTTCTTAAAACCTTATAACCTCACACCTTAAGACCTTATTGAATTTCAACGAAATCGTTGAGATGGTCGTCTACATAGCAAGCGATGCGTGCCGTGATGTTCTCTTCGTCTTCAATAAAGGCATCGTCGAGGTTGTCGAAGGCTGGGTATTGTTCGAAGAGCGCCATAAATTCATCGTCGGTGCATTCGCGCATGAGTTCTTCCTTGTGCTCATCGTAGAGTTCCTTTGCCTTGTAGATGAGTTTTGAGAAATCCTTAAGCCCCCAAAGGCGCATGGCTTTGGCGAAGGGATTGTCGAAGAAGAAGGGACCGTAGCCGTTGTGAATGAGTTGGATAAAACCGCCGTCCATGAGTTCTTCATGAAGGATGGTGTAGCCCCAAAGGGTAATTTGGTCACCATTGAGTTGTTGAAAGGCTTCTGCATTGAGTTCACCACCCACACTATCTTTAATAGCGTCGGCAATGCATTTTACGAAGGCGTCCATGCCCTCTTGTGCTGCTATGCGGAGTTGTTCGTCTTTGATTGTAACCATGAGGGAAATGAGAAATGAGAAATGAGAAATGAGAAAGAGGCTTGCGCACCTTATGACCCGCATGGCCTTTCTTCTTTCTCCTTTTTCCTTTCTTCTTTAATAATGTTATTGAGAAATGAGAAAGAGGCTTGCGCACCTTATGACCCGCATGGTCTTTCTCCTTTCTCCTTTTTCCTTTCTCCTTTAATAATGTATTTTTCATTTCGCCACTCCGTAAAGGGGAGTTCCTCGGTGAGAGGGTAGTGGCGGAGGTACTTTCCTTCGGAGAATTCTACGACTTGGCGCTTGAGTAGTGTGCCATCAGGCAATTCCACTTGGGCATATGCAATGCGTTTCATAAGAGGAAGGTTATAAGGTTTTTAGGTTATGAGGATTATTCAATCCGCATGGTTCTTAGTACCCGAAAGTAAAACGACCTTTTACCTAACAACCTTATTTTTTAATGATTTCCGAGGTGAAACTGCTTTTGTTGTACGGGTTGAGGTTCTACCTCACGGAAGGGCTTACGCGCTCTCTTATCGCTATTGCGCACGCTATCCGTGACATGCTGGCGACGCTGAAGTTTTGTAGAATCGGGATTCAGCGAGATGGGCTTTTCTGAAAGTTTGGGCGTTGTGCTATGATAGCGGATGAGGGAGATGTCGGAAACGACGAGGAGTTTGGGTTCGGCCGTCCAAGGTGTGTGCTGATAAATCATGCCACGGATGCCCTCAATCTTCTTCTTCCCGATGCGCAAGATAACTTGTTGAGGTCCAGTTGCCGAGAATTGTTGCGTAGAAGTAACTACGCTATCTCCTTCATACTGAACGGCTAACACGGCCGTACCCTGGCGTTGCCCCTCTTTGTAAAGCCATCTTGTGGAGAAGTTGAATTCCAACTTGTCGCCCTCGGCGAGTAGTGTGTCGGTGGGTTGTGAGAAGGTGATGTAATTACCAAGCGCTGCGGTCAGCATATAGAGTTTAGGACCATGCCAAATGTCTGCCGTATCCCCCTCGGCGGTGTACTTTGTTTCCGTAATATCGCCTACCAAGAAGTTCATGCGCTCCTCAATGTTCTTGTAGATGTCATGAAGTTCGGTGGTGTGGCGGTGGTAATAACGGAGTGAATTGTTGAATTGCTCCTCCGTAATTTCGTGCTTCTTAAACACCGCTTCGGCATACACACGAATGCGGAAGTCGGCACTATCTCCGCTCTGATTGACCAAAGATTGCGCCAAATGGTAGTCGAAGAGCACATCTTCCATATCGTCAGCACTTAATACGGCATTGGCATCGCCCTTGTTGGAGCATGCCGTAAAGGTGAGAAGGGAGAAGAGCGTGAGGAGGGAGAGGAGCGTACGCATAAAAGTGAGGAGTTAAGAGTTAGAAGTTAGGAGTGAGGTACTCACTTTCATTCATTATTTTCCTTTGACTTCTTAAAACTAAAATTCAAGTACTTACTATAGAAGCAGAGTGCCAACACAAAGGCAATGGAGATGGCGGCGTCGGCCACATTGAAGACGGCACCGAAGAAGACATCGCCACCGATAAGGGGCACCCAGTCGGGCCACTCAAAGAGGGGGAAGTAGAACATATCCACCACCTTGCCCGAGAGTAATTCGCCGTAACCTTCGCCGAAGGGTACAAAGTGAGCGGGACCTTGTGCGAAGTATATAGGAGCGCTTTCGGAGAAGATGAGTCCGTAGAAGAAATTATCCACCAAGTTCCCCAACGCCCCGGCAATGAGCATTGAGACGATGACTATGAGGCCCTTGGGATATTTCTCATCCTTTATTATCTTGTAAAGCAAGTAGATAAAGAGTCCTGTGGCAACAATTCTAAATAATGCCAAAAACATGGTGCCAACGAAACTCATACCGAAGGCCATGCCTTTGTTTTCGGTAAACAGGAGTTGGAACCATGGGGTAATCTCTATCTTTTCGTACAAGCACATTGATGTCTTGATGGCAATCTTTGTGGCTTGGTCAATGAGGATAATAAGGGGAATTACAATAGCCGGAATAAGGGCGCGCATAGGGGATTGGGGATTAAGGATGAACGGTCAACGGATAACGACAACTTGCTGAATGATAGCTCGTTAATCGTAAACCGTTGACCATTGTTGTTCCTGCATGTTGGGGATTACTTGCCCTGCTGTTGCTTTGCTTCAATAGAAAGCGTAGCGTGAGGCACGGCACGAAGGCGTTCCTTGGGGATGAGTTGACCCGTTACGCGACACACGCCGTATGTCTTGTTTTCAATGCGCACGAGTGCTTGTTGAAGGCCCTGAATGAACTTCAATTGGCGTGCCGCCATCTGCTGGAGTTCTTCAGTTGATTGTGTCTGACTACCTTCTTCAAGCGCCTTGTAAGTGGGCATTGTGTCTACGATGTCATTGCCATGGGGATGCTTGATGCTGTCCATGATGTCTTCGTAATCACGCTGGGCAAGGGCAATTTTCTTTTCAATAATTTCGCGAAACTCTTGGAGTTCTTCATCAGAGTATCTGGGGCGATTGTTATCCATGGTGATAGCTATTGGATTAAGGGGTTGGTGGGCGAGGAAGGGAGCACTAAAGCAGTGCACCCTTGCACTCGTTCCAACTGAATTAGTGTGAATTATTTCTTTGTAATCGTTACATTTACCTTGAAGTCTTCGAAGTCGAACTCTACGCCGCCGTTGTCGGCAATTTCAAGTGCGTCAGCAAGCACCTGTGCGCAGATATATTCGCGGTAAGCTTCAATAGCGGGAGTAAGTTGCTCGTTGGGTTGAACGGTGATGCAGATGCGGTCGGTGATTTCGAATCCGCTTTCCTTACGGTAGTTCTGAATGCGCTTCACCACTTCACGCGCAAATCCTTCCTTGCGGAGGTCGTCGGTGATTGTGAGGTCGAGCGCCACGGTGAGCGCACCTTCGTTGGTAACGGTCCAACCGGGCATGTCTTCAGAAATGATTTCTACATCTTCGCGCTCAATGACGATGGGCGTTGCTTCCACTTCGAGTGAGAGTTGACCTTGCTCGAGTTGTGCAATCTGTTCCTTTGTGAGGGCTTCACAAGCAGCTGCTACGGCCTTCATCATCTTGCCGAACTTCTTACCCATGACGCGGAAGTTACACTTCACCTTCTTTTCGAGCATGTCGCCTTCCACGAATTCGAGTTGCTTCACATTCACTTCGTCGAGAATGAGTTGCTTCACCGCTTCGAGGTTGGCCTTCATGTTAGCGTCGTTGACGGGGATAGAGATGCGCTGGAGGGGTTGACGCACGATGATGCGTTCCTTCTTACGCAATGAGAGCACCATTGAAGTGACCTTCTGTGCGAGTTGCATCTGCTGTTCGAGGTTCTTATCGATAAGCGCTTCATCAGCCTTGGGGAAGAGTGCGAGGTGCACGCTTTCAGCCTTTTCACTCACTACGGCGGTCAAGTCGCGATAGAGGCGGTCGGCATAGTAGGGAGCGATGGGCGCCATGAGGTGACTCACGGTGAGGAGGCATTCGTAGAGTGTCTGATAAGCAGAAATCTTATCCTCTGTCATTTCGCCTGCCCAGAAGCGTTTACGGTTCAAGCGCACATACCAGTTAGAGAGGTTGTCCGCCACGAAGGTCTCAATCAAGCGACCCGCACGCGTGGGTTCGTATTCCTCATAAGCGGCTGTAACACCCTTGATGAGCGTTTGGAGTTCGGAGAGAATCCAACGGTCGATTTCGGGACGCTTCGCATAGGGCACTTGTGCGGCGCTATTGTCGAAACCATCGACATTGGCATACATTGCAAAGAAACTGTAACTCTGGAAGAGCTTTGCAAAGAAGCTGCGTGCCACTTCCTTCACACCGTCCTTGTCGAACTTGAGGTTGTCCCAGGGTGCAGAGTTGGTAATCATGTACCAACGTACGGGGTCAGAACCAAATTCCTTGATACATTCGAAGGGGTCGATACCGTTGCCGAGGCGCTTTGACATCTTCTGACCGAACTTGTCAAGCACAAGACCGTTAGAGATAACTGCCTTGAAGGCTACATTGTCGAACACCATTGTTGCGATAGCGTGGAGCGTATAGAACCAACCGCGTGTTTGGTCAACACCTTCCGCAATGAAGTCGGCGGGATAACAAGTGCGATTGTCGAGCGCTTCCTTGTTTTCGAAGGGGTAGTGAATCTGTGCGTAAGGCATTGCACCTGAGTCAAACCATACGTCGATGAGGTCGAGTTCGCGTGTGAGCACCTTGCCCGATTCGCTGACAAGCTTGATGTTGTCCACATAGGGGCGGTGAAGGTCGATGAGGTCGTAGTTGGCCTTGTCGTAGTTGCCAGGCACGAAGCCTTTTGCCTTCAAGGGGTTTTCGGTCATCACGCCTACTGCTACCGCCTTTTCGATTTCGTTGTAGAGTTCTTCTACCGAACCGATGCAAATTTCTTCGCGGCTTTCAGCATTGCGCCAGATGGGGAGGGGAGTACCCCAGTAGCGTGAGCGGCTGAGGTTCCAGTCGTTGAGGTTTTCAAGCCACTTACCGAAGCGACCTGTACCTGTTGATTCGGGCTTCCAGAGGATGGTCTTATTGAGTTCCATCATGCGCTCCTTAGCGGCGCTTGAACGGATGAACCATGAGTCGAGGGGATAGTAAAGCACGGGCTTGTCCGTACGCCAGCAGTGGGGGTAGTTGTGGACATGCTTTTCAATCTTGAAGGCAGAACCCTCTTGCTTCATTTCCATGCAGATGACGATGTTGAGGTCTTCTGCCTTTTCAGCCGCCGCCGCGTCATACTTGCCACCTACATTAAATTCGGGAGCGTAAGCGTTCTTCACATAGTCGCCAGCGTGGTGTGCATAAGAAGCGTCGAGGCAAGCCGCCTTAAACTCGGGAGCGAGTTCTGCTTCTACATAATACTTACCTGTGAGGTCCACCATGGGGCGTGTTTCACCCTTTGTGTTGATCATGAAGAGCGAGGGGATCTGTGCGTCGCGTGCCACCTTGGCGTCGTCGGCACCGAAGGTAGGAGCGATGTGTACGATACCCGTACCGTCGTCCGTAGTTACATAGTCGCCGGCAATCACGCGGAATGCCAATTCAGAGAGTTCTACGAACTGGTCAGCGCCTACGGCAAATACCTTTTCGGGGTGTGCCTGTGCGTATGCGTTTACGAAGTCTGCCGCAAGGTGACCTGCCTTTTCAAGGGGCTTCACCCAGGGCATGAGTTGCTTGTAGTGCATGCCTACGAGGTCTGTACCCTTCACTTCGGCAATCACTTCGTAGGGGATTACCTTGTCGCCCGCCTTGTAGTCGGCAAGTGCGATTTCTGCGCCTTCAGCCTTCAAGTAAGCATAGAGGCGGCTCTTTGCAATCACGGCCGTTACGGGAGCAGCGGTGTAGGGGTTGTACGTCTTCACCACGACATAGTCAATCGCGGGACCTACGCAGAGCGCGGTGTTAGAGGGAAGCGTCCAGGGCGTTGTTGTCCACGCAAGGAACACGGGCGTTCCCCATGCGCTCCAAGCCTCGGGAGCGTCGGTGATTTCAAATTGTGCGGTCACCGTAGTGTCCTTCACATCGCGGTAGCAACCGGGTTGGTTCAATTCGTGGCTTGAAAGACCTGTTCCCGCACCGGGAGAGTAGGGCTGAATGGTGTAACCCTTATAGAGGAGGTCCTTGTTGTAAAGTTGCTTCAAGAGCCACCAAAGCGTTTCGATGTACGAGTTTTCGTAAGTGATGTAGGGGTGTTCCATGTCCACCCAGTAGCCCATCAAGTGGCTGAGGTCTGCCCATTCCTGTGTGAACATCATCACATTGCGACGACACTGCGCGTTGTATTCCTCAATGCTGATTGTCTTGCCGATGTCTTCCTTGGTGATGCCGAGTTCCTTTTCCACACCGAGTTCTACGGGGAGCCCGTGAGTGTCCCAACCCGCCTTACGCTTCACAAGGAAGCCCTGCATCGTCTTGTAGCGGCAGAATACGTCCTTGATGGTACGCGCCATCACGTGGTGGATACCGGGGTGACCGTTTGCCGAGGGAGGACCTTCGAAGAATACATATTCCTTCTGCCCCTCGCGTTCAGACATTGACTTATGGAAGAGGTCTTGCTTGTTCCAATCGGCAAGCACCTCGCGGTTCACCTCAAAGAGGTTGAGCCCTTGACGTTCTTGAAATTTCATAGTCAGTATAACCTTCTTTACATTTTGCTTGGCAAACAAGAGAGAATTGCGCTCTGCTGCTCCGCAAAAATAGGAAGTGGATAATTTAGTTTTTAGTTTCTATTTTCTTTTAAGGCGCAAATATACAAATTATTATTGAAGCGACAAGCGGGGAGGGGAGTTTTTATATAATATGTGGTAAACGGTTGGTGGAACGGTTGTAAATAAAACAACGGACAACAATCCAAGTACGGATGGTAGGATTGTTGTCCGTTATCAATTGTCTGTTCTCAAGTCCTCACTTCAACTCCAGCATTTTAATATTCCCCTTTGAGGAAAATCGATTGAGGTCAACGGTGATGGGAATGCCGTTTAGTCTTGCCTTCTGCGTGAATTGCCAAATGAGGTAGGGCGAACTAATTTTGGGCGGTGTGTTGCTATAACATGCAATCCAAAGCGGGTGATGCGGAAGGCGGTATTGGAGGTGCTTGTTGTAGAAATTTTGCCCCGTATAGATCATCGGTTGTTGACCGTAAACTTTTTCTAAAAGTTTGGACATGAGTGCCACACTATCAGCGAGTTGTTGAGATGTCCAATTCTTGCATTCTTCCACGTCAATTACGGGTACGAGGTCCTGCTTCTTTTTGGGGACATGACTGACAAAATTGAGGAATTGGAGCCACACGCTACTCGTGGTGCGCATGAAGTGATAACTCCCTACTTTCAACCCACGACGGCGCGCCTGCTTGAGGTTGTGCTCGTATTTGGGGTCTTGATAGGTGCCACCCTCTGTAGCTTTGATGTAAACGAATTGAAGGTCCTTGTGGCGCGCCACTTTCTTCCAATTAATTTTCCCTTGATGGTGGGAAATGTCAATGCCGTCGCCGTTGCACATAGTGGCGGAGTGACTACGGCAAGATGAAACTGCGAAGCTGAGGAGAAGGGAGAAAGTTAAAAGGAGGAAGGAAAAATAACCGTGCAGGCGGAGAGGTCGAGAGAAGGTATGCATAGGCGTTTTTAGTTGACGAGAGAGGTTATCCAATGCTCAAAAGTTCTACTTCAAAAATAAGCGTAGAACCGCCAGGAATAGGTCCTGATGAGCGCTTGCCATAGCCCATTTCGGCGGGGATGTAAATCTCCCACTTATCGCCCGCATGCATCTTGCTCAAGGCGATTTGCCACCCCTCAATAACCTCATTCAAGCGGAATGCCTCGGGGTAACCACGATCGTAGCTATTATCAAATTCACGCCCGTTCGTGAGCGTACCACGATAGTGCACACAAACGATGCTACGCAGGGTGGGGCAGGTGGTGCCAGTGCCTTCAGCAATGACTTTATAGAGTATGCCTTTGGGGAGCGACTTGACGCCCTCTTCTTGTGCTTTCGCGATGAGAAATTCTTGGTTAGCGCGGAGATAATCTTGTTTTTTTGACATAACGAACGTGGTGTTTTTTAGTTTCAACCAGAGTTGATTATGAGTGACTTAGGGTGACCGAAAAAAGAGTTACTAATAATTTAAATTCTTAGTAATATAATTTGAATTATGTTACTTATAGTTTTTCCTATAAGGGATATGATTTTTGTGGTGTGAGAAGTTGTGTCTCTTCACGTTGTTAAAATTACCGCAAACTTACAGATTTTTCCACAGATTCTTTCCCTACGCGCAGATATATTTGTACATTTGCACTCAATATTATAAAAATAATAATGTATAACGACGCGTTCACCCCTTGTGTGTGAACCGATAAAACCTTTATTGCGATGACTAAGCAACAACTTATTGACAACATCCGTGCGAAGAAGTCTTTCCTTTGCGTAGGTTTGGACACTGACTTGAAGAAGATGCCCAAGCACCTCTTGGACGCTGAAGACCCTATCTTCGAATTTAACAAGGCGATTATCGACGCTACCGCTCCCTACACGGTGGCTTACAAACCCAACTTGGCGTTCTACGAATGCTTTGGCCTTCAGGGTTGGATTGCCTTTGAAAAGACGGTGAATTATATCAAGCAGAACTACCCCGACCAATTCATCATTGCCGATGCAAAGCGTGGTGATATTGGCAACACTTCAGCGATGTATGCACGTTGCTTCTTTGAAGAAATGGACATTGATTCGCTCACCGTGGCGCCTTACATGGGTGAAGACTCTGTAACTCCCTTCCTTCAGTACGAAGGCAAATGGGTGATTCTCTTGGCTTTGACAAGCAATAAGGGTTCTCACGACTTCCAACTCATGCAGGACACAGAAGGCGAACGCCTCTTCGAAAAGGTGTTGCGCACCTCTCAGCAATGGGCAAATGACGAACAGATGATGTACGTTGTGGGTGCTACGCAGGGCAAACTCTTTGAAGACATCCGTAAGATTGCCCCCAACCACTTCCTCCTCGTGCCTGGTGTAGGCGCACAGGGCGGTTCGCTCGAGGATGTGTGCAAGTACGGCATGACAAAGGATTGCGGTTTGCTCGTCAACTCAAGCCGTGGCATTATCTATGCCGACACTACCGAACGCTTTGCAGAAGTAGCAGGCGAAAAGGCACGCGAACTCCAGCAGGAAATGGCTGAAATGTTGGAAAAATATAACGGTTAATAGGGGGGGAGGTCACGACCTTGAACCTCAAAAACTTTTCTATGCAAGAAAAAGAGATTTACAAAGGGCTCTCTGAAGCAGAAGTTGCGGAGAGTCGTGCGAAGTACGGCACAAACATTCTGACGCCTCCCGCGAAGGAACCACTTTGGAAGAAGTTCCTCGGCAAGTTTGCCGACCCCCTCATTCGCATTCTTATCGTTGCGGCGGTCGTGTCGGTAGGTATTTCCTTCTACGAATTCTTCGGTCATGAAGGTGCGGGTATGGAGGTGTTCCTCGAACCCATTGGTATCATCGTAGCCATTCTCCTCGCAACAGGACTTTCTTTCTACTTCGAAATGAAGGCCGACAAGGAATTTGAATTGCTCAATCAGGTGAACGATGATGAAACCGTGCAGGTTATTCGTGGCGGTAACACGACGGAGGTGGCGAAGAAGGACATCGTCGTGGGCGACATCATCGTGCTCTCAACGGGTAACGAGGTGCCCGCAGATGCCGAATTGCTTGAAGCATCCGCAATGGCGCTCAACGAATCAACGCTTACGGGCGAACCCCTTTGCCGAAAGACCATCCTCAAGGAAGAATTTGATGAAGAAGCCACCTTCCCCTCAAACCACGTAATGCGTGGCACAACGGTGATGGAAGGTCACGGCGTAGCACGCGTGTTTGCCGTGGGTGACCATACGGAGAATGGTAAGGTGTTTGTGGCCGCACAGATTGACAATAGCGTGAAGACGCCCCTCAATGAGCAGCTCGACGGCCTTGCAAATAAGATTTCAAAAATTAGCTACACCTTTGCGGGTATCATCCTCATCGCGCGCCTTGTAGCCTTCCCTTGGGGTGGAGAATTTGACACAATGCTCTTCCTCAGCCACATGCTCGAAACGCTCATGGTGGCGGTGACGCTCGTTGTAGCGGCGGTGCCCGAAGGTCTTCCTATGGCGGTGACGTTGAGTCTTGCTTATAGCATGCGCCGCATGTTGAAGACCAATAACTTGGTGCGTAAGATGCATGCGTGTGAAACGATGGGGGCTACAACCGTGATTTGTACCGACAAAACGGGTACGCTCACGCAAAACCTCATGCAGATTCACGAAACGCGCTTCTTCGGTCTTCCCGAAGCCCAGCAATTAGGCACCGATGAAATGTCGGAAATCATTGCCGAAGGTATTGCCGTTAACTCTACCGCAACGCTTGACCTCACGGGCGAAAAGCCCCGTGCACTCGGTAATCCTACGGAAGGCGCACTCATCCTTTGGCTCCGCGCCCAGGGTGTTGACTTTATGAAGATGCGTTCCGATGCCGAGTACGTTGCCGAATTGCCCTTCTCTACGGAGCGTAAGTACATGGCTACCGTGGTACATTCTTCAAAGTTGAACAAGAAGGTGCTTTACGTGAAGGGTGCTCCCGAATACGTCTTCGCTTTGTGTAAGCAGAGTCTTGGCAATGTGACGAAGGAGACGCTCGACGCCATGCTTCTCAATTATCAGAACCTCGCGATGCGTACGCTTGGTTTTGCTTACCAGGTGTTGGAAGAGGGAGATGCTACCTTTAATGATAAGGTGGTGGAAGCTAAGAACCTCACCTTCATCGGTGTTGTGGCGATTGCCGACCCCGTTCGTAGCGATGTTCCCGCCGCCGTAGGCGATTGCTTGAGCGCAGGTATCAACGTGACCATTGTGACGGGCGACACTCCCGGTACGGCGCGCGAAATTGGTCGCCAAATCGGTATTTGGACGGAAAAGTCTACCGAACGCAACCTCATCACAGGTCCTGAATTTGCTGAACTCACCGATGCCGAACTTGAAGAGCGCATCCTCGACCTCCGCATTATTGCACGTGCACGTCCCATGGATAAGAAGCGCCTCGTTGAAACCCTTCAGCGCCTCGGTCAAGTGGTTGCCGTGACGGGTGATGGTACGAACGATGCTCCCGCGCTTAAGGCGGCTCACGTAGGTCTCTCTATGGGTGACGGAACAAGCGTTGCCAAGGAAGCCAGTGATATTACGATTGTCGATAATTCATTCGCCAGCATTACGCGTGCCGTGATGTGGGGACGCTCGCTTTATCGCAACATCCAGCGTTTCATTCTCTTCCAAATGACGGTCACTATGGCGGCATGTTTCATCGTGCTCATCGGTGCCCTTCTCGGTATGGAAACGCCCCTCACCGTGACGCAGATGCTTTGGGTGAACCTCATTATGGACACCTTCGCGGCTATGGCGCTCGCATCACTTCCTCCCTCAATGGCGGTGATGAAGGACGCTCCCCGTAAGCGTGAGGACTTCATTATCGACAAGGCCATGTGGGCAAACATCCTCTCCGTTGGCGCCCTCTTCACCTTGCTCATCCTCGGCTTTGCTTACCTCGCGAATATTTACGACATCACTTCGCTCACGCAATTGGCAAACCTCTCGGCACTTACTCCAGCTGAAACAGGTGTTACGCCTTACGAACGTAGCTTGATGTTCACGCTCTTCGTGATGCTCCAGTTCTGGAATATGTTCAACGCTCGTGCTTACCTCACAGGTGCTTCAGCGCTCCACTTCAAGGGTTGCAACTCCTTCGTAAGCATTGCCGTAGTTATCGTGCTCGGTCAGATTGCAATCGTTACGCTTGGTGGCACCATGTTTAACGTAGCGCCGCTCTCAATGAACGATTGGCTCATCTGCATCTTCGGCACATCCCTTGTGCTTTGGATTGGAGAAATCTTCCGCTTGTTTAAGAAATAAAGTTTATCGGAGCATTCAGCATTCAACTGATTGCTCCGATTTTTTTTGAGAATCTTCGAGTGCTCTAATAACTCTGAACTTCTATATAACAAATACCTCTGCAAGCACGTTACGGCACGGTATTATTTGTATTTAGGCAACGTAGAAATTTTGTAAATCACTTTCGTAATGCCCCCGTAGGAGGGCACACTTGCTTAACCGCGGGTGAGCAAGGCGAACCTGCGGATTAGGGATAACAACTGTGTAGTTCTATCGGTCCCCGTAGGAGGACCCACAGCACTTGGATTTGCTATAA
>JAZQVD010000058.1:0-3952 GCA_045631665.1 Alloprevotella sp.
TATTCTTGTAAAAATTATTAGTAACCTAATTAAAATTATTAGTAATGTAATTTAAAAAAGGTTACTAATAATTTTTACTAAAAAACGGACGCAGATTTTCAGGTGGTTACAAAGGAGAACTTTTACCCCTTTTTACCGCCCTGCGGAAGGGAGGTTTTTCCGCAGGGCAGTTGTACGCTAACCTTACTCCTTCGCAATCATCTCCGCAGGCTTTACCTTCATCACGCCGCGAATGTGATGCCCCACGATGAAGATTACAATGAGAATTGTGAGGGAGAGGCTTATGAGTATGGGAGGAACGGGCGAGAGCAGGTCGGGCGAGATTTCTTCGTTGACGGCCATATCTTGCACAAGCCCGTTGAAGAGCAAGAGGGGAAGTATGCTAAGGGCGCCGGCAACAGCTATGAGCCATAGGTAAAGGCGACCGAAGAGCAGGATGATGTCTTTGCGCTTGGCGCCGTGCACCTTGCGGATGGCCACTTCCTTTTGGCGCGAACGCGTGTCGAGCGAGATGCTGCTCCAAATACCCATGAGGCAGATGATGGCGCAGATGCTTGTGAGTATCCACGCTCCGCGTTGCACATTTTCGAGCAGGGAGATTTCGGCGGCCAGTTGTTCGCGCAGGTTCATGACTACGGGATTCACGGGCTTGGGATTGATGCGCGCCATAAGTTCGGTGAGGTCGGTAAATACCTTATTGTATTTGCCCTCTCGGGGGACGATGATAAATTCACCGCTCGTTAATGTCTCCTCTATGCCGTTCTGCTGAGTGCCGTCCTTAATTATTGCCATCTCCTGTAGGGCGGTTACCCATTTACTGGAGGTGTAAGGCGCGATGGCGTAGGTGCCACCAATGCGATACTGCTCTAATACATATTTTGGGATGTGCAGGACACCCGAGTCGGTGATTCCGCGCTTCTCCAACTCACTGTAGAGCGTGTCGGTGAGGAGTAAACAGTTGTGGCGCTCTTCGGGCGGCAAGAACCAGTGAATGGGGCGTTGCCAAAAGGCGAAGTATGAGGTGTCTGAGAGTTCCAAGCAGCGCCAATAGCTTCTGCGCAACTCCTCAACCAATTCGGGATTGTTTGACACCTCTTCTATTGGGAGAAACGTCTCGTCTTCCACGCAGAAATAGTGCTGAATATCTTCGTTTACCCCACTGCGCAAGTACTCCCTAAGGGCTGGCGCATCTTCTTTTACAAAGGGACTCACCTGGATGCATTCAGCGTAGAAGTCGTCGTTCTCGGGCACATTATAACTCTCCATCATGCGGTTGACAAACTGCGTCAGCGACAGCGTACCGCCGAGGAAGGTGATGCTGATGACGAACTGCACACCCAACATCGTGTTGCGCAGTGTGTGCTTGCGGTTTTTGTGTAACTGAATCGCCATGCCTTGGCGCTGGCGTAGTTGTCGGCGCGTGCTGATGCCGATTACGAGAATGCAGATAAGGAAGGTGATGAGCGATATGACGGTTACGCTCTCGTAAATGCCTTCTATTTCCCACCCCAACTCGCTTAGGAACATCATCATGTAGGTTTCGGCGTAGTTCGATAGCCATTGAGCAAACAGCCAGGCGGTGCCAAATGCGAGTATGAGAATGAGCGCCACTTCGCAAAAGAAGAGCATGAAGATACTGCGCTTTGAGGCGCCGTGCACGCGACGTAGTGCCACTTCTCGTTGGCGCATGCTGAAGAGTTGCAACTGCATTTTGAGGAACCCGATTAAGGCTGCCACCAAGATGAGAGCGCTGATGGCGTAAACCACATTTCGGCTCACAATCTGCACTCCCACGGTTTCCGCATGCACATCGCGCAAAGTCCTAATCCGAGCCTTCATGCTGAAAGGTTCCAAGCGCCGGTTGATTTCGGCATGCACCGCTTCGAGGGTGGCATTCTCGGAAAGTTGAATGAGCAGTTCAGAGGCGTACCGTCCACCATCGGGTTCATCTTTGAGGTAAACAAACATGTAGTTGTTTAAATCGTCTATCATCTTCTCATTCTTAATCACATCGCGCACGGTCAGGGTATAAACTCCGCCTAATATCTTCATGGTAAGCGTACAACCAACGGGATTTTGCTCACCAAAGACTTCGCGCGCCTGCAATTCGCTGATGAATACCTCCTTGTCGTTGAGCACGGGCAGTTTCTCGCCCGTCAAAGCCGAGCGTATGCCAAAATGCTCGAGTCTGTCGGGGTCGGTAAGAAAGAATTTATACTTACTTGTGCGCTCCGTGGAGTCGGGCAAAAGGAAATCCGTTTGACTAATCAGTAGGTATCCGCCGGTCACACCACGGTTGTCGAACATCTTCTCCACACCGGGCAAATTGCCTCCTGCAGTGAGTGCACTAAGCATCTCATCCGTGATGCGATATGAGACGTCGCCAAACGACATATTCTTTGCCGGGGGGTCATCCGTGGCAGATTCCACCCCGGGCGAATTGATGTCAGCAAGCTCCATTACATAGCAGCGGTCGTAATACGCCTCTTCGCTGATGGCTGGGGCACCCATGTGTTTAACAATAAAGTGCGTAGCAGTAAGCGTTACGATGCCTACTGCCAAAGCAATGATGCTGATGAGGTTTTGCAACTTGTATTTACTGAGGTTGCGGAGGGAGATTTTTAGGGTGTGGATGAACATAGGTTTGAGGTTATAAGGGGTAGGTTTTGAGTGGTTGGAAGAAAGACATTCTTAACCCAAAATTTGATATTTCACTTGCTAAGTTGTAACTTTGCCGTCAAAAAGCAATGGCACATGACTTACTTAAATCAATTTCACAAAGAATCAGCGGAGCGGAAGATGCGGAAAATCGCCGAATCTATGAAATCGCCCATGAACTCTGCTGTCGCTGCAGCCTATATGAAGGCGAACTTCGAGAAGGCAAAAAGCATGTAAGAGCATCTGATGTAGAGCGTACGGTTGCAGAGAAGTATGCAAATGAATTGGGATTGTGGACTCCGATACATCAAATCTTTGATTTAGGAACTCCAGGACCGAGTGGTAATGAAAATGATACATATGTTTCAGATAACATTATCTTTAAAGTAAACAATTTGCTAAATTCCAACGGCAGTGTGTTACAACTCTTCAGTAAGATCCTTCTTCACAATATGTTGTTTGTAGAAACGGCATACAAATTTTATGGTTTTACGGGATTCCCCGGAAGTTCCATTATGCCTATATTTACGCAACATCTAATCAAGGATGCTACTCCTGCTACTATGGTTGAAATTGCAACTTACATGGCGGCTTTAGGTTTTGATAGTACTTCCACAAAAGGGCGTTTCACCAATCAAGAATTTGAGGTTTGGGACTTGTTGCCTCGTAATGTCTTAAAGGATAGTGAAGGTGATATATTTGTAATTGACGCTGAAATTTGTTTCAAACAATAAGTCAGTAAGTTATTTATATGCTCCTCCTCTGCGCAAGCAGGGGAGGAGTTTTTTCTTATTGTCATCTATACTCTAAACCTTACTCCTTCGCAATCATATCCGCAGGCTTCACTTTCATCACTGCGCGAATGTGATGCCCCACGATGAGGGCAACAATGAGAGCGGTGAGGAGGATGGAGCAGAGGATGTAAGTTATGGGTGATAGGGTAACAGTGGAAACACTGGACTCCTCTCCCCACATTATGAGCAACTCGTTAAAGAACTCTCCATAAAGTCTTGAAGATTGGTGAATACACTTTCATACTTCCCCTACACCCATGTGTTTAACAATAAAGTGCGTAGCAGTAAGCGTTACGATGCCTACTGCCAAAGCAATGATGCTGATGAGGTTTTGCAACTTGTATTTACTGAGGTTGCGGAGGGAGATTTTTAGGGTGTGGAAGAACATGAGGAGGTAGTAGTTAGGAGATAGTAGTTAGTAGTTGTTGGGCACCTTTCGGAAAAGGGAGGGAGGAATTTAGGATTTGAGGGGATGAAATTAGACTTCTGAAAAACTACAC